>NZ_JBSDZD010000001.1:0-804690 GCF_056726165.1 Vibrio sp. 9-16B-A1
GCACATCGCTAAGAATCTCTTTCTTATCTATCTGTGAAGGTGTGTTTTTGGCGAAATTCATTAGATCAGATAGGGCGATGTGCGTCTACTCATTGTTTTGAAAGGAAATTATGAGGGGATTCGTAAGAACAAAGCGTTAGCTGCTCGCACAAAAAATTGAACGTTGTGCGAGCTTATGATTATAGTTTCGAACGTAATTCTGAGCCTAAATTATTTAAGAACATCATATTGGGTTCTAATAAATCGTAGAAGTGAGTTGCAAATTTAGTAATCTTTTCTCCCTTGGTCCATTTTGAAGGTTCTAAATCCGCTAAGGTTTGATTGACTTCACCTGAATGCTTAAGGCAATTGTTCAGTAGTTTGAGTTCTTTGAACTTATCGAAGTGTAAAATTGACTCAACGTCAATTCCAACAGTATTAAAGTGTTCAATAAGTTTATCTGTAATATAAAGCTCTTTAATTTTTGTATTGCTGAATAACTTCGAGGCTTTAGCGGCTTTAGCGATTCGAATCTCAATGGTTTTATAAAGCCCAATAATAGCCAGCTCTTCAGCTAACTCCTGAGCCTCTTGAGCATAGTTTATGTCATCACTTAAAAATTCTAGCTGAATTTGCTTTTGATCTTCAGTCAGGGTTTGGTCATTCTCAATAGACTTTGCTGTTTTGATGGTATTTTGTTCTACATGCTGTGTGTAAACACTTGATCCAGAAAGAAGGTCCATCATTACGTTCATATCTAAATCAGTAAGCAGCATAATCTGCATTTTTTCTAAACTTTGTTTTTGGAACATTACTAACTCCTTATCTGTTACTAATATATGTGGTCAATATTGCTTTCTTTCAAGTAGTTAGGCGTGATGTAGCTAACAAATTGCAAAAGCGGACGCGTGTACAATCGGCGTGTTTGATTGCCAATGAGATTGGCAGCTAACACATATGAGCCTTCTCCCTGTCAATAGGAAATAGCAAACCCTTGGCTGCGCCAGCAGCCAATACAATTCGAACAACAAAGCCGTTTACTTCGCTTTGTCATCTGAGTTGTTAAGCATTGCTTACCACAAACACATATAGAAGGTCTCTTACTGCGGTCTCACCGCTGCCTGTCAAACGAGTAACAGGGCCATTAGACATTCATCGGTTAACCCAAGTTGGCGCTATTCAAACAGAAGGCTCAACCTCGCGTTTGGCAAGGATTGTCCAGTTATTTTCAGGCTCAAGTTGGGTGTAAGCAACTTTGCTGTTCGTGTTGAGTAATGCGCAACAACGGGGTGGCTAATCAAAGCAAAAGGGCTTGGACAACCAAACGTAGCAGGCCAAAAGCAGGCTCGAGTCCGGAAAGGACTGTCCTATTGGGTAATGGTCAGCAAGACGTTTCTACTCAGCACCAGTTAGACGTTGAGCTCACCCCGTTGTGCGACTTATTCAGTCAAAATCGTTGTTCATCAAAGACGGTTTTGTTCCTCAGCATAAAGTAAACACAGCGCCCGGGTTTATGGGCCAAAGCTGAGAGTGCTTTGGCTTTGCTCATGCGCCTTTGTAAACGTTGGACGTACTGTTTTGATTTGTCATTGCCCCGAAGGTGAAGCACAGCGGCTTCAGAGAATGCCCATTTGAGATAGGCATTACCAATTTTGTTGCCATTGGTTCCTTTTTGTTTGCCTGCCGACTCGGCTTTGCATTTCACTAAACGGGAATATGAGGCAAATTTTTGTACCGTTGGAAAGCGCTGAATATCACCAATCTCATACAGGATGGTGAGTGCCAGAATACGCCCAATTCCCGGTACAGTTTTCAGCAGCTGATAGTCCTGGGCATTATGTTGTTTGGCGTTTTGCTCGATAAAGTGCTCCACACGTGCCAGCTCATGGGTGTAAAAGGCAATGACGTTCAGGTCTAACTCGATATTGCGATTGACCGCGGGTTGTGGAAAGCGGTTTTTAACGGCTTCTCTGGCATACGGGTAGCGCAGTTGCAGATTAGGGGCGGGCAAATTGTACTGACTAAAAGTGTTGGAAACGTGGGCCTTCAAATCAGCTCCATGCCGCATGATTTTGGTTCTGCGGCGGAGTAAATCGCGGGTTGCGCGCATCGCTTTCGGGTAGGTGTAGGCCAGTGGAAAGTTTCCGCCTCTTAACAGAGATGCGATTTTGTACGAGTCGATACGGTCATTTTTGGTTTTTCCACCGTGAATGGCCTTCATATACAGAGCATGGCCGAGGACAAAATCAAAGGCGTAATCGAGGCATAAATCGCTGACCCAATACCAGCAGTGCATGCATTCCACACCCACGACAATTTGGTCCTGGTACGGTGAGAGTAGTTCGAGCAACGCCTCAGGGTTGGCATCAATCTTCTTGTGAAGGATGGTATTGCCAAGTGAATCAAGGATGCAGACATACAGAATGCGAGCATGCAGATCAATGCCACAGTAATAGTTATGCAGTTGGTTATAAAATCTCATTGAGTCTTCTCCATTTTGGTTTCGTCGCCTTCCAGCTTAGCCGATAGGTTAAGCTGGAGGAGAAGGCTCAATGAGTATCAAGTTGTCATAGCTGACAGCTAACCCGTGGTATTTTTTGTTCCGGATCACTGCGGTGTTTACCGTGGCTTAGTTGAGTTTCGGGGCATTAGCAGCCGTTAATTGGATGGTTTAAGTAAAATACAAATCACGCACATAAGGATATTAATGGAAGAACTTCAAGGTGGGCGCGAAGGTCAGATTTTCCGCTCTGAAAACAGGATTTATCGGCCACGCGGTAAGTGGTCTGAAACTGTACAAAGTTTGTTGTCACATATTGCTGATAACGGCTTTAATGCAGCACCTAAGCCTTATGGCTTCGACGATAAAAATAACGAAATTTTGTCTTATGTCGAAGGAGACGTTTTCAACTATCCGCTGAAAGGCGATATCGCTACGACTGAAGCACTGACGTCTGCGGCTAAACTGCTTCGCTCATACCATGACGCCTCCAGTTCGTTTCTTTCAAAGCATTTGAACGAATCTCTGGAGTGGATGCTGCCCAGTCGGGAGCCAATGGAAGTTATCTGTCACGGAGACTATGCACCATACAATGTCTCACTGATTGGTTCAGAAACCGTGGGTATTATCGATTTCGATACTGCGCATCCAGCGCCAAGAATTTGGGATATCGCTTATGCGGTGTACTGCTGGGCTCCCTTCAAAACACATGAATATGATGCAATGGGTGACTTAGAATTGCAATCTATACGAGCCAGGCAGTTTTGTGATGCTTATGGTTTGCCTGAAGAAGACCGTCAGGCTTTAGTGAAAGCAATGATGACCAGAGTTCAGGCCCTGGTAGACCATATGCACAATGAAGCCGCTAACGGTAACCAGGCATTTATCCAAAACATCAAAGATGGGCATCATTTGGCTTATTTAGCAGATATCCAATATCTCAGCAGTCATGAGCAGTATATTGCCGATGTCTTAGTGGGCAAAAAGTGCTTTGCCTCTACGACATGAGCTATAGGCAAGAGTATGATAAAGAGCACACTGTTTGTGGTGTCATTGTTACTAGTTGCATTTAAATTTGGTAGACTATTGGGTATCTAATGATACCTATTGCAAGCAAAGCGACATGATGTCGTATCGGTTTAAATGCAAATGTCACAATTTAATTTAGCTCAGGTCATGGCTGGTTCTCCAGTGCCTCCTATACAACGAATTAAAATTTTTTCTCCAGATGAATGGGAAGAGTTTGTTGAGGAGTGGTTAACGGTTAAGAAAGAAGAATTTCTTGATACGGACAGATTAGGTGGTGCTGGTGATAAAGGACGTGATGTCGTTGGTTATGTTACATGTCCAAAGCAGTATGCTGATTCTTATGTTTGGGATAATTTTCAGTGTAAGCACTATGATCATCCGTTAATGCCTAGTGATGTCTGGGCGGAGTTCGGTAAACTCTGTTATTACACTTACATAGGTGATTTCCCTGTTCCAAGAAACTATTTCTTTGTAGCTCCTCAAGGTTTGGGAACTTCATTGTCGGATTTACTTCGTAGACCTAGCGCTCTAAAAAAAGAACTTAAGGCGAATTGGGACAAGTACTGTAAACATAAAATAACTAAAACAATAAGTGGTGGTATTTCACTCGAAGGGGAATTACTAAAATACATTGACGAGTTTGACTTTTCTATTTTCTATAAAGTGAAGCCACTTACTCTTGTTGAAGAACATGCTAAATCGCGTTATCACGCAACAAGGTTTGGTGGGGGTTTACCTAATCGTCCTAATTTTGGTGATGTTCCCGCAGATATTGCGTCAAGTGAGTTGGTATACATTTCCAAATTGCTAGACGCTTATAGTGAAGCAGATGATGCTGAGTACTTGAAGGTTAGTGACTTACCTAAAGGGAAAGCAACGAATAAGCACTTTAAACGCGCTCGTAAAAATTTTCATAAAGCTGAACAACTTAAGCAATTCTCTAGAGATACATTACCCCCAGGTATATTTGAAAAATTCCAAGGAGAAATTTCATCTGGAGTCGTCGATATAGTAGAAGAAGATCATGAGAACGGTTTCGTGAGAGTGAAAACTGTAGAAAAGGAAGCTCGTCGATTGGCTATAACATCAAATCCTCTGACACTTTGCAGTGATGGTGAGGATAGGGCTGGTATATGTCATCACCTAGCAAATGATAGTAGTGGAGACAATGAGTTTGTATGGGTAGTTTCTGATGACGAATAAGACTAATCTCGCGTTTAATAATCATGTTGAATATGGCTTACGTGCGTTAGCGATATTGAAGTACCTCTATCCTTCATATGGTGATCTCGATAAGCTAGCTTGCATTGACTACATTGTTGTCCACTCTGGCGACTTTTCCAATTCATTAAATAGTTTACATGCCCCTATACCTCATAGAAGTAGTGAACTTTACATCAGGCGTTCATTAATGAGAGATGGCTTAAAGTTACTGTGTCAATATGGTTTGGCGTCAATTATTAACGATGAAACTGGCTTGCAGTATGTGCTTACGGAAGAGGGAGAGCCGTTCTTAGATATGCTTGGTTCTGAGTATGTAGAACATGTTCAAAAACGAGCCAAGTGGGCAGTCAGTGAGTATGGGATGCTTGATAGTGAGAGTTTAAGAAGAAGAATCCAACAGTCGTTTAATGGTACGGATGCTGAGATCGCATTCAGAACACACATTTTGAGAGGTTAGTTTTGACGTATTTGTATATTAGTGAGCTTCGATTGAGCAGTGCCGAGAATGCAGATGCCTCAATTAAGTTTGATAAGGGCGTTAACATAATTACAGGGCCTTCTAATACAGGTAAAACTTTCATTTTCGAGTGTTTGGAGTACATGTTAGGCAGAGGGGCACTGGAAAGGCGAATTACAGAGTCTAAATTATATTCAGAGATTTACCTTGAACTTTGTGACACTGACGGTGATACATTTACGTTAAAGTCAGGATTCAGCGGAGAAAACTTCGAGGTTTTCGAGTCATCAATAGATGAAATCGATAGTACCACCTCTTCTAGAGAGTTGAAGAGGAAGCACACTGCAAAAGCCAAAAATACTCTATCTTACTACTTGTTGGAACGTTGCGGTCTGACAGGTACATGGATTAGAAGCAATAAACAGGGAAAGAAAAACGAACTAAATTTGACCTCAATGAGGCAACTGCATTTAATCGATGAATTGAGAATACCTACAAAGTTATCTCCTTTTCTGTCGGGGCAATACACCGATGAGACCAAGGAAATTAACGTAATAAAGTGGCTTGTTAGTGGTGAGGACGACTCTCACATTACTGAAAAGCTTCCTGTGAAAGTGATCAATAATAAAACAGGAAAGCTCGAGTTGTTGGAAGAGCTGATCTCGTCACTAACTGAACGTATTCCCTCTGGGGCGACCAGAATTGAGCTTGAGGAGCAAGAAAGTAAGCTTACATTGGCTATTGAAGAAGTTGAGTCTAAACATCTCGCAATAATATCTAAGTGTGAGGTACTTGAAAGTGAGCGCGATTCGTTGAACCTTCAGTTGTTAAATCATGCTGAGCAGAGAAAAGAGCTACAGTCATTGTCTCAAAACTCGGCAATAGTAGAAAAGCAATACTTCTCAGATTTGATGAGACTTGAGTCAACGATAGAGATGGGATCCGCTGTTCAAGGAATAGAAACTAGGAACTGCCCAGTATGTGATAGTGTTCTGAATGACCTTAATCATACTGTTGTTGATGTGTGCCATAGTTCAAAAATAGAAATAGAAAAAACCATGAGACTAATCAATGAATTAAATGATGCTAAGTCTCAGTTTGATGATGAAATTGACGATCTTGATCTACTGGATGCTAGTCTTGCAGAAGAGCTAGAAATGAAAAAAGCTGAGTTAGATGGTTACGTTTCTAATGCTTTAAAAGAGCTATCTGTAAAAATGAGAGAGCTCGAAGATAAACAAAAAGAAGTGCAACACAACATTTATCTCATAGAGCATATTGAGGGGCTGCAACTGCAAAAAAATGACATAGAACAGGTTATAGAAGACTCCTCAACTTCAAGGCAGTTTGAAGTTCCAACTGTATTTATGATGGAAAGTTTAGCCAATCGGATAGGAGAATATCTTGATTTGTGGGGCTATCCAAATGTTGAATCAAGTAGCGTTTTGTATAGTGAGGATGACAGGGATTTTGTGATTGCTGGAGAAAGTAGGAACTTGGCAGGTAAAGGTTATCGTTCAATAACCTATGCTGCTTTTGCCATTTCATTGTTGGAACTATACAAAGGTCTAGGCTTTATGGTCATTGATTCACCTTTAGTTACGTACAAAAAGCCAGATGTTCCTGAAGGAGAAGATATTTCGGAAGACATGGCATTGAGCTTTTATGACTCGTTGAAGGGCCTTGATGAATCACAGCAATTAATAATTATCGAGAATGAGGATGTTCCAGATGATGTTAGTGAAGTGGTAAACCATATACATTTCACTAAAAGCAATAGGAAAGGCAGATACGGTTTTATACCTCTGAATCCTAACAAGTAAGCTTTTCTGAGTATCTCAGATAAATCTTACATACAAAAAGGCGAACCGAATGGTTCGCCTTTTGTTATTCAAGTTAGTTTCCAACTTAGTTATCGGTTTCCAACTCGGTTATCACAGTTTCCAACTTAGTTATCTGTGATCAGTTTCTGAATCACTCCTCGTAATTCTCAATCCCCGGGCAGGAACAAATCAGGTTCCTGTCGCCGTACACGTTATCCACCCGGTTTACAGCTGGCCAGTACTTGGCGGCCCTGGTTTGTCGGGATGGGAAGAACGCCAGCTCACGTGTGTATGGGCGTTTCCAGTCTTCTTCGGCCATGTCTGCCTGAGTATGCGGTGCGTTAACCAGCGGGTTGTTATCCAGTGGCCATTCACCGTTTTTCACCCTGCTCATCTCTTCACGGATGGCGATCATGGCATCGCAGAAGCGATCCAGTTCGGCCAGGTCTTCCGATTCGGTTGGTTCCACCATCAGGGTTCCGGCAACCGGGAAAGACATGGTAGGTGCATGGAAGCCATAGTCCATCAGACGCTTGGCGATGTCCTCCTCACTGATCCCGGTTTCATCTTTAAGCGGACGAATGTCGATAATACATTCGTGCGCGACGCGGCCGTTATTGCCACGGTAAAGAACAGGGTAGTGCGGCAGCAGTCGCTCCATCACGTAGTTGGCGCTAAGAATAGCCACTTTGGTTGCATCGGTCAGGCCGGTGCTGCCTGCCATGGCGATGTACGCCCAGGAGATTGGCAGAATGGATGCGCTGCCCAGATCCGCGGCAGAAACGGCAAAGTCGTCTCCCTGCAGGCCACCTTCAATATGGCCAGGCAGGAACGGTGCAAGGTGAGATTTCACACCGATTGGTCCCATGCCCGGACCACCGCCACCATGTGGGATACAGAAGGTTTTGTGCAGGTTCAGGTGTGATACGTCTGAGCCGATAAAGCCAGGGTTGGTCAGGCCAACCTGAGCGTTCATGTTTGCGCCATCCAGATAGACCTGGCCGCCAGCTTGGTGGACCATTTCACAGACCTGTTTCACATGCTCTTCGTACACGCCGTGGGTAGACGGGTAGGTGATCATGATGCTGGACAGGTTCTCTCGGTGTTTCTCAATCTTCGCGGCCAGATCGTTCAGGTCGATGTTGCCGTGATCGTCACACTTCACCACCACGACTTTCATGGAAACCATGGATGCGGTCGCCGGGTTTGTACCGTGCGCAGATGCCGGGATAAGGCAAACATTGCGGTGAGCATCGCCACGGCTCTGGTGATAGCGCTGAATCGCGATAAGGCCCGCGTATTCACCTGATGCGCCTGAGTTAGGCTGAAGCGAGAAATCATCATAGCCGGTGATCTCGCACAGTTTGGCTTTGAGGTCTTTGGCCAGCGCCTGATAACCGGCAGCCTGCGCCTTTGGTACGAACGGATGCAGTCCGCCAAACTCAGGCCAGGTGACCGGGATCATCTCAGCGGCAGCGTTGAGTTTCATTGTGCAGCTGCCCAGCGGGATCATGCCGTGGGTCAGGGAGAAGTCTTTGTTCTCCAGCTGCTTCAGGTAGCGCATCATCTGAGTTTCACTGTGGTGGGTATTAAATACCGCGTGAGTCAGGTATTCGCTTTCACGGCGCAAGTTCTCTGGAATGGCGGCAAACTCATTTTCTGCAATCGCTGCTGAAAGTATGCTGACGGAGTGCTCTGCAGAGAAAACGCCAAACAGCGCACTGATATCTTCTGTCGTTGTGGTTTCATCCACACTGATACCCAGTTTGCCATCGAGTTTACGCAGGTTGATACCGGCCATTTGCGCTTTCTGATACAGAGCTTCGGTCTGTGCTCCTGTATTGATGGTCAGGGTATCGAAGAAGGTATTGTGGGCCAGCTCATAGCCTGATTTGGTCAGGCCGGCCGCCAGCACTGCGGTCAGGTGATGAGTGCGGCGGGCTATTTTACGCAGGCCTTCCGGGCCGTGATAGACGGCAAAGAACGATGCCATGTTGGCAAGGAGTGCCTGCGCGGTACAGATGTTTGAAGTCGCTTTCTCGCGACGGATATGCTGCTCACGGGTTTGCATCGCCATGCGCAGGGCCTGGTTGCCTTTTGAATCAACCGAAACGCCAATGATACGGCCAGGCATGGTGCGTTTGAACTTGTCGCGGGTCGCCATGAAGGCGGCGTGAGGGCCACCGTATCCCATAGGGACACCAAAGCGCTGGGCACTGCCAATCACAACGTCTGCACCCATTTCCCCGGCAGGTTTAAGCAGGGCAGAAGCGAGCAGGTCGGTGGCTACGGTGACCAGGGTTTTGTTCGCATGGGCATCTTTGATGATGTCAGTGAGATCGTACACTTCACCAGTAGTTCCGGGATACTGGAGCAGTGCGCCAAATACATCGTGCTGTGGCAGCGAGGTTGCGGGACCAGTCAATACCTCAAAGCCGATAAATTCGGCGCGGGTTTTAACCACTTCCAGTGTTTGTGGATGCACGTCATCAGCGACAAAGAAAGCTTTGCTTTTGCTCTTACCGCCACGCTGACAAAGGGTCATGGCTTCTGCGGCGGCGGTGGCTTCATCGAGCAGGGAGGCGTTGGCGATCTCCATACCGGTCAGATCCATCACCATCTGCTGGAAGTTTAGCAGGGCTTCAAGGCGACCCTGGGAAATCTCAGGCTGATAAGGGGTGTAAGCTGTGTACCAGCCGGGATTTTCCATCACGTTACGCAGGATTACATTTGGCGTAAAAGTGTTGTAATAGCCCTGGCCGATAAAGGTGCGTTTGAGCTGGTTTTGGCTGGCGAACTTTTTCATTGCGCCCAGCATATCGGCTTCGCTCATCGGAGCGCCGGTGTTCATTGGTGCTTCCAGACGGATTTGTGCAGGAACCGTTTCTTCAATCAGTGCGTCCAGGCTTTGGGCGTTGACAGCCTCCAGCATGGTTTGCTGTTGTTTGTTGTCAGGGCCGTTATGGCGTCTGATAAATTCGTTATCCGTGCTCAGTTGTTGAAGTAACTCACTCATAATTTCTCTACCGCGATCGCTTAAAGGTATTACCGCCGCCCTTTTGCAGGCAGGGGAGGGCTAATGCACTCCCCGCCACTGAAGGTTTCTGATGCTGCGGATCACTCGTCTTCCAAAGAGGCTTCGTACTCTTCGGCGCCTTTCAGGTTTTCCAGCTCAGAAGCATCATCAAGTTTGACGCGTACAATCCAGCCGCCGTCATAAGACTCTTCGTTGATGAGCTCAGGGCTGTCTTCCAGCTCTTCGTTGATTTCCACAACTTCACCACTGACCGGTGCATAAATGTCAGATGCAGCCTTAACAGACTCAACCAGGGAGAAATTGTCGCCAGCTTCAATGGTGTCGCCCACGTCTGGCAGATCCACAAATACAACATCGCCCAGCATTTCCTGAGCGTGTTCAGAAATACCGATGGTTACCGTACCATCGCCGTTGTCACGTACCCACTCGTGGCTTTCAGTAAACTTCAGTGATTTATCCATTGATTGTTCTCCAGTCTTTCAGTTCTTACCGGTAAAGAGGGTAGTGACGACAAAGCTCAGCAACCTGCCTGCGCACGCGTTGCTCAACTTCCGGGTTGCCGTCAGGGTTTTCTGTTAACCCATCGAGCACATCACCAATCCACTCACCAATTTGTTTAAATTCTTCATAGCCGAAACCGCGGCTTGTTCCGGCAGGCGTACCTAAGCGAATGCCTGAGGTAATCATAGGCTTCTCAGAATCGAACGGGATGCCATTTTTGTTGCATGTGATCCCGGCACGCTCCAGCGCCTGTTCTGCCAGGTTGCCTTTAAGGCCTTTGGGTCTCAGGTCGACCAGCATCAGGTGGGTATCGGTGCCACCTGTAACAATGTCACAGCCTCGCGTCTGCAGGACTTCAGCCAGTATTTTGGCGTTGCTGATCACCTGTTCGGTGTAGGTTTTAAATTCAGGGCCGAGTGCTTCACCAAAAGCGACGGCCTTGGCTGCGATAACGTGCATCAGCGGCCCGCCCTGCAGACCCGGGAAAACAGCGGAGTTAATTTTCTTGATCGTGCTTTCGTCGTTGGTCAGGATCAGTCCACCGCGTGGACCACGCAGCGTCTTATGGGTAGTGGAAGTCACTACATCCGCATAAGGGATTGGGCTTGGGTGGGCGCCGGTCGCTACCAGCCCGGCAATGTGGGCCATATCGACCATCAGCAGGGCATCGACTTCATCTGCAATAGCGCGAAAGCGTGCAAAATCAATCTGGCGCGGAATGGCACTGCCGCCTGCAATGATCAGTTTAGGTTTATGTTCTTTGGCGAGAGCCAGAACATCGTCGTAATTGATTTCGAGAGTTTCTCTGTCGACACCGTACTGAACCGCGTTAAACCACTTTCCGGACAGAGCAGGACGAGCGCCATGAGTCAGGTGCCCACCTGCATCGAGTGACATTCCAAGAACGGTATCTCCGGGCTGAAGCAACGCCAGCATTACCGCGCCGTTGGCCTGCGCGCCGGAATGAGGCTGAACGTTGGCGTATTCGCAGCGGAACAGACGCTTGGCCCGTTCGATGGCAAGGGATTCAACCGTGTCGACATGTTCACACCCGCCGTAGTAGCGGCGGCTCGGGTAACCTTCTGCGTACTTATTGGTCAGGCAGGTGCCCTGTGCCTGCATTACCGCTTTAGAGACGATATTTTCAGAGGCAATAAGCTCAATTTGATCACTTTGGCGATGATGTTCTGCATCGATAGCAGCAAACACCGCGTCATCGGTGGCAGCAAGAGAAGTTGTAAAGAAATGCTCAAGTTTATGGTTGTGGTATGTCTTAGTCATTGCAGGGGACCTTTTTGTTGTCGGACGGGGCGGCAGTTCTTTTCATTGTCTGCTTTCGCGCCGTGCTTCCTTTTGCTGTTGGCTGTGCTGTTTCCCGTCTCTGCGGCTGAGCCGTCTTTTCCCGGAAACTCCGCTTGTTACAGTGTTTGCATGAAATCTTTCTGACTAACAAGTCGGTAACATAGCCCGACTGGCACGTTGATTCAATCCAAATGTTTCCGATAGGAAACAAGATTTCGCAAACTGTTACCCAGCGCACTCTTTATTTGCCCTGACTCCCTTTTAAGTTGGTGTCCCTGTGTGCACAATGAAATGAATACAGGAAGTATAAAAAATAAGAGGGTCCATGCCTGAAGATCTCTATGATGAGTACCCATCCCTGACGCTGGCAAAAGAAGCCGCGCAGGAAAACATCGAACCGCTGAAACTGGGCCAGCGACTGAAAGACATTCGCGCATCGCTGGGGATGACGCTTGAAGACGCCAGCCAAGCGACTGGTCTCGCGCGTTCGACCCTGTCCAAGATCGAAAATGAACAGATCTCACCTACGTTTCAGGCGATGCAGAAACTGGCAGTCGGTCTTAATATCGATATGCCGCAACTCTTTGAACCGCCAAGGAAAAAGGTGGCAACCGGGCGGCGTGATATTACCCGCGCAGGGCAGGGGAAACCGCACCCGACTCAAACCTATGAGCATGAACTGCTGGCAACCCAGTTATCCAACAAAAAGATGATGCCTTTTAAAAGCCGGGTCCGGGCCAGAAGCTTTGAAGATTACCCAGACTGGGTTCGTCATGATGGTGAGGAGTTTTTGCTGATCCTGGAAGGAGAAGTCGTCTTCTACTCTGAGTTCTATGAACCGGTTCCTATGGCACAGGGTGACAGCGTTTATTACGACGCGAACATGGGCCATATGCTGGTTTCAGCAAGTGTTCAGGATGCCCTTATTTTGTGGGTGACAGCCAAATAACAACGGTTTCCAATAATAGAGGCAAGCGTTTGCCTCTGTTTGTGACAGCGTAAACTGGCCCCGGTTTGCGCTGTTTTTGTATTTGCATTCTGGTCGCAAGCCAATAACAGGTGTGAAAAACATGTAAAGCGTCACACTCCGGGGGAAGAGTGTGCATCAGGGATTTCATTGCCAGTAAACATTGTCTACTATCGGAAACATTGTTGGTTTCGTGAAACAACCAAACACCTGAGATGAGTGACCAGACGGGTGACATAACGGGTGAGATGGAGACAGGTATGACAGAACTAAACAGAACACCGCTGCATGCACTGCATGTGGAAGCCGGGGCCAAAATGGTCCCGTTTGCCGGTTACGATATGCCGGTACAGTACAAACTGGGCGTAAAGAAAGAGCACCTGCATACCCGTGAGGCTGCTGGTCTTTTTGATGTATCCCACATGGGGCAGATCAGGCTCCATGGTGCAGAAGCCGCAAAAGCGCTTGAGGCGCTGGTGCCGGTGGATATTATCGATCTGCCGGTTGGTAATCAGCGCTATGCGTTTTTTACTAATGATCAGGGCGGTATCATGGATGATCTGATGGTCGCAAACTTCGGCGACTGTCTGTTCGTTGTTGTGAATGCCGCATGTAAAGAGCAGGATATTGCTCACCTTAAAACCAATCTGCCTGAATCTGTTGAGATTGAGATCATCGAAGATCGCGCTCTGCTTGCCCTGCAGGGGCCAAAAGCCGCGCACGTTTTGAGTCAGCTCAATCCTGCAGTAGCAGACATGGTATTTATGGATGCGCGTGAGATTGAACTGCTCGGTGAGACCTGCATGGTGAGCCGCTCTGGCTATACCGGTGAAGATGGTTACGAAATCTCTGTTTCCGCTGAGAATGCACCAACACTGGCACGTGCGCTGACTGAGTTTGAAGAGGTTGAATGGATTGGCCTTGGAGCCCGTGATTCACTGCGCCTTGAATGTGGTCTGTGCCTGTACGGGCATGATCTCGATACTACGACCACGCCGGTTGAAGGCAGCCTGTTGTGGGGTATCAGTAAAGTGCGCCGGGCAGACGGTGAGCGTGCAGGTGGGTTCCCAGGTGCAGATATCATACTGGAGCAGATTGCGACTAAGAACGTTGAGCGCAAACGGGTAGGCCTTATCGGCCAGACCAAAGCCCCGGTTCGTGAGGGAGCCAAACTCTTTGATGCTGACGGTAATGAAATCGGCATTGTGACCAGCGGTACTGCCGGGCCAAACGCTGGTAAACCTGTTTCCATGGGATACGTAAAAACTGAGTTTGCTCCGGTTGGAACGGAAGTCTTTGCCGAGGTACGGGGTAAGATGCTGCCAATGACGGTAGAGAAAATGCCGTTCGTTCCCCAGCGGTATTACCGCGGATAGTATGTTAGATGTCAAAAAACCTGCTTAGCGGCAGGTTTTTTTATGTTTATTAAAAGACAGATCACTGAACTAATTCCCCATGCGATCAATAGTGCCATGTAAAACACTGTTCAGGGAATGTAGTATGCGCAGGAATAGCTTAAGTATTTTAATTTCACTTCTTATAGCACCAACACTGGCCGTAGCCAAGGAGGAAGTCGAAGCAGAAGTGGTGCCAATGATCATCAATGGCCAGAAGGCTGACGTCGAAGATTATCCGTATTTTGCCAGTCTGTATTACGACCGGGAAGATGAGCCGGGGGGATATGCTTTTAATCGCTGCGGGGCAACCATTCTCGATTCCAGCCATGTTCTTACCGCCGCGCACTGTGTGAAGGACAACAGTTATAATCTGTTTACCACGGTGGCGATTCAGGTTCAGAATGAAGACGATTTTCGCGCTGTAGAGGCGGTGCGGGCGCGTAATTTCTATATCCATCCGGACTATGTTCACAGTTCACAGGCCCGTTACCCTAACGATATTGCGATAATCGAGCTGGAACGTCCGTTAAGCAAAGTTAGCAAAAAGGATTATGTGCAGCTGCCGTCCGCCGAAGATAAGTCTCAGTACCGTGCTCAAGATGGCACCCCGCTTGTGATCATTGGTCATGGCGATACTATCGATACGGGTACCTATCAGTTCGATACCAGCCCTTATCTTGAGTGGGCGCCGGTGCGTTATTACGAAAATTGTTCAGAACCAGGTGCGAAGGACGATGGTTCCACGCCAAGCAGGGCAATTTGCGTTGATGCTAAGGTCGTGGATGGCCGTTATTACTCCGGCTGTCAGGGAGACTCCGGTGGGCCGCTTTTGTGGCCAAGGAGTGGTAAAAACGACATGGTACAGGTCGGTATTACCAGTTATGGCGGATCAATTTGTGGAAATCCTGATTACTCCATCACGGGGGTTTATACCGAAGTTGCGACCTATACTGACTGGATCGAGAGCGTCCTGAACAACGAGAAGCAGCCAAACTTCGTGGCTACTGCACAGGCAAGGGCAGAGGCGAGAAGCAATAATCCGTTTGTTGAAGAGGCTGGTGCGGCCGGGTGGTGGTGGATACTCGCTCTGTTTGGTATTGGCGCGGGACGCACCTCAGGCAGGAGAACTCCAGGTTGATTTCTGCAATAGAAATCAATTGTATGAAAGCGTCCACAAATTTATAAATCAGCGTTGGGTGATGCTTTGGCTTGTGGTATTTATCCGTCTGATAAATGTAAGTTATGGATGGATTATGAAACCATTAGCAAGTGCTGTGTTTTTGTGTGGCGCAGTATCATTCGGTGTTTTGGCTGATACCGGTTTGGGTGGTGCCGTTGCACCTATGATCGTCAACGGCAATCATGCGGAGGTGAGTAACTACCCATACTTTGCCAGTCTGTACTTTGACCGGACCGATGATTCAACGCGCCGGTATGGCAATATGTGTGGCGCAACTATTCTGGATGAGCAGCATGTGCTCACGGCTGCACACTGCGTGGAAGATGGCTATGCCCGTGCGTTTACCACTGTTGCTGTTGGTGTGCAGTACGAAGATAACTTTAAAGAGAAAGAAGCGGTTCGGGCGGCTCAGTTCTTTGTTCATCCTTCCTATGATTCCAACATTGACAACGGTCTGCCCAACGATATAGCGATCATTAAGCTGGAACGGCCGCTGGCAACCTATGATGTTTCACAGAAGGTGGAACTGGTGCGTGACGCAACACCCGGCCAGGAGCCGTACAGAAATGTGAACGCAGAGCTGTTGATCATCGGTCATGGCAATACTTTGGCCGGGGTTGACTCAGCAGAGCAGCTGGAAAAGGCGGTCGTGACTTATACCGATGCCTGCCATCAGGCCTCGCAGGGGGGGGCTACCCAGAGCCAGATTTGCTTTGACTCTCCGCTTGAAAATGATCGCTATAGCGCTGCGTGCAGTGGTGATTCAGGTGGGCCTCTGCTATGGAAGACTCAGGGCGGATATAAGCAAATTGGTGTAGCCAGCATGTCTCTGGTCGATTGCGGAGCAACGAGTGCCAAAGTTAAAGGCGTTATGCGTGACTTTGACTGGGCTTCGATCTACACGGAGGTTTCGGACTACACTGCCTGGATAGACAGCGTCACTCAGGGAGGCGAGGAGCCGACGTTTGAAGTGAATGAAGCGGTGCGCGTTGCTATTCGTGCTCAGGAGGCCTCTTCTGGCGGCGGCTCACTCGGATGGCTGGGATTGCTGTTATTATCTGTTTTCAGTTTCTTCAGAAGACGTTGATTTCACAAGAGCCCGCTTTGGCGGGTTCTCATTTATCCCCTGACGTGATAACTTAATTTCATATCATCTGCGACACATTTCACATGTTTGCCTAAACTAAAGCTTAGAAAGGATTCCATTTCAGCCTTTCTGAGGAGGCTTCATGTTAAATGCATCATTGCTTGCCGTGACGTTACTCAGCAGCGGATTACCAGCGGCATCGGTCGCGCCCACCATAGTAAATGGCAATAACGCCTATATCTCTACCTATCCCTATATGGCCAGTTTGTTTTATGACAGGCGCCATGATCTCAACTTTTATGGTAATTACTGTGGCGCTTCTATCCTGGACAGCTGGCACGTGCTGACTGCGGCGCACTGCGTTCAGGACTTCACCTATAACAACAATACTCTTGTTGTGCTGCAGATGGAGCAGGACTCAGACTTTGAGTCCGTTGAAAAAATCAAAGCGAAGGCCTTTTACTGGCATGATGACTATATCGACAGTGGCACTGCGTTGTGGGTTAACGATATCGCAATAATCAGGCTTGAAAGCGAGATGCAAACCGTTAACTCATCCAGTTTTGTGCCTCTTCCACAGCCGGGTGATGACAGTAATTACCGGATTAACAATGCACAGTTTGTGGCAATAGGGCACGGGAATACGGCTTCTGGCGTAGATAACTCGACTCACTTACTTCAGGTTACGCTTGATTATGTTCAGCCAGCGACCTGTTCTTCGTTTGGGCCATTGGGCAATGGTCATCTGTGTGTGGAAGGGACGCTGGTTGGCTCTCTGAAAGGCGGGCCTTGTCAGGGGGATTCGGGAGGCCCTTTGGTATGGTTTGATGGCAACGTGTACCGCCAGGTGGGTATTGCCAGTTTTGGTCCGTCGTTGTGTGGTGACCCATCAGCTCCGGCACAGGGTGTGTTTACCGAGGTACTGGACTATAGCGGGTGGATTCAGAGTGTGATAGCCGGCAATGAAGTCCCAAAACATACGGTTGAAGGCAGCTCCGGGGCGGGTGGTGATGTGACGGTTACTGATGGTGCCGGAGCAGGCCTGTCGTTTGGTGGGCTGGCTATGCTTGTGCTGCTGATGTTGAGACGAAAAAATGGCGCCCAGTGAAAGGGCGCCCGAACCTTTGGGGGAAAAGGTTTCAGTTAATTAATCGTCGTTGGTCAGGCGGTTGCCTGCTGACCCTGCTCGCTGCGGTTTTTCAGGAAAGCATAGCCAAAGCCGGTTACCGCGGTACCTGCTGCAATCGCGGCCAGGTACATAAGTACCGGTGAGATAGCATTTGGAATAAGCAGTACGAACAGACCACCGTGCGGAGCCATCAGCTGAGCGCCGAACAGCATAGACAGAGCACCTGTCACTGCGCCACCTGCCATACATGCCGGAATAACGCGCATTGGATCTTTGGCTGCGAAAGGAATCGCGCCTTCAGAGATAAAGCACAGACCCAGGACAAATGAGGCTTTACCTGCTTCACGCTCGCCCGCTTCAAACTTGTTTTTCGCCAGGAAAGTGGCCAGACCCATACCCAGCGCAGGGACCATACCTGCTGCCATGATAGCGGCCATTGGTGCGTAAGTTTCTGATGCCAGCAGACCAACACCGAACGTATAAGCTGCTTTGTTTACAGGGCCGCCAAGGTCGAAACACATCATACAACCCAGAACAATGCCCAGCAGAACTGCGTTGGCGCTGCCCATGTTGTTCAGGAACTCGGTCATTGCTGCCATGATGGATGAAACCGGGCCACCAACGATGTAAATCATCACAAGGCCGGTAAACAGGCTTGCAGCAAACGGAATGATCAGAATCGGTTTGAGCGCTTCCATTGACTGAGGCAGACTCACTTTATCGGCAATCAGTTTTGCTGAGTAACCCGCGATAAAGCCGGCTGCGATACCACCAAGGAAACCTGCACCGGTTGAGCTTGCAAGCATACCGCCGATAAGACCCGGAGCAAGACCCGGGCGGTCAGCGATTGAAAAGGCGATGAATCCAGCCAGCACCGGGATCATCAGGGCAAAGGCCGAGCCGCCACCGATGGTCATCAGCGCTGAAGCAAGCGTGCCTTCTTCCTTAAACGCTTCGATACCGAAGACGAAAGAGAGGGCGATAATAAGGCCACCGGCTACGACGACAGGCAGCATGTGGGAAACGCCCGTCATCAGGTGTTTATATACGCCTTTTTTCTCTTCGGTTGCAGGCGCACTGTTCGCGTCAGCGGTATGCTGGTAAACAGTTGCCAGCTCGAACGCTTTGTCCATTTCCTCAGCAGTTTTCTTCAGCGCAGGACCAGTGTTGGTTTTATACAGTTTCTTACCATGGAAACGATCCAGTGGCACATCGATATCAGCAGCGATGATCACAAGGTCAGCCTGGGCGATTTCGTCAGCTGTTAGCTGGTTTTTTGCGCCGACAGAACCGCGGGTTTCAACCTTAATCTGGTGGCCACGTGCCTTGCCTTCTTCTTCCAGTGCTTCGGCGGCCATAAAGGTGTGCGCCACACCGGTAGGGCAGGCAGTGATAGCAACAATTTTTTTGCTGCCACTTTGAGTGTCGGCTGCCGGAGCCTGGAAAGTGGTAGCCTGAGCAGCCGTCAGCTCCGTTGCATTTTCAACACCGTTTTTAAGCCAGCTTTCGCTGTTTTTTGTCAGTTCATCAATTGCTGACTGATAGACTTTTTTGCCAATAAAACGGGTGGTATCAACAGGAGTATTCGCGGCGATCAGAATGGCATCAGCCTGTTCGATCTGTTGCTGAGTCAGCTCAGGACTGTCCATTACCGTAGAGTGACACTCAATGGTGACGTTCCAGTTAAGTGCTGAGGCAGCTTTCTGAGCCAGTCCGGCTGCGATTATGCTGTTTGCCACGCCGCTGGGGCAGGCGGTTACGATTGCGATATTCATATTGTCGACCTTCATGTCAAATGGCATGGCTTTGTGCCAGCTCTTGGATTTCAATCATTGATTGCAGGGATTCAATTTCGTTGATGTCGTTTGCACCCACACCAACCTGAGATACAGCAAGGGCAGAGAGTGCCGTCGCAAAAGAAAGAGTTTGCCCGCGGCTCCACTCCTGCATATGGCCCCAGCACATACCTGCGACCAGGGTATCGCCAGCGCCAACGGTACTGACCACTTCCATTTTTGGTGGTTTGGATTGCAGCCACGCACCTTCGTGACACCACATCACGCCTTCTGCTCCCATCGAAACCACAATGTTCTCAATTCCTTTTTCCGTCAGGGTGGCAGCGGCAGACTGGCATGCGTTGCGGTCTTCCAGCTTTTGTCCCAGCAGTTCACCCAACTCTTCCTCATTTGGCTTGATAAGCCAGGGGCGGGCATTAATACCGGCTTTCAGAGCGGCGCGGCTGCTGTCAAACAGCACCTTCTTACCACGCTGGCGCAGTGCTTCAATCCACAGTGCGCATTTCTCAGGGGATACGCCGGGAGGCAGGCTGCCGGCAAGAACGAAGAAATCGTGTTCTTCAGCCAGCTCAAACAGGGTGGTTTCAAACGCGGTAAGCGCATCCTCGTCAACCTGAATGCCCGGGAAGTTGATGTCGTTTACCCGGCCACTGCTTTCTACCAGCTTCACGTTGATACGGGTGGCGCCATGAATTCGAACGAAACGGTCAGTTGCGCCGATCTCGTCAAACAGCTGGCTGAACATCTCCTGGTTGTCGGTACCAAGAAAACCGGTCACCGTGACTTGTGCGCCAAGATCAGACAACACTTTGGCTACGTTCACCCCTTTGCCTGCTGCATGCAGGGAGGAGTGGTTTACCAGGCTGACCGAGCCCGGGTTGAGCTGGTCCATGCTGCCGGTCAGATCAAGGGCAGGATTAAGGGTAATGGTGACGACTTTTAAATCAGACATAGCTTTTCCCTTACGCTTCGCCAAGACCAGCTTCGATTGCTGCGCCAATAGAGGTCAGCGCATCTGAAGCATCCGGGCCGTCTGCGGTAAATCTCAGCTCATGTCCGTGTTTCACACCCATAGCAATGACTTTCATCAGGCTCTTGGCGTTGACCGGTTTGCTGTCACCATCCAGGTTTGCCACAAGGATCTTCGCTTCAAACTTTTTGGCTTCAGCGACCAGCATTGCGCCAGGGCGGGCGTGCAGGCCGTGTGCATTCTTTATTTTGAATACTGCGCTGTTGTCTGCATTTTGTTCGTTGACTGAAGGAACGGCTTCCCCTTTTAACAGGCTCATAAGCTGTGTCGCATCCGCTCCGGTCAGAACGTTTTGCTTTTGCTCAAACACGTGTTGAGTGATGATGTCGAGCATTGGCTGGTGGCAGTTTGAGTTAGCCGCTACAGCGAACAGTGCCTTAACTGGTTTATCTTCAAAGTTGCAGTTGTTAGCGGTAGAGACAAACGCAATACCGGTACGGTTGACATGCTGGTTTGAGGCAACCATCCACAGTCCATCGCCCAGATGAGACGGGGTTGCACTGATAAGGTCCGCGACGTATGCAGGTTCAGCGCAGCCAGAGTTTTTCAAAAGGCCACCGGCTACAGCGCACATTTGAAGCATATCGCTGGCCGGAAATGCCGTCTGAATAAGAGAGGCATCAAAGTCTGCTTCAAGCTGAAGTTCGCCGCTCAGCAGAGCGATGATTTGCGCAGCGCTGGTTGCGTTTTTCAGCTGGGTTTCAACGCCATCGGCGGAAAGCACTTTGGTCAGCATCTTAAGAATGCCAAGGTGTTCATCAGATTTGGCCGCGATACCGATAGCCAGGTAAACCGGGTTGCCATCACCCCAGTCAACGCCCTGTGGGTAGTGGTGAACCATAACCCCGGTTTTCTCGACAAGGTGGCGGGTATCAACAGTGCCGTGGGGGATAGCAATACCGTTACCAAGAAACGTGGAGTTTTGCGCTTCCCGGGCCAGCATACCTTCAACATATTGTTCACCAACCAGGCCAGCTTGTGCGAGGTCAGCGGCTACCTGGCGGATAGCGGCTTGTTTTTCAGCGGCACTGCGTTGCAGTTTGATGTTGTGTTCAGTCAGCTTGAGCATATTCGCCTCTGGATCTTCTGTTATGTGTGCCCGACTCAGTTGCTTTATGTTGGCTGAATCGGTTCAGCATTTGGTTAAAAAAATTCAGCAAATCCTGATTTGCCAGAAAATCCTCTGTTTCATCACATTTGCTGGTTTTGCTGAATCCTTTCAGCTTTTATACTGAATCGGTTCAGCGTATAATTCAAGTTCAGCAGGGATCCTATCGGTTGATATTTGATCCACAGCACAGAATTCAGAGACAAGATATGACACTAGATGAGGTTGCCAAGCTGGCAGGTGTATCCAAAACCACGGCCAGCTACGTCATTAACGGCAAGGCACAGAAATACCGGATCAGCCAGAAGACCCAGCAAAAAGTAATGGCGGTGGTTGAGGAGCATAATTTCCGGCCCGATCACGCAGCATCGGCCCTGAGAGCAGGCAGCAGCCGTTCACTTGGGCTGGTGATCCCGGATCTGGAAAACACCAGTTATGCCAGGCTCGCGAAGCTGCTGGAAGTGAACTCGCGCACTGCAGGCTATCAGATTCTGATTGGCAGCTCGGATGATGAACCTGAGCAGGAAAAGAAAGTTGTTGAAATGCTGGTCAGCCGCCGGGTAGATGCGCTGTTTGTTGCCAGCTCTTTGCCAGATGGCAGTGAGTTTTACAAAGAAGTACAGCAGCGGGGTACACCGGTCATCGCCATTGACCGTGCGCTGGATGATGAGTTTTTTGCCTGCGTGATCAGCGAAGACTTCGAAGGGGCGCGGCAACTTACCGGCTCAGTGATGAGTGATAAAGTAAAAAGTGTTGGCCTTATCGGCGCAATGCCGGAACTGTCGGTATCCCGTGAGCGTCAATTGGGTTTCGAAGCTGCGGTTAAGCAAAGTGGGGTTTGTTCTGAAATCAGCTATGGCGATCACTTTAACCGTCAGTCAGGACGCCGGGTATTTGAAGCGTGGCTGGAGCAGGGCAACCGGCCTGATGCGATTGTGACGACCTCCTATACCCTGCTTGAGGGGGTGCTGGATGTGCTGCTGGAGCGCCCGCAGGTAGCGGCTGGCCTCAGGATCGCGACCTTTGGTGACAATCGCCTGCTTGATTTCCTGCCAATCAAAATCAATTCACTGCCTCAGCAGTTTGAGCTGATTTCTGACAGCGCGCTGGCGCTGGCACTGAACGCGACGGCCAAACGTTATCAGCCGGGTGTTGAGTTTGTTCCCAGGAAGCTCAGGATCCGCTAAAAGTTATTCTTCGATTTGTTGCCTATACTGATTGAGAAGGATCATCAGTAACGGGCAGCAATATGAAAAAACTTATTCTGATCATCGGCCTGCTGTTTTCGGCACCCGGCATGGCAAATCTGTGGCAGCAATGTGGTATCGGTCACTGGATCGCGGGTCCAACCTGGAACGGTTATCTGGCCAGTACCACTAACGTCACCTTTGACCTTGGTACCACCGCTACCATTTCACATGTCTTCACGCCAGGCACCTGTGCCGGTCCGCTCTGGTCTGCGGCAAGGTTTATCAAAGACACTTATCCAAAGCTTGAAGAAGACACTGCTCAGGGTGGCGGTGAGCACCTGATGGCGATGCTGGATATTTTTGAATGTGATGCCGGTGTACGGCCGCAAGTAGTTACGCAGCTTCGAGAGCAGTTTGCTGAGCTGGTTTCTGCTCCTGACTATTCAGAACAGCCACAACTGATAAAGGCGGAATCTTATTACCTGCTGGTGGAGCAGACCATGCCTTCATTCAGCAGCCAGTGCACCATCAGTTAGATGATTAGGTGGCCAGGTGATTAGGTGGTTAACAGCGCTGATTTGTATCAGCGCTTCTTTTGTGTCTTTTGCACAAACCACGGTAGCGGCGCTGTCGCAGCATCCGCAGTGGCAACGTCTGCTGCATCTTGATAAAGGGCAGGCCGCCATACTGAGTGGTGACTTTTATCTGTCCGGTACAACCGACCCGGCCATAGAGCTGCAGGTCACCCTCTCAGGTCTCAGCCAGCCGGTTGGTGAAGATCCGGATCTGCATCCTCAGTGCCGCTATCCGGCCCGTACTCTCTGGCTTAAAACTCAGGTCCCGGAGCTGACGCTGCCTGATGTTGAATGTCCTCACCTCAATGCCTGGCGGGAAAAAAACAGCACTGAATCGTTCAGCCTGGTTTTCGTCAGTGGTTATCTGGGCAACCCGGCATCTTTTTTCGGTCATCTCCTGATCAAGTTAAACAACGGCCACGGCGGCGCTGATTTGCTGGATAACAGCATCAATTACGGTGCTAATGCAGACAGGGATGATAACCCGGTCAAGTACGTTACTTATGGTCTGTTTGGCGGCTACGATGCGAGTTTTTCTGATCAGGATTACTATCAGCTCGAATACGGATACGCAGAGAACGAGCAGCGTGAGCTCTGGGAGTACCGCCTTAGTCTGACCGACTATGAAGTCGCCCTGATTGAAGCTCATTTATGGGAGCTCTCTGGTGTTAAGTTCCGCTATCTGTTTCTTTCTGCCAACTGTTCCAGTCAGATGGCCAGATTGTTTGAAATTGTGCTCGAAGAGCCCTTGCTAAAACCCTGGCAGCCCTGGGATATGCCGCTGGATGTGTTTAAATCGCTGGAGCAGGCGAAGCATCGTGGTAAGCCACTGGTATCTGAAGTGAAAAAGCGCGATTCCAAATTCAGCCGGATCAACCAGAAGTACATGGTGATGGATCCGAAAGAGCAGGAGATGACCAAAGCTGTGATCAAAACACCAAAGGAAATCGACTCAGAGCGTTTTCAGGCATTAACAGAGGAGAGCCAAAAGCGGATTGTCGACCTTCTTTTTGATTACTATCAGCTTCAGATTGACTATGACGGTAATGAGCAGGCCAAAGCGGGGAAAAAGAAACTGCTGGTTAAAAGCCTGACTTTACCTGCCGGACGCGTCAGCTGGCCGGAAAGCAAGGCTGAGCCACCCCACAGGGCGCAGGATCCGAACAGGCTGAGCGTTGGTGCGGGCTATGCAGACGGTGAGTATCTCGCTTTGAGTTATCGGGCAGGATACTATGATTTTCTGTCCCGGGCGGCGGCCAGATATCGCAATTCAAATGCAGTGTTCGTGTCTGCCGAGCTGAAAGCAGACAGGCAGGGGGTATGGCTGGGTCGTTTCGACCTGTTTGATGTGACAACGCTCAATATTCTGCAGGCGGATCTGTTTGAAGACCGCCGCTGGGCCTGGCGTTCCAGGCTGACGGTCGAGCAGAAGGATCTCAGTACCCGGGACCAGGAAAGGGCGCGCTTTTATGTGGCCATGGGCTGGGCTGGTGAGGCGGATTTTGCCTGGTATGCGCTGCCGGGCTTAATGGCTGATTTCAACTATCCGGACGAGTCCAGGCTGGCTCTGGACTTTGGTTTACTGGTGAACACACCGGTGTGGAAAATGCACTTTGATCTGAGCCCCTGGGTTGATATTAACGGAGAGTATTCGGTTAAAGCGGCATGGGATAACCGGTTTGGTGACAGTCAGAGCTGGGATGTGAGGTTTAAACTCCTTTATGACAAAGTGCTGGATACCCGGGTTGAATACGCTTTTTACTTCTAGCCGTGCGCTGGATTCCATTTTTTACCCCGGTAGTGTGTCAGGTTTGATAATCCAGTCACTATATCCCTGGTTGCATAATGATAGATTGAAACTGAATGCTAATGTTGTAATCAGCAATAACGTCAGGGGGGACAGGTGATGAGATTTTTAAGCCCGGAACAATACCAGCCTCAGTGTTACCAGACTTTTCTCCACTACCTGGATACTCTTGCCAGTCTGTTACCTTTTGCGCGAATAGAACATATCGGCAGCAGCGCCATTCAGGGCGCGATAAGCAAAGGCGATCTGGACATTCTGGTCGCGGTGGATTCATCCCGCCATGCTGAAAGTGTTTCCCGCCTCGAACGATACGGTTTTTCCGTTTCTGCCACCAATGTGATGACCCGGGATCTGTGTACTCTCGACTCCGACGCAAGTGACGGCGTCACAATTCAATTGATCGCTGCCGGTTCCAAATACGAGTGCTTTGCCCGTTTCCGTGACTGTATGAACAGTAATCCTGAGCTGGTCGAACAGTTCAATCAGCTGAAAGTGGAGTGCGACGGGGGCAAAGAACACATCTATCGCCGCCGCAAGGCCGAGTTTATTTCTCAGGTTCTGTTGCAGTGTGACCGAAGTAAAAACCAGTGGCAGAAGCTGGCAATGGCGGAGCATTATTATGGCAGCTGTCTGTGCGGTGGCGTGACCTTTGAAGTGCTTGGAAAAATAGAGTCAGTCCTGCATTGCCATTGCTCTATGTGTCAGAAAGCACACTCATCAGCATTTGCCAGTTTTGGGATTTGCGATAAAGGGGCGTTTCATTTGCTGAGTGGTCAGGAGATGATCAAAGCGTATCGTTCCAGTGAGAAGGTCACCCGCAGTTTTTGCGGGCGGTGTGGTGCTAATCTGCTCTGGAAGCACGACGTGCACGATACCGATAAGACCTCTTTCAGCATTGCCCTTCTTGATACACCGTTTAACTCACCTCACCAGCAGCATATATTTTACGCCTCAAGAGCGGGTTGGCTGACGCACGAAGAGCAGTGCCCAAAGCACGACAAGCTACCTGTCTGAATGGCTCTTTTTTCTCTTTGCCCGGTTAGATGCGTCTTTTGGCGGCCGGGGATCAAACGCCCTGCGCTCTTTCAGAAGATGCCGAATTGACAGCAGCGGGTGGGGCAGCAGCATTCTCGGGCCGCTGTAGCGCATAACCTGTCGCATCTGTTCTTTGGGCTCTGGTTTATAACAGTGGATTGGGCAACGGTTACAGGCGGGTTTCTGCTCACCGTAAGGGCAACGGTCGAGTTTGGACTCAGCATATTTCAGCAACGTACGGCATTCCTCACACAGCTCCTGGCCGTCATGATGATCCCGGCACCAGATAGCGATCATTGCTGCTACGGTTTTGAACTCTGTGGCCAGTTCTCCGTGCAGGATGTCTGAGTTTGTCTCAGCAGTACTTTTCACATTACTCTCCCTGACGCCATTTGAACCGATCCCTGCCTTCCTGTTTTGCCAGGTAGAGTTGTTGATCGGCGCTGGAAATCAGTTGCTCCCAGCGTTCGTTTAACTGAGCCGGGCTTATCCCGCTGACTGCACCGGCTGACACGCTGACACTGATTTCTCCGGCTTCGGTCTGGACAGGGGTAACCCGCATAACGCTGCACAGCCGCTCCAGTACAGTTGAAGGGTCCAGGCCCTGGTCAAACAGGCACAGGAACTCTTCGCCTCCCCAGCGTATAAGCAGGTCGTTGTTTCTGAGTACCGAATTAAATCGGTTTGCTGTTTCTGTCAGCACCTGGTCTCCTGCCTGATGACCGTAAACATCGTTAATCTGTTTGAAGTGATCGAGATCGAGTACGGCAAGGGTATATTTTTGTTCACTGACAGGCTCAGCGGCGAGCAATGATAAATAGCTGGTAGCATAACGGCGGTTATGCAGACCGGTCAACGGATCGCGGTTCGCATCTTCTGACAGGGCGGTGTTGTCCGACAGCAGAGCATCGTTTTGCCTTCGCATTTTATGTACCTGCCGAAGCTGATACATAAATGCCAGCAGTACAAACAGGGCGAGCGCAATGATCAGTTTCTGACGGATTCGTTCCTGCGCTGCCTGGTATTCGGCCAGGGACATCTCGGCTTTCAGCAGTGCTATCTGGCTCTGTTTTTTACGCAGCTCAAAGTCTTTTTCCTGGCGTTTGAAACGCTCTTCTCTCTGCACCAGATTATAGGCGGCGACTCTTTTCTGATGGTCGCGCAGGTCGCGATAAGCCTGATAGAAATTGTGTTCAAGCTCTTCAAGCTGAGCTTTCAGAGCAAGTGTGTCGATGACCTCTGGCGGACTGCTGAGCTCAACAAATGTATCCATTGCGGTATTCAGTGAAGTCCGCGCCAGCGGGTACTGTTTCTGCTCAATGGCAACTTTTGCCAGCATCCGGTGACAGGAGCCGAACTGAAGCGGGTGCTCAGCCGCCTCTTTTACTTCAAGGCAGGCTTTGAGTTCAGACATCGCCAGTGACGGCTTGTGTTCAAACTGCGCAATACGGGCCAGGTTGAGGTGTGCAACCATTTTGATCCTGGAGGTCGCCGCGCCGGCTGAAGTGATTTCATACTGATGATAGCTTTGTTTGGCTTCATCAATCCGGCCGAGTTGGGTATAGATCAGGCTCTGGTTGAGATAGTGCGTTGCCAGGGTCTCTGGTAGTTTGGTTTCTGCGTTGTGGTACTGCTCAATGGCTTCGTTAGTGTACTGAAGTGCGTTTTGCCACTCTTCCATCTGGACATAAACCAGCGCCAGGTTACCGGTGATAAGAGACCGGATACGGGATGCCGGATTTGACCGGCTTTCTTCCAGACCACGGTGAAAATAGTACTGAGCCGTGGAGACCTGGCCTTCGATATTGCTGATCACCCCCAGAACGTTGTAAATCGACACCAGAAGATGACGGCAGTTGTTCTGACTGGCAAGTGCCAGGCTGCGGTGGGCGAGCTTGCGCGCCTGTTTGAGTTTACCCTGTTTGACTTTTCCCACTGCGATATCGTGAAGGGCGAGGGCTTTGATACAGACATGGCCGCCTCTTTGTCCCAGTTCAAGCAACTGGTTACTGAACTCCAGCGAATGGTCAAGGTTGCCACGCATCAGCCAGATCCTTGCTTTGGTACGCAGGACCATTACACGGTACAAAGGAGACAGGGCGTAATCCAGCTGGTTTTCCAGACGCGCAAGAGAGGACGCCGCGGCTTCAGGCTCAGAAGCGGCCTGCTGGTACAAACCGGCCAGTTCAGCGCCATGCGGAAACTGGTTGATCTCTTCGAGCGGAGTTTGTGGGGCATGAGTTTCTGGTGGTGTGATATCTGAGCCGGATTCAAGCACAAACCAGCCAAATGCGATGCTCATGGCAAGGACAACGATGACAGATAACACCGGCTTGATATATCGCATTTGAAAGTGACTCACGGGCAAAAAAACAGCCCGTCAGTATAAAAGAGCGCGGTTTAAGGGGTCAATGGTGAGAGCGGTTTTATCACTCGGGCTGATTGATGGCTTTGGCCACAGATTCTGACTCAAATGTCATTTTATGTTTACGCTTTAACTGCGCCAGCATGACGCCACTGATCACCATCAGTCCGCCAATCAGGTGAAAAACTGTGATGGTTTCATTGAGCATGACGGCGGCCAGGGCGATCGTCATGACCGGAAGCAGGTTCATGTACATGGCGCTGTTGTCAGCACCGATGGCGTCAATAGCCTTAACCCACAGCCATGGTGCGATAACCGAAGCGCCAAGTGAGGCATAAGCGATAAGAGGCACTGACTGGGCGTTGGGGATCAGGTTGTCGCTGGTTGCCCACAGGGGAGAGAGCATGGCAACGGCGAAAACTCCCTGCATGTAGATGAACTGCCAGTTGGTCAGCGGCATTTTCCAGCGTTTGATCAGAACACAGTAAAGTGCGTATACCAGAGCCGCAATCACCATCAGGCCGTCACCGGTCGTAACACTGCTGTGCATCAGGAACAACAGATCGCCCTGGCCCAGCATAAAGGCAAGCCCGGCAAGTGAGATCACAGCACCGGCGATACTCATCATCGAAATGCGTTTGCCAAGCAGGGGAACACTGAAAAAAATAGCCAAAAGAGGCACAAGTGAGATGATCAGTGCCATGTTGGATGCGGTGGTCGTCAGCGCGGCGTAATAGCCTAACGACTGGTTTAATACCATCCCAAGAAGCGCAAGTACGGCAAGCTTTAGTGTGTAAGGTTTGATAGTCTGCCAGTTTTTGATGATCCCGGGTAAACAAAAAGGTGTCAGCAGCGCCATGGCGAAAAACCAGCGGAAAAAGCTCATGGCACCAGGGTCAATGGCGCTGGCTGAGAGTTTATTTACGATGGAGTTGCCGCTCCAGATCGCCACTGTCAGTAGTGGAAACAGATAATTCATGTGAACTCCATCAAAGATTTGTCATGGCGGCAAGTATGTCACGTCGATATAATAATATGTATCGCTCATCGGACATTAATCGCTTATGGTCAGACAGGATATTCTATCTCCCCGAATACATCCTTCTATATCTATTGATGAATTGCCTTCTAAGGTGTATCTCAATTTTGATGCTTTCCGATCGAACACGGTCACCAGGGAGCATGCGCACAGCTGGGGTCAGTTGCAAATAATACGAGGTGGAATGCTTGAGCTGAATGCGGAGGGGGTCCGTTTTCTGGCACCGCCACATCTGGCTATCTGGGTTCCGGCCGGGGTAATGCATCACAGCTTTAACCGAAAGCCGGTTGATTACTGCTCTCTGAACATTCGCGCGGAAGACACCGGGCGGTTACCGGCGCATACCTGCCTGCTCGGAGTCACTCCAATTCTGACTGCTATTATTGATGATTTCAGGCTGAGGGGGATAAGCACAGCGACCAGCGAGCAGGATCAGCGCCTGGTGCAGGTATTGCTGGATCAGCTGGCGGTGGCAGGAATTGAGCAGCACTTTTTGCCCAGCAGCGACCACAAACTACTGGCTCCGATTTTAAAAGGGCTGGAAGAGGACCCGACCGATCACAGAACACTTTCAGACTGGGCCAGTGAAGTTCACGCTACAGAGCGTACCGTCGCCCGATACTGCCAGAGTGAGCTGGGGATGAGCTTTACCGAGTGGCGGATGCGGATCCGGTATTTGCACTCGATGGATTTACTGCAAAAAGGTATGTCGGTTAAGGAAACAGCTTTCCTGCTTGGTTATAACCAGGCAAGCCCGTTTATCACTATGTTTAAGCGCTATGCGGGGATCACACCGGAGCAGTACAAGCTGAACAAGAAAGGGGAAAAAAGCCGCCATTGCTGATGTGCTGCCGGGGGCGTATGTCATAAAGCTTCAGGGCTGTACATTATTTCAGGGACGCATGAATACATCCCTGTAGCTCTGACCTGCCATCCCTGGCAGGTAAGCCCTGAAATAATGCACACCCCTGAAGTATTAAAAAAGCCGTCATCTCTGACGGCTTTTTGCATTCGGGCGTTGGCTTATTTCACAGTCCAGTAAACAGTCTCGCCGCCACGGATAGGCACAACCACATCGCTGCCAAATGGCATGGTTTCCGCTACCTGCCACTCTTCTTTGGTCAGGGTTACAGTGTCGGTGTTACGTGGCTGACCGTAGAAGTCAGGGCCGTTGTGTGAAGCGAATGCTTCCAGGTGTTCCAGCTTGCCTTCGGCTTCGAAGACCTCAGCGTACAGTTCAAGCGCCGCGTGCGCGGTGTAAGAGCCTGCACAGCCACAGCATGATTCCTTCGCGCCTTTCGGGTGCGGTGCCGAGTCAGTACCCAGGAAGAACTTCTTGCTGCCGCTTGTCGCTGCTTCTACCAGTGCCTGCTGGTGGGTATTGCGCTTCAGGATTGGCAGGCAGTAGAAGTGTGGCTTAATACCGCCAACCAGCATGTGGTTGCGGTTGAACAGCAGGTGGTGAGCCGTGATGGTAGCCGCTACGTTGTCGCCGGCTGCTTTTACAAACTCGGCTGCGTCTTTGGTGGTGATGTGTTCAAGAACGATTTTCAGGCCAGGGAAGTCGTTTACAACTGGTGCCAGAACGTTGTTCAGGAATACTTTTTCGCGGTCGAAGATGTCAACGTCATGGGTGGTCACTTCACCGTGAACCAGCAGCAGCATACCCACTTCCTGCATCGCTTCGAGAACCGGGTAGATGTTTTTCGCATCGGTTACGCCGGAATCTGAGTTGGTGGTTGCGCCTGCAGGGTAAAGCTTGGCTGCGACGATTTTACCGGTCGCTTTGGCTTTGCGGATCTCATCCGGGGTGGTGTTATCGGTCAGGTAAAGTGCCATCAGTGGCTCGAAAGTCATACCCGGGTTCGCATCGAGAATACGCTCGCGGTAAGCCAGTGCTTTTTCAGTATCAGTGATCGGCGGGACAGTGTTTGGCATGATCAGACCGCGGCCATTGTAGCGGCTGATGTCGCGTACGGTGTCTTTCAGAACGTCGCCGTCACGCAGGTGTACGTGCCAATCATCAGGGCGTGTGATAGTCAGTGTTGTCATTGATAAGCTCCCACCAATAAATTGTGTATAAAACGGAGCCTAAAAACCGCGTATATCCAATACGCAACCGTTTAGGCGACAGGATGATAGTAGAAATCCCTGCCGGTTTCACGTTTTTTTTAAGATGCGGGCTTTTCAGGTAACAAAAAGTACAGCAGGCGTGAATTTGAACGCCACTCTGGCTAAAATAACGGACAGTAAATCTCCGGAATAAAAACGAAAACAGGCATTTACCTGTCCGAACAAAAAGTGAGTGATCCGATGCCCAAGTCCAACCAGGTTACCTTATCTCAAATCAACGTCTATCCGGTGAAATCGGTGGCCGGAATTGCCCAATCCACCGCCTGGGTAGAAAAGCAGGGGTTGTGTTTTGACCGCCGCTTCATGCTGGCTTTGCCGGATGGCAATATGGTCACTGCCCGCAAGTTTCCGCGCATGGTGAAAGTGACCGCCAGCCTGACACCCGGTGGAATGGTACTGACTTATCCCGGCAAATCATCCCTGCGCCTTGAGTATTCGTCTTTTTCTATGCAGCTGGCTGATGCTCAGGTATGGAAAGACAGGTTTGAAGCTTATCAGACTACTCCGGAAGCCAATCACTGGTTCAGTGAGATCATCGGCCAGCCGGTTCAACTGCTGTACAGTGGTGAACAGTCCAACAGGGTACGAGAGAAAATCGGCCACAATGTGAGTTTTGCTGATGGCTACCCTCTACTGGTGATAAGTCAGGCATCGCTCGATGAGCTGAATCGCCGCAGCAGTGAACAGCACCTGATGGAGCAGTTTCGCACCAATCTGGTGGTGACGGCCGGTGAACCGTTTGAAGAAGACAGCTGGAAGCGAATCAAAATCGGCGAGGTGGAGTTTGAGAGCGTGAAGCCCTGTCAGCGCTGCATACTGACCACTGTTGATACTCAAAGTGGTCAGTTCCGCCCCACTAAGGAGCCTTTGACGACCCTGAGCCAGTTCCGTGCAGATGAAAGTGGCGGTGTTTTTTTTGGCCAGAACCTTGTGGCTAAGAACGAAGGGATGATTCGCACCGGTGATGTGGTTCAGGTACTGGAAACCAAACCCAAAGAGCAGTATGAGGATAAAGCCGGGCAGTTGACGGAGCTGACCTGTGTGGATCGTGAATGGATCGCCCGTGATTTCGCCACCTTCTGGTTTGAGCCCGCTTCGGGTAATGTCCCAGGCTTCAAACCGGGTCAGTATTTGCCAGTCGAAGTCACCATTAATGGCAAGCGCTATACCCGTTTCTATTCTCTTTCATCCAGCCCGCTTCACCCGGGACGTTTGTCCGTATCAGTTAAAAGGGTAGAGCAGGGGTTGGTGTCGAACTGGATGCTGGATAACCTGCATATCGGTGATACGTTAAAAGCTGACCGGCCGGGTGGTGACTTCCACCTTGGAGAAGCGCATACGCCGCTGCTGTTATTGTCAGCAGGTTCGGGTATTACGCCTATGCTGTCGATTCTGCGCTATCTGGTGGATAACGACGAGCTGGAAGATGTGGTGTTCTATCACCAGTGCAGTACTGAGCAGGACATTCCCTGCCGGGATGAGCTGGAGAAACTCAACCAGCTTTACCCTCAGCTTAAAGTGATGATTGCTGTCAGTGGAAAAAACACCGGCTGGGAAGGTCTGTCGGGAAGACTGACACTGGGGCACCTCAAAAAGATTCCGGAAGTCACCGGACGCCAGGTGTTTGTTTGTGGACCGCAGGGTTTTATGGATAAATCGAAGAACCTGCTTTTGAAAATGGGCCTGCCGGAACAGCATTATCATCAGGAAGCTTTTGCTACTGAGATCAGCACTGATCAGGAAGAGCGTGAAGTCAGCATTACCATTAATGGGGCGACTTTTATTGGTAACAATCAACAACCCCTGTTACTGCAGGCAGAGCAGGCGGGTATTGAGCTTCCTTCAAGCTGCCGCGCCGGTCTGTGTGGGGTGTGTAAGGTCAGAGTGACCAGTGGTGAGGTATTGCAGCCGGATATGCCGGCGTTATTGCCTCACGATAAAGAGAATGACCTGGTGCTGGCATGTTGCTGTGTGCCACATTCAGACCTTGGTATTGAGAGCTGAACCTGATGTTTACTCTCGATCAGATCAACAGTTTTTGTGCTGTCTTTCAGCTCAACTCTTACAGCAAAGCCGCGCGTGAGCTTAAAAAGGACCGTTCTACCATTCGTGAGCATGTGATGGTGATGGAAGATCACATCGGCAATAAGCTGTTTGAGATCCAGGGGCGCAGCGCAGTGCCGACCGAACTGGCTCAGAAGCTGTATCCCAGAGCCCGGATCCTGGCGCAGCAAATCTTTGAGTTTAACCAGAATGCGCTGGGGGCGTTTGATACCGGGATGACAGAGGTCAACATTGCTTATGACTCTCTGTTACCGCCGGCAATGGCGGCCAGTATTGAATCTGAGTTTACCCGAAAATATCCCCATATTACGCTGAACTGGCTGCGTCGCCCCCGAAGTGAAGCCATGCAGGGGCTGGTCGATGGTGAGATTCAGGTGCTGATTGGTTCGGCAAAGGGCAAGGTGATTCCTGAACAGTTTGTGCTTTTTCGTAACCTCGGAACCGTTAAGCTGAGTGCGTATGTAGGGAAGTCAAGCCCGCTCAGGGAGCTGCCAGAGATCAGTCTTAAGCACCTTGAGCTGGAGAAGCAGTATGTGGCGGAAAGTCACCTTGATGTATTATATCAGAAGCTTCAGCTCTCACCCGGACGCCATATTGTCAGTGAACACATGCTGGTTCACTTACTGATGAGGCAGGGGTGGGCGCTGCTCAGTGAGGAGTTTGCCAGACCGTTTGTTGAGACAGGCTTGCTGTACCGGATCCAGCCGAGGGAGATGATGCACGCGACACGGAATCCGCTGGCGGTGTACTTTTCTGCCGGCAGCGAGCACCATCCGGTGATAAGCGATATGGTCAACTGGCTGGAAGTGTATGCCAGGGAGCATTTTGGCTGACAGCGTTACGCAGTAAAACAGCCGGCAGGCCGGCTGTTGTAATCTGGTTATTCAGGATTTACTGCGTATGACTGCTCAGTATCTCCTGCAGCAGGTGGTTGGCTTCACAGGAATCTCCCCGGCCATTCTTGTGGTCATGCATGTTCATGGCATTAAGCGTGAACTGTGCTTTTCCGTTCATCACCAGTCCCTGTGAGATGCGCTCAGCCTGTTGTGGCTGGCCATTGAATACTGTCCCCCAGACTTCGATGTCTTTAAGCTTTTTGGCGTTTATCTCGTAAGGATGCTGGTTCAGTACCGTGAAGTTAGCGCGTTTGCCAGGTTCAATACTGCCCACCTGGTCTTCCATTCTCACTGCGTAGGCGGCATCCAGGGTAATGGCTTTCATTGACTCTTCAACCGTCAGCTTCTCTGATGCACCCATCGTTTTGCCACTGAGTCCGGTCCGGTTTACCGCTGTCCACGCCAGAGCCAGAGGGCGGCCTGGTGCCATTGGTGCGTCAGAGTGGAATGACAGCGCTGCGCCTGTATCAAGGAATGAACGGCCCCGCGCCATGACTTCGCTGCGCTTTTTGCCTACGCCATATTGGCTGTATTGTTCTCCCAGTACGTGCAGATAGAACGGGTTAACGCTGAAGTTTGCGCCGGCTTTGGCAGCGCGATCAATGTCTTCCGGGTTTGTGTAAGCCAGGTGGTGAAAGCTCATCCGGTGGTCGGTACGGGCTTTCTCTGACTGCATTTTTTCCAGAATATCGACCGCTTTCTCCATGCCGTAGTCCCCGTTGGAGTGAACGACGATGGTGTAGTCGTTTTGCCAGTACGGGCGCATGCTGGCTTCAAGATCTTCAGGCGTTTGGAGCCATTCGCCTTTATGGCCGTCGAGGTAGCCGTCTTTCATCTGCATCAGCTGTGAGTATACCGCGCCGTCAGCAAACAGTTTTATCTGTTTGGGAAGCCATTTTACGTGCTCACCGTTGAGTGTCGGGTCACCGGCCATTGCTTCAGCGACTTTAAATGCTTTGGCTGCGTCTTTTCCGCTGTGGTCGTAAATTGCGTTGCCAGCCGGGATCATCAGGTAATCCAGGTTGTGAGTATCATCAAATACGTTGATCATTGCGTGGATCATTTCTTTAGGGACCACTACACCAGGATCTACGACTGTTGTGATACCGCCTGCCTGAAAGTAAGAGTTGGTCTTTTCAAGGGCGGTGGCAAATTTCTCTGGTGATGCGATCAGCTTCATCAGAGGGCCGGCGGCCAGATAGAGGCCTTTCTCCCAGGCGTGGCCTTTTTCCCAGTCCACCATGTCGTATTTTTCACCTTCACCGGTCCAGCTTTCTTTGGTGATGTTAAACATCTCCATTGCCGCTGTGTTGAAATAAACCTCGTGAACGCTGCGTTGCCAGACGACGATTGGGCGTTCTTTTGAAACCGAATCGAGCAGTTCCCGGCTCATTTCACCGTGGAAATACTGGTGGTAACCCCAGGTCACCAGAGGTTCTCCTTCAGGCAGGTTTTTTTCCAGGGCCCGCAGTTTCTTCATATAAGGTTCGTGCCCGGTCACGCCCTGCACATCTCCCCACGGCAGTTGCCAGTCAGCAGGAGTGATGAAGTGGGTATTAGCTACTGCGGCGAACAGCCAGGCGTGTGCGTGTGGTTCAACAAAGCCAGGGGTCAGCACTTTATCGTTGAACTGAGTGTTAACAGTGATTTTATCCTGACTCCTGTATTGCTCCAGAAGCACCGCAGAGTCACCGACGGCAACGATCTTATCATCCTTCACCAGCACAGAGTTGGCACTGGGTTGTTCCGGGTTCATGGTGATCACGTCTTTCGCGGTATAAAGTGTCATGTTAGCCGCTGCTTGAGTACAGGAAAGCAGAAGAGGCAGGGAAATAATTCGGGACAGGGTTTCAGGGCGCATAGAAGTCTTCGCTCATTTTGTTATGGATATGCTCAGACTACTGCTTGTTTTCGAAACAAACCAATCAGATATGGTGGGGATATTCCACCATAATGGAGTGGGACAAAAAAACGCCGGTCATTGACCGGCGCTTTATCCAGGTAAGGAGATTAGTCGTAAATCGTTGGGATCGGTTTACGTTTGTGCTGGGTCGCTTTATAGATAGCGATCAGGCGTTCTGAGACTTCAGCACCGACAGGCTTACCTTCCAGGAAGTCATCGATTTGCTCATAAGTCAGATTAAGGGCATCTTCATCCGCTTTTTGCGGGGCCAGCTCTTCAAGGTCCGCGGTAGGAACTTTCTTAACCAGCAGATCAGGTGCGCCCAGCGCGTCTGCGACCTGGCGAACCTGGCGTTTGTTCAGGCCGAACAGAGGCGCAAGGTCACAGGCGCCGTCACCGAACTTGGTGTAGAAACCGGTGATGTTTTCGGCAGAGTGGTCTGTACCCAGTACCAGAGCGCCGGTATAACCCGCAATCTCATACTGGGCGATCATACGCGCGCGGGCTTTGACGTTGCCTTTAACAAAGTCAATTTTGCCGTGGCATTCCGGCAGCAGGCCGGTGTTTTCCAGCGCCAGATGTGACGCCGCGTGCAGGCCATCTACGCCGGCTTTAATGTTAACCGATACAGAGTGCGTCGGTTTGATAAAAGAGAGCGCCAGCTGGGCTTCATCTTCATCCTTTTGCTCACCGTAAGGCAGGCGTACCGCGATGAACTGGTAATCCTGGCTTGCGCTTTCTTCATTGAGCTGCTCAACAGCCAGCTGTGCCAGACGGCCACATGTGGTTGAGTCCACGCCTCCGCTGATCCCAAGTACCAGAGATTTACATCTGGCACCGGTCAGGGTGCGTTTAATAAAATCGACACGACGGGAGATCTCAAACTCCGGGTCAATCTCCGGCAGTACGCGCATTTCCTCGCGAATTTGCTGTTCCATTCCTGTTCCTTTATCTGCAGCAGTCGAAAAACTTTGGTATATGATACCCAAATCGGTTGATTATGAAATACTGAAAACCTATCTTACACAGCGGTATTGATTCGGATTGAAGGTTTATTAAACGAATGAAGAAGACAGCAGTATTTGGCAGTGCATTTAATCCTCCCACGCTTGGACATAAAAGCGTTGTGGAGTCGCTGGCTCATTTTGACCAGGTGTTGCTGCTGCCTAGTTTTGCTCATGCCTGGGGCAAACAGATGCTGGATTTTGAGCTACGTTGTCAAATGGTTACCGAATTTATTCACGATCTGGCTCAGGACAACATTGAGCTGTGCCGGGTGGAAGAAGCGCTGTATTCACCGGGTGAGAGTGTCACTACGTGGGGAGTGATGTCACATTTACAGACAATGTATCCGGATTCGGAGCTGACATTTGTTATCGGACCTGATAATTTTTTCAAGTTCGCTGATTTCTATCGGGCCCATGAGATTACAGAGCGCTGGAGCGTAATGGCCTGCCCTGAAAAAGTAAAGATTCGAAGCACGATGATTCGTGAGAAGTTAGCGCAGGGAGAAAGGGTGAATGAGTTTACAACCCCTTCAGTCGCCAGGTTTTTAACAGAGCATTCGTTGTATAGTGAAAAGTAGTATTGGTGTATCTGTAGCTGCGGTGATGCTTTCTGCCTCAGCTCATGCCGGCATTTCGGTATGTCATCCGTTTGGAGGGAGTCAGTCTCTGGTTATCGTTCAACAGGCGGAGCAAAGTTTTTGTGACAAAGTGGCTGGCGGGCTCGACTCACTGACGCAGCAGCTGTTTAGTGCCAGTACGGATGAGGCGCAGAAAAGTACTTCTGATTACTGGAAAGCGTGGGCGATACAGAGCAGTGAAGAGCCTTTGATGACTTCTCACTACAAGAAAAACTATTTTGGACTGGGTGTCTGGCGGCCGTCTCAGTATGACGACCAGCTGGAAGATATGAGCTATGACGAGTATATCCGGGCTCACGGTCTTCAGTTCAGCATCGGAATGGGTGAGCCTGATGGTGACGAGCCGCGGATGCGGATTGACTACCAGTGGCACAAACTGGTAGACCCGAACGTCTCAATTCAGGTCGAAGTGCCGTTTTGAGCTATACCGCCTAAAGCCAGGCGGGCAGGGGACTTGAGAAGAGGGAATCTCGCACCTCGCTACTCCTCCTCTCTTTTCTGTCGTTTACAGAGTCTCACCCATCACCATGGCCGACAGTTGTTCAAACTCTTCGGCGCAGCCACCAAAGAACTCATCGATTACCGCTTCACGCTTGCCACCGGACTGCATGCGCTTTTTAGCCTCACGCAGGCTCAGCATCAGCAGCATCTCTTTACTCAGATCGCTGTCTTCATCCGGATTCCAGTTACTGATCTGTTGACTGAGTGAAGACATTTCCAGAAGAGGACGCAGGGTTTTGACTTCATCGCGCACTACCTGCAGCAGGTTTTGTTGTTCCTGCTCGCCAAGGCGAGTGGTCAGCAGTTTGTGCAAAATGACACGAGTGACGTCAGGCAGAGTCACGTAGCCCGCCTGGGTTTTGAACTTATCGGTCAGGCGAACAGAGAAATCGACGCGGGTGATCTTGCAGCCTGGCAGAAAGGTCAGGGAGGTAAGGCAATCAAAAGGCAGCCAGACACTGTTTCCCTGCTCAACGGCGTACTCATTTTTGCCCAGTCGCATCAGCATCATTCCCTCATCAACGGTGATCAGTGAATGCTTGTTGAGTTTTTTTCGTGGGGTAGAAACCAGAAAGGCGTAGCTTTCCGACTGAAATTCGACTGCAAAATTCATGGGTGTGGCTCAAGTTAGCTTAATACCTGTTAAGCATAACTGCGAAAGCAGCGGAAAGCCACTGACAACAAGGCGTTAGATGTAATTTCAACCAATGATTGTTGTGAGTCAGGTGTCAGTTTTCAGGTTGGGTCACTGCCGGACCTCTCACCACATGCTATAGTTCAGCTGTTTTTCTGGTCTGACCTTTGACGACAAAGCAGGATAGCTGCTGTGAAAAGATCTGACAATGCGTAGAATAGGCCGGATTTTTTTGAAAATGACTTACAAAAATGACCGACACAACTGACATTTATCAGGACATTCGTCCGTATAACGACGATGAGATCCCTGGTGCCATTGATCGCCTGATCAATGATGACGAATTTATTGACGCCATCCTTTCACACAAGTTCAAGAACAAAGCGCCATGGTTTAAAGCGCTGCTGAGCCCATTGGTAAAAATGTACCTTAAGTTTAAATGGGCTAAGTTCACCACGGTTGATTCTATTCAGGTGGAAGTAGAACGCTATCTTGGCAAAATCCTGAAGGAAACTACGGATGGTCTGACGTTTACCGGCCTTGATAAGCTGGACAAAAACTCGACCTACCTGTTTATCTCGAACCACCGCGATATCGCGATGGATCCGGCGCTGGTTAACTGGGGTCTGTTCCATGAGAACCACAAAACCGTACGCATTGCTATCGGTGACAACCTGCTGAAAAAGCCATGCGCTACCGAACTGATGCGTATTAACAAAAGCTTCATCGTAAAGCGCAGCGCCAAAGCACCGCGTGAGATGATGAAAGCACTGGGTCAGCTTTCTTCTTACATTAAGCACTCACTGGATGAAGGCAACTCTATCTGGATTGCACAAAAAGAAGGCCGGGCAAAAGACGGCAATGATATGACCGATCCTGCGATCCTGAAGATGCTACACGTAGAAGGCCGCAAACAAAAAGTTGCGTTCGCTGATTATGTCCGCTCGCTGAAAATTGTGCCGGTGTCTATTTCTTATGAAAACGACCCGTGCGATCTGGCCAAAGCGAATGAGCTGTACCAGAAGCACACATCAGGCAGCTATGAAAAAGGCGAGTTTGAAGATATTGAGAGCATTATCCAGGGCATCATTGGTTATAAGGGCCGGGTAAACGTGGCCTTTGGTGAAGTGATTGATCAGGAAGTGGAAACGCCGGAAGCGCTGGCTGCACTGATCGATGAGCAAATCCATAACAACTACAAGATTTTCCCGATTAACCAGTGCGCTGCGGGCGAACTGAGCGGTGATGATAAAGCCTGCCAGGCGCTGAAAGCTAAACTGGCTGAGCTTCCGGAAGGAGCGCACGAGTTTTTGACTCAGATGTACGCGAATCCAGTGAAAAACAAATCGTAAACAGAAAACCACCTTCGGGTGGTTTTTTTCTGGCAGCGGGATTCGTGGGACGTGGTTTGAGGATGTATTTGTTCACATGGCCCGCTCAATACCCTGATGGTGAAGTCGCGCCCACTTACCTCGCTACTGCGCCACCCAGGGTCAGGTCTTCGGGCCAGGAAGTGATCACATTGCCGCCCAGAAAAATATTGCCTTCAACGGTAAGTTTTTCGGGAAGGGTTGTCACTCCCGAACCACCAAGATACAGGTCTCCCTGAACTGTTAACGGGCTTGGCAGTTCTTTGAGTGGCGTGCGGATCACGCTCAGGTCGCCTTCCACAATCAGCCCGGGCGGCAGGCTTTCCAGTGGCGTGTCGGTAAAATTAAGATAGCCACCCACTTTAATACCATGATTCCAGGTTTTGATTTGCGCGCCAAGAAAGTTGGCAAAGCCTTTGATTTTGGTTCCTCTGGCAAGAAACTCCAGCTGGCTGTTGCTGGCATCCAGGCTTCCCTGTACGTCGAGGCCTTTTGGCAGTTTTTTTATGGCGGTCTTGGCGATATTTAGATTGCCTTTTACTACAAACCCGTCCGGTAAAGAGGTATAGCGGGTGTTGCGCAGGTTGATGTTGCCATAAGAATCAACGTGGTTGAGCAGATTGTACTCATCGAGCGGGATCGCTGAGACCGGCGCAGAAAGCAGGGCAACGAGCAGCAGGGGAGACCATCTCATGGGAAACCTGTTTATAATGAAGTTGTCTTAACGTTATATCTCAAGCTCAACCCGGGAGCAATGACATTGAGGAAAAGTATGATGGATATGAAGACCCGCTTACCGGTGATACTGACCGGCGCTTTGCTGCTTGGCTTAACGCAGGGGGCAGTGGCGAAAACAATCTCAACACCGGCCAAACCCGTAGTAGTGGTGGATGGTAACAGCGGGGCCAGGGTTTGTTACTACAAAGGTGAAGCCTATTCAGAAGGCGCGGTGCTGAAAGTCGGAGAGGTATTGCTTCAGTGCCTGCCAGCCAAAGACTTTGAACTCAATGGTGCGCTGAAATGGGTTGGGAAGAAATAACAAACACTAAAAAAGGCAGCCATGGCTGCCTTACTCATTCTCGTAGCTGATGTGTTTAACGGGTCAGCGAACGGGTTTTCAGTTCAAAAATCAGCTTCTCTGCACTGCAGGTGAACTTAAAGCGTGCAACCAGTGCGCGTGATTCATCGGTTACCGGAGCAACTTCGTGCTCCATTTCGTCGCTTACCTGTTTGGCCAGTTCCAGGTACTTGCCGAACTCGGCTTCCAGTGCTTCTTTTGATTCACCGTAGATGGTGATTTCAGCGACATCATCACCTTCTTTGATGATAAAACCGATTTCGCCGGCGCAACCGCAGGCTTCACATACTTCAACGTCTTTATATTGTTCTGGTTGGGTAGTCATGAGCATTCCTCTTACTTTCTTTGGGAGTATCTTACTCCCGGGGCTGCAAATAGGCCAGATAAAAGTGTGAGCTGTCGCTCATTATATATGCGGTTAAACCATAGTGTATGGCAACCTGATGGGGGAGTTATAATTCACCAGGACAGTTCTGGCAGTGCTTCATATCAGGACGTGATCAATGTCACGCATCCATAACTGAGGCAAAAAAATAGCAGGATTACTGATAGAACACCTTGTACAGCGCATGAATTTATAAGATGATTCGCTAAATCGAAAATATTCACCCTGATAATGATTGCTGGCGGCCTTCGCAAGTTAAGTTGTGGTCAGAGATGAATATAAGATGAAATAATTATCTGATTTTTTTGTTGTACTGGTGTTATTAAGTGGGGAATTAATAGTTTCTGGCTTTTTACACTGGGTTTTCTCATTTCTTGTGAGATTTGCAGTTTACGAATTTAATGCTGACAATTTGCCCATGGACGATATTAAAATCTGCGGGCGATGGATACAGAGAAGAGCCGTTTTATGCCTAAGCGTAGTAAAGAAGATACTGAAATTACTATCCAGACCATCATGGATGCAGTAGTAGATCAAATTATTAATCTCGGTTACGACAAAATGTCGTATACCACACTGAGTCAACAGACCGGGATTTCCCGTACTGGTATCAGCCACCACTTCCCGAAAAAGACCGATTTCACTGCGGCGCTGGATGCACGGATCTATAACATGTTTGTAGAACACCTGGATACCGCCGGGGATTTGAGTGTCTTCAAGCAAAGCTGGCTGACGGCTCTGGAAAACCGCGAATTTATGGCAATTCTGCGCCTGCTGTTCCACCATACCGTGGTGTCTGACAACACTCACGCTTTTGCCAAAGCGGGTCTTGAACGTCTTTACTCGCTGGTAGAATCCCAGTTTGGAGAGAGCTCTAAAGGTGAGCTGGATGCGTTGTTTGGCCGAAGCATTGTGAAGATGGCCAGTTAATAAGAACAGAAAGCCCGGTACCTGACCGGGCTTTTTCATTTCAGAGGCCGGCGATTAAGTCCGGTTAAAGCGGAAAGACTGAACCCGGCTTTCTTTTCCGCCAGCGTACACGTAGCTTTCAATAATCCAGATATCCTTGCCTGCAAATCTCAGTTCTGCACGGACATTGCCGGAGTTCACGCCTTCATAGATCACATCGGAAGGATTCAGAGGGTAGAAGTTATACCGGTTATTTTGCCCGGTTTGCTCACCAGCGAATTTTACTTCAATGTTTTTGGCATTATTGCTCAGAACCATTTGATAACCAGACTCTTTTGTATATGAAAAGTTCGCGGTGATATCAATGCCCTGTGGGTTTGAAAGAGCGACAGAAGCTTCGCTGGTGGTGTTGAGGCTACCTTTGGCCTCGACCGGTTCGACTCCCTGCAGGTTCTGTGCGTGGTTTTGAATGGTTACCTGCCAGTTGCCAACAAAGTTGTCCAGTTGCTGCCAGTGAGCGGGAGACTGTTTTGAAGCGTGGTCAGACCCAACCGATGCAATAGCGTCATCGCGGCTTTTACTGCGATTGTTTTCACGGTTGTTCTGGATATCAACGCTCGCCCCACTTACGCCTCCGGCCATACCGCCCGCAATGGCACCCTGCATAGCCAGTTCGGCATCACCGGTCAGTGCTCCGAGCGTGAGCCCGAGCAGGGCACCGCCGACAGCGCCTTGTTTTGTTGCTGCATTAGGGTCGTCTTCGCCCGGAGTAACACAAGCAGTTAATAGTGGAAAACAGGCGGCCAGCACAACAATTCTCTTTTTTGAACAGATCATAAATTTTAACTCCGAAACAGGGTTTTAAACTGCCGGCAAAATAGCAATCTAATGTCAGGGAATATTCAGTGGCGCTGATATAAGTGTTACAGATTATTAAATGTGTATCCTTTGAAATATTCGGAAATATAATGAAATAAAAAAGCCCGGTATTAACCGGGCTTTTATAAAGATTACTTCGCAGGATTACATTGCAGCTTCGAAAATAGCTGAAATTTCCTCGTGAGTAGCCTGTTTCGGGTTGGTGAAGCCACACGCATCTTTCAGTGCGTTCTCAGCCAGTACGGCAATATCTTCAGATTTCGCACCCAGCTCTTTCAGGCCAGCCGGAATACCAACATCTTTAGACAGGGCAGAGATTGCATCCAGAGCCGCCTGTGCACCTTCTTCTGCGCTCATGCCTTCAACGTTTACGCCCATCGCTTTAGCAACGTCTTTCAGGCGCTCAGGACATACCTGCGCGTTGTAGCGCTGAACGTGTGGCAGAAGAACAGCGTTACATACACCGTGTGGCAGGTCGTAGAAGCCGCCCAGCTGGTGAGCCATTGCGTGAACGTAGCCCAGAGATGCGTTGTTGAACGCCATACCCGCCATGAATTGTGCGTAAGCCATTTGCTCACGAGCTTCCAGGTCATCACCGTTTTCAACCGCTTTACGCAGGAATGCCTGAATCAGTTCGATAGCTTTGATAGCTACTGCGTCTGTTACAGGAGTCGCCGCTACAGAAACGTAAGCTTCAACTGCGTGAGTCAGTGCGTCCATACCGGTTGCAGCGGTCAGCGAAGCTGGTTTTGCCAGCATCAGCTCAGGATCGTTTACAGATACAAGCGGAGTAGTGTGCTTGTCTACGATAGCCATCTTAATATGACGCGCTTCGTCAGTGATGATGCAGAAACGGGTCATTTCAGACGCAGTACCTGCAGTAGTGTTGATTGCGATCAGCGGCAGCTGAGGCTTAGCAGACTGGTCAACGCCTTCGTAGTCAGCGATCTCACCACCGTTAGCTGCAACCAGCGCGATACCTTTTGCACAATCGTGTGGTGAGCCACCACCCAGTGAGATAACGAAGTCACACTGGTTTTCTTTCAGCAGTGCCAGACCGGCATTAACGTTGCCGATTGTTGGGTTTGGCTGGGTACCATCAAATACCACGGTTTCAACGTCACGCTCGCCCAGCATTTGCTGAACTTTGGTTACCATGCCAATTTGACTTAGTACCTTATCCGTTACGATAAGTCCTTTTTTGAACCCCTGTGCCTGAATATTATCTGCTGCAGTTGTAAGGCAACCAGCGCCCATCAGGTTAACTGTAGGGATAAAAAATGCACTCGTCATTGTCTCTTCTCCGTCTGAGTTTTTGTTTTATATTGAATTTTTGTCTGGACGAAAGAATGCGGGCAAAGACGGGATATTCAATTGATCTGGCTCAATTTCGAGAAAAATTTGAAAATTATCAGTAAAATTTTGCGGTCGCAATCGTTTAAACAAACAAATCCGAAACTAAGCGAAAATACGAAATCTGTTGAAAGTGCGATATTGCTCGCATGAGTGTTTTTACTGATAAAAACGAAACTAAACGAACATGTCGGGTGGGCGTATAAAAAATGACCATGCTCTCTGTCAGTTTGTGTGACAGAGAGCATGTTTTCAGGCAGCGATAACCAGAGGAAAATCGTGTCCAGGGTGGGGCAGGATCTGAACTTTATACTGGTATGCTTCGGCGATGTTTGCCGGGGTCAGCACCTCTTTCGGTGAGCCGTCTGCTATCAGCCTGCCGTCGTGCAGCATCAGCAGTCTGTCGGAGTACTGCGCGGCGAGATTGAGATCATGCAGTACGACAATAACCGTCGCCCCCAGTCTGGCCATATCCCGTGCTTTAGACAGACAACTGTGCTGATGCGCAGGGTCGAGTGCAGATGTGGGCTCATCAAGCATTAGTATAACATCTTGATATTTCGAGAGTTGTGTTAAAACCCGGGCAAAGTGAACCCGTTGTTTTTCTCCACCTGACAGAGAGGGGTAGAGCCTTGCAGAGAAATCCGGGATACCCAGCTGCTTCATTTTATCAGAGGCTATTCTGGTGACTTCGCTCTGACTGCATTCGAGGGGGATGCCCCCCATTTCAACAACTTCCTGTGCGGTGAAGGGGAAAGTGAGGCCGCTGTGCTGAGGTAAAATGCCAAGACGTAATGCCAGTTCGCGGGGCTCCCAGTGCTTAACGGCTTTGCCAAAGCAGAAGACGTCTGATTTGCTGTTGTGTTCACCGGACAGGACCTTCAGCAGGGTACTCTTTCCTGCGCCGTTAGGGCCGAGTAATGTCGTGACCTGACCGGGTTGAAACGAAACACTGATGTGGCTGAGAATTGTGCGTTTTCCGAAGGAAACCGAGAGATCCTGTACTGATAAGGAAGGTGTCATCATAGTGTTTTCCCTTTTTGTTGAAACAGTAACCAGAGGAAAAATGGCGCGCCAAACAGCGCTGTGACAATGCCTACAGGCAATTCTGCCGGAGCCACTGCGATACGGGCGATCATGTCAGCAAGGGTCAGCAGCAGTGCGCCCAGCAGAGCTGATACAGGGAGAAGGCGACGGTGATCCGGGCCAGTCAGCATACGGGTAATATGTGGTACCACCAGGCCGATGAATCCGACCGGGCCGACCAGGCTGACAGTAATACCCACACCAGCAGCAGTAGTCAGGATAAGGGTCTTCTTCATTTTCTGAACGTCGATCCCAAGGTGTCGGGCTTCAGACTCACCCAGCAGCAGAGCGTTAAGGGCCATCGCTTTACGGAAAAAGAACAGGCCAAGCAGTGTAAGTGTGGCAGCCGCAAGGGCAATACCAGGCCAGCTTGCTCCCGCCATTGAGCCCATTCCCCACAGGGTCAGGTCCCTGAGCATCTGATCGTCTGCCAGGTAGTTAAAATAGCCAATCGCTGCGCCGGAGAGGGCGCTGACAGCCACGCCCGCCAGCAGCATGACTGTGACAGAAGTGCCGTATTTACTGGTGCCGAGTTTATAAACCAGCAAAGTTGTGGCTGTACCTCCAATGAAGGCGAATACCGGAACCGCAAACAGGCTGAGCAGCAGCGGGTGTGTCAGATGAAAGGTGGCAAATACCATCATGGCAGAGGCGGCGCCAAGAGATGCGCCGGCAGATACCCCGATGATCCCGGGCTCCGCCAGTGGATTACGAAACAGCCCCTGCATGACAGCACCGCACAGTGCCAGCATAGCACCAACCAGTGCACACAACAGGGTGCGTGGCAGGCGAATGTTCATGATTACCATCTGAATATGCTCCGGCAGGCTGAACAGACCCGGAAACAGGCTTTTATAACTGTCTGTAAAACTGATATCCATCGGGCCGGTCGCGACCGAGTAGCCACTGATGATCACCAGCAGTCCGGCGGTCATCGTCAGCGTGCGCGATAGTGGTTGATTTCTGGTATGCATAATGGGTCCGTTACTGAGTGTAAAGCAGGGTATTGATACGTTCAGCTTCTGTCAGTGTTTTCAGGCCAACCCCACCTACGAGTGCTTTGCCGTCGACCGTGATAAAACGCTCGTTTTTACCGGCCGGAGTGGCGGCCAGCATCGGCAGTGCTTTGAGCAGTTCTTTTGCACCGCCAAGTGTTTCCCAACTGCGTCCGCTGACGAGGATCACATCCGGCTGCATTTCTATCAGGGATTCATTGGAAAGCGGTTTATAAGAGCGGATTTTTCCTGCGGCCGGATTGTTGCCACCAGCCAGGCTGATCAGCGCATCCGGTGTCGTATCACTGCCAGCAACATTAGCCGGGCGTCCCTGATGGATAAGCAGGAACATGACTTTCAGGCGTTCACTTTGCGGCTGGCGCGATTGGAGTGCAGAAATCTGCTCTGAAACCCGGCCCTTTAGTGTTGCAGCCTGTTCTTGATGGCCGGTCAGCGCGCCTATCTGGTCGATTCGGGTGTAAAGCCCCTGAACACTGGCGTCACTGTTAACCTTTTCGATTACTACGCCGCTGCTTTTCAGCAGCTTCAGGGCCGACTCCGGTCCCATTTCGTCAGAGCCCACGACCATATCCGGGGAGAGGGCGAGCAGACCTTCGGCGGAAAGCTGGCGATGGTAACCGACTACCGGGAGCGCTTTTCCCTGTGGCTGTTCGCTGGTGACATCGATGGCAACCAACTGCTGGTCTGCGCCCAGTTCTGTGATGATTTCAGTCACGGCGGAGCCTGCACTGATGATTCTCTCCTGAGCAAAAGAAAAAGGTGCGGTGATAAGAGAGAGCGCCAACAGGCTGTGTCGGAAAAATTTCTGCATGATTAATTCACTTTGTCAGTATTAATTGGGTTGGGTCAGTAGCTGAGTCGCTTCAATGTTCTGTTGTTGCAGCAGAGAGAGCAGTTTTACCATGTTCTGGATTTGTGCCTGCCTGTCTGCTGCGATGATGACCTGTGTTTTTGGGTTCTGGCTGACCTGCTCCAGCAGAGCCTGTTTAAAGTTAGCCCAGTCGATGTATTCGTTGCCGTTAATGGCCCAGAAGGGCTCAGCATCGAGAATATTGATCGTCAGGGTTTTCTGTTCCACGGCTTGTGTTTGTGCGCTGTCTGCTGTCGGCAGGCTGACATCGAGCGATTCCAGTTTGACTGACGCGGTAAGCAGCAAAAACACCATCACGATAAATATGATGTCCAGCAATGGAGTCAGGTCCGGCGTCAGCGTGGCTGACTGATGGTTACGGGACGCGCGGATCATGCAGGCTCCTGTGTCAGCGTGGTGTTTTGCTGAGCTGCCAGTTTTGATTGTGGCTCGGTTGCTATGCCTTCCAGCCAAAGGTTGACGTAGTTAAGGGTGTGTTCCAACTTGGCAACGATGCGGTCAGCCCATAGCCCAAGAAGCTGCGCACCGGCGATGGCCGGCAGCGCGATCATCAGTCCTGCTGCCGTGGTTTTCATCGCCAGCCCAAGGCCATCAGCGAGATCATTTGGCGTGATGCTGCCACTGGTTGCTGCGACGCCTTTAAACATTTCAATCAGACCAATGACAGTCCCAAGCAGACCAATCAGAGGGCTGATAACGCCAATCAGGCCAAGCAATTTAAGGCCGGCATGCAGTTGGTGACGTTTTTCATCCAGCCACATACCTGCAGCATCTTCACGGAGTGATTTTTCAAACCGGCGGTGAGCAATCAGCATGGCGACACCTTTACACAACAGAGGGCGACGGCTGACCAGTTGATCGGCGAGCGTATCCAGCTCTTTATCCTGAGAAGGGGACAAGCCTGCCAGCTGACGGCGGATTTTGCGCTTCCCCACACAGGTACTGAGCAGTACCTGGGTCAGTCTTTCTGCAATGATAGTAATAGTCAGTGCTGAGCAGATCAGCAGGGGCCAGGTCATCAGGCCAAGCTGTAGTTGTTCTAAAGATTCCATACTTAATCCAGTGTAAATCGAACGGGGACTTTCACCCGGTGTGCAACGGCTATGCCGTTCACCTGGTGGGGAGAAAACTGCCATTTCTTAATGGCTTTTAATGCGGCTTTATCCAGCATCTGCGTGCCGGAGGATCTGATCAGAACCTGTTTAAGTTGCTTTCCATCTTCATCGACCCAGATTTCCCAGGTTGCAGTACCTTCAATACCCCGTTTGCGGGCCAGGCGTGGGTAGCCTGGTTGTACGGGTTTAGTACGAAACTTTGGCTGATCGATGACAGGGATTTTATTGCTTGCTCCCTGGCTGGAAGGCACTGGTTTTGACTCATTCGGCTCTGCTTTTGTCTCTTCAGGCTGTCTGGCCTTAACAGGCTCAGGTGGCTGTGCCTGATGCTTTTCTTCAACTATCTTCGAGATTTTTTTTGGCTCAGGCTTTTTTTTCACGACTTTGTTTGCCGACTTTTTGGGCGCTTCTTTCTTTGGCTCCGGAGGAGGATTTTTTTTAACGATCGGCTCAGGGACTGCTTTTGGCGCTGACACTGGCTGACGTCTGCTCTGTGGCTGCGGTGCAGATATCAGACTAAGTGAAACGGATGAAGGACTGCTTCCTGCAGGCATGGCGACAGCCCGGTGCTCTGGTACGGACCAGAGGATAACGGCATGTAATGCCAGAGAAATTCCTCCAGCAATGACATAACGGGGCGTGTTCACGAAGGGCTCCGGTTTTTTTATGGGATGATGGGCCGTATTTAAAACCAATTATCAAATAAGATCAATTATCATTTGCATCTAAATTTTTTGACGCATATTATACGGCAAGTTTCGTTATCGACTTGAGCGAGAAAGCTCAAAATATTAAGAATAAAAACATGAAGTTAGATCTATCCTCTCTGGATCCTGAATGGCTGGGAGAATCCACGCCGGATCCGCTTCGTTTTGCTTTCAGAGCAAAAACGTCGGCCCATGCGGGCTCTGGTGGAATGCCTGTTGCCAGAGAAGCCCAGGCCAGCACGCTTGAAGGCTTGTTTTCGTCTGTACAAAGCATCAACACGCCGCGTTGCCTTTATATCCATGTTCCGTTTTGCCGGGTTCGCTGTACTTTTTGCAATTTCTTCCAGAACGCCGCAAGCCGGAGCCTGGTTGATCAATACTTTTCTGCGCTGATGACTGAACTGGAAGAAAAGGCGCGTCTGCCCTGGACTCAGGCGTCGCCGTTTCATGCTGTTTATATTGGCGGGGGGACACCTACTGACCTTTCACCACAGCAAATCAGACAGCTTGGCAGCGCGATTAAAAGCCTTTTCCCTCTGGCCCCTGACTGCGAAATCACGCTGGAAGGGCGGATAAATAAACTGAGCGATGAGTTGTTTGATAACGCGCTGGAAGGCGGATTCAATCGCTTTTCGTTCGGTATTCAGAGCTTTGATACAAAAGTACGCCGCAGTGCCAAACGTCTTGATGACCGGGAGGATGTACTGAGAAGGGTGCAGGATCTGAGTGCACAAAACGTCGCTCCGATTGTGCTTGATTTGCTTTATGGCTTGCCGTATCAGACCGAAGAGGTGTTTGAAAACGACCTTAATGATTACCTGGAAAGTGGCGCTCATGCGGTTGATCTGTATCAGTTGGTTGTAGGGGGCAGCGCGCCGATGATCGGTCTGGTTGAAAAAGGCCGGATGCCTGCCCCGGCGACCACAGCTCAAAAGGCGACTATGTATCAGATGGGCGTTGAGTTTATGGCCCGACATCATCAGCGCCAGCTCAGCGTCAATCACTGGGCGCGGGATAACCGTGAACGCAGTCTGTACAACAGCCTGGCCAAAACCAGTGCCGAGGTGCTGCCGGTGGGGTGTGGTGCAGGCGGTAATGTGAATGGCATCAGTATGATGCATCATCGTGATCTGAAGACCTATATGGCGTGCATAGAGTCAGGCGGGAGTGCGGCCGCAATGTTGATTCGCCAGCCTGCACAGGCTGCACTTTTTGCCGAAATCAAAGCCGGATTTGACCGGGGCGTAGTAAGCCGTGAAAAGCTGAACCAGGCCGCAGGCTTTAACTGCTATGAATACATTAAACCGGTATTTGAACACTGGCAGAACAACCAGCTGGCAGAAGTCACCCAGGATTATCTGAGCCTGACCCTGGCCGGCAGTTTCTGGGCCGTCACTCTGGCTCAGAGCACGATTCAAATTCTTCAGCAATACTACAAACAGCGCCAGGCGGCGTAATGGAAAAGACATGCAGGAACTAAAAATCAAAGTAAGTGAACTGTTGGCTCAGGAGCCGGGAATGCTTCCGGGTGCAATGGCAGAGCAACTGAATGTGAGTGAATGGCAGATTGTGGCTGCACTGCCTGATGATATGGTGACTACGGTTGCCGGAGAGCAGACTCAAAACATTCTGGAAGGTCTGACAGACTGGGGGCAGGTGACAACGATAGTCCACTCCCACGGTTCAATTTTTGAAGTAAAGGCCCCGTTTCCTAAAGGTAAATTTGCACGCGGATACTACAATCTGATGGGCAGACAAGGCGAGTTACACGGTCACTTACGACTGGATCTGGTAGCGAATGCAGCTCTTGTCAGCAAGCCGTTTATGGGCCAGGAGAGTCACTATTTTGCGTTCTTCACAGAGCAGGGTGATTGTATGTTCAAGATCTACCTGGGCCGTGACAAAAAGCGTCAGCTGCTTCCGGAGCAGGTAGAGCGATTCGCTGCTCTGAAACAAGTGCTCAGCCAATAATTAAATGAAAGACAGGCGGCAAAGACCGCCTGCGTATTCAAATAAGAACGAAAAAGCAAATAAGAAAGTAAAAGTCAGGAGATATAAATAATGGATCAATCGGTAAAACAGGAGCGACTGCAAAGTCGTCTTGGCCCGGAAATTCAGGAGTTTCGTGCTGAGCGCCAAACGCTTCAGCTTGCGACTGTTGGACAAGATGGTACGCCTAATGTCAGTTATGCACCATTTGTGCAAAATGAGTACGGCTATTTTGTGCTGATCTCTGAGATCGCTCGCCACGCGCGTAATCTGATGGAAAGCCCGCGCGCGTCCATCATGATGATCGAAGATGAAGACACAGCAAAGCAGTTGTTTGCCCGTAAACGACTGACGTTTGATGCATCAGCTTCGCTGGTTGAGCGTGACAGTGAGCTGTGGCTGCAGGTAACAGAGCAGATGCAGCAGCGTTTTGGAGAGATCATTAACGGTCTGAGCCAGCTTCAGGATTTCAAAATGTTTCGTCTGTCTCCGTCAAATGGTCTGTTTGTAAAAGGTTTCGGCCAGGCTTATCAGGTATCCGGTGACGATTTGGTTGACTTTGTCCATCTTCAGGAAGGGCATAAGAAAGTAAGCTGATAACTTATCGGCCTCCAAACAGAAAAGAGCCGCGATTGCGGCTCTTTTAATTTAAGGGGTTAATATGCGTTACAGTGCGCCGGTTTTGTTTTCTTCCAGCATTTTCGCGCCACGCAGCATAGCATTGACCAGCTCGGTCGCATCGAATTTGGTCAGGGCTTCGTGGGCACCTACCTGGTGCGCCTGGTCAACACAAATCTCACTCGACAGAGACGTATGCAGAATACGGTAGCTGTGGCTCAGCGCCGGATCGTTCTGGATTTCAAATGCCAATTCGTAACCATCCAGGCCAGGCATTTCTATATCACTCACAAGAAGATCCACCGGCCGGCCTTTAGCGGCATCGGCGCGCATCAGTTGCAGCGCATCGAGACCATTCTTACACACCTGATAGGCGATATTGATACTGTCGAGCGCATCAGACAGCTGTTTACGTGCGACAAAGGAGTCGTCGACCAGAAGAATACTCAGTGGTTTCAGGCGCTCGCGTTCCACATCGGTCAGGATAGGGATACGGGCGGATGCTTCTTCCGGGTAGATCTTAGAAAGCAGCAGTTCCACATCAAGCATCTGAACCAGTTTGTCATTATGGCGGGTAATACCGGTGACAAATACATTATGCCCTGCAGAGTCAGGGGCGGATTCGATAGAGCGCCAGTCACATTCGATGATTTTCTCGATGTCACGTACCATAAAGGCCACCACGGTACGCAGGCAGTCAGTGACGATCAGATAACTGTTTTTATACTCTTCAGGCGGAATAGGGCGAAAACCAATAGCTGCGGCCATATCGATCACTGGCACTGTAAGCTCACGGATAGGAACTGTACCAACTACATGCGGGTGCGAGTAAGGAATCTGCGTAGTTTGCGCATACGGGACAATTTCACGGACCTTCAACGTACCGATTGCGAAGCTGTGTTGAATGGTCAGCTTGAACATCAACATTCCCTGCGACTGGTTAGCTTTGCTTTTCATAAAGGCTCTCAAATAACGTTATACTTCTATTGTATAGCTTAATCCGGCTCAAAAGGCCTGAATTAGTTCAATTCTGTTAATTCGTACGGAATTACTCTGCCCAAAAGCGCAAACCACTTTTCTGCGTATTGTAAACAATTTATTTTCTGTACGGCTCAACTCAGGACTGCATAGTGTACAGGAAATCTGCTTCAATTGAACAGGGTTCGGGTGCCGATTAGTCTCACTGGTGTAAATCCGGCCCGGTAAACGGTCAAAACAGGATGCATCCCGCGCGGGGATCCGCTAGACTTCGCGTCCCGGATTTTCAGATTGAGAGACATCATGGCAAGAACAGCAGCAGCCCTTCACATCCTGGTTAAACACAAAGAGCAGGCTGAAGACATCATCAAACAGCTGAAAAAAGGCGCCAAGTTCCAGACTCTGGCCAAAAAGCATTCTACCTGCCCATCAGGCAAACGCGGCGGCGACCTGGGCGAGTTCCAGAAAGGTCAGATGGTCCCTCAGTTTGATAAAGTGTGCTTCTCCGGTGAGGTTCTGACTCTACATCTGGTTAAAACCAAGTTCGGCTGGCACGTTGTTAAAGTTTTATACCGTATCTGATACAATCAACTTGTATCAGATAGGACAAGACTTCCAGTGAAAAAAGCATACCTTTACATTCGATTCAGTACACTCAAACAAGAACAAGGCGACTCTGTTCGTCGTCAAATCAAAAAGGCTGAGCAGTGGTGCGAGTACAACAAAGCACAACTCTCAGACCTCACATTCGAAGACCTCGGCGTTTCAGCCTTTAAAGAGGGCGGTAAACGCCCTGCACTCGCAGACTTAATCGATGCCATTGAGAATGGAAAAATCGAGCGAGGTTCTTACATTCTTTTCGAAAACACAGACCGATTGACGAGACGTGGATACAAACACGCGCTTGATCTGGTTCATCACATTGTAAGCTTAGACGCTACGCTAATCATGGTCGATACTGGTGCGACTTATGACAGAAATACGATACATGACTTAGCTCCTATTTTGCCGTTGCTCCTTGATGCGGATCGAGCAAGAGCCGAATCGGAGCGTAAAAGTCAGCTAATCAAAGCAGCTAAAAGCAAAGTCCGAGAGCAGAATTTGTTACGAGGCAAGATGCCTTTCTGGATTGATTTGATCGACGGGGTGGCTCAGCTAAATCAAAGGGTCGAAGTCGCGATTAGGATTATCGATCTTAAGCTCAAAGGTTGGTCAAACAACCGGATTTCTAAAGACTTGAATCAATCAAAAATCCCGAGTGCTCAGTACAAACAATGGAATGCAAGTGCCATTCGTATCACTGTTGCCAATCACGCTCTATACGGTGCAAAGCAGTACAATGTCACCGAGGGTACAAAGCTCCGAGAAGTGAAAGTTGTTGACGATTTATTCCCGCCGTTAATGTCGAAGTCAGCTTGGCTCAGCATTCAGCGGAAACCGGAAAATGCAAAGGGTAGAACGTCAGTACAAAGCCCGTTTAGTGGTCTTTTGAAATGCTCTGATTGTGGATCAGGTATGATTCAACGCACTTCGGTGTACAAGGGAAAACGCAAGTTATACCGTAAATGCTCTAGAGCAGTGGACGGAGCGTGTGATAACACAGTTATGATGCGAGAACCTGACAGCATTTTGCTGGAATGCTTACAACATTTAAAGTTTGTACCTTTGGATAGAAAAGATACGGATTTAACGGTAGAGATTCAACAAGCTCAAGAGCAACTGACTGAGTTACGATGTGCAGTGAAGATGGTTAAAAACGCTTCTGCGTTAGCCATGATGTATGACGACTTAGCAGAGAAAGAAGACGCTCTCGAAGCTCTTAGGAAGCGTCAGGAAAGCGAACAATTGATACCTGATAAAGCTGACTTTGTAGCGATTATGTCGTTACCAACCGTTGTAGAGCAGCAAACCGAGTTGCGTAAGATCATTGATCGAATTGAGTTGTACTTTATCGATAAGAAAACTTGGGGTGTAGTAATCAGGATGAAAAACGGCCATAGACAGGCTTTCCAAGTGTTTTACCATCATTACGGTTGGCGAATCGGATTCAAATCTGATACTGAAAAAACTAAAAATTTAGTGAATGAATTGATGTCTGATGTAGAAGGGGACTGGGGAGAAATCTTGACAGATAACTGAATTTCACGCTAAAATAAAAAGTTTTCTGGACTTATAAGACTGGATATGCTACTCTCGCTTTGCGTTTTGACAAAAACGAAGCACTAGCTGACAAAGCGAGAGTAGCATATCCAGTCAAAAAGCGTTTTTTGTCGCTGCAAAATTTCTTTAAGTCATTGTTTTTAAAAGAGATTTTCTTAAATTTCTTTACCAAATTAGTCATTTTCATAGCTATCTATTCCTCATCTGATGGATCTGTTGACGGGTTCATAAGAGCCCTTATTTCAACCTTTATTATACCATACTTACTATCTCGAAAGTAGTATTATTGAGGCTGAATCTATAATTGAAAATAATAAAGTCTGTCGATAAGAATGCTCTAGTGAAATAATCACTAAGCCTGCGGCAGACTAGATTTTCTGTAAACTTTCGTGTACAAAATTATTTTCAAAAGTTTGTTTATCGTTTGTTTACTAGCGCTTACAATAACATTATCAACAATCAATCATAACTATTCAATACTCTATTCTTCGGTCAGAAAAGAATTAATTATCTGATTCTCTATCTCTCAAAAACAAGATTCGCGAAGCGAGGGCGCAGCCCTAATAAATACTCTCAAATCATACGAGGGTAAAAATGAAAACGAATCTACTACAACAAGCACTGGTGGAAAAGACAATCACCGAAGCTGCTAAAACTCCAGAAGAAAAAGCACTATTCGAAACTGCTGTTCAAACCGTATTCACTGTTTTTGAAAGTGAGTTCCAAGAATACTGTCGCCGTGGCTATCAAGATGCTTTGACAATGGGTCGCGATAAAATCTCAGAAGCGATCAAAAGCATTGAAGACAGACAGCCGAATGTTATTAGCCCAGAGTCTGTCCTAGAACGCTTACGCGCTCTTGAAAATAAAACCAGTAACAGTATTGCAGAGTTGATGAAAGATAGCGCATTTCACGCTGAGCTTATTCAGGAGCTTCAGGACTTTGTGATCGGGAATAAAACCATTGAAAAAGATAAGAAGCCAGAGGGCGAGATTAAGAATCTGGAAAAGCGTCCTCTTGAAAAAGCCAGAGACGAACACCAGAAAAAACAGAAAGTAAAAGAGTCACTAATGAGTCAGTACGTTAACGAAGCTAAGGTGATCAAATGAACATGGCAGTAATTTTAAAAGAAATCGAAAACCAGCATTGTTCAGTACTGGATAATCCAGAGCTACTGGAGAAGCTTCAGGAAGCTAAGGACGAGCTTTACTCTGAGCAAGTAGCTCAGGACATTGAAGGCAAGACAGAACAGCTCCTAAAGCACATGGAGCTTGTTTGGGCTGAAAACCTGATTGAGATCGAGAAAGCAGAGAAACTGGCTGAATCGGATCTGGATTTTAAAGAGATCCAGAAAGCGTGTGAGTTCAACGAGCTTGTATCGTGGTTTATTGAGCGACTGAGGACTAATGCATGATTATCGAGACGAAACACAATGCTGGTAAATGCAGACTGCATAAGGCGCATCTTGTTTTCATGAACAGGGAACAAGCTGTAAAGAATCCTGATCCCGCTGAATGCGTTGCCATGCTTGAGAATCAAAGATTGTCGCTGTTAGATGACCCCATGAGCAAGACGACAGCTAAAGCGCTCTGGGAAGTAGGGACACGCTTTAATCTGTATAAAGCTAAACAAGGTGCTAAAGGGTACTATCTGTCTGCTCCTAGTTGGGGAGGCGTTGAATCTGAGCTTGTTGAGAAACTTGGTCAGATTACTGAATCTGTAGAACCAGAAATCGTTGAGAGTGTTATCCCGGTTAACGATTGGATGTCTCAGTATTTGAGCGCTTCGATTGCAGTTAATAAGAACTGCACCAAACACGTGGCAAAAGGTCACTAAATACTATTAGAAATGACCTGTAGTCGGCTACACATTTCGATGACTGTGACCTAGACAATCGCAGAGCATTATTAATCCATGAGAAACCCCAGTTATTGCACACTGGGGTTTTCTTTTGCCTGCCGTCCAGGATGGAAGATAAAAAAAAGCCCCGTAAGGGGCAAGGCAAAATCAATGAGTAAAGAAAAAAGAATTACTTATCTTTATTTAGTCTTTTCTGTTCCGCTTTCACACCAGCCCATGTTTTCGGCTCAGTAGAAGCGTTTCTGATGTGTTCCATCATTTGCTCTTTGTTATTGCCGTAAATCTTAATACCGTTCAGTTTAAGGTATCGGGCAAACAAGGCCATTTCATTCAGAGATTCTTTCTCCGATTCCGTAATCGGATCGTATTTAAGGTTTCCAGCGCTGTCGATTAAACCACGGTGAAAAGCTCCCCATTCGTGAAATGGCTTTTCAATGAGTGTTTTAAGTCCAAGAATAAAGAATTGTGCGTCAGTCATGTTAGCTCCTTTTAAAACAGTATTTAGATAAATACAGAAAAAGGAACTACTATGTCACTACACAAATTATTAAAAGAATCCGCGCTTGCTCAAGTTGATGAAAACACCAACGTAGAGCACATGGCAATAACACGACCTAATCTTGTTGATATTCAGCGTAAAATCAACAGAAGTATGATTAATGCTGTCGTTACAAAACCAACCAACAGACCTGTTTCAACTATCTACGTGAAAAAAATCACGGCGAAACAAGGCAACACTACAACAGGTAAATACTCCCAAAAGGAAATCGAAGCATTACCTATTCTGGACTTTACTCAAGATCACGCTAAAGGCACAAAAGGTCGAATAAAAGGCTTTGACGGAGTTGTTTACGTGTTCCTGAAAGACTACACCAAAGATACAGCGAAAACGATGTTAGACCTGTACATGGGTGGTTACGTGCAGTCTGAGTCACTGGACGGCCAGATCAATGATGAACTAATGAACAACAAGCAAGTCGTTGAAGTTGAATTCACCATGCGTCGTGAAGACACCGAAGCACTGAGTCATAAAGTATGCCTGTTGTTCACTCAAGAGCTTTATCAAGACTTAGCTGCACAACCGGGTGTAGATGCTGATGAAGAACTAAAGCAAGTAATCGCAGAAACATTCAGCAGGGCGCTTAACAGCTCTATTGCAGATAAGAACCTGTTTTTCGCTAAAGCGCATAATGAGGTGCTTGATGTAAGCCAAGCGAAAGACGGTTTCAAGGCAAACTTATTACGTGAGCTTTTGACTCCCATTACCTCCGAAATCAGGAAAGCAACCCAATGCTGTACGAGTTACCTGCTATGTAGCCAGAACGTATACGACCTGTTTGTTAACTCTGGTCACGCAGAAGCTTTCGAAGACGGCGTTTTCTTGAAAGACAGTCAGATTTACCTTGTCGCAGATCCTATTGACCGAGGTGAGGAATACATTCTGGTAGGTCACACGTCAGATGATAACGCAACTGCACCAGTTTATTACGTGCCTTATTTAGGCGGTGTTTATCTGCATGAAGTATTAGAAACCAAATCAATGCAACCTGCATTATACGGTATTGACCGTTACAGCTTTGTTCTGAATACAGAGGAAAAAGACCCAGCAAAGCAAGCTGGTACAAGTCGTTTATCCACAATCGCAAAAGTGAAACTAAATGCTTAAAATAGTAGAGAAAGAAAATAACACAATGATCGCTTGTCCTCTTATGGTGGCAGACAAAGTACGATCTCTAAAAAACGATTTCATTATGAAGTTGATGAAAGAACGTGAACCAGAAAATGCAGAGTTTATCGAAAGCCTAGAATCCTTCATTGAGAGTTGTGAGGAGAAACTGTCATGACTATTCTAATAAATGATGATGATGTCCGTAATGTAAATAAATGTCTTTCTGTATTGAGAGAGTATGAAAGAGCCGTTGATAAATGGTGCACCTTATTATGTTTGAAAATGAAGGATAAGGAAGAGTATAGAAATACAGAAGTATACCTTGACCATATTTGTGAATACTTGAATGAGCATTTGCCGAAAGCTAGGAAATACGTATCCGAGAATAAATCACTTCTTTCTAAAGAAGAAAAAGATTTACTGAATGACTTTATGACTAACGAAGATTTTAAAATAATGCTTGATAACATGGATAATAAAAATGAAACCAGTAATACACAACATTAAAACCAACTTTGAAACTACAGTTGACGAAGGGCAGAGCTTTACTCTTGAAGTTATCGAAACAGGCGCTACTGGCTATCAGTGGGTTAAAGATAACAACGACATTCAAGGGGCAACACAGAAGACTTACACCGTAGCTAAGGCAGCGTTCCCAGAGCACGAGGGGCGCTATCGTGTGAAGTGTTCGAGCGTTGACGGTACTACAGAGAGTCACGACTTAACTGTTTTGATTCAGACTGGTTCTGGAAAAATGACAGCGGGTGACTATGCAAATAATCCTTATCGTGTTGCTATGGGTATCGCGCAAAACAGCGTAATCGTTATCTGAATAAATACCCCAGAAAGAGGGGTATTATGGTCAACAGATGTTTTATCTACATGATCGAGACGCCAGAGGGTTGCTACATCGGTAAAAGTATCAGCCCTCTGTGTAGATTTTTCGCTCACAAATACAGAAAGGATTTAAAGGTCGGGGAACTGATTGAGAAATACGATCTCAATCTAGATAATCTGGTCATTTTGTACGAAGACACAGAGGAACGCTGCCTTGTTATCGAAGGCTGGTTTGCAGATAAGTATAAAAGCTTTAATCAAGTCCCATTCAATTGCTATCAGCTAACTCAGTCGAAAGAGGCTAAAACAGATAAGCAGATTTTGAAGTTTCTCTCGCGAGATAAAACAACGAAGTTCAGCGCTAAAAACCTTATTCCTAAACACTCCAAAAATGAAATGAAACCGTTTGTCGATGAAGAGCTGAAACGTAATCAGGAACTTATGAAAGAACCTATAGAGCAAAGTTTCAGGAATAAGAAGAAATTTATAAATCTAACAACAGACGAGGTGATTTGGTGATTTTAAACACTTTCGCCGAAAGACTGAACAAGTTCGATTTCCATCGCGAAAACATGTTCAGCGTATACTTTGCCAGATTCATGACTGACAAATCTAACAAAACCTGGCAAGACCTAAACGAAAATCAACCACAGAAACCGTGGGAAATAAGTTCAGAGAAGTTCGAAAACGCTATCTTTGACACGGTGATGAAAAAATCCAAGTTAGCCAGACGTGTTATCGGTGCTTACAGCCCACGACTTATAGATACTCTGTTTGGTCAAACTGAGCTAGGTAATGTACTAAAGAAAATGGACGACAAAGCCAAACGAAACTTAGGCCTATCCATTCAGTCAGTACAAATACCAGAAAGCTCAATAGAGATAACTGTGGACTCTCACGATGCAAAACCAAAATTAAAACTCGGTGCAAAGAGCTATGAACCACTAACTATCGCATTTAGGCATGACAGTGACGGTTTCAACTTCAACGTGTTCCAGATGTGGCTAGAGAGCATTAGAGGCGATGATGGTCTGTACGCTTATCCAGACAACCTACTGGGTGAAATTGAAGTCTATAAGCACAACAGACAGGGTAAACCAACAGGCGTTCACAAGTTCACAGACGTTATACCAACGAAAGTCAGCGCACCTACGATGAGCTATGAAAACAACGGAATAAGCGTCTTTGAGGTTCAGTTCATGTACAAAAGCCATAATGTTGCTCCTGTTGAAATCAATGATGAAGACTGGTTCGAGACTATTAAAGGCTTTGGACAAGACATCGAAACGATTATAAGGGCATAAAGATGAATAAGATAACGGAGCCTGTGAAAACTCCTATACCAACGGGACAAACGACCAATGAACGAAGAACAAACGAATACGGAACAGCCCGCTAAACGAGACACCAGAATAGGCAAACACAACGCTAGCGAAATGGGCAAAAGGTCAGGTGAAGCCCGTCGAGCTAATAAAATAAACAAGCAAGGTTTCCCACTACAGGCTTTTGTAGTGGCAGGTCTACTCGGTGAAAACGAGATAAAAGCCCTTGAGATGTCCCCATTTGGACGTGACGAACTCAAGACACTACTATCAGACGGCCTTAAACAGCGTATGAACAACAGAGCGAAGCAATCAGAGTTACACGTCACTGACTATGACCGATTGCAAAAGGCAGAAGCAGAGGCGAAAAACCTTGCTATTCAAGTCGAAAGCTTACAAGAGCAGAAAGCAAACCTAGAACAACAGCTTAAGGAACACCGATGCTAACTTTAACGAATGCAGACACATTAACCCTAATGAACAGAGTGAAACATAATCCAGAAGCACGTAGCGTACTGGATAAGATGATCAACTCAGAGCACTGCTTTGACTCAAGCGAGATAACTGAGAACCTGAAAGCCGTCGGTTTCGATTTCGGCGCATTTATTGAGAGTAGGGAACAGGAAAAAACTGAACTCAAAAAGCTAAGCACTTTCAAATCGGACGTTGAATGTTAACTCCTTGTTACTTGACCAATCCAGTCAGATAAACGTGAAGCACCTTTAAATCTGGACTTTTGAGCAAAGGCTTTGTGTTCAGCTTTCAAGGAGAAAGCTGTGATAAAACACCTTAGTTCGTAATAAGGCCATTATGTTCAATAAGCTGGTTCTAATGTAAAAATGGTTATCTGGAAACGATAAGGGCCACAGAATAAAAATCTGTGGCCCTTTTTGGTTTCAGTAGAATCTGTATCGTCACTGACAGTGATAAACCTTGTGATTCCAGTGTGTTATCAGGAGGTTACTAGGCAAAAAGAGGTTCACAGACCGCTTACGTTGTCAATAATGGAATCGTAAGCAAAGCCCTCCCAGTATTGGTAAGCATTTCTGTTTTTCAATCCCTTGAACTATGTTGTTCGTTATCGTACCATCTGCATTTTAGGAGCCGTTATGTTCGAACCAGTTGAGGAACAGAAAATGCCGGGTCAAGTAGACCAAGACCACGAACAAGAGCTAATGACAGACCAAGAGTTATCAGAAGCACGTGAGAAACCGATGATCACGCAGATGTCGGAGGAATATCTTTACGACGTCCTGAAGCAGTTAGAAAGCAGTAAGCTGATGTCGTTTGAACAGACTGTACAGAAAGCTTTGGAGAGAGTACGCAACGAGCGCAGAACAGAAATTCTTGAGAAAGCTAAACAGATGCTTAAAGAGAATGGCCTTTCGTATAAGGACTTAGCACCAGAGGCACAAAGTGAACCAACAGAAAAGTCAAAGCAGTACAGCATTGTGATCGACGGGCAAGAACACCTGTTTTACGCGAAAGGTCAGATGCCTAAAGCTGTCAGAGAAGAACTCAAGCGATTAAATCTAACAAGACCAGAATACATTCAGAGCTTGAACTGAGTGATTGCCCGGGTAACTGGGTTTTTTAGGTTTCCAATCAGAGGTGAAAATGAAACACGTCATGGTACGTATTATGTAGAATCAATGCGCTCCAACGCACAGGCGAGCGCTAGTGATAATTTTTTGAGGTAATAAAATGAATAATATACAGAAAGGGCTGAGTTTGTTTAAGGAATTTCTTCAAGGTGTTGAGGAAGATGTCAAAGAAGCAAATAGAACAAATGACAATGCAGTTATCAAGGAACTGATGCTGAAACACCAAAACGCTTTTGGTGAGGTTCTTGGTCACAATTTCCTTGACGGATATGACGAATTTCAAATTCAATTTTATAAAGATATTGAAAGCGGCGAACGTTATATGGAAGAATGTATCCATGCTTGGTATTGTCACGTATTGGATATTATCAATGTTGATTTGCAAACGGCGCAGTTACTTTGCCCTTTAGCTCATCAAGTCGTTTCAATCTGGGAAAATGATGCGCGAGTGAGTGATCGAGTTTATTACGATGCGGGGGAATTGCTTGATATTAGCAATGCAATGCACTATCGAGCTAAGTACGATTCCAGATTCGAGTTTATAAAAAGTCTGGATAGAATGATTGCAATTTGCAATCAGAATGATGAAAACAAAAATGAGCTATTGGAAGTAGAAGAAAAAAGGCTCAAGGAATACGGCGTAGCTTTTAACAGCCGAATCACTTTTAACGATGAAAGCGAATCGGAACCTAAGTATGATGATACTTGGTTCAACAAGTTCGTTAAGGATAAAATTGAACTACTCAAAAAGCTCCGTAATTCAGAAGCACAATAAAGGTAATAAGAGCGAGGATAGCTACTGGTCTGGAGAGTGCCGGTTTACTAAATATCGTTAACTCATTGCAAATAATTGTGCTAACTAAGCCCTCCTCGGAGGGCTTTTTTAGGTCTATAGAACAGGAGACAAGGAGAATAGGAAATGTTCATACTGCTAATGGTATGCCTATCTGGTGATGTAGAAATCAAAGGAACAGCAGAGGTATCTGGAAATGTTCAAATCGGTTCTGGTCAGTGTGAAAATCTGGAAAGAGATCTGGACTCAGATATACCAGAAACGGGAAAGAATCTTGATCGAGATAAGACTCAGATGAACCAGAAGAACTGAAACGAGAAAACAGAAATCGAGGAGCGTAGCGACGAGAGGGCGCAGCCCTAATAACTCTATCATGAACCAGTTGGAACACCATAGATCATACAGTCTTGAACTCTATGATGAACCAGATTATTAGGTTGAACCAGATAGAGATCAAAACCAGATAGATCATACAGTCTTGAACTCTATGATGAGGGCTTCGCCCACGGCTTCGCCGTAATCTGGTTTTCTCGTTTGGTCTAAAGTGTTACGTACTCAACTTCTACAATACAGGCCTATTAAGATCTTGAGTTTTTATCACTTTACAGAGTCGCATTTAACGCATTCGAATTCCATCGAGGAGCGTAGCGACGAGAGGGCGAAGCCCTAATAATTCTATCGTGAACCATCTAGAACATCATAGACCATACAGACTTGATCTCTATGATGAGGGCTACGCCCACGGCTTCGCCGTAATCTGTTTTCTCGTTAATGAATACTGAATCACTATCTGATCTGATGCCTTATTATTATTAACACACGAAGCGCTGTCCTCCTTGCGCTCATCGATACCAAAGTGTGAAAAAAAGCGAGCAAAGTGTGAAAAAAGCGATTGTTGAAAAACTCAAGGTGATTTGCTATTCAGTTTGCTTGCATAATTAAATTTATTAAAAAGTGCTGAGATATTTCGAAAAAAGTTAAGTTTTTGTTTACTTCCATTAGCTTTGACGCATATATAATCCAGTAATAAATACTAATGCGAGAGAAAAGCAGTATGTGAAACCTCCTAAAAAAAATCACAGGTCGCTGTTTTTCTCTCGCAGTTTGTTTACTCTCTTGCTACCTGTGAGATAATAAACATACAAGACGACATACAAACATTTTTGTGTCTAACAGCAAAGTGTAAACTCTCAGACATTCTTTCGAGAATGTTTGTATGTCAGTTTTGTGACCAGAACAAAACAGCTTTCTCAGCTATACAGAGAACTCACCAGAGCTTTGTACACATAAAGATAAGTATCTCCTACTTATCATTTCATCGTTATAAGTTTTGAGCATTAGACGGCAATCTGATGCTTATCTTTATGTGTACAACTTGTTTGCCGACAAGACAGCTCCATAACTTATAACGAATAAAATGAAAAATCTACTAACGAACTATTCTTTATTCCTAAATGGAATTCTATTCACTGAAGTGATCAACGGTAAAGTTATCAAAGCATACGGAATCGATCCAGTTATCAGAGATAACAATAATCAGACCGACATTAGACCTATTGATCTAAAACTAACTAAGCAACTTAAAGAGCTTGGTTATGAGTCTACGGATAAAAAGATAAAAAGCCTTAAGCGCGCTGTTAAGCGTTTTTACGATGACACCTTTACTACAGAAAAAGATTATAAAATCGCTGTAGTGAATTCTGGCAATCGCCTGAAAGTGTTTCTAATTGACGTAAGTGTTGATCGAAACGAAGTGTACGGAGTTGTTACATTATTCCTTGAATGTCTAAAAGGATCACAAACAGAGTTTGTGCGCTACGAAACTGCTATTGAAGACAAACACGGACGTTCAAGATTCCATTCATTCAAAACTGGGAACATGACACATCACATGGAACTGCAAAGAGTTGAAAAGCGCGGAGGCATTCGCAAGCTAAAAGCTGATGCTACTCCTGAAGAACACATTGAAAAAACCAACGAAATCATTGAAGTGATTAACGATTTAAAAGAAAACCATGTAACTAAAGAGAAATACGCCAACGAGATCGAGAGTTTAAAAAAGCGCGTGCGTGAACTTGAAATGTTACGTGATTTTGATAATCAGCTTAACGGGGTAGCACCCACAACTGATTTTGACCTGGATGAATTTTTAAAAGAATGATCCAAGTGTTTCAGTCTCTAGTAATAGCTCTCGGAATTGCCATAGCTTTATCTGTTCCAGTGCTATTACTGCCCATGTATGGTCACTGGGCACTTTCACTTTACCTTACATACGGTGCCTTATCGTACCTTACATGGAAAGAAAATGTACATAAGAATTAATAACAAAGTCCAGCTAACTGCCGGACACGACTGCACGTACTTTACGGCAGCATACACAAACGTTCGTCAATCCCTGATTGACGAAGTGAATCACTTCTACGGTATAAACGTAGAACACCATAAACCCTATAAAATCAGAAAGAATGGTCAATCGGTCTTTGTTTTTGCGGGTGAGGAAGTCTACGTTTATAACAAAGGTATGACAGAGTTGTTCAGAGCTGATAATAAGCCTGTTTTATCTAAACTGTTTAAGGTGCCTAAACTATCCATAAAGCCTGAAAAACTGGAATCGGATGAACCAGAACCTGAAAAACTGGAAAAGTTTCAACCAAAGAATCTGACTCCTATTCAAAAGATGCATAAAGCTGCTACTGAAAATCGTCTAAAGGCGACAAAAAGGATGAAATGCAGTAGCAAGTTCAGAAAGCATGAGCTTGAACTTTGTAAAGCTCTTAACGGTGAATTGAATAACCCATTACAGATGTTCAGCTAAATACTTTCAATTGAGGTAGTTAGTTCTACACCTTAAGGTTCCCCAAGTGGGAACCTTTTTGGTATCTGCCGTTTGGATAAATACCATAAAAAGGAGAAATTATGGACTTAGCAAACTTTGCAGGTTCTTTCGCTGAGCGTCTTGGGCTTTCAGGAGATAAGCACCAAGCGACACCAAGTAGTCCTTTACAGATACATAGCAGGACAACGAACGTTAAGATTGCCGAGCTTGTGGTGAATCGCTTAGAGGCAAGTGAGACAACAAGCTCTATAAAAACGGTCACACAGACGATTGAAAAACTAATGCCTGTGCCTGAATCAAAGGCAACCGTTAAGCTGCTTAATCGTATAGCTGATGGTCTGACTACAAAGAAGAAAGAACCAGTTATTTTACATTCAGTCGAAAGGTCGATTGAGAAGTCGGAGAAAACCGAAAAGGAAAAATCGGAGGAGAGTAAATCGGAAGCTCGATTATTCACCAAAGAGAAAATCAAACAGTTTATTCCATTTGTGCCAGTGCAAAAGCCAGTTGAAGCTGAATCTGAGCCTGTACAAGTGCAACCTAAAGAGCAAAAGCCTGAACGTAATGAAACTGGCCTAACGCATAAAGATCCGTCTCTTGAGGGGATTTCAAAGCTGTTTAAGGCACAAACAGCTTTGATGCAAGCTGGTAATAAGATCGCGACTAAAGGTTTTGGACTCGTGATGAAAGGCCTTACAAGATTTATGTCAATGGCAGCGCTGAAAATGACAGCGATGGTAACTGCAATTACAGCAGGTCTTATCGGCTTTGATGTGTTTCAAGCGTATCTCAGAACGAAGTATGAAGCATTTGATCAATGGGTGCGCAGTATTCCAGACGCAATGGGAAACCTAGCTGATGCACTATTGGGTGCATGGGAGTCGGTGAAAGTTGCTTTCGGACATTTATCAGACAATTTCGATTCTGTATTGGAAATCTGGAAAAAGATTTTTAGTGGCGATTTCAGTGGCGCATTTGAAGACTTCAAAGAGTACGTGAAGCGTTTACCGGAACAGTTAAAAGATGTGTTCATGAGTCTTCTGGATAATGTATCGAGCAACGTGATGAAGTTCTTTTCCACGTTAAATCCTTTTAAGCCTGTAACGGATGCCATTTTTGCACTTGTGAGAGGTTTAACTCATGCACTAGGCGTTATACCGGGTCTTGATACTGGAGAAATGCAAAAAGCAATTTTCCAAGGTGAGCTGGAGCATAAAAGGTCATTCGAATACATTGAAAGTCCAGAAGCTAAAAAGCGCTATCAAGAAGAACATGGTCTTGTAGTAGGACAAACAACCAGCGCAGAAGACAACACGAATCTACCTGCACCAGATTATTTCAAACCTACCTTTGCGCAAGCAGAAATCAAGTCTTTAGAAAATACCGAAAGACTTATCGAACAGCGCGAGAAAAAAGAGAGCGAAAGGCAAACAACGATTATCCATGAAACGGTAAAAGCTGTTGCCAACGAAACTCAAAAGAACATTAACCAGATGAACGTAGGCGGTAATACTTACAACTACACACAGATGAGTAACCCATCTTCTACGGCACCGAAATTATCAGGATTAAGTGAGCTATGAGAGTAACAGAAATAAAGGAGAAGAAGTCCGTTGTTGATACATTTGTAAAATCGGTTTCTGATCCTTCAAAGAAAAGTCAGTCGGGATGCTTACAAGCTGAGTATCCACTTGGCAGAAGTAAAGCAACGCGCAATGGTTCAAACGTTTATAAAAATGGACTGTTAATCACCGCTCATGCGTTGACCAAACGAACAAGAGATTCGATGAGAGGAAAACGCAAGGAGACGCAAGGGAACAAAGTTCTTTTTGCCAAGACATCTACAGACATGCTTGCAGCTATTCTGCTGCCTAGAAGCGGCTCAGAAGCTCATGCGAACAGCCATCGATACAATGACACAACAGACAGTTTGATCACTCAGGCTTTATCTGGTCAAGGTATGGGAGGCATGGTCAGTAATCAGATTTTCAGCCTGATTAACCAAGTATCTGGTGGATCTGTTACTGACTTATACGGTGAGACTATCGAGAAAGTTCAGAAAAGCTCATTCCAAGAGAGCGATAAACGTCAGCGAACGCTTTACTATACAATGACTTTTCAGAGCAAAGAGGAGCTACAGGAGTTTGCGAAAATCTATACTGTCTTCACAATGCTAGGCTATGCGTCAAAAGGTGGGCGAAGTGCTGGTAAGGTTAAGCAAAAGCTGAAAGATCTTGTCGAAAAAACATACAGCTTTAAAAACGAAGAGGGTGAAACAGTATCTACTGTCGAGGCTAGCAATGCTATGGGTGTGGTTGAAAGTCTAGAGTTCTGGACAGTTACACAACCTCCAGTGTGGTTCATTCGTGAATGGCAAGATGCAGGTGGACGCTCGTTACCACACAGCACTTTTGGACCAGCAGCGCTTGTCAGTTCGCGATTTGAAATGAGTCCAGATCAAGCTTTCCGAGCTTTTGCAGACAGTCCTAACGATCCGATCTCTGTTAACATGGAGTTAACATTTAGGGAGCTGATTACATTACGTCAGGACATGTTGTTTGATTAATGAGCTGTTGGCTGTACTGGTGAGTTTATTAGATTGAACATAGCACGAAAGTGCTGTACCGTACCTGATAAGATTTAAATGATAAACGCCGCTCACTGAGCGGCGTTTGTTTTTATTGCACGGCCTGAAAACTACTTCTTAACCAGCCCGTAAGGCAGTGAACTCAGCATTTTCGGGTGTGCTTTAATATTTGGCACGTCGTTCGGCCCTCTCCAGTCGAGCAGCATGATGGCCAGTACGTTGCGGTGTTCACCGTATTCCAGCGCCGGGTCGCCGGTGACAGACGGGATCATACCGTGCTCTTTGTTCATGGCTGCCTGAATGTGACGTCGGGTTTTCTCTACCACCGGATCTTCTTCCAGACCGGCCAGCAGAAATGAGATACCGACTTCGGCGATTACGTCTTCTTTTGCGCGCTCCAGAATGGTATCGATATTTTTACGGAAGTAGTCGTAGATCCACTGGTGCTCTTTTTCATTCACGGCATGACGGTAATAGCCGGAATCGGCAAAGATGATGTGGGTCATGCCGTAGATCTTATTACCGTATTGCTGGGTTGAAAGCCGTGCATCGACTTCGTCCGGGTAGGTTTCACGGAAGGAGCGCATAAACGGTTCAACCACATCCTGCTCACCAAGTTGCTGCAGCCAGTAGACCTGGTTTGCCAGCTGCGCAGCCCAGGCCTTGATCATTTCCGGACTGGTCACATATGGTTCAAAGTCGTAGCGCCGCAAAATACCACGCAGTTTTTTATCCTCAGTATGCTTCAGGCCATACTCGTCGGCCCGGGCCATTGAACCCAGCAGGGAAACCCCAAGAAATACATATTCCGGGTTCTTGATGGTGGCGTTAAAGCGTCTCAGGCTGCGCTCGTCGGTTTCGTCGAGATAGCCGGAAAGACGGTTAATCGAATACTGATGGATTTGCTCTTTGGTATATGTTTGTGCAGCGATGCGGTTGAGGTTGCTGGCAACCCGGGCAAGATCGGACCAAATTGCGGCTTTGTATTTCGGGTCCTGGGTCTGGCGGTACATTCTCAGCCCGTAGTGGCCTTCTTTAAATGCAGACAGGGTGTAAAGCTGAGTCTCGTAGGTATGTTTAATCACCTCTGCTGTTTGGGAGTATGAGTTGCTGGTTTCGGCGTACGCGCCGTAGCTGAGGGACAAAGCAATAATTGTCGCCAGTGATACCTTTTTCATTTTTACCCCGCAAACAGAATGAATCGAACGAATCTACCCCGATGTCGCGCCGGTTTGGTCATGGCAGTGTCAGATTCGTCAAAAGTGTTATCCGGTTCAGGTTGCCGGTGCATAGCAGGTGAATTGCCTGCCGGAACCCATAGAATAGCCACTTTTGGGAGAGACGTAATGAAAACAGAACTGGAAAAAATGCTCGCCGGAGAACCGTATCAGGCATGGGATGAAGAGCTGCTTGGTATGCGGGTTCGCTGCCGTGAAGTACTGCAAAAGCTGAATAACAGCATTCCGAACAGTGAAGAGTGGACGCAGGCACAGCAGGCACTGATCCCGGATGCCGGTGAGAACCTGTATCTGGAGCCGCCGTTTCGCTGTGACTATGGCAGTAATATCAAGCCGGGTAAGAATTTTTACGCGAATTTCAACTGCGTGATCCTCGATGTAAACACGGTAGAGATTGGTGATAACGTCCTGTTTGCACCGAACGTTCAGGTTTATACCGCCGGGCATCCTCTGGATGTTAAGGGCAGGGTAGAAGAGGGCGTCGAGTTTGGCTATCCGATAAAGATTGGACACAACGTCTGGGTAGGGGGCGGTGCGATTATCTGCCCTGGCGTGACTATCGGTGATAACAGTGTGATTGGCGCAGGCAGCGTGGTGACCAAAGATATTCCGGCTAACGTTGTCGCCGCCGGAAATCCGTGCCGGGTGATCCGGACCATAGATAATGGCCAGGACGAGGCGTGAGATCAGGACTGATCTGACAGAGGCTTACCTGCCATAAAGTGCAGCAGCCTTGAAAACCAGCCCGGTTTTTTCGCAGGTGCCGGGCTGTGTTGCTGACCAAGTGTAAAGCACTGCATGATCGAATCCTGCAGCACCGCCGGGTCGGCCCCCAGCAGGTGATTGACCAGGGTTGCGCTCTGCGCAGCGTGATCATTGGCCAGGCTGAAGTCCATTCTTAAATATCCCTGTACCATCACCCAGAGCCTGGTTAAAAGCAGTAACTCCTCAGGGCCGGCAGGGCGAAAACGCTCGCGGTACTCTTCTTCAAGACTCTCATCGATGACCCTTTTCATATTGAGCAGAGCTTCAAGTTGTTCCTGAAGCATACTGCTCAGTTCAACGTGTGCGTGAGTCAGGGTACCAAGCAGCATATGCGAAGGGGATTTCTCAGGGTGCCGGTTGCACGCGTTGTCAAACAGCGTCTGGTATTTATTGCAAAACTCTTCAAGCAGCAGCTGCTCCTGAGGAGTGAGCCCGATGTCGTTTACGCCGGCCAGTTCCAGTTGCTGGTACAGGGAGGTCATTCTTATTGTTTTTCCTTGAGGGTCTCAAATACGATTTCGCTGTCACCCTGATCAGTATTAACGAAAATCGAGGTCCCGGTGATCATCACTGACATATCCATGGTGCGCGTCACATATTGCGCGAGTGTGTCAATGCCTTCCCAGTCAAGGCGTGTGACGGCGGCATCAAGCATTGAGAACTTGCCTTTGTTTTGCTCCCACCAAACGTTGCTTTTGGTGTTGAAGGTGTAAACCATCACCTCTTTTGCCATGCGGGTCGCTTTTTTCACCCGGTCCACTTCCGGTTCACCGACTTCAATCCAGACCAGTTTCTGGTCATCCAGACTGATTTTCCAGATATCCGGCTCATCGGTGGAAGAGAGCCCTTTGGTAAACTCCAGCCCTTCCTGATCGTTAAGGCAAAGTGCCAGCACGCGGGCGAGCATTCGCTGATTGTTTTCAGACGGATGCTGAGCCACGGTCAGGTTCAGGGAGTTGTAATGATCACGGTTCATATCAGTCAGGCTGATACGAAATTTATGAATGGTTGGTTTTAGCGCCACAGTGGTAATCTTTTAATGAAAGTTATCGCCATTGTACGCGCTATCGGTTGAAAAGAAATGAAAAAAAGGCCAGACCTGCTGCGTCCCGATACAACCAGGTCCCGATATAAACGGGTCTGATACCGGCAGGTTACGGGACCAGCGGAAAGCTGAGTGTGAAACGGGTGCCGGTAGCTGCATCACTTTGAAAGGAAATGCTGCCACCATGTTCTTGCATTATTGTGTCACAAATCGACAGCCCGAGACCGGTGCCGTTTTGGGCATCCTTGGTGCTGAAGAAGGGTTTGAATATCTGGCCTGCGATCTCATCGGGTACCCCATGGCCATTGTCTGTAACGCTGAGAAGGATGATTTCATTGTGATGATCCAGCGTGGTGGTCACGGTGATTTCTCCGTTATCGGTGCAGGCCTGACGGGCATTGAGCAACAGGTTCAAGAGCGCCTGCTGGACTTTGACCGGATTGATGATAACCGCGGGTAAACTCTCATCCAGGTGGGTATGCAGGGTCAGTCCTTTTTTCACGTCTGCCGAAAGCATACTGCATGCAGATAACACACACTGATTAAGGCTGGTCTTGGTTTTATTTTGGTCTGCGTGGCTGAGATTGGTTTTGAAGTTTGTCACTACGGCCAGAATATGGCTGAGTCCTTTTTCAATATCAACGGCGACTTCTGTCAGTTCGTTAAAGTCCGGATCGCTGGCGCAGGCCGGATGTTTTTCGGAGAAACTGGCGATGAGCTCTTCGAGCAACTGATAATTGGCGTTGATCACCGCCAGCGGATTCTGGATTTCATGAGTAATGCCTCCAGCCAGCAATCCGATTGAGGCCATTTTCTCTGCTTCATACAGTCGCTGCTCCAGATTCTGGTTACGTGCTTTTTCTTTTTCCAGTGCCTGCTTAAGCTCTTTTTCTGTCATACAGTCTCCGTCAGATGAAGTAGGCTAGCGTGGTGCGGTTGTCCCGTTCATACGCTTTGAGCTTTTCGAGGACGGGGACTGTGAGTTCAACGCCTTTGGTCAGCATTACGGTGCCGTTTGGAAGAACAAGATCGCGCCGGATGACGTCGCCCGCTTTCAGCTTGTTCACGCTGACGCAATACTCAATATCGTGTAAGTCGTCTTTAGGGTGATCGCGCAGCACCTTTCGAAACGCGGTGACTACCTCACAGTCATAAATTGTACCGCAGTGATCGGTCAGATAACGGATGGCGCTCTCCGGTGATTTGATCCGCGAAGGATCTTTACTGGTTACCAGAAAATCATAGTCTTTCACCACGCGGATAATGCGTGATATGACCGGAATGTCATCCAGTTTAAGGTGGTCAGGATAGCCAGTGCCGTCAACATTCTCATCCTGATGGCGCACGTTCTCAGCAAGGCTCCTGAACCGGCTGAGCTGTTCAATCAGGGAGGCTGCCATCACCGGATTGGAGGATGGTGCGATATGGCTCTGGGTAAAATTCTGGCCCAGAGGGCGCTCAAACTCGCCGGAAATTAATCCCAGTTTGTGCATTAGTGCGCTGAGGTAGGTATGCTGAATCAGGGTGTCACTCAGTCCAAGTTCAATGGCAACCATCCGGCTCTGGTGAGAGACGCGTTCTATGTCCTGGGCGTCACTCTCAATTCGCTGGGCGATCAGGGTAGTGATCAGGGAAAGGACATCTTTAAACAGTGCGGAGCGGCTGTGCATGGTTTTTTGCAGTCTGGTATAAGAATCGCGAAGCTCGGTGGTGCGCTGAGTCACTTTTTCTTCCAGTGACTGATTGATGAGTTCAAGTTCGCGGTTCTTCACCTCCAGTAGGTCGCTGAGCCTGGCTTTTTCGTGGCTCAGCTGATAGTGCTCCTGGGCCTGACGCAATACCAGCCGCAGGTGTTCGTTATCCCAGGGCTTGGATAGATACCCGTAGACGCCGCCTTCATTAATGGCTCTGGCAGTGGCGTCTATGTCAGCAAAACCGGTCAGCAGTATCCGGATGGAGTCCGGGCATAACTCACGCGCCAGTGCAAAGAACTCGGCGCCATCCATTTGTGGCATCCGCATATCAGACAGCAGAACCGGAACCGGGTGCTCAGCCAGAAATGCGAGCGCTTCCTGTGGGTCGGTAAAGGCACTGATATCAAAGTCACGGCGCAGGACGCGCGTAAGAGCGCGGACGATATCCGGTTCATCATCAACAATGAGCAGCTTTGGTTTTAGCAGCTTATCCGTTACATCCATATTACCTCCTCAGGAGATCCCTTTTACTTCCCGCACATCTGCGATTTCGCTGGCAGGGAAAGTAATCCGAACTTTTGTGCCCATTCCGGGCTGACTGCTGACTTCAATATTTCCTTTATGCTGGTCGATAACATTCCGTGCATGGGTCAGGCCAAGGCCCGAACCCTGGCCTACCTGCCGGGTGGTGTAGAAAGGATCAAATATTTTCCTGATATGAGCAGGATCCATGCCAGGCCCATTGTCAGATACGGTAATACATGCCTGTGAGCTGGTGGCCACCAGTTCTGTGCTGATCACGCCATCCCTGGTACCACTGACGGCCTGGCAGGCGTTCTTCATGATGTTGACCAGTGCCTGCTGGAGCTCTGCCCGGTTGCCTTTTTTGAGTGAGGCGCTGTTCTTTACCTCTGTTTGATAGGCTGCACAGTCACACAGTACCTTACTTTCGGCCAGCGCACTGTTGAGGACTTCTTCAAGAGAAATCAGGTTTTCCTGCTGCTGACTTTCAAAATGAGAATAGTTTTTCAAACCGTTAATGATGGTCTGCACGCGCAGGGTGTTGTTTCGGGCATCGGTCAGTGACTCAGAAAAATCCTGCTCCAGGAAGGCTAGTTCGTCCCCGGACAGAAGCTGGGTGAGCTGAGGGTGTTGCTCCGGGCTGGCGGCCGTAACTTCTTTTATACGGGCAATAAGCTCCTGGTATTGGGCAAGGTACTCTTCGCACAGCTGAAGGTTGCTGTCTGCGGCGCCAAGGGGGTTGTTAATTTCATGGGCATAGCCTGAGGCCATAGTACCGATGGCAGCCATTTTCTCTGACTGGATCAGTTTTGCCTGGGTGTTTTTCAGTTCCAGATTGGTGTGTTCAAGATTCGCGTTCTTCTCGTGGAGTTCAGCGGTACGCTGGCGGACTTTGTTTTCCAGCGAGGTGTTCATCTGTTCAAGGCGGTTCTGATAACTGACGGTGGTTTGCTCAGAGCGCTGGAGTTTTTGCACCATGTTGTTAAACGCAGCCGCTACTTTGGCTACTTCGTCCTGACCTTTGTCATCCAGCGAAACATTACGCTGACCGGAGGCGATAAGTTCGGTTGCTTCCTGCAGTCTGCCAAGACGCCGGGTCAGGAAGGTTCCGAGTACATAAGAAAAGAGGGCAACCAGTGTCATTTCGCCAAATACAATGAAGGCACTCCACTTCTGTGCCTGGTTGATTTGCTGGTTGAGACTCGTCATATCGAATCCGATCTGTACCTGGCCATAGTTGATCCCCGACTCACTGATAGGGTGCACCACATCAAACACGCCATCGGTGACTTCTGCGGCTCCTGGTTCCGGTTTGTGGAATACCGCTGCATGGCTGGCGTCACCGCGCAGGGAAAGTGGCCGGCCCTGTCCGTCGATGACCCGGACGTAGAGCAGGTCAGGGTTTGTCATCAGCTCGGCAGTAAAGGCTTCCAGTGAGGCCAGGTCATAGCTCAGGACCGCGTCCTTTACCGTGCTGGCAAACAGGCTGGCGGTTGATTCTCCCCGCCGGGTAAGACCTTCAAAGTTGGTGGAACGCAGATAGCTCAGAGTCAGTGTCACCAGCACTGCCAGCAACACCGCCTCGATAAGCGCAACGCCCAGTATGGTTTTGAGTTTAAGTGACAATGTAACCTCGCTTGCCTGCGTACAGTGCTAGTTCGCCAGTAAATGGTCGAGCAGCGTGATGTTCAGTTCCCTGATATCATCCCAGTCTTTGTTCTTCGCCGGTTCAATCCCTTTGAAATTAATGCTTTTCAGCAGAGCCTGACCTTCAGGATCATGGTTCATTTGTTCCATGGCGGAATAAACTGCTTTCACCACCTCCGGGGAGACATTAGGGTGGGCGGCAAAGGCGTGTGGGGTATACTTCGGCGTTTCCCAGAGCACGCGCAGTTTTTGTTGCACTGCCGGGTCCGTATTACCAAAGGTACGGTAGACGCCGCCACCGGCGACAAAAAAATCCTTGGACACCGACAGGTAAACAGAATCATGAGAAGAGACATAGCTGGGTTCAAAGTCAATCTTGTCACTGGTCAGTTTTGCCCGGGGTAATACGCTGGCGGCAAAAGCTGCCGGGGACGGGAAGGCGAGCTTCTCGCCCTGCAACCGGGCAAGGGACTGTATCGGGCTGTCTTTTTTCACCACTATGATGCCCTGAATAAACTTGTCTTTCTGTTTTGCAAACGCCTGGTAGCCTGGCTTTTCATGGAAAACGGTGTAGTGGTAAGGGTTCATGTACGCCAAATCATACTCGCCGTTTAATACCCGTTTTTCAAAGGTCGGGATGTCCCTTGCTGTGGCAAAAATAATTTGGTGGCCGGTTTTGTCGCTGAGGTATGCGAATATTGGGCCCCATTTGGCCGCGAGCTTTTTAGCCGATTGCTGCGGCACGATACCAAAGGTCAGCGACTCAGCCGCAACGGAGGTGCAATAAAGCAGAGCAGCCAGAAAAATGCCAATCGTCCTTGTCATTGGGTTGTCCTTATCAGGTGATAAACATTCTTGTTTATAAAGTGTAGTTCAGATTTTGAGGATGACCGCAAAATCACCGGATAAGGATGTGTTTTGACAGCAGTTTTGCATTGTTTTGGCCAAAGGTGATAAGCTGCGCGGCCAAAGAAAGGAGAGAGATTATGTTTCGATTGATTGCTGTGGCGCTGATTGGCCTGGGCGTATTTGTTGGTGTGACCTACAGCGATGAGATTAAAGATCTGATCAACGGCGACCCGGTTGATAACGCGAAAGAGCAGCTGATTGATGGTGCAGAAGACCTGGCTGACAAAGCGGGTGACCTGGCAGGTCAGGTAGCGGAAAAGTTTAACTAAGCCTTCTGCTTATTACCGGCAAGTGCCAATATGGCACTTGCCGGTATCAGTGTCAGTTTGGATCGGTTATCTGCTCGACCTTTAGCGTCTGGGTCGGGTAGGCAATATCGGCCTGATTGCGCGCAATGATCGCCATGATTTCCAGCAGGACGGCCTGTTTGACTTCGTGGTAGCGGATCCAGTTTACCGTTTTGGTAAAGGTATAAACGAAGAAGTCCAGTGACGACGGACCGAAAGCATTAAAGTTCACGATCAGAGTCTGATTGCTGTCAATGTCAGGATGGTTTCTCAGCATCTCCTTTACTTCACTGACGATGTTCTCCATCGCCTGATGATCGCAGTAGCGAAGTCCAATCGTTTCGTAGATCCTCCGGTTCAGCATCCGGGACGGGTTTTCTACCACAATATTACTGAAGACTGAGTTTGGCACGTACAGCGGACGCTTATCGAACGTTCGGATCACTGTCATTCGCCAGCCAATCCTTTCAACGGTGCCTTCAATCGAGCGGTCCGGAGAGCGGATCCAGTCACCGACCTTAAACGGACGGTCAAAATAGACCATCACGCCACCAAAGAAGTTAGACAGCAGATCTTTTGCAGCCAGACCGGCAATCAGGCCACCCACACCACCAAAGGTCAGCAGACCGGACAGGCTCAGCCCGTAGCTTTGCATCAGGGTCAGCACGCCCAGAACTGCGATGAAGAGTTTGGCAATTTTGGCTACCGCCTGGACGGTGGTTTGGTCGTATTTGTGTTGTTCCAGTACTTCCTGCTCAAGGTTGTGGATCAGGCGGAAGACAACCCAAATGGCAATAGCGATGGTGAGCAGCGTTTGTACTGAACCCAACCAGCCCAGATCGCGCTCAAAATAGGTCTGAATGATCAGTTCAATGGAGGAAATTGCCGGCCAGCACCAGATAAGGGTGGTTAACGGGGTTTTCAGGGAATGTACGATTGCGTCATCCCAGCGGTTTTGAGTCTTTCCTGTCAGTGCATCAAGCCGGGTATAGACAATTTTCCAGGCTATCCAGGCGATGAAACTGCCGGTGGTGATAACCAGCACGTCGGTAAACCAGGACTGCTGAGCCAGCGGTATATGTGAGCGCAGGTAATCGATAATCGAATTCATGTCGGCATAACTTATTAAAAGGAAGTAAAACCATAAGTTTAGGGGCAAATGGTCGCGGGGACAATCGCCTGGCAGGTTGAAATCTGCGGCTTTTCAGCAAGTATTAGATAAAGATGTCCGTATCAATACCGGAGAGCAGGGTGGATCAGAGCGCGATTTTTGTCAGGGATCATAAACTGGCGGCTTACCGGCATGCTTTTGCTCATGAGGGCAAAGTGTGTCATCAGCGCTTTGCCGAGTCTTTGCAGGATGAACTGTTTTCTGTGTTTGTGCTTACCGATATTAACCATCAGCCAGCTGGTTATTGCGCGTACTGGACCGATATCGTCAGCAGTGGCCGCTGTGAAGATCTGCCGGTGCTCTTCTATCAAATCCATTATGTTTATCTGCGGCCCGAATACCGGGGCCAGGGTCTTGGGACCTATATGGCCGAAAAACTGGCAGGCAGGGTGATGCAAAAGCTCATGCTCAGGCCCGGTGTTTGCGCGTTTTGCGACAAGTCGGTTTATGTCAGTAATGAAGGGGCGGTATTCGGGCGTAAAGTGCGTACAATTCTTAATCAGACCAGGCGGCTTCCGTTTGTATAGCCCATTATTACAGAGTATCTGTGCTACTCTTCCGCTGTGCCGTTTTTGTTATTTCTGCCATAGTTTTTGACGCTTTACTTACAATAAAACCAATAAGAGTTTATACACTGTGCCATCATTTTGATAAAATTTGATGCGCCTTTTAAGAAAGCGCAAAGGCTTTGTTTTCCCGGTGGTTTATATGTGCTAAAAACTATCAGTACGCCGTTTTGGCACAGGGCAATACACGATTCAGCAGTATGTAAGGGGCAGGAAGGCCTGAATGATAAATCCGTCATCGAGAAATTTTGTCCTCTGGTACTGGGGACTGGCGTTGGGCTACTTTGGAACGGGATACCTTCTTTCCAATTTTCTGGTGCAGTCACAGGTGGTTTCCGTCTGGCTTCCTGCCGGTATTGCGCTGTTTGGTGCTTATATATGGAACTGGCGTTTCGTACCCGCCGTGTTCGTTGCGTCGATGCTTTTCAATCTCTCCAATCATGAGCTTACACAAATATCTCCCAATGTCTGGCGTGAAGTCTTTGTTATTGCAAGCGGTGCTTCTCTGCAGGCGTTTACCGGAGGGCTGATCCTCAGAAAATGGCTGGGCAACCCGCTCGATTCCAACTCTGACTTTAAGTCGCTGGCATTCATCGTTATTGTTGGCCTGCTGGTTAACCTGATTTCATCAAATATCGGTGTACTGGCGCTGAGTCTCTACAGTATGGAATACAGTTCTGAGCGCCACTGGTACAACGTACTGAACTGGTGGATGGGCGATTCGCTGGGAGTGTTGCTGGCTACACCGCTGTTGTTTTGTCTCCACAACCTGACGCGCAAGCCTCACCAGGTGAAGAAGGCGAGGGGCGCGATTATGCTGACAACCATGATTCTGTTCCTTTCTGCGACCATGACCAGTCACTACCTTTCGTCAAGCAGTCAGACTGCGACGCGGGCGATGGTGAGCCATGAACTTAAGCTGATTGAAAACAGCCTGTACCGGGAGATCAACAAAAGCCTGGCGCACATTCAGACTCTTTCGACCTATCTGCAAAACACGCCGGGGATCACCCGGGAAGATTTTGAACATTTTGCGAAAGGGCTCATGGCAGAGCAGTCAGCCATTAAAGGCATGTCATGGAACCCTATTATTACTGCCGGTGAAATTCCGGAGTTTGAGCAAATGCTGAGCGGGCTCTACAGCAGTCAACAGCAGGTGCGTGGTATACCGCTGGTGCCGGACGATCATCTGGTAGTGGTGAAATACATTACTCCGCTTGCCGGCAATGAAGCTGCGGTCGGATATAACGTTTACTCTGATCCGGGGCGTAAATCGGTACTCTCTTCGCCGGGTTCTACTTTTAAGCCAATCGCGACACCGATCATTCAGCTGGTCCAGTCTGAAAGCAAAGAACCTGGGTTCCTGTTGTTTGCACCGGTATTTGCCGCCCAGGAGCATGATGTTTATACGGCCGGCCGTCAGGCTCAGCCAAGATTGATTGGTTATGCGGTTGGGGTATTCCTTGTGCAGCAGATGCTGGATGTGGCGATGGATAATGTCCCGCCGGGACTGTTTTTATGGGAAATTGCTCAAGAGGGAAGTGACAGCGCGTTTCTGTCGAATACCGGTACAACAGATATGATCCTAAACAGTGGCCAGCTTGACAATATTAAAGTCAACATGGCCGGGCAGACCTGGGAGATGCATCTGGCGCCACGCAGCAATTTCCTGCTTCACTATCAGGAAAAGTCCACCCGCATCATGATGGTTCTCCAGTTTACGGTGATCAGCTTTTTGATGCTGTTTATCTTTGTGTTTAACAACCGCCGGGCAGCACTGGACCTGATGGTGATGGAAAGAACATGGGAACTCGAAGACGCCCGTCGCCAGTCAGAGCAGGCCAGTGAAGCGAAAAGCCGTTTTCTGGCTAACATGAGCCATGAAATCCGCACACCGCTTAACGCAGTGATCGGTTTCTCGTCTCTTGTGAAGCACTCCTGCGATCCAAATGAAATCGCGCTCTATCTTCAAAAGATCGAGCTTTCTTCCCGTTCGCTGCTCAATATCGTCAATGATATTCTCGATATATCAAAAATTGAGGCAGACAAGCTGGTACTTGAGAACATTCCATTCGATCTGAACCAGATTTTGCACCAGATTCAGGTCATGTTTGAGTCCAGCGCCGCACAAAAAGGGCTGGAATGGACGGTTCACTCGGATGTAACCCGTTCCTGCTGGTATAAAGGGGATCCGACACGGCTGGAGCAGATCCTGATCAATCTGTGTGGTAATGCATTTAAGTTCACCAGTGAAGGGGAAGTGACCCTGCATGTGTCTGAGCTGGAAGCCTCCGGTAAAGAGAGCGTGATTGAGTTCGTTATTCTGGACACCGGGATTGGCATCTCTGAACTGAATCAGGAGCTGTTGTTTGAAGCCTTCAGTCAGGCTGATACATCGACCTCGCGGCGATTTGGTGGCACCGGTCTTGGTCTGAGTATCTCCCGTGAGCTTGCCAGACTGATGAATGGCAATATTGCCGTTCGCAGTGTTGAAGGTGTGGGCTCAGAGTTCAGGGTGACCTGCCGGTTTGAACAGACCGAAGCTCAGGCCCTGCCGGAAGTCAGAAAGGTAACCCATGATCTGCATGGATTGCGGGTGCTGGTTGCTGAAGACAATTTGGTCAATCAGATGATGATTCAGGCGATCCTTAACCGGGCGGGCGTTGAGCCGGTGGTGGCTTCCAATGGTCAGGAAGCCTGCGATTATGTACGGACCATGAAGTTTGATGTGGTGTTGATGGACTTTCAGATGCCGGTTATGGACGGTTATGAAGCCACCAGGCAAATCCGGACAGTGTATTCTGCGACGGTTCTGCCGATCATCGCACTGACGGCAGATGCGATGCCGGAAGACAAAATCAAAGCCATTGAATGCGGATGTAATGATCACATGGCTAAGCCGATTGAAGTAGACAAACTGCTCCAGCTACTGGGTGAAATCGCTGCAGGTAAGAAACAGTTTGAAAAATGGCAGGGACAGGTAAATGAAAATTGATCACCTTGTGGTAGTACTGGGCAAGCGGTTACAGGGGAACAAACTGACGCCGGAAGGTCGCAGCAGAATCGAAGCCCTGACTGAATATCTCGACAGTCATGCCACACCGGGTATGGCTGTGGCTTTTTGTGGTGGCGTGACGGCCCATCAAACGGTGTCAGAGGCATCGAGGATGTGGCAATACTTTCGTCGCCTGCGGCCGGAGGGAAGCTATCCTCTGGCTGCTGAACTGCTTGAAGAAAACTCGACCAGTACAGTTGAGAATTTTCGTATGCTGGCCAGAGAGTTGCTCTCTTCCGGGCTGGCTTCTGAGCAGCAGACGCTGAAAGTTACTCTGGTATCCAATGACTACCATTTGCAACGAATATTTGAAATTCAGTCTCTGCTTGATGAGCAGGGTCTGCTGAGAGTGCTCAAAGCCCGCTGTGAAGAAGCCGGACTCAGGCTTGAACTCTCTTATCAATTGCATGATCACGTTTGTGCGCCATATCCTCATGACTCTGATGAAGCCAGCCTGTTTCTGGCCATTGAGGCATTGACGACATACCGCGTATATCTGGAAGGTATGGTGGCAGGCGTTTTTGAACGCGAAACGGAACAGGTTCGTTCGCAGCCTTATCTCATTGCCCGGAAAGCACTGGATCAGGCTGAGAGCCTGTGTCGCAGCGGCGATGACAGCGGCCTGGCCGCAGGATTACTGCCGCTGTTAAAACAGTGTGTGGAACAAACAGGTCCGGAGCGCAGCCGGGAGGAAATTATTCCGTGGCTGGCCTGCTTTGACACCAACCTGACCATGCTGAATCGCTTTCTCGACCCGGAAACGGATGGCCGGGTACGCTGGTGGAAGGGTTGAGAGAGTCAGACTTTAAAACGAGACATTAAAAAAAGGCCACAAGTTGTGGCCTTTTCCTGTTCCAATCCGGGTAATTGGTATTACTTGTTGTGAGTGCGGTAGAAGTCCCACTCTTCGACTTCAGTGTCGTTTGGCAGTACGCAGATACCGATCTGGCCTTCAGCAGTGTCAGTGATCTTCACGGTACCGCCTTGCTCTTCACAAAACACAGACGCCGGGTTTGCCATTGAAGGCATGTCAGCCTGTTGGCTCTGACGGTAGTATTCCCACTCTTCAACGCGCTCACCACCAACGGTTACACAGATGTTCTGGTCGCCTGACATTTCCAGAGTACCACCCTGTTCTTCACAGTACACAGAAGCCGGGTTCGCCATTGATGGCATGTCGGCCTGCTGGCCTTGACGGTAGTATGCCCACTCTTCAATACGCTCGCCGCCTGCGGTTACGCAGATGTTCTGATCGCCTGACATTTCCAGAGTGCCGCCCTGTTTTTCACAGTATACAGATGCCGGGTTTGCCATTGATGCCATCGCTTCTGCAGGCATAGATTCGTCATTGTTGTGTTGACGGAAATATTCCCATTCTTCAACCTGGGTACCATCACTGAACACACAAACGCCGTACTGGCCGTCTTTGCCTTCAACGATCTTACTGCTGCCGCCTTGCTCTTCACAGAATACTGACGCAGGGTTTGGCATCGCGTGAGCCAGTGATGAAGCCAGAGCCAGTGCGCCAAGTGATGCAACAAGTACAGTTTTTTTCATTGATAACTCCTAATGAGCTGAAAAATCAGCAATATCGGTCATATTTTTTAGACGAGTAACGGACTATTTTCTGTTACCTGACTATAGTTAAGGAACAGAGGCAAGTCGAATGACACCGGCTTCCTCTTTACTGTTGGCGTTACTATAGTCGGTAAGGTTGCTCAGTTAAAGAGGTATTATGTCAAAGTTGTGTCATTTTGGCGGTGAATAAAAGGCTTAACAAGGGTAAAGGTTTCTGATGTCAGAGAACAAATTTCGATTAGTAACACGAAGTGACTTTGATGGGTTGGTTTGTGCGGTCCTGTTCAAGAAAATGGATATGATCGATGAGATCACGTTTGTACATCCCAAAGATATGCAGGATGGCAAAATTGAAATCACCGGCAATGACATTGTGACGAACCTGCCATACGTCAAACAGGCACACCTTATTTTTGATCACCACCTGTCTGAGGTGATCCGTAATGACGGCGAACGTCCGAATCATATCATCGATCCTGATGCGCCATCGGCGGCAAGGGTTGTGTGGGAGCATTACGGTGGCTTTGATACTTTCCCGCTGGAGTGGGGCGATATGATTGAAGCGGTCGATAAAGGGGACTCCGCGCAGTTCAGCCGGGACGAAGTGCTCGACGCTCAGGGCTGGAATCTGCTGAACTTCCTGATGGACGCCCGTACCGGTCTGGGCCGCTTCCGTGAGTTTCGTATTTCTAACTATGCTTTGATGATGGACCTTATCGATTACTGTAAGAATCACACTATTGATGAGATCCTCGCGCTGCCCGATGTTAAAGAGCGTATTGACCTGTACCGGGAGCACTCGATTAAGTTTGCCGAGCAGATCCAGCGCTGCGCTAAGGTATACGATAATCTGGTTTTACTAGACTTAACTGAAGAGGAAATCATTTATGCCGGTAACCGCTTCCTGATCTATGCGCTCTATCCAAACTGCAATATCTCGATTCACAAACTTTGGGGCTTCCAGAAGCAGAACATTGTGTTCGCTACCGGTAAGTCAATTTTCGACCGCGGTTCAAAGACCAATGTGGGTGAACTGATGCTGAAATATCACGGTGGAGGCCACCAGGCGGCGGGCACCTGTCAGGTCGAAACAGAAGATGCCGACCGGGTTGAGAAAGAGTTGATTGCGAGAATTACCGCAGACGGCTAAATCTGACCGTTAAAGCAACATAATATTGAGCCCCAATCCGCTGGATCTGGGGCTTTGCTTTGTTTACACTTGCGCGTTTTCAACTCAGCGAAAGACCAGTATGAGACATCTGCGCATTACCACCCATCCCGATATCGGCCATCTTGATGACAAAACCGTCTTCCAGCGCAAAGCCGCCCGTGCTATTGCCCTTGATGGTGATAACATTCTGATGCTGTATACCGAGCGATACCACGATTACACCATCCCGGGTGGTGGTCTTGACGATGATGAAGATACTATCGCAGGTATGGTTCGTGAACTGGAAGAAGAAACCGGCGCACGTAACATCCGCAACATCCGCCCGTTTGGTATTTATGAAGAGTTTCGCCCATGGCACAAAGACAACGCTGACGTGATGCATCAGATCTCTTACTGCTACGTGTGCGAAGTTGACCGCGAACTGGGTGAAACCAACTACGAAGACTACGAAATCAAAAACGGCATGAAAGCGGTGTGGATGAACATTCACGAAGCGATCGCTCATAACGAAAAGACCATCGCCGAAAGTGACAAGAAAGGCATGAGTATCGAACGTGAGACTTACCTGCTGCATCTTATCGCGAAAGAGCTGATCTGATCCTGCCCCCGCCAGCAGCGCGTATTGCGCAATTTCGTACAAAACAAGTATTGCAACCTCTGGTACTAATTATTAACTTGATGAATAGTTACCAGAGGAATGTCTATAAATGGATAAACAGCGTGAGCTGGCAAAGTACTCGGTGGCTGAGACCTTAGGTGGTCTTGAGCTGCTTGATGCCCGCTACGAAAAACAGAACTTCTCCCGCCACAGCCATGAAGGCTACACCGTCGGCGTGATTGAAACCGGTGCCCAGCGTTTTTTCCGCACCGGCAGTAATCATGTTGCCCCGCAGGACAGCATTATTCTGGTCAACGCTGATGAAGTGCATAATGGCCAGGCGGCAACTGACGGTGGCTGGTCTTATAAGGCCATGTATCCTCTGCCTTCGCAGCTCGACAGTATCTCCCGGGATATGGGACTGAATGGCGCGCCTTACTTTCCCGAGGCTGTCGTACATGATCCGGAGCTCGCCCGCCAGTTGAGGCTGGTATTTGGCCAGCTTGATGTATGCGAAAACCGGCTCACCCGCGAAAGCCTGGTTTATCACTTCCTTTCTCAGCTGATTACCCGGCATGGCAAACGCCGACGGGAACCTGGGCAACTCTCGGGTGCTCGGCGCAGACTGGAACTGGTCAAAGAGTTTCTTGATGATTATCCGCAGGCGGATGTTTCACTCGAAGATCTGGCCAGAATGGCGATGTTGAGTCCGTATCATCTGGTCAGAAGCTTTTCCAAAGCATTTGGTCTTCCTCCTCACGCTTATCAGATTCAGTCCCGGCTGCGGGTTGCAAAAAAACTTCTCAGGCAGGGGTACAACGTGTCGCACGTAGCTCAGGAAACGGGTTTTCACGATCAGAGCCATTTGCACCGTCATTTTAAAAAGGCGCTGGGCGTAACTCCCGGCCAGTTTGCCTCTCTTCAGTAAACGGAACAACTACAATGGACGAAACACTTACCATTAGCCGGGGCCAGCTATTCTGGTCCGGTACGCTTAAAATGCTGCCTCTCAGTATTGCCGTGGTGCCATGGGGTATTCTTGCCGGCTCATTTGCTATAGATTCGGGGCTGACGCCGTTTGAAGGGCAGGCGATGTCGCTCATTCTGTTTGCCGGTGCTGCTCAGTTAGTGGCGATGGGAATGATCAAAGCGGGCGCAACGTTAAGCGCAATGCTTGTCGCAGTATTTTTTATCACTTCACGCCACTTTCTCTACAGCATGACCATGCGCGATAAAATCAGTCCGTTACCTTTGCGTTGGCGGCTTACTTTAGGTTTTCTGTTAACTGATGAATTGTTCGCGTTTTGTGGTCATCAAAAGCCGCAGGATTTTAAACCCTGGTTTGCACTTGGTGCCGGTTTCAGTTTCTATCTGATTTGGAACGCGGCGACGCTGCTCGGTATCGTCGCGGGCTCAGCGATACCACAACTCAATGATTTTGGACTGGAGTTTGCCGTAGTTGCGACATTTATCGGGATCGTCGTTCCTTTGGTGAAAAACCTGGCGGTTGCCGTATCAGTCGTTGTGGCTCTGGTTCTTTCGGTCATTTTTGCCTGGATTCAGCTCGAAGCCGGTTTAGTTTTGGCCAGTGTTCTCGCTATGCTTGCCGGTTACATAAAGGAAAGAGCAGGAGGGATACAATGATATATCTGACTATCTTTGCGCTGACAATGGTGGTTTTCCTCAGCCGGTATCTTTTCCTTGAACCCAGACTGCCTCTTCGCCTCAGCCATCAGACGCAGCGGATCCTGGCGTACTCCACGCCTGCAGTGCTGACATCCATTATTGGGCCGCTAATCTTTTTACCTCATGGAGAACTGGCGCTTAGCCTGAACAGTACATACCTGTGGGCTGCATTGTTTTCTGTGGTGGTAGCGCTGTGGAAAAAAGACCTGTTGCTGACGACGGTTGCTGGTGTGGTGTGTTTTATGGGGCTGAAGATGTTGGGAATTGGATAGAAAGAGAAAGGAGCCCGAAGGCTCCTTTTTTAGTTACTCAAGAACTGAGTTACTGTTATCGACAGTATTCAGATTGTTGTCAGTAAAGAAGTCAACCAGCTGGCGCTGCATCTCGACATGGTGGTTGTAATCCAGCGGCAGTGGCGTACTGGTATCCTGAGGAGAGATAACCGTACTGTGTTTCGCTGTCGAGTTGTAGCGGACAAACAGACGCGTACCATTGCTGCCACTTGACGCAGTGGTCAGGTTTAACTTGGTGGCCAGCGGTGTTGTACCTGCAAACGGTGCGCTCGCTCCGGCAGAGTTTGGAACCGTGTCATCATTCAGGGCCTGGAACACTAGCGTAGGCAGCGACGCATAATCAGTACTGCTGTGAACCATGGTATATGGATCCAATGTATCGATTACGGTTTGTGCGGCGTAGATAAAGCTGGTGAAGCCAGCTGTCAGTTTAGCAAGATCAGCGGCTCCGGCGTTGGCTTCAAAGGTGTTGTAGCAGTCCTTATCAGAAAGGCTTGCACAGGTTGCAGCAGCAAAAGCGGCATAATCAGTGCTGGCGGCCTTAGCAAGGCTGTGTTTAATAACCGGACCGTACTCATTTGATGCAAGCAGAAGGTTACCTATCTGGCTTCCCGCATTTGGAAAAGCGCCGGACGAGAACTTAAACAGCGCGTCCCCGTTCACATCGCCAATGGTTGCATTCGCAGTACCAATCGCAGTGACACCGGTAATACCGCCAAGCGAGTGGCCCATCAGACGTGGTGGGTTAGTCGCCGTGTTATCGAGGATTGCAAGAGGTGTTCCCCCAAAGCCAGCGCCGGACTGGCGGGCAGTGATGGAGGCTCTGAGACCAAGCGTATCCAGAACACTTTGGCGAATATTATCCCGGGCGACAGGCAGGTAAGACAGGTTCAGATAGTAAAGAATATTTGCATTTGCTGAAAGCGCATCGCTGATCGAACGCTCGCCGTGAAGCGGGTGGTCTATTGCGATCACCGCTATGTTGGCACTGGCGAGGTTAGCAGCAAACGCGTAAGCGTTTTCCTTGGCCGAAGTAATGCCGTGAGAGTAAATTACAAGCGGCACTGCTCCTGAAGGATTTGTTGGTGTAAACAGCAGGAACGGTACGTCATTAAGTGACTTGATCTTTGGTACAGGCGAGTACTGGGTGATTACGCGTTCCGGATCAAGCTGACTGCCATCGGTTTTGGTCAGTGTTTCACCGATCAGCTTTTGTTGCTGTACAGGATCAGTCAGGTCAGTAATTTGCAACGCTGCCAGTTGAGCCTGAAGGTGTGCCGTTTGAGCGCTGTCTTTCATTGTATTTGAAAGGATAGCGAGACTTGGCATCGCAGCTTCAAAAGGTGTGGTGCTGAATGTCAGTGGTGCAGATTCCAGGAAGTATGGGAGTTTCACACTGCCTTTAGTTACCGTGACACTGTTCGCCGTATATCCATTGAGGATCGCAGCACGTTTAGCTGCAGCGTCTGCAGTACCAGTAGTCAGGTATTTTTCGAAGTTGGTATCAGCGTTAAGCGCCGTAGCAAAATCAGAACTGGTTCCAAAGGTCAGGGAGTAAGCCTGGCTCAGGTCAGCATTGCTGACATTTGCCGCTTTTTTCCAGACTTTACCAATATCCTGCTGGCCCAGGCCACTGGCGATGGCCGCTTTTGTAGCATATAAGGAATCACCGACAGACTGTGTAGTAAACCAGGCAGAGTAAACGATTTTCTGTGGGTTTATACTGCCGCCCCCGGCGATATATTTTTCAACACCCTGAACAACATCTTCTGCAGAACCCAGGTCGCCGCCATCATAGCTGATATTGGTCGATTTAAGAGCCGCATAACTGGAGGATGTGCCTACAGGGTTGTTGTCTTTGTCCCGGATATCATCGGTCAGGGCAAATATGTAGTTAGATTTTTCATCAAGTGGAGCCCGGAATACGATGTTGATGGAATCACTGGTGGTCACAACATCAAAATCGGTCTGGTTAACCAGCGCAGCGCTGATTGAAGGCGCAGTTTCATCGGTCAGTTTGCCTGACAGTTTAAAAACATAAATACCCTGAGTAAGAACGGTATTAGCTGTAAAACCGGCGCCTTTAAAACGCAAATTGACAGGCATTGTCAGTGCCCATCCATCGGCAGTGTTCATGGCGGCTTTTGGATTCGAAAGCGAGTTATCCGTTCCGGTTGGCAGCTTCAGCGTACCATCCAGAGTATTCATTAACAGAGCACTCGGTGGCGGTACCCACGCGTTACCCCCCTGCAGGGTGAAATCGATGGTGGTTGCACGGGCCTGCATGTCGATGAGGTATTGTTCAAACTTTACCTTTGATTCGCCCTCGGAAGAGCTGCCATTCCCGCAGCCAGCAAGGATCAGTGCTGATGCAAGAAGCGTTAGAGATTGTTTCTTCAACATAATGTTATCCCTGATGACTTAGTTAAATGTGTAATTAACCTGGAAGGCAGTAATGTAGGCATTGCCTTCACTTCTGAACTCAAACTCCTGCTGGCCGGCATTGGTTTCGGTAAAGGTACCGGCTTTACTGGCAACCAGCGCGAAACCAGCGTCAAAGCTCAGGCTTTCGCTGTAAAGCCAGGTAGCACCAACTGTGTACCAGTAGCGGTCAGAGTCAGGGATACTCAGGGTTGCTTTACCTGCCTGTTCATCAAAGGCAAAACCACCGCGAAGTGTCCAGCTGTCATTAAGGTAGTAGGTTGCACCAACAGAATAACGGTTGTTGTCATTGTAGTGCTCTTCTTTGAGGAAGCAGACGCCGCCTTTGAGGTCACATTCACTGCTGGTTGCTTTCAGCTCGGTGAACTTGCTCCACATGGTGCGCTGCCAGCTGTAGTGTACCGCCCAGGTATCATTAAGCTGATGGAAACCAGACAGTTCGAAGATATCAGGCAGCTCAATATCCAGATTACCTTTGGTCTCACTGCCTGCACCAGAAGACATAATGGCACCGGTATGATCGGTAAAGTCACCTTCAAACTTGAGCATGACAGGGGAGCGGTAACCAAAGCCAAAGCGGTGGTTTTCGTTTACTTCATAAAGGGCACCGAAGTTCCAGCCAAGGCTAAATGTTGTGCCTTTCATGGAGATTAGCTTGTCTGCTGGCGAGCCACCAAAGAATGGGTGCAATGCGCCTTTATGTCTGTCGAGTTCCGCAATGGCATACACCAGGTTGATACCGGCACCTACGCTGAAGCTCTCGTTAATCCGGTAAGCAAATGCCGGGTTAAAGTTGACTGAGGCAAGGGAGGTATTACCGGCCATATCACCTGCGTCGATGTCGTCCGGATAGTCGGTTCCCACACCGTAAGTGGTAAACAGGCCGATCCCGTATGCCCATTTGTCATCGACAGGGCTGACAAAGTAAGCAGCAGGAACGAATTGCATCGGCGCGATGTCGTTTGATTTTTGTGGGTTGCTGGTGTCGGTAATATCCGTCACATCCACTTCCGGATCCACAATCGAAAGTGCACCGGAAAACTGTGCTTTATCGAACAGTGTCATGGCTGCAGGGTTGCGTGCCAGAACACTGGCGTTATCGGCGACGGCAGCTTCGCCGGAGAAGGCGCGTCCGAGGCCTGAGGCAGAGTGCTCTGCAACCTGGAAGCCTGCAGCGTTTACGTTGCACGCTAACATAACCGAGGCTGTTAGCAGAGAGCTGTGCTTTAGTTTCATCCTTGACCCCCTGGGGTTTGGTTTTTATGGTTTTGAGTTGCCTGAGTGAGCATCAGGTTACGCCATAGCATAGGTGAATGTAAGTTATTTGTTAAACGCATGTTTAATTTTATTTTCAATAATGAGATCTCTCAGCAGTTACAGAAACGCTGAAAATAATTCGGAGTGAATGGTAAACCCCTTTGTTATCATGACGCTATATGAAAATAAGAATCAGGGCCGAGGTTAGACCAGTGAGCGTGTCGGCTCACTGGTTTTAAAAGAGTGGAAGGTGTTCCGGTTAACGGCAGGAAGGGGCTTTGTTTGTATATGCCGGAAGAGTGGCAATTCTGGCAGTCAGATCGTTGATCCGCGTGCTGTGAGAAGGGTGCGTCGAGAAAAATTCAGGAGGCTGGTTGCCACCGGATGCCTTTGCCATGTTCTTCCACAGCTCAACACTCTGCTTTGGGTCAAAACCTGCTTTCGCCATTAAGTCCAGGCCCATAATATCGGCTTCCGATTCGTGGGTGCGGCCGTACGGCAGCAGGACCCCGTACTGAACGCCCATCCCAAGGGCTGCCATGGTCATGTCATAGTTTTTGGTATCTTTTAGCGCAATACTGCCAAGCTGAAGTCCGGCAGAGGCAAGTTGGTTGCTGGAAAGACGCTCGTTACTGTGGTCAGCAAGCACATGTGCGATCTCATGGCCAATTACCGTCGCAAGTTGATCCTGGTTCTCAGCAACTTTCAAAAGGCCGGTATACACACCAATCTTTCCGCCCGGCAGGGCAAAAGCATTGATCTGATCGCTGTCGAATACCACAACTTCCCACTGTTTGAACTCTTTTTGCGGTGGCACGTATTGGGTGATGCTGTCGGTAACACAGCGGACATAGCTGTTGATCGCTGGATCTGTTGAAATTTTTTGCTCTTTCTTCATCTGTTCAAAAGATTGCGACCCTAATCTGGACATGTCCTGATCAGAGAACATAATCAGTTGCTTCCTGCCGGTGGGAGAGGTGGCGCACGCGGCGAGAGTCACTGCCGTCAGGGTAAACAGGGCAGCTTTTTTCAGGTTCATTGATAATCTCCTCTCAATGTCCCGGCTTCCGGGCTGGGGTTTAAACGGGGATCGTGTAAAATAACGGTCTGTTTTAGCTCGCATTCTTCATGGCTTTGCCTCAACAAAAGCATAAGGAATGCGGGCCTTTGTTATTATAAGGAATGTGAATGAGTATTTGGAAGAGAGAGATCGATCTCGCGCAGCTCAATCAAACCTCCGAAAACACCCTGATGGAACACCTCGATATTGTGTATACCGCGTTTGACGATAACTCGCTATCGGCAACCATGCCGGTGTGTTCTAAAACCCATCAGCCGCTGGGCATGCTTCATGGCGGCGCATCTGTTGTGCTTGCTGAATCGCTCGGTTCACTGGCAGCAAACTATGCGGTAGACCATTCGGCATACTGTGTTGGGCTGGATATCAATGCCAACCATATCCGGGCGATGCGCAGCGGCATGGTTACCGGCACAGCCAGGCCAATGCACCTTGGAATATCAACTCAGGTGTGGCAAATCGACATTACCGACGAGCAGGAGCGCCTTGTATGCACCAGCCGGTTAACGGTTGCAGTTAAACGCAGAAGGGGGAATCAGTTTGGTCGTAAAGTTTAGCGCAGGAAAGGTGATCATTACCGCTTTTGAGGTGGTGGTTCGCCTGGAAGGAGAGCATCACGTCACCCTCCAGGCACAAAACGATGCCCTGACACTGATAGGCAGGGGCGCTAATGTACTCGCCGCCCACGATAATGAAGTAAAGTGGTCAGTGAAACTGGATAACGAAGAACAGCTTAAGCAGATTTCTGACGAAGCGGGAATTGCCGTTACCGGTTAATCCCGGCTTCTTTCCTGTCAAAACTGCTGATAAAATGGGAAATTAATAAAAGGAATTTACCTGGAGCATTTCCCCTTATGAGCAGCCCACGCCTTCGGATTCAGTTTGAAACCCTGTTTGAACACTACGGTGGAGAAGACAGTGATGTGCAGCTTGAAGATATTACGGAAGTGCTGTTCTGTACCCGGCGTAATGCCCGGATTGTACTGAACAAACTGGCGGAAGAGGGCTGGATTGAGTGGCATCCGGCCGCCGGCCGCGGCAAACTCTCCAGACTGAACTTTCTTCGTAACAAGCAGGATGTCAGCGAGAACCTGGCCAAACGCTACCTTGAAGAAGGTAAAATTGGTCAGGCGCTGAACGTGCTTGAGCGGGATCCGGGGCGCCTGACTCAGGTGATCCAGGACTATCTGGGCCTACAGCATCAGCAGGGCCAGCAGGTCATTCGTCTTCCTTATTATCGTCCGCTTGCCAACCTCAACCCGCACAAGCCAACCCGTCGTTCTGAAAAGCACATTATCCGCCAGGTGTTCAATGGCCTGACCAAGCTGGATGAAAACGACCATATTCAGGGTGATTTGGCTTATGAGTGGGAAATGCTTGATCCCTGTCACTGGCGCTTTTACTTAAGGGCCGGGGTACGCTGTCATAACGGGAATCTGCTTCAGCCAGAACAGATTATTGCCAGTTTACGCCGTTCGGCAGAGAGCCCGCTTCTGGCGCACATGACAGAGTTTAATCTTCCTTACACCGGCGTTCTTGATATTCACCTGACCCAGCCTGACTACCATTTGCCGCTGCTGCTGTCAGAAACCAACGCCAGAATTGTCCCTAATCCGGATGTGTCCGGAGACAGTGCAGACCTGACGCCAGTCGGTACCGGCCCGTTTAAAGTCGTCAGCAATGATGACAAGCGTCTGGTGCTGGAAGCGTTTGATCAGTACTTTGGCTACCGGCCGCTGCTGGATAAGGTGGAAGTCTGGGTAGTCGATGAAGCCTTTTCCACACTGGTTTATCCGAGCCTGCAGCCACCGGTGCATCATACCGCTCATGCGCCTGTGGAAGATCACCAGGATGATCTGGTTGAGCTGGACCCGGGCTGTACTTATATGCTGCTTAATCAGAGAAATGGTCTGGCGGCCGATCCGCGCTGGGCAGATTATTTTGCCTCTACGCTGAGCAGCTTTGCGATTTTTGAGCGCCTCCCCAAAGAGCAGATTGGCGAGCTGGGCCTGCTTCATGCTCATGGTCTTAAGCCGGGATGGTTCCATACCACGCCAACGCCACGCAGATTGTTGCCTCCGGGTAAAGAGACCATTCATATCGCTTATCATTGTTACCACCCTGGATTCAAACTTCAGTCAAAAGCGGTAGAAGCGCTCTTAAATGAAGACGGCCTGGAAGTGAAGTATATCCGTTATGATGTGGATCTGCCCGAAGATGAACAGGTAGACATCTGGCTGAAGCCGATGGGGCTCAGCTCCAACCGCGAAGACGGACTGGCAGGCTGGGTGCTTGGCTATGGGGATATCGAGCGCATGAGTAAGCCTGAGCAGTTTGAGAAATGGCGCAGCATGGTCGATGGCTGGCGGGCAGAGCCGAACCAGCCATTCCCCGGCAAACAGCTGGGCAGAAGCCTGGTGGAGGCCAAACAGGTGATCCCCATGTTTCACTGCTGGTTGGGTCTGAGTAAGGACCACTGTGGTTCACTGCAAAATGCCAAAGCCAACGCCCTTGGCTGGTTCGATTTTCACCGGGTCTGGGTGAGACCTGAGCGTTAAGCTTCCATCACTAATCGACAGGTCTAATCATTTATCATTGATTAATGAATTGATCTGTCGGAAATCTCCGTAATTTGTGACGCCGGACTCATTATTGGCTCATCTTGTTAAAAAGGTGAGCGTAATGAGTATGTTAAGTGTTCCTTTCGTAGGTACCGGAGCTGATACCGCATTGCATGTGGTCGCCGGTGTTATTCTTCTTGCCTCTGTCGGTGCTGCAGCATTTGGCTTCTGGAAAATCCATGAAATGCCGATCAACAAAGCGCACCGTACCCAGCACCAGCAACTTGGCCTGATCACCGCGCTGACCTGGATAGGTTTTATCTGGCACTGGGTATGGGTTATGGCGGTGATTCTTGCATTTGTGGATGCAGAGAAAGCCATTCTTCGCGTACGCGAGCTGTGGAAAGGCGACATTAACGCGGAGGAGCAGGCATGATTGAAGGATTAGCGGTATGGGGCCTGTTTATCTACCTGCTGCGCATGGTGGGTATGCCGTGGAACAAGTTCACCCAGGGTTTTGCATTTCTTGGTGGCGGTGCCTGGTTGCTGTTTGTTTGGGTGGGTCTGCTTAATTTTACTCCAATGGACATTTCAGGTGGTTCGGTAGTGCAGTCACCACACATTCAGCTGCGTCCGGGTTCTGCAAACGTGAGCGGAAAAGTAAAAGCCATTCATATTTCGCCAAACCAGCAGGTGAGCAAGGGGCAGTTGATTTATGAGCTGGACGATGAGCCTTACCGAATTGCGGCAGACAAAGCCAGAGTTCAGGTGGAATCCGCACGTGTTGCACTGGATGTGGCAAAGCAGGATGTACTGCTGGCTGAGCAAAAACATCTGTCTGCTGGTGAGTCGGTTTCCATCGCAGAAAGTGACCTGAGTGCAGCCCTGTCGGATCTTAAGCTCAAACAGACCACGCTGAAACGCTACCAGGAGCAGAACCGGGTTGTTGCCCATACTGTGACTGAGAGTCAACTGGACGAACAGAAAACAGCCGTGACTCTTGCGAAACAGAAAACTGTTACGCTGGAAAATCAAATCGAAAAGCTGAGAGTGGATCAGGACAGTGCACGTCTTGGCATCGAAAAAGCAAAGCTGATGGTGGAAACCCGCCGCAGTGCGCTGAATGCTGCAGGACAGGATCTTGAAAAAGCGAACTGGGACCTGTCTCAGACCAAAGTGTACGCACCGGCAGACGGCTATGTGACGAACTTTATGCTGAGGGAAGGTCAGCTGGTGGGGCGCCTGCCTCGTATCCAGATGTACACTGAAGAAAAATACGTCCTGATGCGGGTAAATCACCAGGCGATCCGAAACGTTCAGGTGGGCAATATGGCTGAGTTCGCATCACCTGTCTATCCGGGCAAGGTATTTGCGGCTGAGGTAGAGGGCATTATCGAAGCAACTGGTGAAGCGCAGGGTAATTTGCTGGGCTTCGAGCAGTCTGTTCGCGGAACTACAGGGCAGAACCTGGCAAACAAGCACCACTTTGTACGCCTGAAACTTCACGAGCCGGAAGGCTACGATATTCCGGTAGGTTCAGTTGGCCTTGGTTGGGTAAGCGGAGAGAAGCCGGTTGGATTCCTGGCATTCCTGGATGTTATCCGTGGGATCATCATCCGGATGAAGTCGCAAATCTACTTCTTCTACTCGCTGTAAAAGTTATACTGGAAAGAGGCCGCCACTGTGCGGCTTCTTTTTTACATCTGCAAAAGTTACACTGTCTCTTTCCAAAACTTATCTTCCGGGCGGATATGGCAAAACCAAATAAGAAAGGGCCTCAAAAAACGGTCGACATATTCTGCGCTAAGTGCCGAACGAAGCTTTATCGTTATCGTAAAGGCGGAAAGGGCGCACTGGTGAAATGCTTTGTTGAACGTATCAGTGAGGATTACACCAGCAAAGCCTGCACCTGTCCTGGCTGCGGCCAGGTGTTTGCACGGGAAACCCTTATCCGGGGCGTCCCTGCGTACAAGATAGTGGGTGGAAAAGTGACGATGAAATAGTGTTTCCCGATAAAAAACATCCCGCCAATTGGCGGGATGCTGTCGTTTTAGTGGTCAAGGTAGAGATAGTTTTGCCAGCTCTTCATTCGTATCAGCACTTTCCGCATGATCGAAACATGAGTAAAGCTGTCTGAGTAGACAGCAATCTCGGCATTGCTGCCCATCGGCAGATGATATTCAGACAGATCATCAGTTATGCGCAGTTTGACCATGGCGCGACCGTTACTGCGCAGCGCACTGGTGGTCAAAAGGGTACCGGATGCCTGGATCTGACCTTCACCAATAGCCGGGATCACTTCAACAATTTCCCCTTTAAATACTTTCCCTGGCAGGGCCCGGAAAAGGAACTCAGCTTCAAAGCCGGCTTTGAGACGCTGAAGAGAGTTCTGACGGAATGCGCCAACAAAGTATTTCTCTTCGGTATGCACAAAGGTCATTACCGGGCGAAGGGGCATAGGCACTGCCATCATTCCCGGACGCAATGCCATTTGGGTCACGTAGCCATCGGTCGGGGCGCGTACAGTAGTTTCATCCAGATTGAATTGTGCCTGGTCGAGCTCGGCTTTCATGCGTGCAACCGTAGTGTTTTCACCATTGATCTCAGAGGTAAACGCGAGTTCGGCCTGACGTGCTTTGGCAATAGCAGCTTCCAGTGCGGCCTGTGCGGCTTTAAACGCCTGGCGGCGTGTATCAACTTGTTGCTCGGTAAATGCGCCTTTCTTAAAGCCTCTTTCGTAACGTTTAAACTCCCGTTCGGCTTTATCCCGGTCTGCTACTGCTTTGATTTCACCGGCCTGGGCTTCTTTAAACACCGATTCGAGCTGAAGTACAGCCTGCTCGGCTTCAGCCAGGGCTGCCTTGCGGCGCACCAGATCGGCTTCAAATGGTGTCGGGTCGATTTTAAACAGCACATCGCCTTTTTTCATCGGGGTGTTCGGTACGGCTGTGACTTCGATAACTTTACCCCGGACACTCGGTACAATAGGGGTCGTAGTGTAGTACTGGCCACCAAACTGAGTGAACGGGTGGTTATAGTTCATCAAAAGGATCAGGGTGCCAATCAGTACCACGCCACCCAGTACAGCAGTAGGAACCGTCCATTTGTTCAGCGGGATTTTGAAGATTTTAAATATCGCAATACACAGGGCGGCGTAGGTGAGGATAAGTAATAAGTCCATTATTGTTCTCCCTCATCAGTGGCGGCTGGTTTCTGTACTTCAGGCTTAATGGAAACAGTGGCGTTTGCCTGCTTGAGCTGGCTGACCTGTAACTCCAGACTGCGCACCTGATCAATCAGCGCATCAACCCGGTGGTGGATGTCATGCTGCTCTTCCTCAAGTTTGTGAAAGCCCCAGCCACGTTCTTTGCGCCACAGGGTTGCCCAGATCCACAAAAACGGCCAGATAGCGTGAAGGGTAAATAGGCTGACCCAGCCTGAAACATGAATGGCATCCTGATGAGGGTGGTCGCGTTCTTTTGCGATTTCATAGGGGATGTCATGGATCACGATAATCCCGTAAAAAATCACCAGGGCGACAAATATCAGCAGCCCAAGTGCAAAGTAATCCAAAAACATAACCACTCCTTATTAAACGTCATGCATTTAACAATAGGCCAACTGATTTGTATTTTAAAGCTCATAACAGGTTGGTTTTCTGGCTTTTTTACATTTGCGACAAACGGATCACGCTTTTATACTCACAGCAATCAAAACGACAGGAAATCACTATGACCACCCCATACTGCACCGTTCTCAGTACTTACAATGATGACGCAAACGGAAAGGAAATCATTGCCGCGTTGCTGGAGAAGCAACTGGCTGCCTGTGTTCAGGTGATGCCGGTGGAGAGTCACTATTTGTGGAAAGGCGAGATATGCTGTGACAGCGAAAAGCTGATGATTATTAAAACTACCGCTGCACTATGGAAGGAGGTGGAGCAATGTATCCTGAGCATACACGCTTACGAAGTCCCGCAGATTGTACAGTTGCCCATCGCCGATGGCCTGCAGGCTTATCTGGAGTGGATAAAACAGAGTACTAAATAGTAAAACGCCGGTAATCAATACCGGCGTTTGTTTTAACTCAGGCTAAGCCAATTACGGGTAGCCTTTTGTTCATCCAGGCAAACAGCGTCAGTGAGGTGAGGGCACCCAGGGTGTCACACAACATATCTTGTTGGGCATCCCAGATATCACCTTGGTTATCATGGGATATAAAAATTTACTCTTTTTTATGGATGCTGCGACCATAACCCTTGCTACGATATTCCCACAATAAGCAAATGTTCAATGCCGTGGGAATTCAAATGAAAAACTGCTACCTGTACCGTCGATACTCCACTTCCAAACAGTCAAAGGGAACATCCCTAGAACGTCAGCAAAATCTCGCGGAGCAATGGTGTGCCCAGCACGATGGCAGGTTGATTGACGTCATAACAGATGAGGGCTATTCAGCATTCAAAGGCGACCACATATCGCAGGGTGCTTTTGCCGGTGTCCTAGAAGCCATCCGAACAGGCCAGATTGCCGCTGGCAGTTATTTGTTGGTGGAGAACATTGACCGTCTTAGTCGCCAGGCTATCGGTGACGCACTTACTACTTGGATGAACATATTAGGTGCTGACATCAATATTGTTACCCTAATGGATGGCAAGGTGTTCACTAAGGCGTCGCGGGATGACCTTGGTTCAATGCTGACTTACTTGGTTACGCAGGAAAGAGCATGGAGTGAAAGCCATGCCAAATCTGTCCGTACTTCGAATGCTATCAAAGCAGCAAACAAGCGGTTGCTGAATGGCGAAGTGGCGAGGGTCACCAAACCTGCGTCATGGGTCGTCTTCACTCCAACAGGATACGTGTTCAATGAAAAAGCTGATGCTGTTAAGCGCCTGTTCGAGATTTATCTGTCTGGCTTAGGGCAGGCCAGCACGGCAAAACAGCTCAATGATGAGGGTATTCCAACCCTTAGCGGCAAATCGGCAAAGTGGTCATCAGCAGCGGTTCGAAAAGTCATCCTAAATGAGAATGTGACAGGGATTAAAACTATCGAGGGCCAGCCTGTGGCCGTTTATCCGCCGGTAGTGTCACGGGATGATTGGCTCAAGGCAAAGCAGCAGATGACATCTAAAGGCGTCGGGGCATCTATTACAGTCGGGCAGGTCGCGAACCCGTTAACAGGGCTTTGTTATTGCGGAGTGTGTGGCGAAACCATGCACTATTCATCTTCCACCAGTACAAAGGGGAAGAAATACCAGTATTTAAACTGTTCATCACACCGCCGGGCTGACAAGTGCGGGAATCTTATGTTCCGGTTACCTCATTTGTTTTCAGTGGCTAAATCACTCATTGGTTTACTGTGTCAGGTGCCGGTATCGGATGACGACAGCGCTAGACTCACTGCACATTTGGATAGCTTGCAGCGGGAATTGGCTGATACCGAGCGGCGGCTTAATGCGGCGAGCGACCTTGCTGTGAAATACCCATCAGAGGCTGCGTTTGCGGCTCTTGGCCGGATAGAGAGTGAGATTGCGACCTTGCGAGAGGACATTGAACGCGCAGAGCTGGACATGGCAGAGGCGACAACTGCCGGTCGCGGTTGGCTTGACCAGATGGCGACCGTACACCGAATCTCCATTTCTGAATATGAAGACCGGAAACAAGCGGCAAAGATATTCAGCGACCTGTTTAAGCGCTGGGTGTTCAAGGCTGATGGCACAAGCGAATTACATACCAAAGGGCACGGCACTATCTATTTTGACGGTGCAGGCCGAAGTGGCGAGGTTAGGGTTCAGGGTCCAGCGTTGAACGGCCTTTTACCGAGGGTGAAATCTGTGCCGCTAAAAGGCTGTACAGAGGATGGTCAGGAAGTACCGATGATGGTGTTAGATGCGATGGATGTGTGACGCTTAGTTTTTGAAGATAGGTTATTTGGCTCAAAACTTGGGGCAATGCCTGATTATTGGAGTCGGATAACAAAAAAGCGTCTTATTGCCTCAGAATGCGGAACACACTAACTACTTGATACAGTAGTAAATGTTCCGTTTGATCCGAATGGGACAGCAATTTCAAAAATTTTCACCTGACAAAAACTTTCTAGAAATCACTCTTTTTTGGCGTTTTCGGTACTTTTTAAAAATCCCTAAGTACGGGACACCTCTACTTGGCTCATTGCCTCAGTGCCGTCACACGGCTAGGTGATCGCTTTTATCGATCGATTGTTGGTTTTTGATCGATAAAAGCCATGACCTGTCGTCTGAAATCAAGGGTTATTAACCCGTATTTTTGATATAATTGTCAGCGACCGGATGGCACCTCCCATCATTGTCCAAGAACGAAGAACAATTTAATCGCCGTAGAGAGCCTTTCTCTCTGCACGTTGTTTTTAGTATTTCTTGGACAGCCTTATGAAAGCCAAAATACCTTACAAACTCCTTTTCAAAGCCCTGCTTTTAGTGGAATCGGGGCAGACAACCCACTTCACTGTAGATGGTTCAACCGATGTTAGGCACATACGGAAACGCTTAGACGGTATCAATAAGTCGCACGATGTAGCTCCGTACACGTCTGTGATTAGCGGTAACAAGTTATATATCATGCCGAGGTCGGCACTTGCGTCGGAGGCTGTGTGATGGACTTCAACATCCTTACTGTGCACCCGGCGGCGAATGAGGCCGCGGGTAAACGGTTCTATCTGAAAGACGGGCGCATCCAATCTGAAGCAGTCGTTACCGTCCAACGTGGTGCGTGGGGACAAACCCGCATCCAGTCATTCGAGGAACTGCGTCAGGTAGTGGAGAACAACGTCATCTGTTCTGGTGTACTGGCACCTGATACACAGGCAGTGTTTGACAAACACGGGTATCTGGAAGTAACGACACAAGGTTCCAATCTCGCTAACAAGAAACTGGCACGTAACAAGTTCGAGGGGAACATCGTTTACCCTGAGACACAGGGTTTCTTCCTGATTGACTATGACGGGGACGACCCGCTCACAGCGGAGGAGATTCACCAGAGGCTGGTGTCCATCTGCTCCAACTTCGAGACGGCCGGTTATGTAGCTAAACCGTCATCATCTGCCGGTGTTATGTACCCCGATGGCACCCCCAAGGGCGCTGATGGATGGCACCTGTATTACGTGGTAGATGACCTGTCCAAAGTCCCGGAGTTCACCGGGGAGTTGAAAAGGGCTGCATGGGGCAGTGGTTTTGGCCGCATTAAAATCTCAAGCAGCGGAACCCAACTCGTGCGCAACGATGTGTTTGACGACATTGCTATCGACGCCGCCCGTTATTCGTTTGAGAACGCTCCTGTTCTGGAGGACGGTATCACCCGCAATCCACCAGAGTCATACGCCGTAGAGGGTACGGTGCTATCAACCGACTTTACCAGCCCGGTTACTCACGGAGAGTATGCAGAGCTGATTGCCGCGGCGAAGTACGCTGTCGGTGAGCAGGCGGAAAAGACAAAAGCTCAGTGGAAACGAAGCAAAATCGCAGAGCACATGGCTCGTGGTGACGACCGAGAAACAGCTGAACAACGAGTGGCGCGTTTCGTCAGTACAGTAGACCAAGGGATTGTGCATGACGACCATCTGGTGACAGTGAAATCCACGCCGCATATCACCTACCAAAAGGCAGGCATTAAACGTGGGGAAACTTACACCCTGCGTGAGCTGCTGGGACTGGCTAATGGCGGGAGAGCAAAAATCACCTGTTATGACAGCATCCACGACGTTGACGACAACCTAGAGGTTTACCCGTCTTCGAACTCGGTGGTGACTTATAAATACACGGGCGGTCGGAAGTGGGCGATTCACTCCCATGAGAAAAAAGAAAGGCGAGACAACCTACTGACGGCACTGGCGGGAAGCCAGCCAGCGGATACTGTCAGCAAGCAGACCGATACCGGTAACGACCAGCAGGTGCCGACCGAAGCAGACGTGCTGGGGATGACAGAACAGGAGGCTCTGCGTTACGCGCTACAAAACCACCGCTCTGTGTACGACGCCCTGATGCACATCATCCCCGAGGTGCTGACTGCGGCTGAGGTTATCAGAATCCAACACGCAGTCTACAACCTGCTACCGGACAAAGCGGCCTATATGCTGATGAAGCACTGGCTGCCGTCAGGGGTGTACGGAGAGTTTAAGGAAAAACCAGCGCACCCAACGAACGCCGGTTTCCAAACAATACGTGACATTGCGTTGGATTTTACCACGCCTGAGTTTCTCGGGAAACCGAACCCGAGCCAGGCACTGACCGATGAAATGCTGCGTTACCCTGAGCTGGGACTAGAAAAACTACCGGGGCGACTGCCAGACCTCCAGAAATATCTGACGAAGCACAAAGCGGGTCTGTCAGAGGATGAGGATAAGGCAATGGCTGTGGTTAACGCTATCTGCCACAGGCTCCGCAGAACAGTTTTCATCGGCGGGTTGTCTGTGGATGCTCTGGCGACGTACCTGCTGGTGCGAATCCCCAATGTGTCGCGGGACTTTATCCGTATGACATTGGCGCATCACGTAGAACGCCAGCGGTTGTCAGTTGAAAGTATGCTGACCATACATTCTGGCCGTCAGGCGCCGGAATGGATTGTTCGCGAAATGACGAGTTTCCAGCAGGCGCAGTTCGACCCGGACAACCTGATGCAGAAAGAGGTTAAGTTTATCCGTGCCCCTATGGGATCAGGTAAAACTCAGGCGATGATCGAGCAAGCACAGCACCTGATGTCTCTAGGCTGCCGGGTGGTAATAATCACACACCGTGAGCGCCTGTCGCGTAATAACGCCATACACTTCTCGCTAGGGCGGGAGCCTCAGAGTTGGGATGAGTATGAGCGGCTGGTTGAGAACGGCGAGCAGGTAGTCGTGTCCTATAAAGAGGACTGGGTGAAGTCGGCGATGGCAGAGGAGCACTGCCGTGACCAGATTCAAGGACTTGCGGTTTGCATTAACTCGGCGTTCAGCACCCACTTCATCGACTTCACGATGAACGCCGATGTGGTAATCATCGACGAAGCATCGCAGGTGTTGGATGCGTTTACCAATGAGACCACCATGGGAACCAGTGCGCGGATGATTATGAACCAGTTAATGTCCCTGCTGTACAAGGCTCCGAAAGTCGCGCTGCTTGACGCTGGTTTGTCTGCGCGTGACATCCGACAACTGGTAAACCTAGAGGCCAGCGACCAAAACCCGATTGCCGTTCTGGAGAAAAAAGACGTAACCGTATTCGAAATGCTACCGGGCAAACCGAACCCTAAGCTGAATGTTATCGGCACCGACACCAGGATGCTCCAGATGGTATCTGACCAAGTGCAGATGGTGGTGGACGGTGACCCTAATGGCCGCTTTATGATGGCGTGTGACAGTGTGGCTAACGTATGGAACCTACGAAAAGCATTTATCGACCGTGGAGTAGCGGCGGACAGAGTGTTGACTATCACCAGCCGCAGACCGAAGAACATCAGCGTGGCGCACGAGCTGGGTGACACTTGCACTGTCAGGGAGTGGGAGAAAGCCATGGAGGACTTCACCGCACAGCCTAACGTCCACGACAGTAAATATGACATTGTGATTTTCTCGCCAGCCATCGATAGCGGCATATCGCTCACCAACGGGCACTTTAAGGCGATGTTCGGCTGGTTCACCGGTGTTATTCCAGCACCCAGCACGTTGCAGATGCTGCGCAGGCTACGAACCGTACCGGAGTCTCACGTCTTTGTGACGGCCGGCGCGGAGCAGTTACCGCTAAACGTGAACCAAAAAATAGCCGAGGATGCGTGCCCGATTTACAAAGCGATCATGGCAGGCCGCATCGACCGACTGAACAAACTTACCGCATTACAGGCATCAACTATGACTACAGCAGCAGAACAAATGGGTTTCGACGTTAACGCAGTACAGGAACCGCACGAGGTGTTATCGCAGATTGTCGGGGACACTGACCACAATGGTGAGGACAGCGAGGTATCACTGGTGCTAAGGCCACGCTCCGAGATTACGGCCGAGTACCGTGAGGCAGTGGCAGCGGCGCGGGACATTGAATATCTGGTGGCTCGGAACGTGATGAACCAAGAAAACAGTGACCACGACGCTATCATGGCGGCGACCAAGGCATTCGTCCGGGACTACAACGGTTTGGGTATCGAGCAGCCGGTGACGCCGGAACACGTAGCGAAGTTCCACGACCCTAAGCATCGCAAGGCTATATACCACGTCGAGCTTCTTAGTGGTTTCCGTAAGGCGGAAGACCCAAGCGCGGACGATACCCGCCCGCCAGAGCTGAAACGCCGTGAGCTGGAGCGGGGTATCGAACTACAGATTCTGGACGCGATGATCAACGACGGGCTGGAGACGGAAGCCAGACGCCTGAAGAAAGTGTCCAAGAAGACCAAGAAGAAAGACCGCTATTTCCTACACCACTCACTGCCGTGGGTACAGGAGCTGGTAAGCCACATGTGGGACAACAGAGACGAGCTGGTGGCGTTGGGTATTGCACCTGCCGAGTGGGGCAAGAAAAATGCTAAAGAACCATCAGGGACGGGCATCACCCGGGTAGTCGCCGATGTAATGAAGTCTCTAGGGCACGCTATGAGCCGCAGCAATATGGACGCCGACGAGTTCAGCGAATGGCTTGATGCTGACTATTCTGATGATTTCGACGGAATCGAGCCAGAAAAAAATGCACTTTTCGCGATATGTATTAATAAAAATAGCGAAAAGTGCATTAAAACCGCCTCGCCACTGCCACCAACAACCGAGCGAGTGATGGTAAATAAGCTCAAAACCATCGACAACCAGCGGGCACTCCTGACCATCGCCGCTGCCCGCCAGAAGCTGCGAGCCAAAGATGGTCGCGACAAGGAGAACAAAAACGGCATCGACCTAGCCGCCACCAAGGTTGAGCTGCGCTTCTACTCAACACCTGATGAACTGGAAGCCATCCGTGAGGAGCAGAAGCAGTTACACAAAAAGGCGAAGTTCACGCAGAACCACAAGCGCTTAGTCGAGTGTCACAAGCCGCCAAGCGACGAGAGTCAGGCCAGCCGTCAAAAGCGGGTAGGCCAAGGCTCTGAGAATGTCGGGATGAACGATGTCGAAGCGCACAAGGTGACCGGAGAAATGCTAATCGCTGGTTAACAATCTCCAAAGGGCTACCGTTTTTGGTAGCCCTATTTGTAACTGTCTGTTAATAAAGGCTCTTTTTGATGAAGTTTTAGCGTTTTTTAGTACGGCATGCGGGACAATAATCCTTTAAATCAATAAACGAGGATATACACAGTGGTGCGGACAGGTTTGTTAGTTTCATCGATTTTGTTTAGTGCGGCGGTGGTTGCCAAAGTGAACTATAGCAACGGATGGAATACATACGGTGATAGTAGCATTATGGCCAGCTCTAAGGCCCAGCAAGGCGATAAGGGCTTTATCACAGCCACTTATACTGAGGCCGACGGAAGCTACCTATTTACTCTCCGGGAATACTTCATGGAAGACCCCAAGCACGCTGACTGTGCAAAATACGCCAAAGGGAATCTCTTGAAAAGCACAGAAGTAGTCATTAATGGTCAGGTTCGAACTATGGCCGCTATTTGCTCTCCAGCCTCAGCCAATAATGTTGCAATGTGGCAGTATTTTGATGCGGAGGGAGATGATTTTCTGATTAGTGAGTTCAAGAAAAGCAATACCGTCACCCTGAAATTACCTTATTCACAGGGCACAGTTACAGGAGCGGGCTTCACAAAACATTTCAACACATTCACCGGCCAAACTCCTGTAGAACAGAAAACAGAGGCGGGTGGCGGCCTGAGCGAAATTCATAAACGCGAGCCACTCTGTAAGCACACTCAAAACGCGGACATCCATAATTTGATTTCACTGGCAATTAAAGCTGATTTACTGAAACCCAAACTAGCCAAATATGGCATAACGATGGATGAGTTTCACGCTTGGGGCTACGGTGATAAAGAGGGAGTAAGACTTACATTTGAACGTCTTGAAGCCGAGTGTGCTGCGAAGCCATGGAAAAACTTCCTCGCCACCTACGCAGCCATGGTAAATGCACGGATGAACAACTAACAGCCGTATCAATATGGTATAATTCAGACTGTGTTAAAAAGTCATATCCTTTTGTTCTTGTTGGGGTAAACAAAACCTAAAGGTGATACTTATGACCACTGAAACGCACCCTGTGTTAGTCACTCTTGGACTAGATTCGCGCAAAGGTGAACAGTTAATCTCGGCGATAAAGGCCAAAATTAACCACCTTGAACAGACCGAGCGGCAATATACTCCTGACAATCAGGAAATGCCTCATCCGGTAATTGATGAGCTGAACCAAGTCCTATACGAACTGACGCACTAAATAGAAAAACCACCAACATCACGTCGGTGGTTTTTGTTATCTCTGACCCGGAACTACACGTAGTCACCCCGGTCGATGGCCCGCTGCATTTCTTCTCGGCTATTAAACCCATTGCTCTGCCAGTCGGCAGAGGATACCGGCGCGGGCTCACCGCCAGCACCAGAAAACCCACCAAAGAAGTCGCCACGAGCCGCGGCTAGAGCATCTGTCGACTGTTCCTCAAACTCTGACTCCGGCATTTCCAGCAGTGAGCGCGCGGCGGGTGTGGCTGGCTTGCGGCCAGTTGCCTTGTAACCATCGCCACCATCCAGACCGTACTTTCGAATTACAGTATTAGCCGCATCCTGCAAAGCGTCACCGTAATTGTCGAACTTGCCCATTTTCATGTTCAGGTCGCGCATCGCCACAACCTCATCAGACATCGACTGGTCGAAGTTCGCATGGTCTTGGTTCAGTTCCGGGTACTCTTTGGCAATCTTCTCCGCTACCGGCCGCATACTGTCGAATGCGCGTTCAGCAAAAACTCGCTGGTCGACCTCTTGCTGGATTTCCTCTTCCCGTTTACGTGCAGCCTCTGCCGCTGCTGTACGTTCAGCATCACGAACCTGTGCCGAGTATTCCATGTTCGCTCGTTCAGCAGAGCTATTCCACTCATTAAAAGTTGACTGCTCACGCGAAGAAATAAAAGCCGCTCGGTCTTCTTTCGAGCCATCGAATTTGAACTGGTTAGTCATGGTAAAGCTCCTTAAACACTGTCACAAAATCAGCGCCTAACATGTATTCGTAGTCATCAATATCCACGTTGTTTTCAGCCAGCATCGCACCGGTGACCGGTGGATAGCCTTTCAGTGACATTGAGATATTTCGGTAACCGAAGTCGACAGCCACGAAGCCTTGCGGTGACTCAGTCTTATAAGGCGCAGCATCACAGGTACGCAGCGCATGATTAACCGCTCTTTCAAACTGTCCAGTGCGATCATTCGGTGACACGTTTTTACCGCCGAATGTGTACCAAGCGATTTTCAGGGCATCCACCAATTTATCGTCAGCAAACGCCGTCCGTACACGTTCACGAGCCGCTGCAATTCGACGTTTATCCTGTGCTTCCTGCTCTTGCTGGAGGGCAAGTTGACGCTGGCGTTCAGCCGCCGCAAGTGCATCCTGCTCATCGTTATAGGTTTTGAACATCTGACCAAGTTCTCCTGTATAACGGCCGCTTAAACCATCATCCAGACACTCATCGAGAGCTTTTGCCGCCCGGCGAACCGCGCCAACACTAACCCCAACCGCCAACAAAGAATCTCGAATCTCCAGCGATTGTTCTACACCGCGATTTAGAATCAGTTGCCCACCGTCAACTTGTCCAAGACAGAACAAAGCAATATCCGTCAGTTGGCAATCGCCTTTGAACATCGACCAAGTGCTATCAATGACATCACTGGCCTTAACCGAAAATCCAAAGTCCTGTAATAGTCGGTAAATCTCTTTATCCGTCGCCACCGAACCGCTACCAAAATCCTCTACAAAGAGGCTCAAAATCTTATCCATCGTCGTTAACTTTTGTTACGTTGTAATGATAGGTTTACTCTATCAAACTGGCTTTTAACTGGCTACAATAGCTATCAAATAGATTGTAACAATAGGTAATACCTATCATGAGTACACAGAGAACGATGGCCGCGATTGTCTTGGACGACGGCACAAACCTTGAATTCCCAGCGGATACGCATCCCGGGAACAAAAGAAATTCGGTGAAGACTCGACGCTATGCAGTGTTGCAGCTAGTTGCTCCTGAACGAACCGATAAAGCTAATGCGCTCTTGGCCGGGTACAGCGATAACTGCGTGACCGCCGCAGCGACAAAGGCCAAGAAAACCAAACTCTATCGTGAAACACAGGCTGCCTTTCGCAAGCACCTTATCGACTACTCAAGTTTCAACGAACGGTCGGCACTGGACGCCTATCTGGAAGCGCACAAAATGGCAGTGGACCAAGGTGACGCGAGAGGGGCGGTAAAAAGTATTGATTCAATTGTTAAGCTGCTGGGTCTTGCGTACCGAGAAACCGCACACCTGCCGGAGCCCGAGTCAGTCGACGATGTGAAAAAGCTCCCGGCCTCAAAACTAAAGCAGTTAGCGAAAGGTAAGGACATCAACCACACAGATCACTGCCCGACATGCGGCGCGAGACGAGGATAAACCGATGAGAGTAACCGTTGAGAACATCCAGACTTTAACTCAGGAAGTTAATACGAACTGGACGACGCAAGAGTGCCGGTTTTTATTTGGTTTGCTGCACGGGATGACCCCGCATGACGCTGGTAAGGCGGCAGGGTACAAGGACGCCGAGGTAGCTCTGCTGATGAACCGTCCAGACATCACGGCAGGTTTTGATGTGCTGACCGAGTACCAAGAAAAGGAACGGGCAAAATACAAAGTCGGGGATACGTTCACGAGAGCTGACGCTACAGCGATGTACATGGACGCTTACGCACTGGCCGCGACATCCACCGAAATGAAAAACGCTGTCGATTCGCTGGTTAAACTGCACGGATTGGCCGCGCCAGAGAAGCAGGAAATTGCGATCACCAGCGCTCATCAAGCCAGAGCTGCAACTGAAGAACAGCTACTGGAGCAGATTGGTAATGAGATTGGCGGCCGGGAAATTATCCTGAACCCAGCAGACTACAAACGGATAAATTAATCGCCTTATTGACTGAGATTTTGATTAGGTCTACTGTGATTAGGTGTAACGTATTGAAGTAAGGGAATTTAATGGTTGTTGTTGACCAAGATGACTATTCACTGTTCTATAAAACGGCTTGTAATATTTTTGAGTCTAGTTTTGAGTTTATTAATGAAACTGATGATAGGTATTACTTCTTAAATGTTGCCGCTATTAAGTTCCTAAAGCACATCAATACGACCGAAATGCTGATGACAAGCGAGCTTGATCTGAATCACGTTGACAGTGGCTTTATTTATTACGATACGTCTAGTGTCGTTGCTCTATTAAGGGTTTGCTATGAGAATTTAGTAGCTATTTCTTATCATTATTTCGATGGTGAGTTGGACACTGACAGGCTTGATTTCTACAAGTTATGCGGCTATCGAAATCGGGCAAAAAACAAACTACATGTCACAGAATCGGATTTAGTTACGAAAGTTCAGGAAGAGCAAGTGATTATTGACGAGCTATCAGAGAAACTAAAACAAAATGGATTCAAAGAGCCATCTAACCGAAAGGGTGAGTGGAAACCCGCATCGTGGTTTCAGTTGGGGCAAAACTTAGGTATCCCAACATTTGTTTGCGACAAGTATTCATACTGGTCATCCCATACCCACACAGGTTTTGATTCTTTGTTGCAAGTGAACAGTGCCCATAAGATGCACCCGAGCGACGAAAAAGAACGCAACAAAATTAACTACTTATTTATATGCAGTGTTTTGGTGTATTTTATTGAGGGGTATGTTGCTGTACTGGAACGGTTAGGCTATCCGCACATATCGGACTTGGAGATTAGTGATATACAAGCTTTTTCTCGGTTTATGAAATCACTAGATAGCTCACTAGAGTCCTTCAAGAACAGTTAGTTATATACCCTGCATGGTTAACACCCAAATCGGCACAACAAAAAGCCTCGGCACCGAATGTGTTACCGAGGCTTTTCTACGACCACGTTATCATCGCAATGACACCCATGGTTCATGTGCTAATTATACCATCGCCATGGGGACTCTCAAAGCGCCATAGGCTACCTGCCCAAGGCGCGCGCCCAGAGGTCATTCGGTAACTGTGGCAGGTTGGCCTTGGGCACAATCGCGAATCCGTTACGCATTTCCTGTGACACCTGTTCATTATGCCGGTGTCTATCCCTGACGGTACGATGCCGCATTTTTAGTATCTCCGCTTGTGGCGGCTCAGGTTTAGCGAGTCGTTCACGGTGCAGAGCAATTTCTGCTTTTCTCTCGCTGGTGGTAAGCCTGTGCCCCTCACTGCCGTTGAAAGTGAACAGTAAATCAAATGTTGCTGCGTTCCGCATAATGCCTCCCTTGATGAGTGACATTGTAACATTTGGGCGGCCGGTGTTCTGTTTTATCCAATAACTTGCCACAGATCACAGCGTTACGAGGGCGGTTGGCTCTAGCATGTTTGCCATTCTGAAAAAATTCCATAGAAACAGGGATATAAATACGAATGACAGATAGCATCATTGAGTTCAATTGGTCTGAGCCATCATCAGACGGAGAGTTCCCTGCCGATACGCTAGGCCGGGCGAAGTACGCAGCATTTCTTCACAATTACCTAATCAACAACGCTCACGATGGCGGGTATGTCCTGAACCTGAATGCAAAATGGGGCGCAGGGAAAAGCTACTTCATCAACCGCTGGATAGACAGCATCAAAGACAGCCATCCGGTGGTCTATATCGACGCTTGGAAACAAGACTATTCGGATGACCCGATGCTAACAGTCGTTTCTTCTTTGATTAATTCGTTCAGTGGGCACCTGCCGGAAACAAATCAAAAAATGACTGACATATTTCAAAAGTCAGCTCAGTTTATGAAGTCTCTCACCCCTGCTTTGATAAAAGGTGCGGTGAAAAAGGCTACGGGCCTGAACCTTGATGACATATCAGTAGGTGAGGGGGAAGTTCAAACACAGCCTGTTGACGGTGATAGTTCTGACATTCTGGCCGAATCAGCAGGAGCACTCGCCAAATGCTTGATTGATGACCACAACGCAAAGCTAGAGTCCGTGCAGCACCTCCGCAGGGAGATTAAACAACTGGTCGAGGCCGTCGTTGCACTTGATAACAATCTGACCGCCCCGGCGTTCGTTTTTATTGATGAGTTAGACCGCTGCCGTCCGAGCTACGCTGTGGAAATGCTGGAGGTAGTTAAGCACTTCTTCGAGCTGGATAACATCGTTTTTGTTATAGCGACGGATACAGAGCAGCTGCAACACGCGGTTAAAGCCGTTTACGGAGAGGGATTTGACGCCCAGACATATCTGGGACGATTCTTCCGCCGCCGTTACTCATTATCAGAGTTGAGCAGATATGATTTCATTGACAACATAGTGCAGGCCCGAGTTGAAATGCGATCAGATTGGGAGGGCCACATCCCGACAATCACTATGTTGGAGGATATTAGCCATGTTGTATCAAATGTAGCGAATCATTTTGAGCTGTCATTACGAGAAACGGAACAGTTGGTTGATAGATTTGTTGCCACACTGAACAACACAACTAAAACACTGAATACTTATTTGTTGCTAATTCTCTTTGTCTTGAGGGATAAACACTACAGCACATATCAGGATTGGATAAACGTAGATACCCCGAGCATTAGTTTTTCAGGAACAGGATATAAAGTCCAAGATGCGAAAAGGAGCTTCACATTCTTTAATAGAGGGGAGAACCGAGGTTCATACGCCTCTGATGACTTAAATCGTCGAGGCATCGACGTTCGATATACACTAGGTCAGATACTAACGGATATGAATAAGAGCACTTTGCCTATGGAATATTCAGAACGCCAGCATCAACTATCAAACTTGGATAGACAACTGCAAGATTCATTAGGCGTGTTCGATAGAATGGACGCTCTCCATAAGCAATACTATCTGTACCTTAGTGCTAAGAAAAACGATTACAAAAACTGGGTCGAACTGGCGGTGTCATTTGACGAATAGGTGTAGCAAAAAGCACCCGGCTAAATTTTAAAATTTTTCTGAGCAACTTTTTGTTTTAAGACCCACCCCCGTCTGTTCTTTTTTATCTACAAGGGACTTTTTCTGTAGCCCGCAGGAAAAGTCCCTTTTCTTTTAGCTGGGATTAACTGTTGGAGAAAAGCGACTGGAGATTAGAGGGCAGGGAGCCTGTGTGGTTATGTATGTGCCTTTCTGAGAGAGGGGCACCCGGTTCTTTTTTGGTTTCTGGGTTACGGATTTGAATTCGAGTCTGGTGAACCTACTGCCTGAACCTAAAAAGATACATCCAACCAACCGCACAGGAGCAAAAACGATGGAAAACTTCAAACCAACACTACAAGTAATCAATGGCGAGCCGATGCTGGATATTCTGTATCGCAGCCATACAGACAGAAGCAAAGTGGTCGTCTTCAACTTTAAAGTAAGAGAAGTACAAACGTGGTCTATGAGTGGATTACGGACAGCGCTCAGAAAGGGATTAACAGTATGCAATCAATGGATAATCGAATGAAAGCCTCATCAGAAATGACGAGGCTTTTTTGTAAACACCGCAAAGTGATTCACATTAGGTGTCGGGGCGGCAACCCCGACGCCACTGATTATACACACAGGAGGACACGATGAAACTCTTAACCATAGAGTTAACAACGCAGGTCACGTACCAAAGACGCCCGGCGAAGACCCAAAAGCCCGAAGCACCAAAGCAAAAAGCCGCGGCAACGCTGTATTCGTCGATAATCCGCGACCTGCGTGAAGTCGAGGTGATAGATCTTGCTACCGGGGAGTTCAACAAGCAAATGCTTCATAAGCTGCCGGACAGACCAACACCGGAAGATTACGACGAGCCTATGACCCCTGACGAGATTGCAGAGGCAGAAGCCATTTATCAGGAAGCCGAAGACCGGTATCAGCAGCACCGTCGTGGAATCTATAAAGGCTTACCCCCGGAGCAAGCGGCAAATGTCGTGAAGATGGGAGCGAGGAGGCGAAAGCGACTTGGCTTCAAAGACCGGAACAAGATGCCACCAACACCTGAAATGGCTAGTGAAATGGTTAAATTCTCTCGACTGGTTGCAGAGAAAAACCAATTGGCTCGCGAAGTGGTAGAGCCGTTTTCGGCTTGCCCATGCTGTGAGGGTACTGGTATTTGGAAAGGGACACTTGCACAAGCCATCTGCGTTCGGTGCCTTGGTACGGGACGGATGACGACCAAAGACTGGCGCAGGTTCCATAACTATCAGGACATGAAAGCCAACGGCCGGCTGACCCATACCAACGAGCATCACAAGTACATCGCTCTGGCCGCTGACCCTCGTAGCCTCTACGCAACGGTGCATTAAGCTGTAGTCGGCAGGATAAACACTGACACTCGCCCCGAAATCCACAGTCTTAACTGACGCTATCGAGTAGCATACATCACAGTCATCTTTTAACTTTAGGTGAACAATCACCCGGAACTCTATACCCCTACGGGATGGCGCAGAAGTGTGTTCGCGGCAGCAGAGCAGTGAACACGAGCCCTCGTCAGGGGAGAAGCTATCGCATCTCCCCATCCTCGTCCTCGACGCCAACAAGTTGTCGAGTGAGCGCAACACTCCCGAAGAACAACAAACAGCTTCCGGGTCTTCCGGTTCAGTCGTTCGGGCTGCGCTATCAGAAAACCAAGCCCCCTAAAGGGGCGGAACTGAAGTTCCGGATTTCTGAAGACTTGCCCTCTCTTATTCACCTCCAGCTTCCGGGTCTGTTTGCTGTTCTTCTACCATCGGAGACAACCGTGAACCCCCGCTCTAGTTTGGAGGCAACAAAATAATGCGGATTGCCCTAGACGTCATGCGCTTGAAAGACGGCTTACGGTGCTACCCAGAAAATTGCTGGCGCAATTTTCCGGGACCCGCGCACCTCCAGCCTGCAAAGAATTCGTCCGCCGAGCGCGCACGCTCGTCAGCCTGAATACTGTGCTCTTTCAAGGCGCAATACGTCTAGGGTAATACGAGCAATCCGATGATTTTGATTTGGGAAAGGTATTTATGAATCAGTGAGATAGGGCAAAAATGCGGTGCATGGTTATGCAAAGAGACGGCTTTTTTCTGTAATGATAACTAAATCTCGCCCTGAGATCCTAAAAATGCAATGCCTTCATCACCACCAGCCAGTACCGCATACCACCATTCGATGATTTCATATCCGGCGGCGACCGCCATCATGGCCAGCAGGCCAAACAGCCCTGCAAGCAGTTTATTACAGTAGCCTTTGCGAAACAGAAACTCGGCAATCGGGAAAGCGTAAAAGCCAATAGAGTAGTGCGCCAGCCGGTCATACTGGTTACGCTCTGAGCCAATTAAATCGTTAAACCAGTCAAACGGGACTTCTGCGAAAGTGTAGCGCGCACCGATGGTGTGCAAAAACAGCCAGATAAACATCAGCACGTAAGCGGTACTACTGAACTGAAACTTTTTCCATGTGCCAATAATAAGCAGGAATACTCCAAGCACGGGAATGATTTCAGCGACCCAAACCGCCCATGAAGCCGGGTTGATGGCAGAAAAAATCAGTACTGCCAGATAAGCCAGACTCAGCCAGCAAAGGACGGGGTTGTGTTTAAGTAAATTACGCATAGCTGGATCAATCCATGTGGTTAACGTATGGATGCAGTATGCATTATAAATGAACGCTGTTCAATAAGGGTTTTGAACGCTGTTCATTTTAATGGATGTTCACCCAGTAGCGGGCGATGTAACGGCGGTACTCCTGAGCGTAGATGATGTTCTCAAGTTCGCCGCCATTAGCTTCGATGACCTTTCTTGAAGCGATATTATCTTCATCGGCTGATATGAGCACCCTGGTGAGCTCCAGTGAACGGGCGATGGGAAGCGCGAGTCTCAGCATCTCCTTTCCAAAGCCGTTGCCGCGGAAAGAGGGGGCTATGTCATACCCGATGTGCCCGCATACTTCGCGCAGGATCTCTGAGTCCAGATTATGACGAATACGAATAACGCCGACGATCTGTCCTTCGTCATCTATCAGCCAGCGGTGACTGCAGGGAACGTGCTGAGGGCGGAGGTATAACCCGGCTTCATCGTCGGCCAGTCGCTTAAGGTAGCGTGAAAAACTGCGGTCTGCTTCTGAGTAGAAATCAGCGTTGTCCGGATCATGATCCAAAAGATCCTCATAAAATCGCAAAAACTGCGATTTGTATTCCATGGCTGGCTTTATAAGCTTCATTCACGCTTCCTGTTCAACAGATTACAGTTAACATAAACACAGTTTGCACCGTGAAACAAACAGAAATCTGTGAGCTCTTCCGCTGAATCAAAGATGACAAATTACCATTTTTGTCTTTGAATTGAATTAGACCCAAATGCAAGAAGCCGTTATGCCGAACACTCAAGTTGTACACAGTCATGATCCGCACCTCGAAAACCCGCTGGTGTGGCCTATCCTGGAAGTTCTGCGCCGTCAGCATCAGGGATGGAAAGTGCATACCCTTGCCGCGCACCTCGCCGAGCTGGGGCTGGTGCCTTTTCTGGACTCATCGCCGGAAAAAGATCTGTTTAAACGTAATTTCCTGATAATGAATGCGCTTTATCAGCTTCAGGAAGTGCTCTATCCGGACTCCTGGGTACAGGTTCAGGCGATGGACATTCAATTGATGAACGCCATCCATGCCGCCCATAATGCCATCGATCCTGAAGATCCTCTCAGAGATTACTACACCGACTGGAGCAACTATGAAGCGGAAAACGGTGAAGTAAAACGCCTGCTGAATGAGTTCTGGACTCGCTATAAGAAGTTTGTCGGTTCGACCAACGGCAAGGATATGACCCGCTCGAAAGCTCTGCGGCTGTTTGAACTGGAAGAGGACGCAAGCCGGATAGAGATCCGCAGGCAGTGGCGACGCCTGGCACTTAAATGGCACCCGGACCGTGACGGAGGGGATACGGAAAGATTCAGGGTGATGTGCGAGGCCTGGAACATTCTCAGGGAGTAGGGTATTTAAGATATGAACTAAAAAAGAGAGGGAATCGCCCCCTCTCTTTTTATATCTACTTTTTATTGAGCAACGAAGCCTTCAGTGCGTTTAATACTGGCAAACAGCATGTAGATGGCGGTTGCCAGAAACGCGATGAACAGGTAGTTCATCAGGCTGAAGTGTTGCGCAATCGCCGGGCCGGCTACTGAGCCCACGCTGTAGCAAAACAGCATTACCTGGGTAGCCGAGACAATGTACTGCTCACCCAATTTGTCACAACCCAGGTTTATGGCCACCGGATAGACAGCAAACGCAGCAACGCCGAGCAGAAACAGGCTGATCACAATCAGCGCAGGTGATGCCCATACTTCGTTAGCAGCGATAGCCGCTACACCGACCAGACAGAACAGAGCCATGGCCAGAGTGCGGCTCATATAGCGCAGCAGTATGGTCACCAGTGGCTGAACTGCCATGCCACCCATGATAAATACCGTCATCAGTTTACCAATATCGCCCTGGTCAAACGCCTGACGTTTCAACTCCAGCGGCAGAAGGCCATACAAAGCGCCCAGTGTCAGACCGGAAACCACGCATCCGACAATCGCGGGTTTGCTGAGTTTCATGATCTGCTTTGGTGACAGCGCCGCGTGCTCTTCCTGCGCAGGCTGAGCAGGTTTTGCTACAAGCAACACCATTGCCGCAACCATGAACAGGGCAACCGTAATCGCAAATGGGGTGGTGCCGGAAAAGCCCAGCCCCAGGCCCAGCTGGCCAACGGAAGAGCCGCCGTACAGTGCGCCCATGTAAAGTGCCAGGCGTTTGGCCCGCTGCGATTCATCGCCACTGAGCAACCATGATTCAACAATCACAAATACGCCCGCAACCGCAAGACCGGCTACAAAACGCGCCGCCAGCCAGATTTCACGGCTTGCTGACAGCGGCATAATTGCTACGGAAAGTGACAAAATCACAAGTACCAGCACAAAACCAGCTCTGTGGCCTGTTTTCCTAACCAAAGGTTCGATAAACAAGGTTCCTGCCAGCAATCCGGCATAGAAAACGCTGGCCAGCCACCCTGCAAGTTCCACAGGCAAAGCATACCCGCTGAGAAGCAACGGAAGCATACTCATCAGGTAGCCGGATGCAACAGCGTAAAGGCACAAAGCTGTTACAGGCACTGCGATTCCAGCGCGCTGTGGAAGAGGAAGGGTTTGGTTCAATGCAGGATTCTCCGGGTCGGACAGATTAAAAGATCGGCGCGACTATCGGATTTTCAGCGTAATTTGTACAACGAAAAGTTTTGAACCTGACGACAAAAAATTTTTATCGAACTCTGAAGGGAGAAATCAGAAGAAAACACCCGCCAAAATGGGGCTGGCGGGTGAGATAATATATGGATATGAGGTTACTTTTGAAGTGCCTGATCCAGCCACTGATCAAACTGGGATTTTGGCAGAGCACCGTTAATTACATCAATGCGCTGGCCATTTTTAAACACCATGATGGTCGGAATACTGCGTATCTGGTATTTAGCAGCCAGTGCCTGCTGAGCTTCCGTATCAACTTTCACACAGCGTACGTCACCCTGGCGTTCTGCTGCGACATCGGCAAATACCGGGGCAAAGCCCACACACGGACTACACCACGGAGCCCAGAAATCGACCACAACCGGTGTATTGCTGTTTATCAGGGCATCCAGGTTTTGCTCTGTCCCTTCTACAGGCGCGCCATCGAGCAGCAGGGATTTACAGCGGCCACAGGTCGCTGCGTCAGAAATCCGCTCAACAGGTACACGGTTCAGGCCCTGACAGGACGGGCAACGGGTATTGAAACTTGTCATACTTCCTCTTTTTTATATTAGTTATGGCTAAACTTAGCAGTCATTGTACCAAATCTGTCAGCGGCTCTTAAAGTCGTCTTTTTCGATTCCGTGCTTCTTCATCCTGAGATAAAGTTTTTTGCGTGGTACCTGAAGGTAAGCTGCAGCCTCAGATACTTTGCCTGAGAACAGGAAGAGGGCATCTTCAATAACCTGTTTTTCATAGTCATCGACCAACTCATCCAACTGAACCGATTGCTGATGATGGAGCCTGTCCTGGCCGGTCAGTTTGACGATGCCAATGGCATACAGCTCTGCGACATTTCTAAGCTCCCGGATGTTTCCCGGCCAGTCATGGTTTCTCAGGCAGGACAGGTACGCGGGGTCAACATCCGGAAGTGGATTGCCCAGCTTGGCGCAGCTTTGTTTCAGGTAATAGTGAAACAGCGCGGCAATATCATCGGGACGCTGACGCAACGGCGGCACATCGATAACACCCTGGCTGAGCAAATAGTAAAGTTCCGGGTGCAGGCGCTGTTCCTGAATGAGTTGTTGCGGCGGCTGACTGAAAATCCCGATAAGTCGCACAGCCCGGCCGGAAAGCCGCTCCTGGTGAAGTAAGAGCTGACTGAGTTGTTGCTGCAGAGCCAGATCGGTTTGTTCAGCGTGTGTCAGGATCAGGGTGCCATCTTCTGCCTGAGATAAAGCTTCTGCTACCTGTTCCGGACTCGTCAGGCTGGTACCGTTAACTTCGTGCAACACGTTACTCTCTGAAAGCTGATGGATCAGGTACGCCAGGGTATGCCTGCCAACGCCTGATTCGCCAACCAGCAGTACGTGACTGCCAAGCAGCGCAAGTTGGGCGATGTGGTTGCGGATCAATGCCATTTGTGCTGATTTGCCGATAACTTCCCGTTTAATTGAGCGGGTCAGGTTTTGTTTTTGCTCGATAAACGCCTGGCGCCCGGCAAGATGTTTTTTGATAAGCGTTAACAACTCAGGTGGATTGATAGGCTTCTCGAGGAAATCACTCGCCCCTTTTTTGACCGCTTCAACCGCCATCGGAATATCTCCGTGACCGGTGATGACAATCACGGGGATTTTGGCATCTGTTTGCTTGATCCTGTCCAGCAGTTCCATTCCGTGCATTTGCGGCATATACATGTCAATGACTGCAACGCCGGCCCACTCTTCACTGATAAGAGGCAGTGCCTGTACCGGGTCGGCCAGTGTTTTGGCCGGAATACCGGCGATGGACATCAGATGGGCGTATGAGTCGAGGACATCCTGATCGTCATCGATTAACAACACATTAAATTCATTCATAAGGTAACTCCAAAACGACCATGGCTCCGCGCTGCAGAGATGAGGCCAAAAAGATATTTCCGTTGTATTTTTCTGTCAGGGAGCGGCAGATATTCAGGCCGAGTCCCAGTCCCACTTCTTTGGTGGTGGTAAAAGGGGTAAACAGGCGGTCAACCACCTGCGGATCGAATCCGTGTCCATTGTCTGAGATGGCGATGGTGTGAAATCCATTTTGACTTCCCAGCCATTCCAGCGAGACTTCGCGATCGATCTGTTCGCTGACCGCATCGATGCCGTTAGCGAACAGGTTGATCAGCACCTGCTCCAGGCTCATGGCATCTGCGCGTACCGTCAGGCCGTCAGGGATCGAGTAGCTGAGCCGGGTTTGCTGTCGCTTTGCTTTGGTTGAAATCAGGGTCAGGGTCTGCTCAATCACTTCCTCCAGCGCGACGTCGGAGGTGTCACTGTCGCCTGGTGATTTGCGGGCAAAATGACGCAGGCTGTTGACCAGTTTGCTCATGCGGGCGCTGAGTGATTCTATCTGATCCAGTGCGCCTGTAATCATCTCGGGGTTGTTCTGCTCCAGCGCCATACGGGCACTGAACAGATAGGTGGAAAGGGCGGAGAGCGGCTGATTCAGTTCGTGCGCCATAGTGGTCATGGTCTGACCGACAACTGCCATTTTGGCGGCCTGAATCAGCTCGCTTTGAGTCTTTTTCAGGTGATCTTCGGCGCTGCGCCGTACTTCTATCTCGCTCAGCAGTTCATCATTGGCTTTTTGGAGGGAGTGCGTTTTCTCAGCAACCCTCTGTTCGAGCAGGTAATTGGCGTGTGCCTGCTCGGTAATGTCAGTAATGGTGATAATGACTTTTTGTCCGCCACCCTGGCGATACAGGCTCATATAAAAACGAAGATAGTTGGGTCTGGACTCAGATCCCAGTGACAATGTAACGTTGTCACTCTCTGTTTTATCCAGTGCGCTGAACGCATGTTCCAACACCTGCGCCTGACCGTACGGAAGCCACTGCCAGATCCGTTTTGGCCTGTCTGTGACTCCACCCCCAAGCAGTTCGGCGGCGCTGCTGTTCATGGACTCAACCACGCCGGAGACATCACAGGTGATCAGGCAGGCAGAGGTATTGTTCAGCAGGTTTATCGCGTTGGTTTGCTCAATTTCACGCAGTGTCTGGCGCAGTACTTCCAGTTTGCTGCTGAGTCGCGAGATCTCGTCGCGGCCTTCAGGAACAAATGGCGTCTCCAGCCGGTTATCGGTGATGGCATCAAGCTGCTGGCTGAGGGTGTTCAGGCGGCGGACTATCCTGCGGTTGACGAAGTAATAGGTCAGAAACAGACTGATGAGAATCGACAGGCTGAAGCAGACTACCAGAACATGGTTGCCGTACGCGATCAGCCCGGCGGTGTCTTTTTTCACCTGACGGAAATCCCGGTCTGCACTCAGTACCAGCCCGGCAATGCCCTGGTGAACCCCGCCAAGGGAGTTACTGATTCGGGTCTGGTACTCAGCCAGTGACTGCTCCAGTAATACTTTATCGATAAGGGCGGTATGAAAAGGGCCGTTTTCGGCCAGCAGGGAATGCAGATCATCGAGTAACTGCTGGTAAGCGATGGCGGATGGGTGAATAAAAATGGGCTGACTGAGATCGCTCAGTTCGGAAAGCTTGTATCCCAGTACTTTCAGTCCATTATTCACCTGGCTTTGATGTCCGGCCTGGAGCAGATCCCGGGTAAGGGCAAAGAGTTCTTCCTCTTCATCCAGAATCGACTGAATCAGGTTCCACTGCTCCATACGAAAGCTGGTCGCTTCCGGCTGTGATGAGCGCTGAAGCTGCCACTGAACTTCCTGGCGCATCGGTTTAAGCTCGGAAACGATATCCTGGTGAATCCAGCTCAATTGCTCATCCAGCAGTTTGAGCTGGCGGTTCTGGTCGATCCTGGCAGATACCAGAACCGCGTAATGGTCTATCTGGGACATCAGCTCCTGGTAACCGCCGGCGAGATCAGAGGTGTTATCACGAAGCGCAGCTTCAATGGTTTCAAGCTCATTGTTCAGTTCACGCACCAGTTCATCGAGCGAGGTTTTGTTGCTGACCTGTGATAACTGAACAACCAGATGCCGGATTTCAGCACTGCGGCTTTCAAGTACAAAACTGGTGTTATAGGCCGGAACACTGGTGGTCAGCAGGGTACTTACCCGCCGGTCAAGGCTGTTCCATGTCATCCACGAAACCAGGCTGACGATGGTCAGCAGCAGGGTGGTCGTTGCAAATGCCATTATCAGCTTTGCGCCAATGGTATGGTACTTAGAACTGGTCATTGCGGTTACTCTGTTCTATCAGTTCGAGGGCTCTGCTGAGATTATCGGCAAGACGATGTTTGACCTCATGCAGCCACTCTTCTTTCTCTGCCGCAAATGCGGCCAGGCTCTGCTCATCAGTCCGGGAAGACAGCATTGTCAGTCTTGCGGCTTGCCGGCTGAACTCCTGCTGACTTACTGGCAGGGTAAACATCAGTGATTTTGCCGCTTTCAGCGCAGGTGACTCGAGCGCTGCGTCTCCGGAACGTTTCTGAGCGTTGAGCAGGGCAAGCCAGGCATCATTGAGCTCGGGCAGCCTTCGGGTAACGGCAATATCAAACAGCAGATTTACTCCCAGCTCCTGCGCCATCAGCGTATCGATATCCAGTGCGATATGCTGCTTCCTGGCCAGTGAGCTGTCGATCAGGGAATATTTGGAAAAGCTGTTGTCGGCCATGCGCTTCTGACTGCTTTCAGACATCATCATTTCAAGAAATGCATTGGCGTAAGGGTCATGCTGATTAAGTACGCCGATGTAGGTCGGCATCAGGGTAAACTGCGGGTCGTACTCAAAGCCGATATAGTTGTATTTACGCTGCAGATTATGCGCGTAACTGTCGATTGTCGGACCCAGCCCCAGGCTGCCCTTGGCAATACTGTCGCTGACGCCAAAGCTGCGTGAGGAGACCGTTGCGAAGTTGGCGGCAATATTGAGCATGTAGTGCCAGCCACGCTCCCAGCCATACTCAGATAACACGCTGGCCAGCATCATCTGTGTTGTCCCGGATCTTGCCGGGGTGCTCATAGTGATATGGCCGAAGTATTCCGGCTGCGCGAGTGAGATAAACCCGTTTGGCTCAGGCAGGTTGTGGCTTTCCAGGTAGTCTTTGTTCCAGACTACGCCCGCACCGGAGTAACCGATCGTGACGACTTTTTCGCTCTTTGGCAGAACATAGGGCTGCAGCCATTGCGGTGGCGTGTGCTGTGTCGAGAGATCTGCCAGCTTGCCTGCCCTGAGAAGATGGGTCATCAGGTAGGGGGAGGAGGTCAGCAGAATGTCTACATCACCGATATAGCTTTTATTAAGCATTTGTATGCTCGAGCTGGTTCTGCGATGCAGGACTTTAACTGCGATGTCCGGGTAGTGCTGATTAAATGCTTCAACCAGAGGAGTCAGTGGCTCGCGGGAAAACGTCGTCAGTATTACCAGCTCATTACTGTTTCGGGCAAGACCAGGCACTGCCACTAAAATACCGAGAAGACCGATCGTTAATTGCCTGAATAACCTCAAAATGTGCACTCCATCAAAACTTTGTATCCTGGGGTAAAAAACATGGGCGATGGTTTTGGGTCATTTCTGACCCGCGCTGCAGCTCTAGGCGCCTGCGGTCGTCTTACCTTCAGCACGAACGGGGGATGTCAGCCATTGCCATGATTAATTTTATCAATAAACCGCACGATTCCCCGCGCGAAATTCCCATTTTTGACCCGTTTCAAAATGCGGTTTGAGTCAAAAATGTCTCAAAACCGCGATTTTGAACATACTGCCACCGGTTGGTGATACTCGCTTCGTCAAAACGCCATAACGGCAAATAATCTGAAAACGGAGAAGCAGGTATGCTTAATTTCTTTAAAACCCGGCCGGATCTTCCTCTGGCCGATACCAGCAAAGAGGCGATGCAGTCGCGATTTAAGAGCTACCAGTGGCAGGTATTCCTGGGACTGGTGTTCGGTTACGCGGTTTTTTATGTAGTACGTATGAGCCTGGGTGTGGTGAAAAAGCCCATGCTGGATGCAGGCATCGTATCGATTGAAGAACTGGGGATCATGGGTTCCGCGTTCTTCTTTACTTACGCGATTGGTAAATTCTCGAACGGCTTCCTTTCTGATTATGCCAACATTGGCCGGTTTATGTCGTTCTCACTGATGCTGTCGGGTATCACCGCAGTATGTATGGGTCTGAACACCACCGCATTTTTCTTCATTCTGCTTTGGGGTTTGAATGGCTGGTTCCAGTCTGTGGGTTCTGCGCCTTCGTGTGTGTCCCTGTTCCAGTGGTTCTCGCCAAAACAGCGCGGCAGCCGTTACTCAATCTGGGGTGGCTCGCGTAACATCGGTGAAGGTATCACCTGGATCCTGACCGCATCGCTGGTGAGCTACTTCGGCTGGCGTGCAGGCTTTATCGGCGCGGGTATCGCGGCTATCGCAGCAGCGATGACCATGTTCTTCATCCTGAAAGACCGCCCGCAAACTTACGGTCTGCCTGATGCTGCAACTGCGTTTGATGAAGAACCTGAGTTCAGGAAAAAGAACAGCCCGGAAGAGACCCGTCGCGCTCAGCTGTTCATCCTTAAACAACCTACGGTATGGCTGATTGCAGCAGCGTGTGCAGCGATGTATGTATCACGTTACGCAATGTCATCATGGGCGGTACTGTACCTGCAGGGAGCGAAAGGTTACTCGCTGATGGATGCGGGATTCGCGATGTCGACTTACCCAATCGCGGGTCTGGCGGGTGCAATTCTGTCAGGCATTATTTCGGACAAACTGTTTAACGCTAACCGTCATATTCCGACGCTGCTGTACGGTATTGCCAACATCGCTGGTATGTGTCTGATGTTCTTTGGTCCTGATAACCGCGTGGTGGATGCTGTTGCACTGGGTCTGATTGGTTTTGCTATTGGTGGTCTGGTTGTATTCCTGGCGGGTCTGACTGCCTGTGACCTGATGCCGAAGAACGCAGTAGGGGCAGTAAAAGGCTTCATCGGTCTGTTCTCTTACATTGCTGCATCGGGTCAGGAACTGGTATCGGCTTCTCTTATCAAAATCACTGAAGTGGACGGAGTGAAATCGTATGACTTCGCTACTGCCCAATACTTCTGGCTGGCAGCCGGTGTGGTTTCACTGCTTCTTGCACTGACGGTGTGGAACGCGAAGAAAGTCACTGATATTCAGTAATTATCAGCATTAAGCAGGAGCACCGCTCCTGCTTTTTTCTCTGAAGATGTTGTAAGGAAAAAGAGATGTGTAATACCAAAATTCTTGCCACCCTGGGCCCGGCCAGCCAGAGCCGGGAAATGCTGAGCCAGTTGATCGAAGCGGGCGTGAACGTCGTGCGGCTGAACTTTTCTCACGGAACGGCCGAAGAACATATTGAAAGAGCGCGCCTGGTACGTGAAATTGCCGCAGAGCAGGGAAGACATGTGGGCGTTCTGGTGGATCTGCAGGGGCCCAAAATCCGTATTTCTACGTTTGAACAGGGTGCGGTTGAGCTGAACTGCGGTGATGAGTTTGTACTCGATGGTAACCTGCAGCCCGGCGAAGGAAATCAATACGCAGTCGGGCTGGATTATCCTGAGCTGATTGACGATCTGACTCCCGGAAACACACTGTTGCTCGATGACGGACGTATTCAGCTCAGCGTAACGGATGTTGACGCAGAGAATCGCCGGGTAATCACACGGGTACTGAACCGGGGCAGACTATCGAACCGTAAAGGGATCAACCTGCTTGGCGGAGGCTTGTCAGCCCCTGCACTGACAGTTAAAGATAAGCGTGACATTGTCACTGCGTCCGAGCTGAAAGCCGACTTTGTTGCGGTGTCTTTCCCGCGAAATGGCGCTGATATGGATTATGCGCGGAGCCTCATCCGCGAAGCAGGGTGCGATGCTCAGCTGGTTGCGAAAGTAGAACGTGCTGAAGTAGTCGCCAGCGAGCAGAGCATGGATGACATGATTACAGCGTCTGATGTGATCATGGTGGCCCGTGGTGATCTGGGGGTCGAGATAGGCGATGCGCGTCTGCCAAAAGTCCAGAAACAGCTTATTTCCCGTGCCCGCTATCACGGTAAACCGGTGATCACCGCCACTCAGATGCTGGAGTCCATGATTGAAAACCCGACCCCAACCCGCGCAGAAGTTCTGGATGTTGCAAACGCGGTGATGGACGGCACTGATGCGGTAATGCTCTCTGCTGAGTCTGCCGCCGGGGCTTATCCGCTGGAAGCAGTACAGGCCATGGTTCGTATCGCATCCGGCGCTGAAAAAGAGCAGGGCGATGCCCAAACGTGCTGGGATGATCTGGAGCACCTGTGTGATAACGCCGGAAAAAGCTTTGCCCTTTCATCAATGATTTCTGCAGGCCGTGTGCACAAAGATCTCGGCGTGGCGATTTTAACCACCAAAGGTGAAACGCCTTTGCTGATGTCGCGTTGCCAGAGCGATGCCCGTATCTGGGCGCTGTCCGATGACCCTTCGCTGCTGCAAAAGCTCTCAATTTTACGTGGGGTTACCCCGGTAGAGTTTAAGCGTAATACGGCTGTTACCCTGGCAGAGCAGGTGAAATCTGAACTGAAATCCCATGCGAAGGGGATCAGTTCGCTGCTGATGACCCAGCTGGATTCAATGGAAGGCATTGGCAGCATTAATGTCTGCTGGCTGCTTGACCTTGAACAACCTGAAGCGGTCGCAGCCTGATAAGAGCCACTTCCCCCTGTGAGCTCTCCCTTTGGCCTGTAACACATACAGGCCTTTTTTGCGGATGGCAGTTAAGTTTGGCATCATTCAATTTCATTTATTACGCTTTTTCTATATTCTCTGCATTAAAACTAAAACAATATAGGTGAGGAACGTATGTACGCCGAAATTACCGGGTGGGGCAAATGCCTGCCACCTGCAACGCTCTCTAATCAGGACCTGAGTACTTTTCTGGAAACCTCTGACGAGTGGATCCGAACCCGTACCGGAATTGAGAACCGCCGCATCAGTCATGTAAACACTTCAGACCTGGCTACAGTTGCCGCTCAGCGCGCGATTGACTGTGCGGGTATTGATCCGCAGGAAATTGACTGTCTGATCGTCGCGACCTGTTCTCCGGATAACCTTATCCCGAATATTGCTTCTAAAGTGCAGGGTAACCTGGGCATTCAGACTGCAGCATCATTTGACCTGAATGCAGCCTGTACCGGTTTTGTTTATGGCCTGGAAACCGCCACCCGTCTTGTTCAGGCTGGTAATTACCGCAATGCTTTGGTGATCGGTGCTGAACGCCTTTCTTTTTACATCGACTGGACTCAGCGCGATACCGCTGTGCTGTTTGGTGATGGTGCCGGTGCAGTTGTTGTCAGCCGCAGCGAAAAACAAACCGGTCTGCAACAGGCACAGCTGGGTTGTGACGCTGAAGGCCGCGACATTCTGGCTATTCCTGAATACGGCACAGCAATGGACCGTTTTGCCGCGGATAACGGTTACTGGGGTTTCAACTTTATCGGTAAAGAGATCTTTAAACGCGCAGTGAAAGGCATGGGCGCAGCAGCGCACACTGTACTGGAACGCTCGGGCATGAGCACCGATAAAATTGACGTGGTGATCCCACACCAGGCGAACATTCGTATCATTCAGACTCTGTGTGATTATGCCGGTGTCAGTCAGGACAAAGCGTTTGTAAATATTCAAAATTACGGCAACACCTCAGCGGCGACCGTTCCGATCGCTCTGTGTGAAGCAGTAGAGCAGGGTTTTGTGAAGCCAGGAGATAACATCCTGACAGCCGCCTTTGGCGCAGGCCTGACCTGGGGTGCCGGGCATATCATTTGGGGTGACAGGGTCACTCCGATAAATGAATCAACCGCAGAGCTGCCAGAATGTAACCAATCAGCACTGGAACTGTTGCAACAGGCGATTGAGCACTGTAAGAACAAACCTGTTCAGAACTAAATGTATTACGTGGTGCCATTGCGAAAATTTTCAATTCCGCACTGGTACCATGAAACCTTCAATACTCACTACCCTGGTCAGCCTTTCTCTTTCATTTCCTGCAATTTCATCGCCTTATGCTTTGTTTGGTATGTCGTCCAATACCGATGCGGTGAAGGATACTTCAGCTCAAATATCCCTTGGCTACAGTTTTAACCAAAGCTGGGCACTGGAGAGCGCTTATTCTTCGGTTTCTGTAAACAAGTATGAGAAAGAGCATACAGGTGGATCAAGTTATCTCGACCGAATGTTCTCCGTTGAACAATGGCAGGTCAGTCTGACTCCCGTATATAAGTACTTCATCAATGATGACTGGCGTTTACTGGCAAAAGCGGGCGCGGTATATACCAATAACGATGCAAGTTATCGCGAGTATGAGGTAACCGTGAGCAAGAAAACCCTCAATGAATCGGGTAGTGCCAACGGAAATGGCTGGGGCGCGACCTGGGGTGTTGGCGTGGAGTATTTGTTGGGTAATGGGCTGGCGAATGAGACCATTCTGCGTCTTAACTATGACGTTCTCGACGGCTCGGTGCTGAACTACGGCGAGTACCAATATGACATGGAAAACAGCCAGAAGCTGACACTGAGTATTGGGATGACTTTCTAGAAATGGTTGACTCGGAACGCTGAATAAACAAGAATTTCGCAGAATAACCCAAAAAGAGAAATGCCCCATGGCTAAGCAACTTGAACAGGCACAAATTGATACCATTAACGCTTACGATGCAGAGCAGCGTCTGAAGTACTGCGTGAAAGAGGTGGTGGAGAACCGTGAAATCTGGATTCTGACCGATGAGCACGGTTGTGTGATGCTGAATACAGAAGAAGAAGACTGTGTACCGGTATGGCCAAACCGTGAATTTGCCGAGGCATGGGCCAACGGTGAGTGGGAAGAGTGTAAACCAGAAGCCATTTCCCTGAACAAGTGGCACAGCCGCTGGACTTACGGCCTGGAAGACGACGAACTGGCAGTGGTTGTTTTCCCTAATGAGAACGAAGAAGGGGTAGTGCTGTACCCGGATGAGTTCGATTTTGAGCTGAAAAAACAGGCACGCTGATATACACAAAAGGGGCTTCGGCCCCTTTTTTAGTACCTGAGTTTCGAGATCAGGAAAAGATCCGCATATCGAAGCGGAAATCGAGTTTTTCTGCCCGGTCCAGTACCCGTTCCAGCTTTGGGTTGGCCGGGTTGAGTACAAAGTTGCTGTCCCGCGGAGAAATAGCGGAGGGCACCTGCAGCGCAGCGTACTCGTCTGCCAGTTCTTTCAGGAACTGATCGCCAATCTCCTGGGTGAGTTCAGAAGGGGGCACGTCGCGCCATCCCGGTGGCAGTTCATCCTCGTCCAGGGCGATCACCAGTTCTTCGGGCAGTTCAATCCGGTAGAGGTCATACTGGTCCGCAATCGCCGGATCTTTGTTCACATGGACAAAAACCTCAAGGGCACACAGGGATTCCGACTGAGCAAAGTAGAGCGCTTCGACGCCTTTGGAGTTCCAGCGCCCGCCAAACAGCTTGGCACCAATCGGATTAAACGGCTCATCCTGATAACGTTTTTGAGTAAGACGGTATAACTTCATCAGGAGAAAACACCGTGCTGAATGCGGCCAATCAGATCTTTTACCGTCTCAAAGTCAGCGGTGGTGGATACCATATCCAGCGGGCGTTTACCGCCGAGACCATAAACTTCCTGATGCATCCACTCCAGGGCGCGTTCTTCATCACCAAACAGCTCACCGGCCAGTTTGATAAGCATCGCAAGCCGGTACATGACATCACTCTCCTGCATGTTAAAACGCTCATCTTTTGCAAGGCGGCGTTTGATGGTGCTGAGTGGAATATGGGTGATGGTATGAAACTCACTTTGTGATAAGCCGGCTTTTTCCACAATGTTCCGGTACACCGCAGGTTTAAATCCATCCCTGACAGCCTGAGCTGTATTGGCGTTTTCCAGTCCCATCTGAAACCAGAAACTGTGCCTGTACGAATGACGGGGTTTGAATGTTCTTCCTGATTGCATTTTACGACTCCGCATTTCATTTGTTGGTTCATTTGGTCTCGTTATTATGGACCAAATGAGCCTTTCGGGCAATCCGGGAAATAAGAGGTGAGTTCCGTATCCCTGGTAACTTGCCTTAAAAATCAAACTGATAACTTTATAAATTACTGGTTATTTTTTGTTACTAATCAACTTGCGTATAAATAGCCTGAATCCCGTGAAGTTTACCGCATAACCACACAATAATTGCCAATTCTGTGCGTAAATTCCGCAGGAGTTGCTAACTTATTTTTAGGTGGAATTTATCTACCCAAGGGCAGCAATAAGCCCACAAGACGTGAAGCAATAACAATGAACCTCAGGGAATAATTATGTTTAGGATAAGCAAGATAGCAGCATCATTGGCGTGTTTAGCGCTGAGCGGTACCTTGTACGCGGCAGAACCTTACGACGCATCCCAGTCGTATGCGGCGGGCACTCAGGTCACCTTAGATGGCAACACCTACGAAGCCAAGTGGTGGGTTAACGCCGGTCAGAGCCCAACGGATAACTATGCCAATGAATGGGACTCTCCGTGGAAACTGGTCAGCGGAACTACGCCAGAGCCTGAACCGACCCCTGATCCTACGCCAGATCCGACTCCTGACCCAACGCCGGATCCAACACCTGACCCTGGACCTGTGGGCGGAGCCTGCGCTGATTTTAATGTTTACCCGAACTGGACGCAGGGTGACCATGCGACAGGTGGTGACATCATGGTCAATGAGAATGTTGCCTATCAGGCGAACTGGTGGACCTCTTCGATTCCGGGCAGCGACAGCAGCTGGGCACATCATCTGGATTGTAATGGTGGCTCTAACGGCGGCAGCACACTCGCTCTTCCGAATCCTATGGACCCGGTCAGACTTGAAGTCGCTGGTTGGCCGAATAGCTTTGTCGTCAGCAGCCCAAATACACTTAATGGCCCGTCAACTCTGTCAGTAAACACTCTTAACAGCCAGGATCTGGCCGATTTAACCAAACTGACTGACGCCTTCACCACTCTGATTCAAACCGCTGAGCTTGCCGGCTCGACCTCAATCATATTGAGCAGTGATGTACTTGACGTTGCCACTGCGGATAAAGGGGCTGCTTTAGGTACGGTCGCCGTCAAACAGGCGCTGACCGCGGCCGTTGATGCGACAGGTACTCACAGCAAGATTGATGTTAACGCGATCAACGCCCTGACCGATGATGTAAAAGGCTGGGCAAACGCGCATAACCTGGTGATCTCGAACGTCGCACCTCAGGCTACCTTTGGCTGGACGCTTGCGATTGGTGATTTCGCTTATAATACACACTCAGGTAAACGAGCAGTATGGAACGCGGCATCTGGCTTGTCTGCGGATCTGCTCACCAGTTTTGAGCTATACCAGGCGGCGTCAGCCACCAAAGCAGACTTTATCGCCTTTACCAAGTCGGTGGGTACGCCAGCGCTGAGCGATGAGCAATGGCACTACGCGCTGGAGTACGTCAAACAGGTTTCTGACTCGGTGAAAACTCCTGCACTGCTGGCTGCGATTCCGACTGCTCAGGCTGCGAACTACTTCCTGGGTAACACTACCGGTGACCGTCATATTCGCAAAGCTGCGCACAGTAATGTCTTTGCGATTACGTTTGATACCGCCACCACCGACCTTGATGCGAAAATCAGCAGCTACAATAACGCTACTGTACCGCTTTACTACGTCGGTGAGGATGTGATCAACGGGCCGCTAACGCGTATCGCCGCACTTAACAGTGAGCTGGCAAGTGCAGAAAATGCGATGAACAACGAAGCCTTCCTTTATGAGATGGCTCAGGGAAGCTGGACACCTTCCACAGTCTACAAATGGGCAGACTTCCTGGCAGGTCTGAACTCAATGCACAATGTCGGCGTGGCAGGCAATACCTTCTGGCTGCTTGATGACACCGCTGATGACGCAACCAACGCCATCTACGCTAAAGTCGCGATTGCGGCCTTCCTGTCACAAAGTATGCAGGAGACCATTCGCTACAACGCTTGTGATGAGAACAACTGGTCTGAAGTAAGATATGGTGCGCCGGTTAACTACCCAATGACAGCAAGTTGTGGTCAGCTGGGTCAAAAATACGCTGATTACGGTATGGACCCGAACACGGGTATCGACCACCCATACTCGTGTCCGCGCGACCCTAAGATGGAAGTTAGCGCTCTGACTAATGCCAAATGGTATGGTGCGCCAGCGCCAGTGTTTGCCGCACCGGATGCAGTACTCGCTGAGAAAGGTTTGTTGGTTAACGGCAATGTCGGTCGCTGGACCAACGATGGTCACTGTATGGAAGTACCAGCCAGTGTTGACGAGTCGAAACAGGTTTGGGAACGCTCAGACTGTAAGGTCTACAGCGGACAGAAAGCCGGTAAGTTTATCTGGGATGGCACCGATACTAACGGCACAGTCGAAGGCTGTGGCTGGTGGGGACGTGGTGTAATCCAGACAACAGGCCGTCAGAACTTTGGTACCCTGAACCACTTTATGGGTCGTTCGCACGTAAACCCTGACACTATTGGCACGACAGTGAACGGTGTTGTAGTGGAAGCGCCACCGGCCAATCCGCTGTATGCTAACCTGGACTTCTGTTCTAACCCGGGCCTTATCTGCAGCTCTGAAGAGAACCGGGAAATTAAATGGATTGCAGGTCTGTTCTACTGGGTAACTTCGGTGCAGGCGTACAATGATGAAGGAGGGCCATACGCACACTGGAACTATCACACTGAGCTGAAACGCTACGTTGATGGCGGGTTGCAGGGCACTGAGTTTATCGATGCGGTATCTGGTATCGTAAACCGTGGCTGTCCTGACCATACCTGTCCGGTCAGTGGTGAAGTTCACGCCATTAAAGAGCGCCAGGCTAACTTTAAGTTGGTGCTGCAGACCCTGGGGTTGAATCCGCAATAACCGACGCTGGGGCTTCTGCCTCAAGCCAGATTTAATCATCAATGGCTCCCGGTAACCGGGAGCCATTTTTTTATTGCCCTTTACTGCTGAGCTGCGCAGTAAGTACGGTAACCACCAATAAGATTGCGCGCACGGAAACCATTGTTTACCAGCTGACGGTATGCCACGTGGCCACGCAGGCCAACCTGACAGCAGATCACGATCTCTTTATCTTTCGGCAGCTCATCCATGCGGTGACGCAGGGTATCTACCGGAATATTGACCGCGCGCTCAAGACAGCCGTTAGCCACTTCAGCCGGGGTGCGCACGTCAATCAGGTACTGATCATCGGTCAGGCTGTCCAGCTCGTGGTAGTGAATGCCTTTGGATACACCTTTCATCAGGTTAGTCGCGACAAAGGCTGCCTGATTGATCACGTCTTTTGCGCTGCCAAACGGAGGCGCGTAGGTCAGTTCAAGGTGCTGAAGCTGCTCAACGGTCATACCTGCACGCTGGGCAACGGCCATGATGTCGATACGTTTATCGATGCCATCTTTACCCACTGCCTGAGCACCAAAGATTTTGCCGTCCTTCGGATCAAACAGCATTTTGAAAGAAACGATCTCCGCGCCAGGGTAGTAGCTCGCATGGCTGGCGGTATGAACATACACTTTCTCGTAGGCGATACCTGCCTGTTTCAGCTGCTTTTCGTTCTTGCCGGTTGAAGCTACGGCCATATCAAAGATTTTACAGATAGCGGTTCCCTGGGTGCCCTGATAGGTTTCATTGCCGCCCAGCATGTTGTCTGCCGCCATACGCCCCTGACGGTTCGCCGGACCCGCCAGGGGAACCAGAGTCTGCTCGCCGGTCACAAAATCTTTTTCTTCGATGGCATCGCCTACAGCGTAGATGTTTGGATCGCTGGTTTGCATCGAGTCATTAGTGTAGATACCGCCCAGTGCGCCGATCTGCAGGCCGGCTTCTGCGGCCAGTTTGGTTTCAGGACGTACGCCGATCGCCATGATCAGAATGTCGGTATTCAGTTTATCACCGTTGCTCAGGCCAAGTTCCAGATGACCGCACAGGTGCTGGTTCTCATTCGACTCACCGGCTTCAGTGTTAGCAACCATCGCTGAAGGTACGTGCTCCACAGACTGAAGCGCAGTGCCCAGTCTCAGGTCGATGCCTTTTTCGCGGATCTCCTGGTGCGCAAAACCGGCCATTTCTTTATCTACCGGCGTCATTACCTGATCGGCCAGTTCCAGCAGGGTGGTTTTGATACCCAGGTGGTGGAAGGCTTCCATCATTTCCAGGCCGATAAAGCCACCGCCAACCACAGTGGCATGAGCGGGCTTGTTCATCTGGATCGTTTTAAGGATCTTATCCATATCAGGAATGTTGCGCAGCGAATGCGTCAACGGGTTGTCGATACCAGGAATTGGCGGTACAACCGGGCCCGCACCGGGGCTTAACAGCAGAAAGTCATAGCTTTCTGTATAGTCAGTGCCGTCAAGTACATTGCGCACAGTCACTGATTTTTCACCACGGTTAATAGTGATCACTTCTGACATAACGCGAACGTCAACATTAAAACGGGCCAGAAAGCTCTCCGGCGTCTGAAGAAGCAGGTTACTGCGCTCGGTGATTTCACCACCAATGTGGTAAGGAAGGCCGCAGTTAGCGAAAGAGACGAACGGGCCGCGCTCGAACATGATGATTTCAGCATCTTCACTCAAACGACGTGCCCGGGCAGCAGCAGATGCGCCACCGGCTACACCACCAACAATTACAATTTTGGTCATTGACGAAAAACTCCGCTTATTTACAGGAACTCGGTGTACATCCTAACTTTTTCAGAAAATAGTTGGCAGGACAAATACCTGTAAATGCACTCTGGAGCAGATTGAGCCCAACAAACACTGTCAGCCAGACGAAAAGGGGATGGACCCACACTGTCAGTACTACAGATAACAGGGTCATTGACCCGGCCAGAACGCGAACACCATTTTCAATCGTCATGATTACACCCTCCGTGATTAGGTTCTGAAATGGACTATACATATCTATATTAGCCCTGTCTAATGTTAATTGAATGAATTTAGCATTTACTAAATAACCATTGACTCATGATGCTAATTTAGCTAAAACTAAATTAGAAGTGAGCAAGAGGGATAGGTTATGGACGTTGAAAGCATGAAAGCCAATGCAACTGAAGTCTCTGAAATACTTAAGATTTTATCTCACCCTGACCGTTTGATGGTGCTATGCCAGTTAATGGACGGTGAGGTAGGAGCGGGGCAACTACAGAGCCAGTCGCCGCTGAGTCAGTCTGCTTTTTCCCAGCATTTAACGGTGCTGCGTAAGCACAATCTGGTGAAAGCACGCAAAGAGTCACAGCAGGTGTTTTACTCTCTGGCGGACCCCCGAATCGAACAGTTGATCAATAGTCTGCATACCGTTTTCTGCCACTAAGCGAATTCATTCAAAAACTTTAATGAGGTAAACAATGCTCGATGTCATTCCATGGCACTCGCTGGCAGGCGGTGCGCTGCTCGGAATTTCTGCATCAATCCTGTTACTGGTTAACGGAAAAATTGCCGGGATCAGCGGTATTCTCAGTGGCTTATTAAAAGGCGAAAAGCGCGATTTCTCATGGCGCCTGTTGTTTGTGACCGGCATGGTCGCCGGTGGTGTTGGTGGCGTAACTATTCTTGGAGCGGAAGTACCAACCAGTTTCGATACCCCAATGTGGCTGATAGCAGTGGCGGGGTTGATGGTGGGGCTGGGTACAAAAATGGGTAATGGCTGTACCAGTGGACACGGTATTTGCGGTATTGGCCGCCTGTCGGTGCGTTCAATTGTCGCTACCTGCGTATTTATGGCGGTTGCCGCCCTCGTTGTTTTTGTTCGTCTTCATCTTATTTAAAAAAGGTTTTCGCATGCTACGTGTAGTTGCTTTGTTAGCAGGAATATTGTTTGGCCTGGGAATGACACTGTCGGGTATGGCAGACCCAAAAAATGTCATTGGTTTTTTAGATGTGGCCGGTGAGTGGCGGCCGGAACTGATGTTTGTAATGGGAGGGGCGCTTGCAGTCTTTATGCCGGTGTATTTCCTGGTAATTAAGCCTAAATCCAAACCGCTGGTAAGCAGTGAGTTTTGTGTGTCGAGCAAAAAGGAAATTGACGGCAAACTCGTTGGCGGTGCAGCGCTGTTTGGTGCCGGATGGGGACTGGCTGGGATCTGCCCGGGACCAGCGGTGGCATCCCTTGCTCTGGGTAATCACGCTGTGGTGGTGTTCTTCCTCAGCATGATGATCGGATTTACTGTGGTAACCGTCAAAGAGCGGGTTGAAAAACAAAAGCTTTCTGCCGCATAAGAGCAAGTTGTTGCCTATATTTTAAACGAAGTCAGATTCAGTCGGAGGAGCGATGAAGCACAATCGAAATCAGGGATTTGTTCAGCGTGTGATGAACAGCTTTTTCCCGCCGATCCTGATCATCCTGGCTTTGGCCGTTGGCGCAGTATCACTGTGGCTAACGCCCAAAGAAGAGGATCCTCAGATCGTCGTGCCAATGGCAGACGTGCTGATCCAGGCGCCGGGCCTGAGTGCCCGTCAGGTGGAAAAGCAGGTAACCGAGCCGCTGGAAAAGCTGCTTAGTCAAATCGACGGCGTTGAGTATGTTTACTCTATGTCGACCGAAAATGCCGCTCAGGTGATCGTCCGCTACTACGTGGGTGAAAGCCGCGAAGGTGCGTTGGTTAAGCTGTATAACAAGCTCTACTCCAATCAGGACAAGGTGCCACCATCGGTGACTAACTGGGCGATCAAGCCGGTTGAAATCGATGATGTACCTGTGGTGGTGGCATCGCTCTATTCGACTAATCCTGACGAAATCGGTACTTATGAGCTGCGCCGAATCGCCGCGCAGGCAACGCAGCGTCTTAAAGCGCTGGATAGTACCAACATCGTTGAAGTGATTGGTGGTCAGCCGCGTGTTATTGAAGTGGATCTCGATACCAGCGCGATGGCGAGCCGAAAAACCACCATCGATGACCTGCAAAACGCATTTGCGCTTAGTCACCAAAAGGTGGGAGCAGGTTCAACCCAGTTTAACGGCAGGCAGTTTGCTGTTGAATCCGGCCAGTTCTTTACTAATGCCGAAGAACTCGGCTCTCTGGTCGTTAACGTGGTAAATGGAAAGCCTGTTTATCTTCGTGACGTGGCCAAAGTAGTCGATGGCCCGGCAGAAGCAACAGATGATACCTGGTTCCGTTACGGCCCGGCGAGTGGCAACAGCAATGAAGCCTGGCCCTCGGTGTTTATCTCGGTTGCCAAGCAAAAAGGCTCCAACGCTGTTACGGTTGCCAAAGACGTACTGGCAGAGCTGGATGCGCTGAAAGCTGAGCAGCTTCCCGGTGGGGTGGAGACTGAGATCATCCGTAACTACGGTCAGACGGCCGATGACAAAGTATCAAACCTGGTTTCAAGCCTGGGTATCTCAATTCTGACTGTGGTGGTGTTCGTTGGCCTGTTTCTGAACTGGCGCAGCGCCCTGGTAGTGGGTATCGCGATTCCTATCAGCTACGGTGCTGCCCTTGGGATGGACCTGGCGTTTGGGTATTCCATCAACCGGGTAACCCTGTTCGCACTGATCCTGGCGCTGGGCCTTATCGTGGATGACCCGATCGCCAGTATCGATAACATTGAACGCTATCTGAAACGTAAAGATCTCAGCCGTACCAAAGCCATTGTGCTCGCGATGGCAGAAATCCGCAGCGCTCTGCTGATGTCGACAGTTGCGATCGTGATTGTGTTTACACCAATGTTCTTTATCACCGGCATGATGGGCCCATACATGGCACCACTGGCGTTTAACGTGCCGATCAGTGTGGTGTTCAGTACCGTGGTGGCCTTTATGATCACACCGTGGCTTGCGAAAAAGATTCTGAGAGCCGCTCAGGACAAAGGCGAGTACAAAGTCGAAAACACCGTGCTTTATAAGGTGTACGACAGGATGCTCAGCCCCTTACTGGTCACCCGTCGCCGCAGTTGGGCATTCCTGGCCTTAATCGCCGCGATGTTTGTTGGCGCCGCGCTGCTGCCGGCCCTGCGACTGGTACCGCTGAAACTGCTGCCTTATGACAATAAGAATGAGTTCCAGCTGGTACTGAACATGCCGGAAAGCACCAACTTTGCCGATACATCGAACGCACTTCGGGAGTTCTCTGACTTCCTGGTGACGGTACCGGAAGTAGAGTCAGTCTCTGCGTTTGCCGGACTCGCATCCCCGATGGACTTCAACGGTATGGTGCGTCATTACTTTATGCGTAATCAGGCCTATCAGGGTGAGCTGCGCATCGTACTGGCTGAGAAAGACCGACGTAATATGCAGTCCCATGAAATCGTGACCCGTTTACGAAGTGATCTGGAAGCCATTGCCGCCAGACTGGGCGCTGACATTCAGTTAGTTGAAGTACCTCCTGGCCCGCCAGTGATCGCGACTATTACTGCAGAGGTGTATGGCAAAGAAACAACCAGCTATGAGCGACTGCAGCAGCAGGCGGGCAATGTCATCAACCGTCTTAAACGTGAAGAGTTTGTATCTGAAGTGGACAGCTCTATTCAGGGCGACAGTCAGGTATGGCAGTTTGTCGTGGATCGGGAGAAAGCAGCGCTGTCCGGGATTTCCGTGGCCGATATCAACCGTACTCTGGCCGCGGCCAATAACGGTTTTGTTCTGGCCAACCTGAAAGCAGAACGTGAACTGGAACCACTGCCAATTAAAGTTCAGCTTCCGACAGAACAGCGTGATGTACTGGATAATCTGCTTTCACTGTATGTGAGAGGTCAGGCTGGCATTGCTAAACAGGAAACCGGTAGCGGGCTGGAAACAACGCCGCAGCCGCTGGTACAGCTTTCTGAGCTGGGCAGCTTTGTACTGCGAGACCAGGAGCAGCCGATCTATCACAAGAACCTGAAGCCGGTCGTGTATGTGTACGCAGAAGCGGCAGGGCGCGTGCCGGGTGAGATCATTGCAGATGTATTGTCTGACCGCGATGAGCCGGTGTCAGACCAACGCCGTGATCTGTCAGACCGCAGTTATCTGAGTAATGGTGCTGGCGATGGCTGGTCAGTGGGCTCTGATATCGAAGTAGTCTGGTCTGGTGAAGGTGAATGGAAGATAACTGTGGATGTGTTCCGTGATTTGGGTATCGCCTATGGCGCTGCGCTGCTGGGCGTGTTCGTAGTGATGCTGGTGCAGACGGGTCTGCCTGCGGTATCCGGGATCATAATGCTGGCCATTCCGCTGACGGTGATCGGTATTATGCCTGGCTTCTGGCTGCTGAATATGCTCAGCAGCGATATCAATGGCTACCCGAACCCGGCCCTGTTTACCGCAACGGCCATGATAGGCATGATCGCCCTGGCGGGGATTGTGGTGCGTAACTCGCTGGTGCTTATCGAATTTATCCATCAGGCGCTGGCGGAAGGGCACAGCCTGCACATGGCACTGGTTGAAGCAGGCGCGGTACGTATGCGGCCAATCCTGCTAACGGCGGGAACCACTTTGCTGGGTAATATTGTTATCACCCTGGATCCGATTTTTAATGGCCTGGCCTGGTCGATTATCTTCGGTATTACCGCGTCAACGGTGTTCACTCTGGCGGTGATCCCGGTGGTATACAACCTGGCGTATGAAAATGTTGAAGGGCACGGCTTGCCTGTCCATGAGGAGGAAGACGCATGAAATCATCTAAAATCCTGACAGGCCTGGTACTGTTCTCTGTTCTGGGTGTGTTGTTTTTGTATATGGCGGGATTCTTTACAGAAAAACTGCCGTCTGAACCTGTACTCAGCCAGCAGGAACTGTCAAAGCTTCAGCAACAAACGCTGCAGGCTGAAACTGTTGACGTATACCGCGAATTTACAGGCACAGTCGGCGCGGATCAGAAAGCGGTGCTTTCTGCCCGGTTAACTGCCAAAGTGGCGGAAGTACTGGCCGATGTCGGAGACACCGTAACTAAAGGTGACGTATTGATGCGCCTTGAGAGCGACGATCTGGATGCTCGCGTAATGCAAACTGAGCAGGCGCTGTCATCCGCTCAGGCTCAGTTGAATGCGGCACGTAAGGAGTACAACCGGGTAAGGGAACTGGTACGAAAAAAACTATTGCCACAATCTGAGTATGACCGGGTAGAAAGCCAGCTGAAAACAGCCAATGCAGGTTTTAAACAGGCTCAGGCCGCGGTACGTGAAGCGGAAACCACCTTTGGTTTCAGTATCATCACCGCACCATTTGATGGTGTGATCACCCAGCGTCCGATAAACCAGGGCGATACTGCTGCACCGGGTGCATTATTGGTCAGCATGTTTAACCCGGACACCCTTCAGCTGGAAGTCAATGTTTCGGAGAGCCTTATCAGCAAACTGGCGATTGGCAGTCAGCTGGCGTTTTCCCTGCCGACTTTTGAAGAGCAGGGAACCGGTGAGGTGGTGGAGATCTCTCCGGCAGCCGATAACACCTCGCGCAGCTTTTTGGTTAAGCTGGCACTGAGTGAACTCTATCAGGTGTATCCGGGTGTGTATGGCAAAGTCAAAGTACTCAGCCACCAGAAAGAAGTCGTCAGGCTGCCGCAGGAGGCAGTGTATCGTGTCGGCCAGCTTGATTACGTCAAAGTGGTGGAAGACGGCATGCTGAGGCCAAAACTGGTACAGCTGGCTGAAGGTAATGTGGTTCGCAAAGGCGTGGCCGAGGGAGACAGTGTAGTGCTTAATCCGCTGGGTTATGCGCAGTAACTGTTCAATAGAAAAAGCCCCGTAAGTATAAAAAAGGGCGGCAACCTTCAATGGTGCCGCCCCTGTTTTTATAACCAGTTATCAGTAACCAAAAAAACGTGCCCACTTACACCAGACTTTCTGTAGTCCTTCACGGTCTCCGCGGACAAAAAATACTTTCTGGCCTGGTTTTGCCTGAGCCAGACGCGGCAGGTCAATTCGTGCTACGCAACCAAGCTTTGGATAGCCTCCTATGGTTTGCCGGTCGTTTAGCAGAATAATGGGATTACCATCAGGTGGAACCTGAATAGACCCCAGCGCGATGCCTTCGGAGATCAGTGATTCCTGAGGCGGAGTGAGTCCAGGGCCGTCCAGTCTGTAACCCATCCGGTTTGCTGCCTGATTGACGGTAAACTCACTCTCAAAGAAAGTGGACTTAAACTCATCACTGAACTGGTCACACTGATAGGACTCAATCACCCTCAGGCGCAGGGGCAGGTTGTAGTCCGGGGTAAAGCGGAATGTAACTTTGCTTTTGCGCATCCCGGTGCTCTGACGGTGAGTAAAAGGGATATAGTCTTCTCTCTGAAGCGGAGACCCGTCACAGTGCAGTCCGCCAAGCAAATCACGTTCTACCGTTGAACAGCTTCCATAGTGCTCAGGGACATCAAAACCACCCTCAATGGCAATATAACTTCGCAATCCGTTACGGGGTAACCCGAAGCTGAGCAACTGACCGCGACGGGCGTGGAAACGCGACCAGTTAGGTATAGGATCGCCGTCGAGCTTGGCCCGTAAATCACCGCCACAAATAGCCAGGTTACAGTTATCCCGAATATAGAATGCTGCCTGACCAAGCGTCACTTCAATCACGCTGGCATTGGTTGGGTTTTTTAGAAGGTAATTAGCCCAGCTGAATGCATAATCATCGACGGGGCCGCCCTGAGTGATACCAAGCTGACTGAGTCCAAAGCGGCCAAAGTCGTGGATCAGGCTGAGCTGACCAGGTTTAATGACTTCTATTGCTCCCATACTTTACCTCCAAGGCTCAGATATTCCTCTTCGTCTATCGCCACAAACGTGACGCGGTCACCAACCTCAAACGGGCTGATCACATCACTCTCGGGCCGGTAAAGCGGAACGGGGCAGTTACCAATGATGTTCCAGCCTCCGGGGCTTTCCAGCGGATAGACCGCCGTCTGAGGGCCTGCAATACCGACACTTCCGGCCGGGACGGATGCACGCGGCGCAAACAACCGGGGCAGTTGAAGCGATTCAGGCAGTTCTGCCATAAATGCAAACCCGGGGGCAAAGCCAATCGCACAGACCGTAAAGGGCTGAGAAGTATGAAGAGAAATAATCTCATCGACTGACAGATCGTTCTTCTCTGTAAGACGGGTCAGATCCGGTGCTACGGATGGATGGTAAAACACCGGAAGCTCAATATCCCTGCCGGGGAAAGCGGCGCAGCTTTCAATCGCGTTACCTGTGATGGAGTGAACCGACTCAACCATCTGTTGCTCAGAAATTAAAAAGGGGAGGTAGTCGACAAGAATGGTGGTGAAGGAAGGGGTCACATTCATGATCACATCTGCATGCCTGTCGCGAATTTGATTCGCGATATAGGCGATGCAGGGTGCCCGCTCCGGTGCAATGTGGTCACCGAGTTTGATCAGAATACTGCACTCAGCGACCGGACAAATCTCAAACTTTTTCAATGCTCGCCTCCTGACGGATTCAGGCCACGCGAAATGCGCTCTATCATCGCAATTGCGTCCGGATTATCCCCGTGTACGCAAATCGTGTCGGCCTCAATGGGAATGACGTTGCCGTTAATACTGGTGACGCTGCCATAACGGGCCAACTGCATCACCTGATGATAAATATCGTCTTGCAAATGGTGTACCGCTTTAGGGTGACTGCGCGGTACCAGCTGACCATTATCCTGATAGGCCCGGTCAGCAAAGGCTTCAAATAACAGAGGAACGTTAAACTGATCAGCAAGGTCAAGATAACGCTGATTGTCTCCTGCCAAAATCATGACGGGCAGGGCAAAATTTTCTGCCGCGGCTAGCACGGCTTCAAACACGGACTCATCACGCATCATGTCGTTATACAGCGCACCATGGGGCTTAATGTACTCGACGTTCACATCACAAAGCTGAGCCAGTGCCTGCAGCGCGCCAACCTGATAACACAGGCTGTGAATGATCTCCTGAGCTGAGAGCTTCATCTGGCGACGGCCAAAACCCTGAAGGTCAGGATACCCCGGGTGGGCACCAACCGTTACATCGTACTGGCGGGCAAGTTTCAGTGTTTTTGCCATCACATCCGGGTCTGATGCGTGAAAACCGCAGGCGATATTAGCCATATCGACCCATGGCATGACGGACTCATCCATACCCATGTTCCAGGCGCCAAAACTCTCCCCCATATCACAGTTGAGTTTAATACGTTGTAACTGCATGATTTCATCCCTGTTTAACCCTGCTATTCTTATCCTAGACCGGGCAGGACGAAAAACAGAGTATTTAAGCGCGTAAATATGACCGGGATTACGCTTTAAACGGGATCCAGCCTCCGGGTAAGGGTAGGAATTTAAAATGATTTCTGTAAACTATTCGCCAAACAAACGTTGGCAGGAAAGCAAATGAAAGTATTAGTAACCGGTGGCATGGGCTATATCGGCAGCCACACCTGTATTCAGATGATCGAAGCGGGCATGACGCCTGTTATCCTGGATAACCTGTATAACAGTAAAGCCAGTGTACTTGAGCGTATTGAGTCCGTTGCCGGTAACCGTCCGGAGTTTGTTCAGGGCGATATCCGTGATAAAGCGCTGCTGGTAAAAACCATGCAGGAACATGAAATTACCGCCTGTATTCATTTTGCCGGCCTGAAAGCGGTGGGAGAGTCGGTTGAAAAACCGCTTGAGTACTACGATAACAACGTGCATGGAACCCTGGTTCTGGCAGATGCCATGCGTGAAGCCGGCGTTAAAACCCTGGTATTCAGCTCATCGGCGACCGTGTATGGCGACCCTGCCAGTGTGCCAATTACTGAAGATTTTCCGACCAGCGCGACCAACCCTTATGGCCGCAGCAAGCTGATGGTAGAAGAGTGTCTGACTGATTTCCAGAAAGCGAATCCGGACTGGAGCATTACGCTGCTGCGTTACTTTAACCCGGTTGGTTCCCATCCAAGCGGCGATCTGGGTGAAGATCCTCAGGGGATCCCAAACAACCTGATGCCGTTTATCTCTCAGGTAGCCGTAGGCCGCCGCGAGTTCCTGAGTGTATTTGGCAGCGACTATCCAACCAAAGATGGTACAGGTGTACGTGACTACATCCACGTAATGGATCTGGCTGACGGCCATATTGCGGCGCTGAAGTCTGTGGGTGACAAAGACGGCCTGCACATCTATAACCTGGGTACCGGTAATGGCTACAGTGTACTTGAGATGGTGAAAGCGTTCGAAAAAGCCTGTGAGAAAGAAGTACCTTATAAGCTGGTGGAACGTCGTCCGGGTGACATTGCCGAGTGCTGGGCTGATCCGGCGAAAGCACAGAATGAGCTGAACTGGAAAGCAACCCGTACGCTGGAAGAGATGACCGCCGATACCTGGCGCTGGCAGTCTGCCAACCCTCAGGGATATCCGGACGCGAACGGATAAGAAAATTGAAAAAAGAGGCCAGAGGGCCTCTTTTTTGATCTAAATCGAGATTTTCCTAAATTATCTTACCGTACGCTTTCCATCCGGACTCAAACTGCTAGACTTACAGTGTTACTGGTTTCAAACGTTTAAAAAACATTTTTTTAACCGCCTCTTTTGAGTTACGGTGACTTTTTTCAGGCGTGGGGAATGGTAGATGGATTTAGCCCAGGTTATCGATTTTTTGGTGGAGAATGGTATGGAATTAGGTCTGATTATCACGTTTATCGTGGTTGCAGTGATCATGCTGCGTAAAGAAAAAGCAGAGAAATAATTACCGGTAGCAAGTTCCCTGATTTACTTTTTGTTTACCTTTTAAGAACTTGTCATCTGAAAAAGCCAGCTTTCGCTGGCTTTTTTGTTATGTGTTATTTATGTGCCTCAGCAACCGAAAAACTCTCAAATTCAGCACTTTCCTGAGCTCAGGTTGCGGAGCATTTAAAAGAAGTACTCCAGGCTCACGCCCCAGTTTCGGCCCGGTTGTGAACGATAGTCCATATTGTCACCAGCTTGCTTGCCCTTCAGATCATCATACAGCCAGTATTTGGTATCAAAGGCGTTGAACAGACCGGCGCGCAGGGTTAAATCATCCATTGGGCGGTAATATCCGGTCAGGTCCAGTACCGCATATCCTGGAGCGTCGATGTTGGTATCTGTCTCCCAGCGAGTTTTGGCAGCAACCATGGTCACATTTGCAATGCCACCAAACTGTTTGTCTCTGTTGTCATAACCAAGGCCGAATACGCTGGTCAGCGGTGCTACGCTGTCAAGCGCCATGCCGGTCTTCATGTCTTTGCCCGTGGTGTGAGCAACAGAGAACTTAGAGTAAAGGCCTTTCGGTGCAGAGAAAGCTTCATCCAGCAGGACAGTCGTACCAAACTCTACGCCACTGATTTCTACTTTATCAAGGTTTACCTTTTCGTAAACTTTCTTGCTGCCGTCCATCCTGCCGGTATCACGGGTGGTAATGAAGTCAGAGTATTTGTTATGGAACGCCACCAGCTCGAACTTAGCCTGTTGCTTACGGCCACGCAGACCCAGTTCATACGAAAGGCTGCGCTCTGCTTTCAGGTTTGGATTCGCTTCAATGATCGCGCCACGTTCATAAAAGTAATACAGGTCTTCAACGGTAGGGGCTTTAAAGCCCTGGCTTACCTGTGCAAAGGTGCTTAGCTGTTCATTGAGGTGATAAACCGCTCCAAGCTTACCGGTAAAGGCCGAATCGCTGTTTGCACCGTATTCTGTCTTAAATCCGTCATCAACACTTGGGTTGGCTTCAAATGAATCGTAGCGCAGGCCCGCGTTCAGGATCAGGCGGTCTTCCATCAGGAACACCTGATCGTTGGCAAAGATCCCCCAGTTTGTCAGCTTTGAATCCGGGATCAGGGTGGAGCCTGGATTGGATGTGCCTTTGTCCAGGTAGTAGTCGGTGTTCTTAAGACTGTAATCGGTTTTCTGGAATGAACCACCATAAGTCAGCATGTGATAGCTGTTGTCCATTTCGATCAGCTTGTTCACCAGGGCATCGAACTGAACCGAGTCATCCTGGCCCTGACGTTCACGCAGACGGCGGCCGTAATCGAACATCGGATTGCCTGATGTAACTGTCTCGTAGTTTTTGTTCAGAGTCTTGTGTTGCTGATAGTTCAGGGACCATTTCACATCATCCGCAATAGTCGTGTTCGCAAGCCACTCGTGTTCAATACCGACGCGCATACGAGTGTTGGTATCATCGCTGCGGTTATCGTTGTAATGCAGAGAACCCGACGGTCCCATGCTGATACTGGTTCCATTTGATGAACGTTCATCTTCATCATAACGGTGCTCATAGTACTCAACTGTCGCACCAACACGGTGTGCATCATTTATCTGGTAGAAAGCTTTGGCCAGCAGATTACCCAACTGTTTATCTGCTGGATCTGCCACACTACGATCCGGACCATCAATATCTGAGCCACCGCCATGAGTCTTCATCTCGTTACCATCGGCATACGTCAGCATCAGCAGGGTTTCCAGCTTATCTTTGCGTGCAGCCCAGGTAAGGGTGTTTTTAAAAGTATTATCTGCTGAGGTATAACCAGACTTAATCCCAAAGCGCTGTTCATCGCCGTCGGTTTGAAGAATGTCGTCCGGATTTTTGGTGCGCATCAACACCACACCACCCAGAGCATCTGAGCCGTAAAGGCTGGAGGAGGGGCCTTTGTTGATTTCAATTGACGCCAGTGTGTCTACTTCAAATGCATTCGGGTAGTGACGCTGCTCATTTGCGCCAGGGTTATAAGGTACGGCCTGCTGCACGCCATCAACCATGACTTTCACCCGGCTGTCGTCCATGCCGCGAATGTTGAAGCCTGAGATACCAAAGCGGCCGCCACCGTTAACAGACACACCGGGAGTGTGTTTAAGTGCTTGTTTTACGTCTGTGGCCATTGCATTATCGATCTCATCACCCGATACTTTTTCTACCGTTGATGAAACGTCTTTGACGTCCTGTTCAATCTTGGTGGCAGAAACTACCACTTCATCAAAGACCACATTGGTCTGGGCAAAAGCCTGGGATTGAAGGGCAAGCAAAATGCACGAGGCGAGCAGGGGTTTCTTAAATACTTGTTGCGACATACTTTATCCATCTCAGTCGTTACTACAGAACGGAGCGGATTGTAGTGGATCGAAATGATAATAACTATCATTTCGATAAAGAAATTTTGAGACTATGCCCATAAGCTATACAGGGTTATGTGCCATAACAGACTGAAATTTCAGGTATTTAACCCGATTATTCTCCGGTAAAAAAGCCGTAACTGATTTACCTTAACGTGATCCTGATCACGCAATCAAGCAAGGACAGACCATGAACAGCCCAATTACCCTGGAAGCCCTGCACATTCTCGATGCAATTGAACGCCGGGGAAGTTTTGCCGCCGCAGCTGCAGAGTTAAACCGGGCGCCTTCCTCCCTGAGCTACCAGATACAAAAACTGGAACAGGACCTGGACCTGGTGATTTTTGATCGTTCCGGCCACAGGGCTCACTTTACTCAGGCCGGGAGATTGCTTCTTGAACGGGGCAGGCTGCTGCTCAATGCTGCCGATGACATGGTTGCTGACGCCAACGTTCTCGCCCATGGCTGGGAGCTGGACCTGACCCTGGCGCACGATGGCATTATTCCGGTATCTGCCTTTTTTCCTTTGGTTGAAAAGCTGGGTGAAACAAGTAAAACCCGGGTGAAACTTCAGGAAGAAATCCTGGCAGGCTGTTGGGAAGCACTGGCGACCGGACGTGCCGATCTGCTGGTCTGCCCAAAACAGGACAGCATCCCCCAGGACCTGAAATACGAAACCATAGGTACTATGGCGATGACCTGGGTCGCCGCGCCAGATCACTTCATTCATAAACGTAAAGGTAAGCTGGATCAGGAGGCATTACGTCGTTACCGTATCATCGCCATCGCTGATACAGCCCGGGATGCGCCTGCGCTGACCAAAAATATTCTCGATGAACAGCCAAGGCTGACGGTCACCAATTTTCACGCCAAACTAGAAGCCTTGCTGGCAGGGATGGGGATCGGTACTATTCCGTCACATATTGCTCAAAGGTTTATTGAGCAGGGGTCACTGACCCAAATCGCCGATACTGAAGGCGCCAGTATCGACATTGTTCTGGCCTGGCGGCGGGACAAAATGGGCAAAAGCAAAACCTGGTGCATTAAGTACCTTAAAGAGCACTGGGATCTGAATTACTCGTTTAGTGGCAGCCTCATATCCGCTACGCCATCTTCAAACTGAACATCCAGCTCAAAGCCAAGCTTTTGTGCCAACATGAGCATGCCCCGGTTTGAGGGCATTGTCATGCCGGACATCTGTTTGGTTCCGCGCTGGCGGCAGTAATCGATGATCTTTTCCATCATTATCTTACCCAACCCGACGCCTTTCAGGTCTGAGCGCACCAGGACTGCAAACTCTGCATCGAAATTCTGCGGGTCTGCCACGGCTCTTGCTACTCCGATAATGAGTTCGTGCCCGTCTTCCTGCCAGGTCGCGACAAACGCCATTTCCCGGTCATAGTCAATCTGGGTCAGATTGGCCAGCGCCTCATGATTAAACTCACCGACATCACTGAAGAAACGTTTATAAAGATCCTCTTTTGATACTCTGGAGATAAATTCCGCGTGCAAAGGTTCATCTTCAGGCAGGATAGGGCGAAGCATGATTTCCCGGCCATTTTTGAGCATACACTTTTGCTCATACTCGACCGGATAAGGTCTTATCGCCAGCCGCTGATGAGGGTGACTACTGTGTGGCGCAAGCTTCAGTCCTGCATCGAGAATGGTAAAATCGCTCCCGCCAGCCAGTACTGGATGCATGTCCAGTTCCCTGATTTGAGGGCAATCCACCACCATTTGCGAGAGTCGAACCAGAAACTCACACAAAGCTCCTATATTAATGGCGTTTGGCCCGTGCTGCAGGCGCAGATTTCCGGACTTTATTGCCCTGACAATCAGATAACGGGCCAGCGCCATGTTCAGGGGAGGGATAGCTACTGCAGCACTGCGTGTTTCATCCCACTCCATCCCACCTTCACCAAGCATGATCACCGGGCCAAACACAGGATCAGTATGGATCTTTACCCGGATTTCCTGGCCGCCACTGTTGCTGGCCATTCCCTGAACCACGAGCCCCTGAATGTGAGCTGCCGGATAAGAAAGCGATACCCGGTCCAAAATAGCCTGCGCGGCATTTGCGGCTTCGGTGCTGTTACGAAGGTTGAGCATCACCCCATGCACCTCTGATTTGTGGGCAATATCGTGAGAGCGCAACTTAATCGCAACCGGGTAACCAATCTCTTCTGCGATGTGCAGCGCTTCACTGGGATCAGATGCAATCCATGTCGGCAGCACGTCGAAACCGTAATATTTAAGCAGGGGCGTGATCTGATGGGTATCGAGAACTGTATTTTGCTTGCTGAGCTGTCCTTCGATCCAACTTTTTGCTTTGTCGCAATCCTGGCCTGAAATCTGACCGCTGGAAGCGGGCGTTTCCATCAGTTGCTTCTGATTACGCCGATACTCCACCAGGTGCATGAATGCGACCACAGCACTTTCTGGTGTACGGTAAGTCGGGATACCAGCCTCGGTGAACAAAAGTCTTGCTTCCCTGGTGGTTTGCTCGCCGCTCCAGTTAGTCAGGATATTAAAATGACGGGCTCTGGGGTGAGTCTGAATACACTCAATTACTGCCTGTGCGGTTTTGGTTGAATGGGCAATGGCTGACGGGCTGTGCATGATCAACAGCGCATCGAAGTCGTCGCTGTCCATCAGGGTGCGAATGGTGTTCACGTAACGCTCGCTGTCTGCATCCCCTATCAGATCGACCGGGTTACTGTGTGACCAGCTCTCCGGAAGCTGACGGTTCAGCGTCCCAATCAGTGATTCAGACAGTTCAGCGAGCTTTCCGCCGCGTTCGATCAGAGTATCGACCGCCATGATGGCCGGACCGCCACCATTAGTGACAATAGCCAGGCGTTCCCCGCGCAGTGGAACAGAGTGAGTCAGGGTTTCTACTGCGGCAAACAACTCATGGGTATTGTTTACCCGCAGCATGCCGGAACGGCGGATAGCCGAGTCATAGACAATATCCAGCCCACACTGACCACCGGTATGGAGAAGGGCAGCGTGCTGACCTTCGGGCGTTCTGCCACCTTTCAGAACCAGGATTCGCCTGTTGCGCGATGCCGCCCGGGCCGCTGACATAAACCGCCGGGCATCTTTAATCGAGTCGAGATAAAGCAAAATCGCATCGGTTTTACTGTCGGTACACAGGCAATCGAGCAGCTCTGCCACGTCTATGTCGCCCGCATTACCCAGTGAGATAAAGGCAGAGAAGCCGATGTTCTTGTCATTGGCCCAGTCCAGCACGGTTGTGCACACCGCCGCGGACTGAGAGATAAAAGCGATCTTTCCGGGTGACGCTGTAACGGGCGAGAATGACGCATTCAGCCCCTGCCATGGCAGCATCATACCGAGGCTGTTAGGGCCAAGCACCCGGATCCCATGCCTGCGGGCAATATCCAGACAGGCCTGCTCAATACTCAGCTCATCTTCTCCTGAAGGCTGATACATGTCAGAAGAGAGAACAATAACTGCGCCAACCCCTTTTTCGGCTATCTGCCTGAACAACTCAAGATTGCGTTTAGCGTGAGTGCAAAGTACAGCCAGGTCCGGTACAACCGGCAGTTCGGCCACGCTTTTGTAGGCCAATACCCCCGCGACTGATTTGTACTTTGGTGTGACCGGCAAAATAGCACCTTTGAATCCGCCGGCAAGAAGATTGCGCATTACAATCTCACCGGCGCGCATTGGCTTTTGTGATGCCCCAATCACGGCGACTGAGGCAGGCTTCAGTAATTTGACCAGACTGTTCACAACACCCTCTGCAGATAATGACCAGATGTTATTGAGTGTAATCGAAAAAAAGCCCGGAGATTTCTGAAGTTAACAGCACTGTGATCCGTGCAGTGACCAATCTTTGTTCAAAACCAGCCGGACAAAGGGACCAACACAGAATAATGTGTGATAAATCACGACTTCCAACGGAATAATCCAGGCTATACTCTTGATTCCAGTGCGATCAATCGGCATGATTTGAAAGAATTTAATCAGACATCGATTCTAACTATGAAAAAAGTCACCATCATCGGTTTATCCGTGCTTCTGGCGGCCTGTGCGTCAGATACCTACGAAAAAGGTGTTACCACTGAATCTTACCGCGAAGATTACAAAGTGGAGCCTGTGGTAGCGCCATTAATGGCAGAGCAGGATAAGACTGAAATCAGGGAAGAGGCGGTAGTGGCGTCTGCACCTCAGGAACAACCTGCGCAGGCAGCTCCGGTAACCAATAAGAAGAAAGTAAAAATTCTTCCTCCTACCGAAGAGCAACTGAAAAAGAATCCGCGCTATGGCTTTACCATTCAGGTTATCGCTGTAGACCGCGCCAGCAAGCTACCAGGTATTGCTGAAAAACTGCCAGCCGGTCAGCCGGTATGGGGTAACTATAAACTGGTAAATGGTACCAAGTGGTACACAGTTCTTTATGGTGACTACGCATCAAAAGCAGAAGCCAAAGCGGCGATTGCGACTCTGCCTGCGGACTTCCGTAAGCTGAAGCCATTTACCAAGAGCATTGATGACATCAAGAACTCAGAATATCCAACTCTGGATAAACTGAAGTGATCACCAAGTGTGAACTAAAAGGGGCTGAGGCCCCTTTTTTGCTTCTGCCTGTCGTATAAACCATCAGTTAATCCGGCGATTCAGACAATTGACACATTTTTAGCTGAAACCACCCGGTGAAACCGATACACTCAGCTACAAACACGTTTCTTCATGGAAAGGCGTAATGAAACAAACAAATATCCTATTGTTGTGCGGTGGTGGCTCCAGCGAACACGAAGTGTCTCTGGTGTCTGCGGACTACCTGCACCAGCAACTTTCTCTGACTGAACATTTCAACGTGATCCGGGTTGAAATGGGTACCCAGGACTGGCGTCTGCAAAACGGCGACAAAACGGAACTGGACATTGCACACTCGGTGCTCAAAGGGGACAACCACGAACTGAGCATCGATTACATTGTACCCTGCATTCACGGCTATCCCGGCGAAACCGGCGATGTACAGTCGATGTTTGAACTGGCAAAAATCCCATACCTGGGCTGTGGTCCGGAAGCCAGCACCAACAGCTTTAACAAGATCACCTCCAAGCTGTGGTATGACGCGCTGAACATTCCAAACACACCTTACCTGTTCATTACCGAGCAAAATGAGTACACCCTGACGATGGCAAATGAAGCCTTCGATAAGTGGGGTAAGGTATTTGTTAAGGCGGCCAGGCAGGGGTCATCGGTAGGCTGTTATCGTGTTGACCAGAAACAGGACCTGGAGAAATCCATCTCCGATGCCTTTGGTTACTCAGACCAGGTACTGATCGAGAAGTCGGTAAAACCACGTGAACTGGAAGTAGCGGCATTTGAACTTAATGGTGAGCTGCACATTACTAACCCTGGTGAAGTCATCGCCCCGGGTGACACTTTCTACTCGTATGAAGAGAAATACAGTTCAGACAGCCATTCAGTTACCCACGTTGAAGCAGACAACCTGACTGACGATCAGCGTGATCAAATCCGCGAGTTCTCTGCGAAAGTCTTCAAACACATGAAGCTGAAAGACCTTTCGAGAATCGATTTCTTCCTGACTGAAGAGAACGAGATTTATCTGAACGAAGTCAATACCTTCCCGGGTATGACGCCAATTTCAATGTTTCCAAAAATGCTGGAAAACACAGGGATCCGCTTCAGCGATTTCCTGCGCAACACCGTTGAACTGGCGCTGAAATAAACTCTTGTGCGAGCTGACCGCAAAAGTCAGCTCGCATTAATCCCACGGTTTAATCCTGACGAACTTCAGTTTCTCCCGTTCTGCTGTCCCTTTACAGTGAAGATACTGCGCCGGCATAACCGGGCTTGCCCAGCGCCCGAACTGCTGAATATCGCGAACTTTCATACCCTGTTCACCCAACTCCTGTACCGCTCCAACCCGGCTTGACTGACCGGTAAAACGCATTTCATAAGGCAACTCAAGCAGGTCGCTGGCACGGCGGAAAATTCGGTATACCGTAGAATCATCGATTGGTTGAAAATACAGGTTTTCATGCCGGTCAATGCGGCAAAACAACGGCCCGGCCTGTGTACCGCGATAACTGAGCCATCGCTCCAGCCAACGGGCACTGAGATCACTTAAACAATACTGCTGCTCTCCAACCCTTACGTTACCATCATCATTGACTTCGTTGATCTCAATAAGCCTCAGTTCAGAACGCTTGAGAGCGCATTCAAGCATCACGGCATAAATCGCCATATCCCGGCAATCCTTAATTGCCTGTGATTTATCCAAAATAGCTGACAACTGCTCTAAGTGCTTTCGGGTAAAAGGATTGGTTTCAGATGCATCGCCATGTTTGTCTAATCTTAAATTCTGCAGAGTTATTTTGATCTGGCGGTGATTGGTTGGCTCGGAATATGAGTGCCAGCGATGAATGTTGCCTATGGTTACCGCATAGCGTTTCAGTGAAGCAAATTTCCTCTGCCGTGATTCTTTCTCCAGAAATATACGCACCGCAGACACCGAAGCGGGAAGGGGAGAGACATGACAAGTCTGACAGAAGTCAACAAACCGGTTCCAGTCATTGAGCATGGATTTGAGTGAATTGAGGGAATAGGCATTCTGAGTTATGATTTCTAACTCGTTGATTGTTATGGGTTTAGAAAAAACCTTTGTGCTCTGCCGTTGTCTGTCCGGATCTGTGATGGGAGCAATATTTTTCTTCATATTCAAAGCTCTAGCGCGGTTCTTTAAGAAGATTCTACTTGCGAAACCATCAATTACAATTATTATTACAGAAAGGCTAAACAAAAAAGTGTCTGCACATGGCAAATACAATACATCGCGGGATCCCTATTCAATCGGACAATAAAAACCCTGATATTTGGCAGGCCCGCATAAAAAACAAAGTCCTGACCGGCAATCTCGCTGCGGTTAAAAAAAGTATCGACTGGTGGTGTGATACCGCGCAGTTTATTGATCCCAAGGAGTTCACTTCTTTAGGGAATAAGAAACGTGCTACCTCGGGCAGCACAGAAGAAAACTACAACGGCTTTGCCCTTAAGAATGATACCGGCGAACCCAACGCCTGGTACTGCTTCTTCAATGGCCGTCTGATCAAAGGCTCAAAGCCGGCGCTTCAAAAACACATTGATGCGCACATCGCAGCTGCCCGTAATAAAGGTCAGTAACTGCTGTCAATCTCATCACTCTGCAGGCTTTATGCCTGCAGAGCCTCGCTAAATGCGCCCATTGGTATACAATACTCCTACCTTAGTAACCTGAGAAACCAATTCTATGAGCCTGGTATATTCGACAGAAGTCGGCCGAATCAAACCTGAAGAAGAAAAGAAAGAGCGCCCTAAAGGCGATGGTATTGTTCGCATACTGCGCCAGACCAAAGGCCGTAAGGGCAAGGGCGTTTGCATTGTGACCGGACTGGATCTGGATGACGCGCCACTTAAACTGCTGGCAGCAGAACTCAAAAAGGTTTGTGGCTGTGGCGGCTCGGTGAAAGACGGCACCATTGAAATCCAGGGTGATAACCGTGACAAGATCAAAGCCCATCTGGAGAAGAAGGGTCACACGGTTAAACTTGCCGGCGGTTAACTCTTTTCTCTATTGATAAATAAGCGAAGCTGAACTGACGGCTTCGCTTTTTTTGACCCAGCTCCACTTCAATCTCTCTGTTTGTGATTTATATCCATGAAAGCGCTTTCTTTAGTGAGTTTGCTCTCATCAAAACGATTCAGAGCGCTATATCTTAATTTCTGTGCAGACTACCTGGTAAAGTTCAAACAAATTCCAAATGAGTTTCGCATTATAAAGAAAGCGCTTTCACACTTAAGGAGCAGAAGGATGAGAAAAGTTTTAGTGTATTCAGCAGTAGCTCTGGCCGTCGCCGGGTGCAGCAGCACCAGTGACGAAAGCAGCAGCGAGTTCGCCCAGACAACCGCACCAGTCCTGCTGGATCAGGATCCGGTGGAACGAAATTCCGCCTGGAAACTCATCTGGAGTGATGAGTTTGAGGGTGACACGATCAACAAACGGAACTGGCAGTTTGAAGAAAACTGCTGGGGTGGCGGTAACAATGAACAGCAGTGTTATACCGATAGTCCATCCAACGCGTTTGTGAAAGACAGCATGCTTCATATCGTGGCAAAACGGGAAAACCACACCGGACCGGCAACCGCAGACGGAAAAACCAGTGAAACCCGGACCCTGCCTTATACTTCAGCCCGCCTCAGGACCCTTGATAAGCGTGACTGGAAATATGGCCGTTTTGAAGTCCGCGCTAAACTGCCAAAAGGTCAGGGCACCTGGCCTGCTATCTGGATGCTGCCTTCTGAATCCCGTTATGGTACCTGGGCCGCCAGTGGTGAAATTGACATTATGGAAGCGGTAAACCTTGGTACACCATCGGATGCACAAGGCTATCAGGGCCAGCCTGAAACCCGGATTTACGGCACGCTTCATTATGGAAAGAACTGGCCGGATAACGTTCACAGCGGACAGGGTGCGGTACTGCCGGAAGGCGTGAGCCCGGCAGATTCATTCCACACATACGCGATCGAATGGGAAGAAGGCGAGATTCGCTGGTACGTGGACAACATTCACTACGCAACCCAGACTCAGGAGGGCTGGTACAGCCAGTATAAACAAGATGGACAACTGGTGAACGCACCGGCCAGCGCGCCTTTTGATGAGAAGTTTCATCTGTTGCTTAACCTTGCAGTGGGGGGCTCATGGTCTGCCAATGCAAACAACAAAGGTATTAATGAAGACATCTTCCCGCAGACTATGCTGGTTGATTACGTGAAGGTGTATCGCTGCTCAGTGGATCGCTGGAAAGGCAAAGGATGTGCAACGTTATCATCAGATGCCAAACTGGTTAAGGGCCACACTGCGCCGAAGATCCTGACTCAGGATGACAGTTACTCCCACGGAAGTGAAATCCAGGTGTTCGGCGATGCGCTGAACGAAGCGCTGGCTTACGGCAGTTACGACCCGGCCAACATTGTTGAACATGAAGTTGTAGAAGAGCCGGGCAGGGGTCAGGTACTTCACATTACCAAATCAAATGGCGCCGGAAACCTCTATTTCCGCTCACCAAAAACCGACTTCTCTGCGTGGGAAGATAGTGGTGAGCTGGTATTTGATATCCGTCTGGATGAGGTTACAAAAGGCGATCTGCTGGTAAAAATCGACAGCGGATGGCCAAAGACCAGTGATTACACCGTTCCTCTTGCGTCAAATACAGAATGGCAGCAGATCCGGATTCCGGTAAGTGACATTGTAACTGGTGGCAACCGTTTTGTTGCAGGTAACAAAGTCAACCTTAAGGCGGTCAGTAACCTGCTTGTCATCGAACCTCTTTCAGCGATGAGCTTTTCACTCGATAACATTCGCTTCGAGCGCTGATCCAAATCCTTTTCGGGACGGGTAACACCGTCCCGCCTTAAATACCAATAACAATCCTACTCATGGAGAGAACAGTATGCGATTAACCCAAATAGCCCGGGTGACGGGCCTCCTTTTGCCTGCAGTTTTGCTGACCGGATGTGGCTCAGAATCTCAAACAGCAAATGACAGTTCATCCGATTCCACCAGTAACGACCTGATTGTGTTCAGCGCACAACCAACGGCCAGCGGCTTTTATCCTCAGTCCGAGCTGACCGGAGAGCCAATCCTGGGGAACAAGGATTTTCCAGCCATCTCTTATGGCGCGTGGAGAACCACTGAACGTAAGAGTGCGGACCCGGATGCAGGCTTTGAGATCCCAACGGTTGCAGAGCAGATGGAAGACATGAAAATCCTGTCTGCCATGGGCTATAAAGTGCTTCGTACTTACAACACTCAAAAATTCACCACCACCCAGTGTGATGATATTCCGGGTTTCACCGGCGATAAATGCAGTAATACAGAAAAACTGATGGCGGCCATCAAATTGCTCAAAGAGCAAGACTCAAACTTCGAAATGTATGTGATGCTTGGGATCTGGATTGATGCGCTGAACTCATGGACAGGACTGGACGTAGTTCACGACCAGGAAAGCCCGGACAATGCCAACGAAATGGCCAAAGCGATCGAACTGGCGAAGCAGTACCCTGAAATTGTAAAAGTACTGGCAGTAGGCAACGAAGCCATGGTGCACTGGGCTACATCTTACTTCGTTACCCCGGACATTATTCTTGGCCACGTTAAAGATCTGCAGGCCCTTAAAGCGGGTGGGGAACTGGATAGAAACATCTGGGTAACCAGCTCTGATAACTTCGCTTCATGGACGGGAACCGGTGACTACACGAATCCAAATCTGGATGAGCTCATCAAAACGGTCGATTACTTATCCATCCACGTTTATCCGTTCCATGACACGCACTATGATGCCGATTTCTGGAAGATACCGGCTTCTGAACAGTCGCTTACAGATCTGCAGAAAATTGACAACGCTATGGTACGTGCACAAAACAAGGCGCTCAGTCAGCTGAAACAGGTCCAGGATTACATGCTCAGCCTTGGCGTAAACAAGCAAATTCACGTGGGTGAAACCGGATGGGCAACCCTGGCGAGCCCGGGCGGAGCAGATTTCACCGCCAGCGGTTCAGGTGCTGCTGATGAGTACAAACAAAAGGCCTACTACGATGACATGAAAGGCTGGTCAGACGCGTTCGGCGCATCGCTGTTCTTCTTCCAGGTATTTGATGAGCCATGGAAAGGTGGCAATGATCTTTTTGATCCCGAGAAACACTTCGGTTTGATAGATAAAGATGGCAAAGCCAAGTACATCGCATGGGAAATGGTAGACCAGGGAACATTTACCGGACTTACGCGTGGAGGCGTCAGCATCGGAAAAAGCTTCGATGGTGACACTGAAGCCATGATGGACACCGTAGCGGTACCACCAGCCGCCTTTGTACCTGATGGTACTGTTGATACTCAAACCTATAACGTTAGCGAAGTCATCTCAGCTAAAGGAGCAATCCTTAATGGCTGGGAAGGCACTGCTGGCATTGGCTCGAATGAACAGGGCGAAATCACGGTAACCACTGGCGGCGCATCAGCTCCATGGTGGGGCGCGGGCGTTGAAGTAGCCAACGGTGGCTTCGCAGATCTGAGCAATTTCGCCAATGGCAGCATGCAGTTTGAAATCCGCGGTACGACAAACTCATCATTTAACCTTGGATTCCAGACAGGCCGCTGGGCCGACGGTACACAGGTAAACAACTTTGTGGTGTTTGGTGGCAGCGGCAGAGCCGTCACCAGTGAGTGGGTATCGCATACGCTCCCTATGAGTGAACTGCTGGGCGATGGAGCCAATCTGGCGGATGTCACAGGCTTATTTGCAGTGTTAGGCATCAGCGGTTTTGACGGGGGCAACATAGAAATCCGCAATATCGTATTCAGCCAGTCGAATTAATCTCAATTACAGGCAATCTGCATCAGGGTTGCCTGTTTCTTATCGGGTGTGATATGTCCCGAAGAATGCGCATCCGCTAAGGGCTAACATCAAAGTGAACTCACCAAAAAGCTAAGGACAGCCAATGGACAGTTTCCAGGAAGAGCAACTAGAACAGGCCGCAATGGCCGAGCAAGCCGAATACCAAAACACACCAGAACCACATCAACAAGAATCCCAGTAAAACTCACAAGCAATAATCACCAATAAATCTCTGATTATATTGGTGATTATTAGCTATTTTATGGTAAATCCGCATTATGGTTAAATAGCATTGTTTTCTGGCTTTTGCAGAAAAGCGGTGGAGCAATTGGGGCCGGTAGTAGTCAGATCTTGCGTAGCTGCAGACCTGATTTAACATAAGATAGATAATGCGCACTGGGATAGATAAGAAAGGCCAAACACCAGACCACCACAAGCCATTGTTATTGTTGAACTTCCTAGCCCTTTATACTTTTTTGCGATGTTTGCCCACGCTGTTTGTGCCTTGTGCGTCTTGGCTTTATCAGCAGCCAGGTACACAAGTACCATTTCTGTATCTGCGCCAATTTCGTCAGCCAAGAAAAGTGCTTCTGATTCAGTTAGATAGCGAGTTCCTTTTCTTACTCCAGACAACTTTTGCACACTCATATTCAAATCATGTGCAATTTGCTTGTCTTGTACATAGTTCTTAGACGCTTTGTAGGCGTCTAGCAGTTGGTTTATGTACATTTTTGAAACCTCCTTACGGTTACATTCCTAAAATTGTAGCTCATCCGTTCACAAAAATGCGTATTTACAATCCACGGATTTGTGTATTTACTTTACGCAAATCTGCGTATTTGACTGCCTTGGGCGTTTGTCCTTGAAACTCTCGCCCTTGGTAGTCATCCCAACTGTTCAAGGTGGTTGTTATGGAAATCAATCAATTCATTGGCTCTCAAGTTTTCAGCGAGCTGGTCCAGTTTATCGGCCTGTACTGTTTCATGTTCTCTTTCGCTGGCTGGGTTGCCGCTAGCCTGCTGGCACACTTCGCAAATCGTTTCCTGCGCAAAGAGCTGACCAAAGAGATCACTCTGCTTGAGTGCCAGCGTGATGAGTTGATCGCATCCATCAACCAACTTCGTCTGCAAGAGCTGGAGCGTTAATTATGAGCGGTTTACTTAACGCTAAAGGCATCATCGTTTACAGCACACCGAAAACACCGCGCTGGTTCTACAAGTTTGGTAAAGGCGGTTCGGTTCAAACTGCCTGGTCATTGGCTGGCGCAAATCTGTTTGTTCACGATGAAAAGCTGACCGAAGTTACTGACAAACTTGCCGAAAAAGGCAAAAAATTTGTCGTGGTTGACGTTAACGCTCAGCCATTTTCGGAGTGCTAATCATGGCCGTTGAACTGGTACACGACTTAGCGACGGGCGAATACTATCACCGGGAGTTTATCCCTGTGCCCGACCCTATGCGCCCGTTTACTGCTGACTGTTACGACAACCAGCTCGACGGCGAGAAGCGTTTCGTTTCACGCACGCCCTATCCTGTCCAGTCTCAGCTCAGGGATGAGCTGACCCTCACGCTCGAAGATATGCAGCTGCCGCGCGAACAAGGCCACAAAGTACGCCTGACCAACTGGCGCGCGCCTGTGTTCGATGCCTGCAAACGTCACGGTGATTTTGCGCCGTCCATGCTTCGCGCGTTCACCAATATTCTTGAGCGCCGTGATTACTACACGGCATTGCAGGCCATTCAGTCAGCAGATGAACGGTTACGGCGTAACGGCATTAGGTTTGCCCGTAACGATGAGGAAATCATTGAGCTGGCCAAGGCCAAAGCGCGCGCGTTCTCGCGTCACCTGCTCAAAATCGACGATATCGAGCTGCGTTTTGAAAAGGCTCAGAGCCTATTGGCTTCGCTGGGGCTAGGCTTCCGTCCGGAGCTGGTTAAGCAGAAAGACAACAACGACGAACTTGAATCCCTGTGTAACCGCGCTTGCTGCGATAAGTGGCTGCGCCGTCAGCTTCGCCGCAAATACTTTTCCGAAGTTGAGCGCGTTGCCCGTGACCTGTATCTGGTACACAAAAACCAAGACGCCTATTGCTCACGCCACTCTGTGAACGTGATGAAAGAGCGTAAGTCCGACACCGAGCAAGCCCTGATTAACACAGTTTGCTACCTCGATGACGATCCGGAAACGTGGTTCACGCTTCAGGAGCTGGCCGCAAAATCGACCTCAAACCCGGTGATTCGCCGCGCGGAAATGTTCGTGCGTCTTCGTGCATTCGATGAGATTTCTCTCGAATCTGGTCATGATGCCATGTTCTATACAGTGACCACACCGAGTCGTTTTCACGTCTATTCTGGTGATGACATCAACCCGGCATGGGAAGCAGCAGGCAAACCAAGCGCCCTCGATGCGCACCGCTATTTGCTGGGTGTCACCAATGCGTTCCGCAAAGACTTAGACAAACTGGATATCAAAATCTACGGCCTGCGCATTGTGGAGCCACACCACGACGGCACTCCACACAACCACATGTTGTTTTTCATGGCACCAGAACACCGTGACACCGTCACTGAGTTGCTGCAAAAACACGCCATGGCCGACACCCCAAACGAAAAAGGCGCGCGCAAATACCGCTTCAAAGCGGAAAGCATCGACCGCAAGAAAGGTTCAGCGGTTGGCTACGTCGCCAAGTACCTTTCCAAGAATATCGACGGTGAGCATATCGACGCTGACCGGGGTACCAGTCAGAGCGGCAAACAGGCCGCTAACGCTGTGGTGTCATACAACCGTATCAACGGTATTCGCCAGTTTCAGTTCTACGGTGGCCCATCGGTCACTGTCTGGCGTGAAATGCGCCGCTTCCGTGAAGAGTTCAAAGAGGACGACGCTGTGATTTTAGGAAACCAACTTTCCGAGGATGAGCATTTCGTTCTCGAAACCATCCGCCGCGCCGCTGATGACGGTGATTTTAAGCGCTTCGTGATTGCAATGGGTGGCGTGTTTGTACGCCGTAAAGACCAGACCATCACCACCGCTTACACCAAGAAAATCGACGTGGCTGGCCTGCTCCGCACTACCCGCTACGGCGATGAAATGGCGGCGGCCATCGAGGGGATCATGTTCAAAGGCAAAGTCATCAAAACCCGGTTCAAAGACTGGAAGTTTGCCAACAAGAAACAGTTCATTCGCGGCATTCGCACCATGATGCAGGGTACGCGCATGGTGTTCGATACCCTCGAAGAAGAATTCGAATACTACGCCATGAAGCAGGAAGAATATCAGCGTATGCAAGATGAATGCGCGTTCCTGCTCGATATGGCCTGCACCGACCCCGTAGTAATGCATGGTGACGATCTCTACAGCGTAGCTGAGGCACCGCCGGACAGTTGGGGCTGGGCGCAGCCCGGTCCCGACTGGTCGACGGTGCCCTTGGACTCGTGTCACTAACTGTCGCCATTAATTTACTACCCCGGAGCTAACGACTTACCAACCATAAAACAAGGACAAACATCATGATCATCAAAGGTCGCATTTCGGATGTGGACGACATCCAGCAAACCAGTTTCAACAACCGGGAGACCGGGGAAATCGTCGTGCGCGGCGAAATCCTCCTGTCGGTGAAAAAGCCCTCCCAGGTTATCAAAGTGAAAGTTAATCCGGACCAGTGGCGCGAGGCTGGCAACGGCAAAGCGTTTGAAAAGCTGCTCGACCAAGAGCTTGATTTCTGGATTGAACAAAAAGAGTTCAGCTTCACCCGCCCGGATGGTCAGGTGATGTCTGGCAGTAACAACAACCTCTTCCGCCTGCCCGACTTCGGCCCGGCTAAGGGGTAACGCACCATGACCGATGCCCAATTCGCGGAGTTAATGGCAAAGCTCGATAGCCTCTGGATGCTGATATTTATCGGTTTCATGGCGACGCTGGTCGGTATCGGTTGGTTTATCGGAGGGCAACGCTAATGGCCGAACTCTCATTCATCGCCGGGAATTTTATCGGAGCGCTGGCCATTGGCTGGTCTATCGGATTCAAAATCCTGGCATTTAAGAAAGCCGCCGAAGCAATCGCATCGGCGTAATTTAAAAAGGAAATGTTATGAAAAACATGAAACTGAAAGCACTTCTCGCTACCGCACTGGTGACTACTTCTGGCTTTGCAGCTGCGGAAACCACTCTGCCACCTCAGGCACAAGCTGCGATGGATTCCATCAGCGGACTGGCTAACTCAGTGACCGGCTGGGCGTGGGTACTTGGTACCTCAATCACCGTGGCATTCGTTGGCCTGAAACTGGTTCGCAAAGGTGCCCACAAAGCGAGCTAAGACAATGTCGGTTGGGTGTTCAAGGTGCCCAACTCCCCTAACCCTTTCCCACTCACACAAGGATATCCATCATGAACACTAACAAAACTCTCTACCTGCTGGCGCTGGCTCTGCTGGGGAGTTCTTTTAGTGTGTCTGCCGCAATGGTCAGGGTTAAGATGGTCCAGCCGGGTCAGGAATGGATCAAAAGATATGGCGTCACTGAAGGTGCGGTATTTGATTCTAACGTGCTGACTAAACGGCTGATTGGTGAAACGGCATCAAATGGCTATGTGGTCGCAAGAGCCTACTGGACGGGTACATGGCTTCGCTGGGAGGCGAGCGATCACCGGATAAAAGCGTCACCGGTTTATGGCGTTGCTGTTGGTTCCTGTCCATCAGGTCAGACGGTCAATTCAGACGGTGTTTGTGAAACACCGCCAGTGGATTGCTCCTCGTTCAACGGCGAGTTTGCACATAACTTTACGTGGGATTACTACAGCTTAGGCGGTCGTCCGACCGGACTCTGTACTGAGCAATGCGAAACCAAAATCGGCCTGACGAACTACAGCTGTGATGCGTTCTCCGGCAAGTGTCAGGCTGACCTCTACTACACAGGGAACAACTGTCCGGGAGAGACTTCGCCGGGCGGCACTATCCCTGAAAAACCATACACTGGTTGTCAGCCTCATCCTTTCGATAAAACGCAGGGCTATTTCTGCCCAAAAGACAAAGACGGTGACGGCCTGCCCGACCCCGGCGCTGAGCTGGATTCATTCGCTATCTGTAAGCATGACCTTAACATGAAGTTCAGCTGTAAAGGCGGCTCTTACAAAGAGAAGATCACCCCGGACGATCCAACCAAGCCCATCACGCCACCAAGCGGTGGCGGTGTGACCGACCCCGGCGGCAATCCCATTGATGTGGACGGCGAGCCAAACGTCGAGGAACCTTCGATTTCAGAAAATGGAACGAACGAAGATGTGGTCGCGGCTATCACCAACCAAAACCGTGACCTTAATAAGATGTTGCACGGCCTGAATGTGGACAACAACGCCAACTTTGCAGAGACCAACCGTCAGCTTGATCTGCTTAATCAGCGACAGCAAAACACCCATGATTCGATTGTCGACCAGATGAGGCAAGACATCGATATTTACAACAATAACAAGGCGATGCTGCAACAGTTTCACGGTGACGTGGTAACGTCACTGGAGGGAAACGGCACCGCTATGCTGCGCGAAATGACCGACGTAGGCGGTCGTGTTACTGCTGCCGGGGACAAAGTAACCGATGCGGTAAACAATCTTGCTGACAAGCTTGGCGGCGACCAGTGCGATCCGGAAACCGACCCGCGTCAGTGTGAGGGTGAACATGGCCTGACGGCTGATTATGCCAATACCGCCTACACCCAAATGATGGACGGCGCAGGTAAGCAGCTTTCCGCCGCTAACAGCACCATTCTGGGCGCGGCTACAACGGCTGCATCCAAACCGATGACCGACGAGGCTCAGGGCTACATCGACAACATCAAAAGCGATCTGCTCGGTGTGATGCCAGAACCCGGCGAATGTCAGGATTTACCACTGGAAACCAAGTTCGGTAAGTTTTCGCTGGGCTGTAAGTTCTCAACTGAGCTGAAAGCGATTCTGTCGTTTGTCCTTTACGTCTACACCCTTTACACCCTGTTTGGCATTCTGACCGACGGCGTAACGCCAATGCCGGGCACGGTGCCTTACGGCTCACGGAGGTAACGCCATGCCTGTATTTCTGCTTCCTCTGCTCAGTGGTATCGCCGGAGCACTGCGCATCCCGGCCATTGCCGCCTTTCTGGCGGGGCTGGCCTCAAATATCCTGTCGTTCTTCGCCGTTCGTATGGCGCGTAACGTGGCGATTAACCTGACGGTTGTCACCATGCTGATTGGTTTGACGGTCGCGGTCGCGGCGGCTATTTACGCCCTTGGCGCTGGCATCAAAGCAGTTTCTCCGCCAGAAGCGGCCATGGCATGGGGAATGGTTATTCCGGGAAATGCCATTCCGTGTTTGAGTGCGATCTTCTCGGCGCGTGTCCTGCGCTGGGTGTGGTCGTGGCAGTTCTACGTGATCACAAAGGTGTCGTCATAATGGCTTCGGTTTACTTCGTTACGGGCAAACTCGGTTCCGGTAAAACCCTGACCGCTGTCGGCAAAATCCGCGAGGCGTTTCTGCGTGGTGTGCCGGTGGCGACTAACCTCGATATCAACCTCAAGGAAATGCTGGGCGCAAACAAGCGCAACACTCGCCTCTACCGCCTGCCGGATAAGCCTGTCGTGGAAGATTTGCAGGCGCTCGGCTCGGCCAATAAAACCTATGACGTGAAGAAAGACGGCCTGATTGTACTCGATGAGTGCGGTACCTGGTTCAACTCGCGTACATGGAATGACAAAGGCCGCCAGAAACTTATCGATCACCTGCTCCACATTCGAAAACTCGGCTGGGACGTAATTTTTATCGTTCAGGATATTTCCATTGTCGACAAACAGGCGCGTCTGGCCTTGGCCGAACACACCGTATTTTGCCGCCGCTTAGACCGGATGAAAGTCCCGTTCCTGTCAACACTGGTTTGGGTGCTGACGCTGGGACAGTTCTCCCTGCCACTGCCAAAACTGCATGTTGGCATAGTGAAGTACGGCGACAACGTTAATTCGTTGACCGTAGATAAATGGATGCTCTGGGGCACTGACCTCTACAGCAGTTACGACACCAAGCAGATGTTCCGCAATGACTACCCGAACGGCCTTTACTCGGTACTGCCGCCCTACTTCACCCATGGCCGCTACCGGGTACCCCTGACAGGAAAAAACCTTATGCGTATCACCAAAATCTACCTCCGTAAGTATTCACGCCTGAGTATGTTTATGGCTGGAGTCGCCGCCTGTTTTGGCATCGTGTCTTTGGTATCCGAACCTGAGCCAGCTGCCCCGGCGCAGGTTCAGCAAATCGACGTTACCCCCGATAGCCAGGTCAAACTGACCGAACTACTGGATGGCTACAAAATTGAAAGCACGTTCAATCCGCCGGGCGCTCCGGCCTCATTCACCCTGACCAAAAACGGGGAGGCTCTGACCAGTAACCAACTGCGTGACATGGGCTTCACTGTCTCCATTCAATCCCGCTGCAAAGTGACCATCATTCAAGGTGATGACCGTGAAAGTATCTTCTGCCACTAAACCAAGCCGCAATCAGCGCTACGAACAGCGCCGGAGAGACAAAGGGCTGGAAAAGAAAACCCTCTGGATACCGTCCAGCCACATCGCTGAATTCGAAATGCTGGCGAAAATCTGCTGCGACAACCCAGACCTTATTATCAACACGCTGCGAGATACCCGAACCGGTCGCTTTGTCTCGCTTGAGCGTTTTAAGTAGCCGTCACTGGTGACGCTAAGGAAACGACATGACAAAGTTAACCCGCACCCTTTTGCTCTCTCTGCTGCTGGCTTTTGGCGCTTATGCCAATGAGCCGCTGAACTTCGAATCCAATAACACCCCTATCGGTGATTTCGTCTCATGGTTTGGCGGCCATACCGGGCAAACCATTGTGCTTGGTAAAGGCGTCACCGGAACGGTGAGCTTTTCCGCTGTCGACCTCAAGCCTGCTGAATACGCCGCGTTCTTTGACTCGGTTCTGAAATCTCACGGCTATAAACTGAGTCAGCACAACGGGTTCTATACAGTCGAACTCAACGCAGAAGAGATCACCACCGTCGCGCCGGCAATGGTAAAGCTCTATCGGCTCCGGCATGTGCGCAATACCAAAATCACTCAGCTTATGGCTTCCATGCTTCAGGCCACACAAACGCAGTCCCTCAAAGGACAGGAGATTAAAAACCATGATGTTCAAGTTCTCCCTACTACTAACGCTATTATTGTTACTGGCACTGATGAACAGCTCGCGAAGATAGACGCCATCATTGATGGTATCGACCGTCCTCAGCGTCAGGTCTTTATTGAGGCAGTCATTACAGAATCGGAAGTTGGAGATTCAGAGGAAGTCGGCACCAATCTCAAGCTCGAGCTGGGGAACGCCGGGTTTGTTACCAATACGCTGGCGGCCGACAAAGGCAAAGACAACCTGCTGATATTTGACGGCGGTAACTTCTCTGCTTTCATCAAAGCCGTTGCCAAGAACGAGAAAACACACCTGCTGTCCCGGCCAAACCTGCTCATCATGGACAGGGAAAAAGGCTATATCACGGTTGGTCAGAACGTTCCGTTTCTGGTGTCCAAGGAAGTGACTGACGGCGGCAAAGAAATCCAGCAAATCGAGCGCAAGGACGTGGGCGTGTCGCTACAGGTGACACCGCATATCATGAACGATGAAGTAATACTCGAAATCCAGCAGGAGTCCAGTTCAGTGAGCAAGTCGGCGGTGGCCTCCGACATTATCACCAACAAACGCACCCTGACGACGGTCGTTAAAGTCGGCCATGGCCAGACGATCTCACTTGGTGGGCTTATTTCGACCGAAGAAAAGGAATCGGTATCTGGTGTGCCGGTTCTGATGGACATCCCTCTGCTCGGGTGGTTCTTCAGTTCGAATAAGACGGAAGAAGTACAGAAAGAGCTATCAGTAGTAATCAAAACTACCGTCCTTTAACCCTGCCCCAGATGACAAAAGCCGCCACATAAGTGACGGCTTTGCCCGGTACAGGCAAGCGCTCCACACCGTTTCGCGTTCCCCCCGGATACGCAATTTCACTATCCAGGTATTTTGAGTCTGAGACAACCCTCAATAGCCCCACTACGACGCATATCCCATCCTGTTGTAACTGATAAAACACCGAAGGCTTACTGCTCAGAACACAAATCAAAAACTGTAGGGCTTAAGCTAAGCTCGAGTGCTTGCTGCTATAAGCGATAGCTTGTAGAGCAAGTGCTGAGCAGACAAGCGGAAAAACCGCCAAGTCACTCTCCGAGATCGATCCCGCGCGTCAGTGATTTCTCAACTTTTTGTTTATCTCACATTTTTCAGTTCAACATTTATCTACCATATGCAACTTAGGTTACTCACTACTGTTGACTATGATAAAAATACTAATAGCGCTGGTAGCGCTTGGATACATCTATCTGAAGCTTGTTGCGCGGCCCAAAAATAAAACCACCTCACGCCGAAAGAAGAGAGTTCAGCCCAAACCGATTAGGCAAAGGCAACCTGATATTACTCCTAGAACTGATGTTCCCATACCTGATGTGAATGAACTATCAAAGCGAAATGTTGTACCACATGAGAGACGTTCACATCTAGCTACACATAACGAACAGCGTTTTTACAAAATTTTGTTGGATATTCTGCCATCTGATTACGTAGTACATAGTCAAGTCTCTCTAATGGCACTAATTACACCTATAGATTTTCGTGACAACTCCAAAACTTGGGCTAAAAGGATGGACTTTGTGATTACGGATAAATGCACTAAGGTACTTGCGGTTATTGAGCTAGACGACTCAAGTCATCTTCGAAAAAAGAGGAAGCAACGAGATGACTATGTTAACAACTCATTGTTAGGCCAGCACCCTTTAATTAGATTTAGAAGCCAGAGAACTTATAATTGGGACGATGTAGTGAAAGAAATTGAGAGCGTAACCAATATAAAGTGCAATATAAGCACCAGCGTTCCAATTGTATCAAGTTAAGAAAGAGTCAATATGAAATCAGTTTATAAATTTATGTCTGGTCAAGACTATCACCTTGAAAGTCTCAATAACGATCAAGTATATTTTTCAAGCGTATCGGAGTTAAATGATCCATATGAGGGCCTGCTTCACTTTGAAGAGTCTGGTGTTGATATTTCACAGAGAAAAGTGGCGCTAACCAATATTTATAAACAGGATCATAAGGACATTTCTGATGCGAGAAAAGAAGTAGAGGCCCTCTTCAAAAAAAATGGTTCAAGTTGGTTCTGTAATTTTGTTGATGAAAAAACACGACAGCAATTTAATAAATTCCTAAAGGCTCATCGTGAAAATAGATTTATATTATCACTTTGCACGGCGGCTGTAGGTAAGCAGGAAGACAAGTTTCCTTGGCCATTAACAAGTATGATGATGTGGGGTCACTACGCTAATGGAATGCGAGGGCTCTGCATTGAATATGACTTCAAAAAACTATTTGACAGTATAGCTGAACTAAACAATGTCAGCTTGAGAGCGAAATCAATCACATATGAAAATGGTGAGCTACCTGTTATTAATTCGTCAACGATATTAGATGACATAATAAACAACTCAGATCGCGCATCTAACAAAATTCTTGACGCATTTTGTACAAAAAATGACAGTTGGGATTATGAAAATGAGTTGAGAATAATAAGCTCCCAACATAAAGCCAATAATTACTGCCCATCTTCCATTGAGCGAATATTTGTTTCTGAATCCAATGAAAAATTACTGTCTGATGTAGTGCGAATTGTAAATAGTAAAAAGATCAAGCCTGATATATACTCAGTTAAGACTCATCCCAAGCTATATGGTGTGATATTCATCAGGGTTAATTATTAGCCGGAAATATAAGAGATTAGAATGAAATATATAATTTTTGTCATATCCTCCTTGCTGCTGTTAGGCTTGTCAGTAACATACCTCCCTGCATTCGCTAGTTGTAAAGTTGACAGTTTCTCATTTTGTGTCTTTAGTGAAATGATCTTGAAAATGCCGTCATGGATTGGTTCATTCTGTGGTGTATTGATTTCCGCCACCTTGGCATATCGTTACTCTATAAAAAAGCAAAAAGATGATGATGACAAGAAAAAAATCATTGCCGACATTGATGAGGCTAATAAAAGCATCATACTAGTATCAAAATGTTTTTCTAACTTAGCCACCATTAAATATACTTATGCTAGCAAGTTAAGGGGAAAGCAAAACCTAGATAGAGGCCTTATGTATCCTTATATATCCGGCAGCCCGTCGGATGTCATTGAGTTCGATCCTACGAAACTATATTTCCTTCTTAAAACCGGCATCCTGGAATCGCGCTCACCTAAAAACCCAAACTATATATTAAACTTATTCGAAAGATATAATGCAGCAATGTCAATATATGAGACTAGAAATAAAATGGCATTCGAGGTAAGTGATTTCATGTCCACGGTAGACCCGAGATATATGACGGGAACAGTTGCCAATCTGGACATTTGTTTTTTTAAGGAGCGCATGGGAGCAAATAAGCTAGTAAATTTCCTGTTATTTACTGAGCAGCATATTGCGTTCTTTGACGAGTTGATTGAAGAGTTTTCCCAATTGCTATATGAGCTTCCCTTCATATTTCAGGAGCATTTTAAAGATGAAAAGAAAAGATTCTCTGACGTTGAAGTGAGAGTTGCATCTTTCGATCCATACGTCGATGCAAATGAACAAGTGTTATCACCAATTAACAAAATAAACACTAATCTTGAGGTTGAACGAATTATGAGACATTTTATCCTTGATGACTTCAACTGGAGTCCCAACGTTTGGGTAGAAACAGAGTACCGCTATACACATGTATACCGAATAGAATTTATTTAGGTAATAAGGCCACAATAGTGGCCTTAGCTTCAGAGTTTTACTCTACTTATCGCTCTAGCATAACGAAGTAGTTTACATGTTGTTTTAAGCTCTAGTTCAGAGTTAATTTCCAATAGAGCTATACCCGTAATAAGCTGTTGCGGGCTTATGAGGTTCCCAGTCGGAAGTTTAAGCTTGTCACCTATCATCTCGAAGCCTTGCCATTCCGGGGAGTATGAGATTTTTCGGTACTTGTATAAGCGCATAAGTCGCTTACACTCCGGCGGGATCTGTTTACCTTTGTCCCAATCCTTGACCGTCCTCACACTTTTAAAACAAAGCTCCGCAGTCTTTTCAATGCTCAAACCACACTCAAGCTCACGAAATATGTAGTTTTTAGTCATCAGGCTGTATCTCATTCACAAACCCCTCAAAAGTGAGGGATTCTACAATGTGTTGATATGCAACCAGATTTAACTTAATCAAAGATAATGCGCACTGAGAGGTGGATTGTAAATGAGCCAAGAATCCCACACAAGCCACTGTTAAAGCTGGCTTTTAATGCCTAGCATTCATAATCATATTGAGGCCACCGGTTGAACATTTGCTCGCTAGTTTGAATTTTTAGCTCTCTATATCGACGCATGGCTGTCTCTCGTATCCTTTTAACTGCCTCATGATTCGCAGGACAATCGAGCATGTTAAGCTGCGCTTTAAAAACATCATCTAAGTTGTGGCTCTTTGGAATTCTAAGCGACTTCATGCTTTCACTGTTTCGCGCTATTATCATGAGGCTCATAACTTGTTTTAGCGTCATTACCATATTGGGTATACTTTTATTTGTGCAGTACAAAACTTGCTTTTCCAAGTCAACACAATGCTGGGGATACTCTTTTAAGTTGAGCATGGCCTTGTCTATATTAGGTGTAAAGTGCTTTGAGCAATATCCGGGGAACCCCAAAATCGAAACGTGGTCTACATCTGGGTTGTTCGTCACTCTCTGAAATTGCAGGTTGTTATAGGCTATCCTCGCCAAACATTCCCCAACAAAATGACAGTTGAACTCAAACTTTCGTCGTTCAGGCATGTAAAAGTTAACATAGTAGAATATGTACGATACGATGTAACCAAGGAGAATATCATCCAGTTTATCAATTAGTTCCGCCCCTCCTTCAAATGTTTCCGGTAAGTGCCTGGAAAAATAGATAACCGCTATACCTACCAAAGAGATGGCTGCGAGCCATGTCAGATTGTTATGTGGGCTACGTCTTACACTTCCAACACGAAAAGCAGACTCTCTCAAACTCTCAAGTGACACTGGATATAGCCTCTTCTATTTGTTGTTTGCATACCCTCCCTATAACGAGGGTTCACATACAATCTTGGGGCGAATCCAAATATTTCAATTCCTAACAAGAAAACAGGTAAAAAGAAAGTAATAGAATAGAAAATGTAGCGGGTATAAAGTGCGGGCAAAATGCCAGCTCAACATGAGCTGGCATTTCGGGGGTTATTTAATCGGCTTACAAGTCCCTATCGCCAGGAATGGCTGGCTGACCTGCATGTCGTTTTCAACGTAACCGTTCATGTAGGCGTAAATGAAACGCATAGAATCCGGGGACATTTTGAACTCACCCATCAGGTCGTCTGAGCAAATCAAATCGTCGTTGTCATGGACCAGACAGCGGAAGCGGGAGTGCTGCTCGCCGATTCGGGTTACGCTGACATAGGTGTCGCCCTGTTTGCTCACTGGCCATGGCATCTTTTTGATCAGGTACTTATCTTCGTTTTGAACGGTTACCGGAGCGACGGTCCCGTCCATCTCTGCGTAGCCGGTTGCTGAGCTGGTTTCACACAGAAAAGGCCCGAAAGATGCAGAAGCGAAACCAGGTGCCAGAAGTAGTAAAGGTAGCAAAGCTTTTGAAAATGTAGTCATATCATCACCATCACGCTATATCGTTATTGATACTACCTCCCGGTAGTTGGTTGCGGTTGCAAACCATTTTGTTTTTTCTCAGCCAGCGATAACCGGCTCTTGTTACATTTCAGCAAATCTTACCGCTTGTTAAAATGCAGTTATTCCTGAAACAATCACAGGATTTCCCGACATATTTAGATACATACCGCAAATACGAGCAATATGTTACGCCGTCACTCTAATCTACCGGTCTGCCACCAAAACTGGTTTGTCATCCCGTGATTACATTATTACGACAATTTATAAACTGAATGTTCTGCCCAAACGATTACTATAGACGTGCTTAACTGTTTAAGTGCTAATGCGAACGTGCACCTGACCAGTGAAGTGACATTCAATATTAGTATCGGACTGACCGGGCATTTTCTTCCCCTGTTTCGAAAGTGCCAGCTTAGTCCGCTTGATACGCAAGCCTGGCCGCTCTGTGCCAGGCTTCCTTTCATATGTTACGACGTAACACGCATCACTAACCGACGACCCAGCAACTCCCAGCGATCTCAGCCCTGCAAGCACTTACACCGCAACTGTAATAAACTTACCATTTGTGGATAAGTTGTTGATAGCGGCAGTTTAAAAGAAAACCACCAGAGAAATATCGCCCTGAATGCGCCCTGGTAATTAAAACCCCCACACCCTGGGCATTCCTCACCAAAACCATATCCCATTGTAATAACGGGAATTTTTATATCAATGCAGTCATATCATCTACTCATTAAGTGCTCACTTTACTTATTAGCTCACTGCGTCACAAACCTCCCCTGTCACACACGTATTACAGTTCCGGAGCCTGTTAATTAACCAGAGAAGATGGATTAAAGGGGTTAACTGGAGATGACGTTTGAAAGAAGGGAAAGAACAGAGATTAAGCAAAAGCTTAGTTATAGTGCGCCAGGGTGCTTTTTTACAAGCAGGGGCTTATCCCCTGCCCTTGACCGTCTTGCGGAACAGTGCAGCCTGAAAACGAGTCATCACTATAACTAGTGTGAAGAGAAGTACACTGAATGGAAAACGGAATTACACCTGTTGCTCTGCGATTTCTTTTCGGATTTGCTCAGCAACGATTTTGATGGCTTCAGCCGTACTGATACCCTGCTGCATCAGTTCCTGAATTTGCTCGACTGCTTTTTGTTGTTCTTCGTGAGATAGTGTCGGTAAGTCTTGAAACATTTCGGCCTCCATAAGTTGGAGGCCGAGAATAACCGATTAATCAGTAACTGCCAAGGAAGTTTACATACACGCCCATCGATTTAGAGTTAGTGTAACTCGCACCGATGTCCATAGTGATGATACCGAGAGGTGAAAGACCAATACCCGCAGTCATGGTGCCCTCGTTGTTCTCTTTAGCAAGGTTGGTGTAGTAACCTGCACGGAACTGAATTTGACGCATCAGATCCAGTTCAAGACCAGCACGCAGCATTTGTGCATCATCATCCACACCTTTAAACTTCTCCCGCTTCACCAGATCGTAATCAACGCTGAAGGAGTAGTAATCCCCTACCAGACCCACACCAACGGTGTAGTTAGGCTGGAGTTGGTAAACATAACTGATGTTAGCCGGTGTACCACTGGCATTGGATACCGCAGTGTTGGTTTCAATGTCACGCGAGAAAATGTTCATCGCAGAAAAACCAATCCGGTAAGGGCCATAAAACCATACTGCCCCCGCATCCATATTAAATGCGGTTTCACCGGCTGCGGAGTCAGTCAGTGAACTAAAACCAAAATCGTCTGGTGACATGATATCCATCAGGGTATAAACCCGCTGGATCTTTGGAGTGATACCGAACGAGGTGTGCTGACCGAGCAATGTATAATACTTGGCAAACGTCATACCGATCTCGGTAACCCCAACAGAAAACAGACTGATCTCTGTACGCTGCAAATCTTCCAGGTCATTGGCTCCGTTAGAACCTTTAATTGGGCTAACGAACGATTCGGTATACGCTTTGGCGTAGACGTTCATCGACAGATAAGAGTTTGGGATTGCAAACGCAATAGCACCACCGAAATCAAAGGTCAGATCTCCATCGTCAAGCTTGGCAAGAGCCTCTGTTGCTTCTGCTTCAGTGCTGATATCCGGGATGGATGTAATAGTATTAAACAGATCTCCCTGATCGTTATAGCTCAGCCCCAATGCAGGTATAAGCATGCCAGAGTTATCTTTACGTCGGTAGAGCGCTGCCAGCGCAGGGTTATAGAAAGGGGCAGTAAGAAAGTCAGCCGAAACCACACCAACACCACCCATGGCGTCGCCGCGGCCATCGACCGAGTAGTTTGCTGCCGACACGCCGGTGGCAGTTAAAGTGAGAGCGATGGTTGTCGCTAAGGAAATTCTTTTCATATTAAGACCGCTAAACGTAATCCTTTCGTCTTATATCGGCTTTAATTATCGAATCTTTAGCGCTATTAATCCACCGATATATCGTAAGTTTTACTAATAACCTGCTGATCTTCTATTGAAATTACACCCTGCCAGCGTTTATGGGTTATCGAAACCGCCAAAACATAGCGATCCGGTGCAAAATCAGACAGAGGTATGGTTGTTGGATATTCGGTTTCGTAGTCCTTGGTCCAGATTTTCTGATACTGGCCTTCAAAGTAATCGAAAACTGAGATATTCATTACCGGCAGCGGACAGTGGCGGTTCAGCAGGCCGGTTTTCTCAACTTTCCACGCGTCTTTGGATTGCCAGCGAAGCACTTCTTTGGCCTGAGGCTCCGATACAATTACCCAGGAATTCCATTCCTCACCCCCCACGGGTGACACCGTAACCTGATAAAGGCCACTGGGAAGGCGCGAGTTGAGGCTGTAGCGTTTACTGTAAACCAAATCCCCGTTGGGCTGTTCAGACAGAAGGTTGAAGTCATTATCCGAGGAGACTTTTGCCTTCGTCCACTTACGGAAGCGAATGTTTTGAAGTTTCTGTTGGGCCAGTGCGTCAATGATTAAGCTTGAAGACTGTCTGCCCGGAGATTGTATTACCTGACGACGGATCACCAGCTCATCCAGCCATTCCGGCAGTTCTGTTTTACTCAGCGAACGGCCACAGTCTTTTTCCAGCGATTTGACCAGTAACTGATCAAGGTGCCTGGCCACATACTCTTCCGGAGACTTCTGCCAGACCTGCACCATAGCCGCAAATGAGCCAGGAAGATCATTTTCCAGCAATTTTTTGTGGGCATGGGTCAGCTCAGTTTGCTGTTCAAACCAGGGAGGATTGTTTGCCGCACATGCTGTGGCGGCAAACATCAGAGTGAGAAAGAGTCGTTTCTTCACTGTCAGCCTTTCATCTTGTAGCCAACGCCACGCAGGGTTTCAATCTCTATGCCCGGCAGTTTCTGACGCAGCTGCAGTACGTGGGTATCTACAGTACGGGTTGTCGGGAAGTGGTTGTAACCCCAAACATGGTCCAGCAGTTCATCACGGGTGAATACACGACCGATATTGGTTGCCAGGAACAGCAAAAGATCGAACTCGGTACGGGTCAGCGTAATTTGCTCTTCGTTAAAAACGACTTCGCGGGTTTGGGTATCGATAGCAAGATTACCGACAACCACGCGGTGCTCCTCTTCCCCGTCACTATCCGGCACACGAAGCTGGGCACGAATGCGGGCAAACAGCTCAGCTTCAGCAAACGGCTTGGTCAGGTAATCGTTGGCACCGGCATCCAGGCCGGAGACTTTATCTTTTATCGATACCAGCGCCGTCAGCAGGATCACCGGTACTTTCTTGATCTTTTTCCAGTCGGCCAGATGATCAACGGAATCACCGTCCGGCAACTGCCTGTCGAGAACTACAAGATCCACTTTTTCCCACAACGGCGCAACTTCGGCGATCGTCTCCGCATGCAACACGTCATAACCAGCCTGCTCAAGACTGACCAGCAGACCGTCAGCCAGGTTTTTATCATCTTCAACAAGAAGCAGAGTCTGTTTCACAAGGTATCTCCAATATAAATGTCGTCGGTGGGCCTTCAAGTGAGAGTTTGCCTCCCATTCGCTCTACCATCGATTCAACGATGGTCAGGCCCAGTCCTAAGCCGCTTTTACTGACAAACGGCTTTCTTAATTCTTTCCAGTCTTTGCGGGTTAACGTGCCCTGATCCTGCACTTCAAAACGAATGCTCTTATCACCCGTTGTAATTCTGATGCCAACAGGAGCAACGCCATATTTGACCGCGTTATTAACCAAATTATCCAGGCAGGTACCAAGCCAGTAAATGTTAACTTTTACTGCCCTGTCCTGGTTTAACTGAATATCTATAGGTACCGGCAGCTCTTCGTACCGATAAGCCAGCCATTCATATACTGATGGTAACCATTCAGAGGCCAACTGTTTGTTATCGGATTGCAAATAATCCTTACTTGCCTCCGCTAACTGGCGTAATCTGCGTGAATCTTCGCATAATCGGCGAAATTCATCGTAAACCGACTCGGGCAGGTGTTCAAATTCCCGGCGAAATCCCTCAACGGTAAGGGAAAGGCTGGCAATTGGAGTGCGCAGTTCGTGGGTCAGGATCTGCAGGACCAGCATCCGGCTTCTCAGCTCTTTACGCTTGTCATTCCAGCGGGATGTTGCCCACGCAGCCAGGATCACCACGTTAAACAGCACCAGCGCGATCATAATATTGAGCAAAAGATCCGAATGATCTTCCTGCTCCCAGCAAATATTACCACTGCGCACGTAACAAATGCTGGCGTTATTCTCCAGCGTGGCTTTCAGGCTGGTTTCGGCCAGAAACGGAGACCAGACTGAGTAGGGATAGATCAGATACTTGTCACCCTGACGAAGCCAGAGCTCCTGCCCCTGCTGCAACATGTCTGATCCCGAAATGAGCGCATTAATAGCACTATAATCCATCGCCTGCAGGCGACCGAGCAGGCTTTCAGGCTCCGCAACCGGACGCTCTTTAATGTGCATGTAATCTTTCAGATCATCATACAAAACAGGGTATCTTGCGGCATAACGGGCGGCATACGTTCCCCCGCCCGGATGAATAAGACCTGATCGGGCAAACCATTTAAGCGGCAGTTTGGTGCTTTTACACATCGCGCGGGTGAACACCAGTGGTTCTGTGATAAGCGGGCTTAAAGGAAGTTTGCCGGTACAGGTATGGGCGAGCTCATACAGGCGCTGAACATCCCTAAGAGGATAATCTTCGGTCTGGGGGAGCATGGACTCCGGTGTCAACAGTTTGGTAGGAAAGTCAGACTGGATCACGCGCATGTCATAAGAGACAAGCGCCGGCACGTTATCAAATTTGGCGCGAAAAGCATCAATGCGCTCTGGCAGGCTCTCTGCCGTCGCAGTCGTACTTGTCAGGGCAGCCGTAACAAAAAGCAAAAGTGAACGATACAAAATCTGACTAATCTCGTTTTTTATAATAGGTATAAGCAGTTATCAATATAACATATCCGCACTAAAGCGCTAAAACAAAAGGGAGGCCGAAGCCTCCCTTTGATTCAAAACTGATTAGCAGATCAGATATGCGCTGAAATATTCAGACAGCTCTCTTTTGCATCACCAAACAGCATTGAGGTGTTCTCTTTGAAGAACAGCGGGTTCTGAACGCCGGCATAACCAGTATTCATAGAACGCTTAAACACAACAACGTTCTTCGCATTCCACACTTCAAGAACCGGCATGCCAGCGATTGGGCTGTTCGGATCTTCCAGTGCTGCCGGGTTCACGGTGTCGTTCGCACCGATAACCAGAACGGTATCTGTCTCTTCGAAGTCATCGTTGATCTCGTCCATTTCCAGCACGATATCGTACGGTACTTTCGCTTCCGCCAGCAGTACGTTCATGTGGCCAGGCAGACGACCCGCTACCGGGTGAATACCAAAGCGAACTTCAACGCCGTGTGCACGCAGTTTTTCAGTGATCTCGTATACCGGGTACTGAGCCTGAGCTACTGCCATACCGTATCCAGGAGTGATGATCACAGACTTAGAGTTCTTCAGCATTTCTGCGACTTCTTCAGCGTGAGTCTCGTAGTGATCACCCTGCTCTTCTGCATCGCCGCTGACCACAACTTCCTGACCAAAGCCACCAGCAATAACACTGATAAACGAGCGGTTCATCGCCTTACACATGATGTAAGACAGGATCGCACCTGAAGAACCAACCAGAGCACCGGTTACGATCAGCAGGTCGTTTGCCAGCATGAAACCAGCCGCCGCGGCTGCCCAGCCTGAGTAGGAGTTCAGCATTGAAACCACAACCGGCATATCCGCACCACCGATAGATGCCACCAGGTGGTAACCGAATGCGAATGCAATCAGGGTCATCACGATCAGGGCAAACATGCTGCCGTCGTTGTTTACGAAGTGCATCATCAGAAGGAATGACACAACTACCGCTGCCAGATTCCACTTGTGTTTGTGTGGAATGTTCAGCGGAGAAGATGAAATCACACCACGCAGTTTACCGAAGGCAACAATCGAGCCGGTAAACGTAACCGCACCGATGAATACACCAAGGAACACTTCCACCAGGTGGATCACGTGCTCTGCGTGGATCTCAGCCAGATCGGTTGAGATCGGTGCCGGTGGCTCAAGGTAACTGTTGAAACCAACCAGTACTGCAGCCATACCCACAAAGCTGTGTAGGATTGCAACCAGCTCCGGCATTTCGGTCATTTCTACTTTACGAGCGTAGAAGATACCAATCGCACCACCGATAGCCATAGCTACGATAACCCACGCAAAACCTTCAGCTTCCGGGCCAAAGATCGTCGCGATCAGAGCGATCGCCATACCTGCGATACCGTAGTAGTTACCAGAGCGGGCAGATTCCTGCTTTGACAGGCCAGCCAGACTCATAATGAATAGAACCGCAGCAACAATGTATGCGGCTTGTACTAATCCTGCAGACATTTGTTACTCCTTAGTCTTTACGGAACATTTCAAGCATCCGCTTGGTGACGGTAAAGCCACCAAAGATGTTGATGCTTGCTATCAACACGGCGATAAACGCCAGGAAGGTCACCACTCCGTTGCCCTGCCCAATCTGAAGCAGCGCACCAACAACGATGATGCCTGAGATTGCGTTGGTCACTGACATCAGTGGCGTGTGCAGCGCATGAGTTACGTTCCATACCACGTAGTAACCTACAACACAGGCAAGAACGAATACCGTAAAGTGCGACAGGAATGCCGCAGGAGCAACAGACGCGATCCAGGCAAAGGCACCGACACCGGCAACCAGACCTGCAATCTTCTTAACCGGAGAAACCGGCTCGTCTGCTTTTACTTCTTTAACTGGTGCAGCCTGAGGCTTGGCTTCCGGCTGAGCAGACACCTGAATCGGTGGCGCAGGCCAGGTCACTTCACCTTCTTTAACCACAGTTACACCGCGAAGTACCACATCTTCAAAATCGATGTCGATGTTGCCGTCTTTTTCTTTACACAGCAGTTTCAGCAGGTTTACCAGGTTGGTACCGTAAAGCTGGGAAGACTGAGTAGGAAGACGACCAACCATATCGGTGTAACCAACAACCTTAACGCCGTTGTCAGTGGTGATCACTTTGTCCGCAACTGTGTACTCACAGTTACCGCCGTTAGCCGCAGCAAGGTCAACAATCACGCTGCCCGCTTTCATGCTGTCGACCATTTCTTTGGTGATCAGACGCGGAGCCGGACGGCCAGGGATAAGTGCAGTCGTTACGATAATATCAACGTCTTTCGCCTGAGCTGCGTACAGCTCTTCTGCTTTCTTGTTGAACTCGTCAGACATTTCTTTCGCGTAACCATCGCCTGAGCCGGACTGTTCCTGGAAGTCTACCTCAAGGAACTCGGCACCCATTGACTCGACCTGCTCTTTTACTTCAGGACGAACGTCAAATGCGCGAACGATAGCACCCAGGCTGCCAGCAGCACCGATAGCTGCCAGACCAGCAACACCGGCACCCGCTACCAGAACTTTGGCTGGTGGCACTTTACCGGCTGCCGTGATCTGACCGGTAAAGAAACGGCCAAACTCATGCGCCGCTTCTACAACTGCACGGTAACCCGCAATGTTTGCCATTGAGCTCAATGCATCCAGCGCCTGAGCACGAGAGATACGAGGAACAGCATCCATTGCCATTACGTTAATGTTCTTGCCAGACAGCTTTTCCATCAACTCCGGATTTTGTGCCGGCCAGATAAAACTGATCAGGCTTGCACCCTCTTTAAGCTTCTCTACTTCGTCAATGTCACCTTCATAAAGAGGTGCATTCACTTTAAGGATCAGATCGGAGTTCCAAATCTCATCTGCAGATACAACTTTAGCCCCTGCGGCTTCATACGCGGCGTCATCAAAACTTGCCAGTACGCCCGCCTGGGTTTCTACTGAGACTTCAAATCCCAGCTTTAAAAGCTGCTCAACCGTTTTCGGTGTCGCAGCAACTCGTGTTTCACCTACGAGTATCTCTCTAGGCACACCAATTTGCATAGTTATTCCCTACTATTGGCACAATGAATATTCTTTTTTTATACAAGCCTGAAGCGTACTTCAAGCTCTTTGTAATAAAAATACAAACTTTCATTACATATAACTGAAAGTAAGGGTCAATTCTCCCTTTATTAGCGTAAAAAAACAACGTGCGAGACACTAAACAGAGGTCAAACCAGATGACTTTTGCCAGCAAATTGAACACCATTCAGTCAAACGTTGCTTTTTCACCCAGAATACAAAAAGAGCCAACAGATTAATACCTGCTGGCTCATAAAAACGGATGGGACTCAAACCTCAGGAAAAGCCCTTGTGTTTATAATGTTACCGACAATTCAGAAAATCTCATCACCCATTTGATCGATAAACATCTGCGCTTTTTTCAGCATAAACTCGTTGGCATCATGCTCAGTTGATAAAAGATCTGAGCGGATGAACACATGCTCCTTCACTTCACCATCCGGATACTCTTTGGTTATCCGTCCGGCAATACGAAACTGACCACCTTCAGCCCTGGCTTCCTGATAGATCTTAAATCCTTCGTACTCAACCGGTTCCGCCTGCTTTACTTCCGGGGTTTTCGCCCCACCAAACAACTTTGAAAACAGACCCACGCTTAACCTCCGTTTTTGTCACTGTTTTGCTTTAAAATAGGCACTTCGTACCATTCCAGTTCGTCATCGTCGACGCGTCTTGGACGACTGTACACTACCGGCACATCACCTTCACGCTCTTTTCGCCGGTCATCTTCTATCATCTTTTCTGCGGCATCGAGAGCTGCATCGACCTGCTTATTGATCGCCACAAATTTTTCTTCCGGCAAAGAGGAGAGAAAATCAATGTCATAACGAATGTAAACAGGCCTCAACTGATTTAATGTAATACATGCTAAATCTGCAAGCTGATCAGAGGAATACTTCTCCGTGTAGTATTCCAGTGCTAACCGGTGACCGACCAGCGTTTCCATATAGTTGTGAACATCGACACTAATTTGCATAACGTCCTTTCCTTAAGTTGCTATATCTCTGCTCTGACTCTTTTTATACCCTAAGTCACCACATAAAACTGATGTACCTGCGCTCTTTTGACAACATTCGTATCTGCAGAGCTCCCAATTCATGTACTTTTTTCTAAATAGTTTAGCAAAGTACTTGGAAAATAGCGGAATAAACGTATCCTTAGAAGCTCAATTCCACTATGTACAAAATACACAATACTAAGTAGCTCTACGAATGCCCTGGCTCTCTTCCTACTCTAATCAGATCCGTTTTCTGACTCCTGTCCTGCTTGTTGCCGGGGCCTGGGGGGGGCTTGATTATCTGAACAGCTTCGTTACTGACAACCTGGGTTTTGTCAGCCTGCTGCCGTATATGCTGTTCGGCATAGCGCTGCTTTTATGCCACAGCTTCAGCCAGGGCCGGATGGGCATGATTGCCGTGGCGATGACGTTGGCCTACTACTTTATACAGAGCCGTCTTCAGGTTCCGCTTTCCTACGGCACCGCCCGGCTGGAGTTCAGCCTGCTGGCTTTTCTTCTGCCTGCCGCGTGCTTTTCTGTTTATGCCTTTCCCAACAGACGTTTTTTCTCCCGCTCCGGCATACTTTATCTTGTCGTGATGGCAGGTTTTCTGTTTTGGAGTGATCTGATTATTTCTCACTATAAGCAGGCCGGTGATGAACAGCTGTGGGAAGGGCTGCTGTTTTCCATTGAAGGCGTTTCCCGCCTGCCTTTCCTGGCGATACTCTACTGCGCAGGCTTTGTCGCTGTCTCCGGGATAATGGTGCTGACCCGTAATGAACCCATAGACAGCTGTATCTATTCAGCACTGCTGTTCGCCAGCATGACCTTTTTTGGCTTTCATCTGACCTATATTTCGTCGGTGCTGTTTACCTGCGCCGGTATTTTGCTGATTTACAACATCATCTCCACCAGCCATAAACTGGCTTTTGTTGATCAGCTTACGGAAATCCCAAGCCGCCGCGCACTGGAAAACGAAATGGCGCATCTGGGCCGTACCTACTCTATTGCCATGCTCGACGTCGACCACTTTAAAAAGTTTAACGACACTCACGGCCATGACACCGGGGATCACGTCCTGCGTCTGGTAGCGAAGAAACTGCTTAAAACCGGTGGTAATGCCAAAGTATACCGCTATGGTGGTGAGGAATTTACCGTGCTCTTCAAGTCAAAGTACGCAGACGAAACCATTGAGTATCTCGAAGAGCTTCGTCAAAGCATCGCAGATTACGAGATGATCATCCGTAATAAAGATTCCCGGCCGAAAAACGACAAAGCCGGCACCAAAAAACGCGGCTCCGGCAACGCGGCCAAAACGGCTAAAGTCACCATCAGTATTGGTGTGTCCGATAACCAGCAACACAGCAAGTACACAGAAGTTATCAAAGCAGCCGACGAAGCCCTATATAAAGCCAAGAAAAAGGGCCGTAACTGCGTCGTTGCAGCATAAAGTGCCGTAAATCCCTTTCACGGTTCACTTTTACTCCCAGGTTAAGGCATGTCTGATGAATCAAAAACCATACCCGGAATGAGACTTAGCTCGGGAATTAGCAATTTATCTGGACAAGATCACACCATCAAACACTTCCCCGATATTTCACTGGCTGTAATTATCGCTCTGCGGTAGTGTGAATTTGTTGTTGCGATAGTGCATCAACGTGTATATAGAAGAGTTTGAAATATGAGTGAAAAAGTCAATGGCACTGTAAAGTGGTTCAACCAGGATAAAGGTTTTGGTTTCATTACACCGGCAGCAGGCGGTAAAGACGTGTTCGTCCATTTCTCAGCGATTAATGGTACTGGCCGTCGTAACCTGACTGATGGTCAGCAGGTATCTTTTGTGGTTACCCACGGCCAGAAAGGTCCTCAGGCTGAAGATGTGAGTGCCATATAAAGGCTTGACATAACAACGTCAGTAAAAGTAAGCCACCATTACGGTGGCTTTTTTCATTCCGGTTTTCCTGCAGGGGAAAGCCAGATCTCTCAGCACACGCCCTGTTCACACACTTCAAACCGATCACGACCCGAATGTTTTGCCTTATACAGCGCTTTGTCTGCGCGGCTGAAGATTTCATCGACGGATTCCCGTCCGGTTGGGATCAGGGCATAGCCCCCTTGTGACACCGTCACGCACCCAGAAACCACAGACTCACGGTGAGGAATGCAAAGCTCCGCAATGGTATCGCGGATCCGATCCATCTGTCTGACTGCGTAGTGTGTATCAGAGTTACTCATGATCACGGCAAACTCTTCACCACCGTAACGGCCAACGAACTCGCCAGTACGGGTGAACATGTCATGCAGGGTTCCGGCGATGGACTGCAAACAACTGTCCCCTTCTATATGACCATAACTGTCGTTATAGGCTTTAAAATAGTCCACATCGAGCAATATAACCGTCAGCGGAAGGCGATGCCTGCCATGCCAGGTAATCATTTTGGCCAGCTCATCATTGATAAAGCGACGGTTATATACACCAGTCAGCCCGTCTTCATTGACCTGCTGCTGCAGTGAAGAGTTCATCGACTCCAGCTGAGCGGTTGCCAGTTTCAGCTCTCTCCGCATTCCGGCGATACGCTGCATGGCAACCAGCTTGGCATTGAGCACCAGTTTGTCCACCGGCTTAACCAGATAATCATCGCCACCGGCTTCAATAGCCCGGGCGATCATGGCAGGCTCTTCGTGACTGCTGAGGAAAATAATCGGAACCCATTCATCATGAGTTTCACGCAGATGCCTCGCGACCTCAAAACCATCCATGTCGGGCATACTGATATCAAGCAGCACCAGCTCTGGTTCAAACACGGAATAGATTTCCAGAGCCTTCTCACCACTTTCTGCCATCTCAACAACATGCCCAAGCTGTTTCAGCCGTATCGCCAACTGCATACGTTCTATCTGCAGATCGTCGACCAGCAGTATGCGGATTGACGAGGTTGTTAACTCCATACAAATCCAACCAATTATCATCACATTAAATCAAAATATAGCATGCCGGTTTTCTGTTCTGCCAGATAACGGCGTGAATAAGTTGACATTTATCCACAGACACATAGTATCCCCTTTTTTAAAAACCGAATTAGGACACTTCCATGTCAGAACAATCCCAAACTGCTGAAGCTACCAAAGTAGACCTGAACTCTCTTTCTCCTGAACTGCGCGCTGTTATCGCGTTCGATGATGTACCTGAAGAGCTGTACAATATGGTCGCTTCAATCCACGAAGTTTCTGAGGAAGCAGTACGCGAGACCTGGAATACTCTGCCAGCAAGCGCTCAGAACATCCTGGATAACTTCGAGCAATTTCACGCGTTGATCTCTGTTGGCCAGGCATTTGCCGGCGTAAGCGTAATGGAAGAGTTCCAGACCCTGGAACTGCCAGCAAGCATGAGCGACGAGCAGAAGACCGATTACAAAGCACAGCTTCTGGATCAGTCTCTGCACAACTGTGTTAAAGACATAGCCAAGCAGCTGAAAAAAGCACGTCGTGACCCTCTTCTGAAGAAAGAGTTCAAAGAAGTGTTTGCTAAATAAGCACTTAATGAATCATCAGCCACGCCTTCGGGCGTGGCTTTTTTTTGTTTCAATTTTAAGAATTTTTGCATTTTGACATTTTTTTTACCTCTCAAAATTGATTCCTTCATTTCTGAAATCAATAATTAAGCCGCAACAATAACTAAAACCTACCCAATGCGGATAAGGATTCCACTATGAAAAAGCAGTTAATCGCGTTGTCAGTTCTTGCAGCCCTTCCTCTGGCGGCACAAAGCCAGACTTATATTGGTGCAAAAGCCGGCTACTCCTTCCTGAAAAATGCCTGTGTCGCATCAGAGCCCTGTGATGATAACAGTGTTGGATTTGGTGGGTACCTCGGTTACCAATACAGTGAGACCCTGTCGATTGAGGCCGGTCTGGAACGAATTGGTGACTTTAAAACCAACTACGGTGCGGGAACCGAAATGGACGGCGCGTTAAGCCAGCTGACCTTCGCACCAAAGTTCAACGCCCCTCTTACTGACTCTCTCGATTTCTACGGCAAACTGGGCGTGAGTTTCTCGAAATATGCCTCCTCAGATACAGACTTCAGCCTGCTCAGCGCGCTTGGTCTGGAGTACTTCATCAGCCCTGATGTCTCTGCCCGTCTTGAATACCAGATGGCAGCACCGCACAGCTATGATTCGTTGCGCAATGTCAGCTCTGGTCTGGTAAGTCTGGGCTTCACATACCGTTTTGGAAGTGCGCAGCAAAATTACGCAGAACCAGTGCAAACTGCCGCATCGGTACAGCCGGCAGTTGAAGCTGCTCCGGCAAAAGAAGCTGCTGTTGTTGCCGCAGCACCTGTCGCTCAAGCCATCACTTTCCGCTCTCAGCACGATGTCGGCCTGTTTGAAACCGGCAGTAACAAACTCAGTCCTTCAGCGCTTCACCAGTTTGATGAACTGAAAGAGCTGCTTCTGACCTACCCTCAGTCTTCAGTTACCATTGTCGGCCATACCGACAGCACCGGCCGCGCTGAGTTTAACCAGAAACTGTCTGAGCAGCGCGCTCAGTCTGTGGCGGATTACCTGGTTTCCCAGGGTGTAGACGAACGTCGAATTACCGTACGCGGTGATGGTGAAACCAATCCGATCGCTTCTAATGACACAGCAGGGGGCCGTGAGCAAAACCGCCGCGTTGAAGTCACAGTTGGTGAGTTCACTGCAGAAAAATAAGTAAATCAAAACCTTTTTGAACCAAACGGCCCATATCAGGGCCGTTTTTTTGTCTATAGTTAACTAAAAGGAATGAGTTGGGGTCACACAATGAAATGGTTTAGTAATCTGACACTCAGGGTCAAAATCTCCCTGTCGTTTTTAATCCTGATAGCAGCTTACTCAGCGCTCCTGCTGCTGGTGCTTTCCCGGTTCGGCGGGCAGCAAAGCCCGGCGGGGCTGATTATCGGTGGAGGCATAATCGTCGCAGGTATTGGCCTTGTCCTTATGTGGCTCACAACCAGTCAGGTTCTTACCCCGCTTAACCGGATCAAAGACGCACTTGAGAAAATGACCCGCGGAGACACCGATCTGACCCTGCGCCTTCCCGTCAATTCCGCAGATGAAGCCGGTAAACTGAGTGAAGCCTTTAACTCATTTCTGGCATCGGTTCATAGTTCAATGACAGAAATTATCATTACTTCCAATTCAGTACGGGCCGAGATGGAGAATATTCGCAGCCTGACCCAGGGGATCGTGATGTATGTATCGAGTCAGCAGGGTGAGAGTGACCAGGTCTCGCACTCAGCCAGTCAGGTACAGGCCATAAGTGACACGGTAACCCACAACGCCACACAAACTGCTCAGGTGAGTCAGGAAGGGTTGAACCAATTAGGTGAAGCAAACCGTTTGCTGGATCAAACCGTCTCTTCGATGGCGGTACTGGAGAGCCAGATCAAATCCGGTGGTGAAGTCATTGGCGATCTCGACAGCAACGTCAACAGCATCGTTGGTCTGCTGGCGGTTATCGTTGAAATCGCTGACCAGACTAACCTGCTGGCACTGAACGCTGCAATTGAAGCAGCAAGGGCTGGCGAACAGGGTCGTGGTTTCGCTGTAGTGGCTGATGAAGTGCGCGCCCTGGCCGGAAAAACCCAGCAAAGCACCGAGCAGATCCAAAAGACCATTGACCAGTTGAAACAGGCCGCAGAGCAGGCCGTATCAGCAGTCAACATCAGCCTGGAAACAGGTACCACAACCATTAATCTGTCAAAACAGACCAGCGAAACCCTTGCCTCAGTTACCGGTGCTGTTGAGGGAATAGCATCCGGCAGTAAGGAAATAGAAGCTTCTTCCGGCCAGCAAAACCAACTGGCCAACGAAGTCGCCGGTCACATGCAATCTATCATCGAGAGTTCATTCCAGATGGTGGAAATGGTCAGCAGCGCTGAAAACGCCTGCGACATGCTTGCCACCCAGTGCGAGGCACTGGACGGACTGGTGGAGAAGTTTAAAGTCTGACCCCTATGATTCGTGACCCAGGACGGCAACCATATCTTTCTGGGTCACACTCACCCCTTTGATGAGCGCGTATACGCTCAGTCCCGGTTTCAGACCAAGATCGTCCACTGCCCACTGGGTAACGTTCGCCCACAAAGTTCTGCCCGGCGAAATCTCCAGTTCCAGTGATACACTCTGGCGCTCTTTAGCTGGCTCACGCGTCTCGACACCCACTATCTTCACCGGGATCACATTACGAATAGAGGTAGCAGCCGGCTTTTCCAGCGCGACTGACACATCGTTGGACCGCACCTGGATCCGTACCGGGCTGCCTTTGCTGCCGGCAAGACGCTGCACCCAAAGATGCTTGTCTTCCCCAAGGCTCAGACAGCTCAGGGCGTATTCCGGGTGGTGGTGGTCTATATGCGCTTCAAACACAGTACTTTGATCCGAAAACGACTGCCAGGGTCTCATCACTTTTGACTTCCACACGTCTTCAAGACTGCCCTGACACACCAGCCTGCCCTGGTCAATCACCAGCATATTATCTGCAAGACGCAGTATCTCACTCAGGCTGTGAGTCACGTACAGGATCGGCACAGAAAGCTCCCGGGAGAGGCGTTCCAGATAAGGCATGACTTCGCGTTTACGTGGCATATCAAGTGAGGCCAGTGGCTCATCCATGATAAGCAGTTCAGGTGAAGAGAGCAGAGCCCGGCCAATTGCGACCCGTTGTTTTTCACCGCCCGAGAGCTGAACAGGCCTGCGGCCAAGTAACGATGACAAGTCGAGCAATGAAACTATTCTGTCAAACTGTTCCTGATCATACGGCCTGGAACGACCATAGTTCAGATTGCCCAGTACAGAGTAATGGGGAAACAGACGGGCATCCTGAAAGACATATCCAATACGGCGTTTCTCGACAGCAATATTGACTCCGCTTTCTGAATCAAACAGCAGTTTACCGTTAATCTGTACCCTGCCGGAATCGGGGGTATGCAGCCCGGAAATAGCGTTAATAAACGATGTCTTGCCTGCTCCTGAGCGGCCAAATACCGCGGTGATCCCGCCTCCGGGCTGACGCCACTCCATATCGAGACTAAGGTCACCGAGCTGTTTTTTGATTGATACCTCAATCATGGCCACCTCCCTCCGACTGACCAAGCCTGCGTTGCGTCAGACGCGCCATCCACTCCGACAGAACAAGTGACAACAGCGCCACCACAACAGAGATCACACACAGGCGCGCTGCATCCGCTTCTGCGCCCGGGGTTTCAATAAAACTGTACATCGCCAGTGGCAGAGTCTGTGTTTCGCCGGGAATACTGGACACAAAGCTGATGGTTGCACCAAACTCCCCAAGACTGCGGGCAAACGCCAGCATGATCCCACTGATAACGCCAGGCAGAGTCAGCGGGAGCGTAATGGTAAAGAACACCTTCAAAGGAGATGCACCCAGAGTGCGGGCTGCCTGCTCCAGGCGACTGTCAACGGCTTCAAGGCTGAGCCTGATTGCCCGGACCATCAGAGGCAGCGCTACTACTGCTGAAGCCAGCGCCGCGCCTTTCCAGTTGAAGCTGAACACCAAATCAAAATGCTGCTCAAGCCACTGACCAATGAAGCCGCGCCGTCCCATTACGACCAGCAACAGATAACCGATAACCACCGGTGGCAACACCAGCGGAAGATGAATAACACTGTCGAGCAACCCTTTACCCATAAACTGCTTTTTTGCCAGCAGCCAGGCCAGAAGAATCCCCACCGGAAGCAGCCAGATAACTGCGACTGATGCCACTTTGAGACTCAGAACCAGTGCCTGCCATTCGAAATCTGTCAGCATCCTTCACCCTGAAGTATTACCGGTACAAAGCCATACCGGGTCAGTATTTCCATTCCTTTCGCTGAGCGCATATAGTCAGCCAGCGCTTTACCTTCCTGCGTAAAGTACACCATTGGGTAAACCACGGGCTGATGCGTCTGCGGACTGAATTGATGCAATATCGTGACAGCGTCACTCATTTGTGCATCAGTTTTGTAAACAATACCAAGTGGTGCTTCTCCCCGCTCCACAAGTGCCAGTGCCTGGCGCACGTTACTGGTCTGAGCCAGGTGCTTTTCTGCAATCACCCAAAGCTTAAGGTGACTCAGCGCCTCACGGGCATAAATCCCGGCCGGTACTGCGCGGGTATTTCCGACCGCCAGCCTTTCATTACTGAGAGTATCCTGCCACCATTGCGGCTTGTATACCGCCACTGATTCGGGCAATACCACCGGGCGTTCCTTTGGTGTGATCAGCACCAGTGCATTGCCTGTAAGCGGACTGCACTTTGCCTCCTCTGCCAGCCCTTCATCAATAAGGTAACGGGTCCACTTCTGATTGGCAGAAATAAACAGATCGGCCGGCGCGCCACGTTCAATCTGCCTTGCCAGCGAAGAAGAACCGGCAAACACATTGCTCAGTGTCTGCTGTCTGTCATTCTCGTATGCCTTTGCCACATCCTGCATGACATTGGTCATTGAGGAGGCCGCCAGTACCCTGACTGGCTTCGCAATAGCTGATTGCGGGCAAACGACTAACGCGGACAGCAGTAATACAAATATCCGGTTACTTATCATCTGCAAACAACTCCGGCCATATACGGTTCAGATCCATATACTCTTCAATGGCATCGGCAATAGCATCAATACCCTGTTGCTTCATTTTATCAAAGTCGATGCCGCCGGTCGGATGACACCCGGCCCAGTTCAAAATCGCTTCACTTGCCTGTGGCAGATCCAGTACGCCATGCAGGTAGCCGCCCATCACCTGGCCACATTCGCTTACAGCACCATCAGGCTGACCATCAAGGATAAACGGTGCTCCGGAAGTATCTGCCAGATGTGTAATACCTGCATGGATTTCATAGCCGCTAACCTCAGCACAGGTTCCTCCCGCCTTCAGTTCACCGGTGACCGTCTTAAGCTGCTTCTCCGCCTCCAGCACCGTGCGGGTATCGAGCCAGCCAAGACCTTCAGAACTGCCTGGCTCACCTTCAATCCCCTGTGGATCTGCAATACTTTTGCCGAGCATCTGATAGCCGCCACATATCCCATAAACTTTACCGCCGAAACGCAGGTGACGCTCGATATCTTTATCCCAGCCCTGGCTTCTCAGATAATCAAGGTCCTGACGTACCGACTTGGTACCAGGCAGAATAATGAGATCCGCGCCCTGAAGTGATTCACCTTTACCAACATACTGGAGATCTACAGCCGGATTGAGCCTGAGCGGGTCAAAATCGGTGTGATTACTGATGCGGGTAAACACAGGTACTTTGACCGTAAAGAGCTTGTCCTCACCTTTTATCTGTTCTGCGGTAATCGCATCTTCTGCTTCCAGATTCAGTCCGTGCAGATAAGGCAAAACACCCAGCACCGGCTTCCCGGTTTTCTCTTCCAGCCAGTCAAGACCGGACTCCAGCAGCTTAATATCACCGCGAAAGCGGTTAATAACAAAACCTGTCACCCGGTCCTGCTCAGACTGAGAAAGAAGTGCCAGTGTTCCGTACAGGTGGGCAAAAACACCGCCCCGGTCAATATCAGCGACAATGATCACCGGTATATCGGCTTTTTCAGCAAAGCCCATATTGGCGATGTCATTTGCCCGTAAGTTAATTTCTGCCGGACTGCCAGCCCCTTCGATCATCACTGACTGATAGTCATTTCTGAGGCGGCCGAACGAGTCCATCACGCTGTCCATCGCTACTTTTTTATAGTCGTGGTAGCCGGTTGCCTCCATATTAGTCAGCGCCCGCCCCTGAACAATTACCTGAGCACCGGTGTCCGAATTGGGTTTAAGCAAAATGGGATTCATGTGCACACTGGGTTCAACACCACACGCCAGCGCCTGCACTGCCTGCGCACGGCCAATTTCGCCTCCGTCCGGTGTCACTGCGCTGTTTAACGCCATGTTCTGAGGTTTAAAAGGGGCAACCTTTATCCCTTTACGGGCGAGGACGCGGCATAAGCCTGCCACTAATACGCTTTTACCGGCGTCGGAGGTGGTGCCCTGAACCATGAGGGCCTGAAATGGAGACAGCATAGGTGATTATATTTTCAGAAAAATTTCTCTTTAGTATATGCGCTTCTCTGTCCGCTTCCAAATGATGAATGGAACATGAATCACAGCCTCAGCACCGGTTCAAATGAAAAGGGTTTTAATAGACGCGAATCAATAACAAACCCGAGGAATACTGATGAAAACCTTTACTTACGCAGTTGCTGCTGGCCTTATTCTTGCTCCTGCCCTTGCTCTGGCAAAAGGCGATCATGACCGCCAGGGCTCAGTTCAGTTTACCGGCCCCGTCAATGTTTCGTCAGTCAGTGAACTGCTGCAGGATACCAGCATGTTCACAGAGAAAGATGTTGTGGTTGAGGGCCACCTGATCCGTCAAATTAACAAAGATACTTACCTGTTCAGCGACGGAAATGGTGAAATCCAGGTTGAGTTTGATGACGACATCCGTCTGGCACAACCCCTGACACCTGAGTCAAATATTCGACTCTTTGGTGAATATGAAGGGGGCACGACTCCGGAAATAGAGGTAGATCACGTCATCATATTATAAATCAAGGCATTATCTCCCATTCCAAAAATATGGCCTGCTTATTGCAGGCCATTTGGCATAGTGGTATTTTTGGCACTCTGCCAACGCACAGAATGAATGGATGGGAACAATATGTTTGGAAAAGCCCGCGCAATCGCCGTATTTGGACTGGCAGCACTGAGCCCTTTTGCCGCCCAGGCAAACAACTTTAACTATACGTCATTTGAAGTAAGGATCGGCGCAAACCCAAGTACTTATGGCGTGGAAGGCAAAATGGCCTTTACGGATAACACACACTTTATCGGCCGTTTCGACTCCAGCTTTGAAAGTGATTACGATTTTGCAGGCGGTGTCGGTTTTAACGGCCCGGCAACTCAGTTCGCAGACATCTATGGCCACATTCTGCTGCACAATGTAAAAACCTCTGACGACAAGTTCGTTGGCAGCGACTTTATCCCAGAACTGGCGTTTGGTGTGCGCGCATGGGTGATCGACAGCATTGAAGCGAATGCAATGATCGGTCAGCTGGTTTACAAAGATGGCTCTGAAACCATCTACAGCTTTGGTGGCCGCTTCCACTCTACCGACCAGCTTTCTATCGGTGCCAATATTGCTGACCACGGTATCTACGGTCCTCAGTTGATCCTGGGCGCACGCTTTATGTTCTGAGGCCGGTCCTCAGACATAACGCCAATAAAGATACAGATACAAAAAAACCGCGGCCCAATCAGGTCGCGGTTTTTCATTGCTGTTTCGAATTACTTCACTTTCGGCTGAACATAAGTGCGGGACACGTCCACTACCGCTACATCCGTAAAGAAGTTTCGGCCAAGCAACACCCCGAAATCCATGTGAGTACGATCAACCAGGGTAAACTGCACTTTGTCTTTCAGGTCCCCGACCTGAATCCAGCCCAGAACAACCGGTCTTCTGTCGTACTCTTCTGAACTGGCTTTCTTGATTTTAACCCAGCGCTCTACCGGGAGAGACAAAGGCTCACTCTCGTGCTTGTCATGGGCCACGGTAAACTTCACCCAGTCTTTGCCATCACGCTCAAAAGGCTCAATATTTAGCGCACTGATAGAAGAAGTAGTTGCGCCGGTATCGATACGTGCCCTGAAGCTTTTATCCAGCCCCGGGAAATATACCCACTCTTTCTCACCCAGAATCAGCTTGCCATCGGAGGTTTTCAGTGCTGGTTTAGGCTTTGGCTTCACCTCTGGCTTGGTTTCCGGTTTAACTTCCGGTGTCACCTCTGGCTTCGCTTCCTCCGGCTTAGTTTCCGGTTTAGTTTCCGGTTTTACCTCAGCCGTCTCCTCTTTGGTCTCAGGCTTAGTGTCCATGGTGGCACAGCCGGCAAGACTTCCCATGGCGACCGCAAGTAATACTGTTTTCCAGGGGCTCATAGGTTCTCCTTATTAATTCTGCTTCGCAACCTTACAGACAGCATCGGCAACATAAGGAATGTCCTTTTCTGTAAGACCTGCAATATTGATCCGGCCATCCGCCACACCATAAATTCCGAAGTCCGTTTTCAGCGCAGCCATCTGTTCACTGCTAAAGCCTAGCACAGTGAACATTCCTTTGTGATCACGTATAAAATCAAAATGTTGGCTATTGTGAACCTGGTTAAACTGTTGCACCAGTTGCGTACGCAAACTGACCAGGCGTTGCTGCATTTCGCCCAGTTCTTTTTTCCAGACAGACGTCAGTTCAGCATCCTGCATTACCGTCCGTACCAGCGCTGCGCCGTGATCCGGTGGCATGGTATAAGTCGCGCGGGCCATCTTAAGCAGCATGCCTTTGGCATTTTGTGCGTACTTGTCACTTTTCGCGATCACCATCGCTGCGCCGGTACGCTCGCGGTAAAGACCAAAGTTCTTTGAACACGAAGCGGTAATGAACATCTCTTCTGCCCGCTCTGCCATGTAACGCAGGCCCTTGACATCTTTTTCCAGACCATCACCAAAACCCTGATAAGCCACATCCACAAATGGAGTGAAACCCTGCTTCACGGCCATTTCAGTCAGGATCTGCCAGGTAGCAAAATCGATATCGGCGCCGGTCGGATTGTGACAACAGCCATGCAGCAGCACGACGTCATTCCGGCCTGCCTGAGACAGGTCAAACAGCATTTTGTCGGTATCGACGTGTTTGGTGCGTCTGGAGAAATAACGGTAATGGCGTACTTTCAGACCAGCCGCTTCCATCACCGGCTTATGGTTCACATAACTGGGATCGCTCAGCCACACCGTGGTATCCGGCTGGGCCACTTTAATCAGGTCACCAAGCATACGCAGTGCGCCACTGGCTCCCGGCGTCTGAATCGTGCTCATTCTGTCCTGAACCGGGGTATCGCCCAGAACGAGGTTTTGCATGCAAAGGTTAAACTCTTCACAACCGGCAAGCCCTACGTAGGATTTGGTGGTTTGACTCCGGGTGAGTTTTTCAGCAGCAAGACCAACCGCTTCCATGATTGGCGTCTGACCATGCTGATTTTTGTATACGCCGATCCCAAGGTCCACTTTTTCAGGACGGGGATCGTTACGATAAGCAACCGAAAGAGAAAGGATAGGATCTGGCTGGGGAACCGGCAGTGTTGAAAGCATAAAAGTCTCAGTCCTTTGAACAAGTTATGGTGACTTCAACTTACCCGTTTGTGAGCGGGCTCTCAACCTTAATTTGCGCCAGGAATGAAAAAAGGAGCCAGCCGGCTCCTTTACAGTTTAATTTTGTGGATGACCTGATTGGCACTGCCGCGCCACTCAAGCTCAGGATCCGCAAGATCCTGTTCAAACTTACCATCCACCAGCACATCAATCAGAGATACAACTTCCTGCTGAGCTGGCGTCAGCTCATCCATTGTGTACCCGGTCCATGCCCAGATATCTTTGCCCGGACACTCTTCACGTACCCGACGAACCAGCGCCAGCACGTCTGAGACGTTATCCGGGTGAAGCGGATCACCGCCGGAAAGGGACAACCCTCTTCGCGGTATCCTGGTATCACTAAGGTCAGCGATGATCTGGTCCTGCATTTCACGGGTAAACAGATTACCCGAACGCGGTGACCAGGTTGCCTGGTTATAACAGCCCCGGCACTGATGCACGCATCCGGAGACGAACAGGGTACAGCGGGTACCCGGTCCGTTCACCACATCAATCGAATAATACTGACTGTAGTTCATATTACAGGTGCTTCACGCGGCGCTGAACTTCTTCCTGCTTACCAAAGTTGAACGGACGCGCATCCGGACTGCCCAGATAACCACATACGCGACGGGTTACTGAAACCTTGGTAGCATCGTGGTTGCCACATTTCGGGCAGGTGAAACCTTTGCTGGTACAGTCAAACTCACCGTTGTAACCACACTCGTAGCACTCATCAATTGGCGTGTTAGTACCATAGTAAGGCACGCGGCTGTAGCTGTAATCCCAAACGTTTTCCAGCGCTTCAATATTACGCTGCATATTCGGGAACTCGCCGTAACAGATGAAGCCACCTGTTGAAATGGCCGGATATGGCAGTTCAAAGTCGATCTTATCGTATGGGTTTACTTTCTTCTGTACATCCAGGTGGAAACTGTTGGTGTAGTAGCCTTTGTCGGTTACGCCTTCGATAACACCAAACTCTTTGGTATCCACACGACAGAAACGGCTGCACAGGTTTTCACTTGGGGTTGCGTACAGGCTGAAACCATAACCGGTCTCTTCTTTCCAGCCATTAACAGCCTTCGCAAGGTACTTAACGATGTCCACTGCTTTTGCACGCAGCGCAGCATCATCGAAGACGTGCGTTTCTTCACCAAACAGCGCAGTGATGGTCTCGTGCAGGCCAATGTAGCCAAGAGAGATCGACGCACGGCCGTTTTTGAAGATATCTGCAACTGAATCATCCGCATTCAGGCGGACGCCACACGCACCTTCCATGTACAGGATAGGAGCAACGCGTGCTTTTACATTTTCCAGACGTTCGATACGGGTTTCCAGAGCCAGACGCGCGACGGCCAGTTTCTTATCCAGAATCTGGTAGAAACGCTTCTCGTCACCTTTCGCTTTCAGTGCGATACGAGGCAGGTTCAGGCTGACAACACCAAGGTTGTTGCGACCTTCGTGAATAAGCTCACCGTTCTCTTCGTAAGCGCCCAGGAAGCTGCGGCAACCCATAGGAGTTTTAAACGAACCAGTCACTTCTACTACTTTGTCGTAGTTAAGAATATCCGGGTACATGCGCTTGGACGCACACTCAAGCGCCAGGTGCTTGATATCGTAGTTAGGATCGCCCTTACGATGGTTAAGACCATCTTTAATGGCAAATACCAGTTTAGGGAACACCGCAGTTTTACGGTTTTTACCCAGGCCGGCAATACGGTTTTTCAGGATAGACTGCTGGATAAGGCGTGATTCCCAGCTGGTACCCAGACCAAAACCAAACGTCACAAACGGAGTCTGGCCGTTCGCCGTATGCAGGGTGTTTACTTCATACTCCAGAGACTGGAATGCGTCGTAACACTCTTTCTCAGTACGCGCACGGGCAAATGCTTCAGGGTTTGGAATATCCCACTCCTGAGCCACTTTCATGTGCTTGTCGAAGCTGGTGGTCACGTAAGGCGCAAGAACTTCGTCAATACGGTTAATGGTGGTACCGCCGTATATGTGGCTGGCTACCTGCGCGATGATCTGAGCGGTTACCGCTGTTGCCGTTGAAATTGACTTGGGTGTATCAATCTCCGCGTTGCCCATCTTAAAGCCGTGCGTCAGCATGCCTTTCAGGTCAATAAGCATGCAGTTAAACATCGGGAAGAACGGTGCGTAGTCAAGATCGTGGTAGTGAATATCACCACAGTCGTGCGCCTGTACAACTTCACGTGGCAGAATGTGAGTTTTAGAGTAATGCTTTGCCACGATACCGGCCAGCAGGTCACGCTGGGTAGGAATTACTTTACCGTCTTTGTTTGCGTTTTCATTAAGCAGATCGGCGTTACTTTGTTCGATTAGACCTTGAATCTCCTGATTCAGTGCACTGCTTTTTTCGCGCGCAATGTCACGGTCATGACGGTATTCGATGTAAGAACGTGCCAGCTCTTTGTAAGAGCCCTGCATCAGTTCGTTCTCTACCAGGGTCTGGATTTCACTGATGTCTACCTCGTCGCGTGTACGCAGCGCATCCTGAACCGTCATTGCTACCTGGGCCGCATAAGCAGCCAATGCGCCATCAACGACTTCAGCAGCACTTTCCACCGCTGCTACGATACGCGCTCTTTCAAACGGGGCTTTCGAACCATCCCTTTTGATTACGACAGTATTCACCTTATTCTCCTTACCCGCAGGCATTATTTTTATTGACCGATACCTTATATGGTGTCCTGTTGAGCACCAGACACAATATATTGTGGCGTATTTAACGAAAACCCCCAAGAAATAGTTTTGATCCAGATCAAAAGAAACCGCACACCGAACAAGATCAAGTCGATCTTATTGCCACGGATCCCAGTTATGAATGACAGCATGAAAACCGCCTTAAATGTCTGTTATTTGACGGCTGAATCACGGTAAGCTCAGGATTGATTTGATAGCCCGGAAAACGTTCAAAAGGATAACTTAGTGCGCATATATATGACTGTTTTGATCTGGCTGATAAGCGCGACTCTCCACGCAGCGCCAGTTCATGTAGCCAGCTGGAATTTTGAGTGGCTCAGCTCCCACAAAGTATCTCACATTAAACCAACAGAGCGTACTGAGAGAGATAACAATAAGATGAAGCACTACTTTGATGCGCTTCAGCCTGATGTGCTGGCATTTCAGGAAGTCAACGACCTGGCCGCAATTCGCAAAATCACCGGGCCGGATTATCAGATATTTTTTTCTGATCGCTTTGATATGCCAGAACGGCATTTTGACGACGTTAATCAGTTTACCGGCTTTGCTGTACACCCTTCACTGATCATCTCAGACCCACAAGATATAGATTTGCTTCCCCAGCAAACACACAAGCTGCGCTTTGCCACGTATATCACCGTACAGAGAAACACAACGGATAAACCACTGCACCTGCTTTCTGTTCACCTTAAAGCCCGCTGCAGCGGCAAGTACCGGGCCAGCCGCGACTGCAAACAACTTGCCAGGCAGGGAAAGGAACTAAACCAATGGATTCAGGAAAGGGTGACCAATGAAGAGGCGTTTGTTATCGCCGGAGACTTTAATCACAACCTGAGCTACCCGGGTGACTGGCTATGGGCAGAGCTGACGCGCTCTGTCAGCCCCGGGCCACAACTGCTGACCGAAAAGACCCGGCCGGACTGCCTGATACGCTCAGCTAAAAAGCCTGGCCAGACTTTTCAGTTTCGCAAGGTCATCGACCATATGGTTACCAGTCCATCCCTTACCGGAAGCGACGCAAAGCAGCGGGTGTTCAGCCGTCAGGATGTACTGGATTATCGGCTGAGCGATCACTGTCCTGTCAGCAGTTATATACACCTGCCCTGAACAGTGAAGTAACTCAGTCAATATACTCCGCCAGCTCGTGGGGATAACCGCGCTCCTGAGCCAGCTCAACCGCCTTGTCCCCTACTTCAATACGGCCAAAAGATGCGGCGGTGACAAGTACCGGCTCATCACTGACCGGCCAGCCCCGGGCTTTAAGGTGGGCCAGGATGCCTTTTGCCGCATCGATAACCGATGAGCCTTTCACCACTTCAAGGCGGGCATAGTTATCACCACAGAACGAAAGGTCTGCCGCCCGGAGAGTCACGTCATCTCCCGGGATTTGCTGTGCGCCAAACAGTGGCTTACCGGCAACCTCAGCCCCTCCAAAAGCAGGAATAAACTGACTCATGTGGCTGATAGCCCTGGTGGTTCTTTCCTGCTGCTGTCCGGGCAGCCAGCCCGTTTTCACCTTATTAAGCAGCAGCGGTGGCAGTACCGGCTGCGCAGAAGCACTGCCTGAAGACACGAGGCCTCCTTCAAACAGGGTAATGTCATGGGTCATACCGTGAAGCTGGAAAACACCTCCCGGATAGGGCGTAAACTGCGCCATCCCCTGAGGCGTTCCACGCGGGCCGTGGAAGATCACTTCCGGCCACTGCATCTTATTTTCCGGCCAGCGCGTGACATAAGCGGCTTTAAACTCCACCAGCCGCTGACGCGGCTTATTGGCCCAGTCATCCACCGTACCGGTTTCAAATCCACAGGCATTGACCAGAAAATCATACTCTTCGGTTTCCGTACCCGCTTCACTGGCGTAATCCAGCTTCCAGCCCTCACCTTTGGCCGATACCGACTCAACACTGGTACCAGAGCGCACTGTGCAATGACTGTTACTCTCCAAAGCCAGGGTCAACGTCGCGGCCAGACGGAAAATGCTCCATCCGTGTTCCTGCACCGCCACAACCGGGTAGCGCAGCTTATCCAGCTCTGCAAAACGGGCAAACGGGATCACCCAGTCATCATTGGTTTGCGGGTGCGCCGGCTGAGGCTTTTGTGCCAGCGCTTCGAGTGCTTCTCTTGTATAGAGCTGGAAATACTCATCCGGTTCACCGAGCACTTTATTACTGCAGTCTTTCTCAACCAGCGACTGATATGCCTGGCGAATGGCATCAAGGCGGGAAACAATGGCCTGAGGTGTGCCGGGATCACTGCACGGCACAGCAATAATGGTCGGACGGTGATTAAAGGTATGCGGAAAGGCTTTAACGCTGTCAATGGACTGACGCAACAGGGTAATGCACTGCTGCTGTGAGATTTCCCGGTAAAGGTTACCACCGGCATGAAGGTGACAAATCGGCGGTCCGCTGACCAGGCCGGATTTACGTTCAAACAGCGTAACATCGAGCCCCTGCTCGGCAAGAGCCAGGGCCGCGGTCGAACCGGCGATACCGCCGCCGATAACCGCAACGCGGCGGGAAAGCTTTGAAGCTGGCTGAGATAACATCAGACTGAATCTCTGTCTTGATAAATAGGCAATCTGGCGGCCATTCTACTGACTAAGGTGCGGGAATTAAATCACATTTTTTGCAGGTCTATTGCCACTTTCCATCAGCAGAGACAAATGCAACAGCAACCGGGAAAACAATGAAGTAATTCTTCAGTTGATACGACGCAGATTTTCAAAAACGCTCTCTTCTGCCCTTAAACCTTAGTCTTAAAAAAACGAAAAAAAACCTTGACTGAAGTTGGGCAAAACGCCGGGTATAAACCGGTGTGAATAACCCGGTTTGCCGATCACCGGTGACTGCTGGCTTCAGGGCGAATCCGGGGTTATCCACAAAAAAGTTATCCAAGAATTTATCCACCGATTTTGTGGATAACTGCGTCTGAGTTATTCACAGTTCTGTCAGCCAGCTTTATTCACCGGAATTAATAAACGTTTAATCAAAGTGTTAAGAACTACTGACAAAATCATAAATGTTGACACTGGCAGCATCAGCCACATCAATGGATGCAACTGTGCCGGGATTTCAAATCCCATATGCATAATAGCTCCCACACTCACCTCAGCACCAACGGCGGCCACGATACCAGCCACTGCCGCCATAATACCGTATTCACTCCAGATCGTTCTGGTAATACGCTTTCTGGACGCGCCAAGTGTCCGGTAGAGACGAAACTCCTGCTGGCGCTGATTCAGACTGAGACGCAACAGGGTAAATATAAGCAATATGCCTGCAACCACGCCAAGCATAGCCAGCAAAGTAATGGCCCAGACAATCTGTTCCAGCAACTGCTGGATTTTTTCGCCCATGCTTCTTACATCTAACAGGCTGACAGTAGGAAACGCCCGCGCCAGCTGATTGAGAAACGCATTGTGAGTGTCCTCTACCCTGAAACTCACCAGATACGTCGAAGGTACTGAAGCGAGCACATCCGGCGAGAAAATAAAATAGAAATTGGGCTTCATATCGCGCCACTCGACGCGTCGAATGGTATCGACTCTTGCGTTCACTACCTGGCTGTTGATCACAAAACCCAGCGTATCGCCAGTTTCAATACCCAGCTCTTCGGCCACCTCCGCTTCTACCGATACGCTGTTTTCTCCGCGCCACTGCCCGGCCAGGACTTCGTTATAATCCGGCAGGCTTTCCGCCCAGGTGAAGTTCAGCTCCCTTCTTAGCGCATCGGTCGAAGGTTCACCATTGCGGCTGGCGTACTCTTTTGCCGGCTGACCGTTAATCTGGTTGATCCGCCCCCTGACAATCGGATACGCGTCAGAACGGTTGAGCGCCTGACTGTCGATTTGCGCGAGATAATCCTGACGTTCATAGTCAGCGATATTGAGCGCAAACACGTTCGGTGCATCAGCCGGAAGCGTTCTCTGCCAGTCGGTAAGAAGATCGGTTCTGACCAGCCAGACAATTGCCAGCAACATCAGAGATAATGCGAGTGCACCAAACTGCACCCCACTGGCATAACCACTGCGTGTTATCCGCATCAGGGCGAGGCGCGCCGCGGTTGGCAGCGGAAGTTTTTTAATAAGCCTGACCATTACCAGACTCACCAGCGCCAGCAAAATAAACAGTGCGGCCATACCTGCGGCGATAAGCCAGACGAACAGGTTATCGGAGTACGCCCACAGCATAGCTGCGAGCGGAAACAGGACCAGGCTCCACGCCCAGCGAGCATTTTGCCCTGCCTGTTCCTGAAGCACACTCATGGCTGGCGTGTACAAAAGCTTAATTAACGGTATCCCCAGCGCAGGCAGTGCGATCAGGGCGCAGGTGGCCAGCGCCGACAGTAAAGGAGTGACGCCGTAACCTGGAAGTGGATCCGGCAGCAGATCGACCAGCGGAAGCCGCAGCGCGTTTTCAAGCACAACGCCAAGACCCAGCCCGGCGGCTGTGCCAAGAGCAAACAAAATAGTGACCTGCAGCCACAACCAGCGGCGCAGCCAGGCCCGGCTGGCTCCGAGACTTTTCAGCATGGCAATGGTTCGTGCACGGCTTGCCACATAATTCTGACAGGTCAGCACCAGAGTGGTGGCCGCCATCAGTATCACGATCGCAACGGTAAGAGACAGGTACTGAGTCGTGCGGTTAAAAATATCTGAGCTCCGGCTCTGACTCGACTGATCCCGCCAGCGGTCACTCGGCGTCAGCTCTGTTTGCTGCTTCAGTGAATTCAGGCTGGCTTCATCTCCGGTCAGATAGAGCAAAAAGCGGATCCGGCTGCCCAGTTGCAGCGCCCCGGTCGCCTCTATATCCTGCTGATGGATGTATGCCGTCGGCATCTGGCGGAACGGATTAAATGACAAACCCGGCTCCTGAAGGATTTCCCCGGTAATGGTCATATCTGCATCGCCCACAGTGACAACGTCACCCACCTTCACTTCCAGGCTCTGCATGATCCTGGGGTCCAGCCAAAGCTCCCCTGGACTGACATGCGCACCGGCATCACGCCCCTCTAACAAGAGTTCTCCGCGGAGTGGAAAGAAGCTGTCTACCGCTTTGATGGTGACGAGCTGCATCTGCTCATCACTGAAGGCCATGGTCGCAAAACGTGTCATGCGACTGGATACCAGTCCCGGCTGCTGCGCGCCACTGACCAGTACGGGAGGCAACGGGTTAGATGAATCAAACACCACATCCGCCGTCAGTGCATCGCGGCCCTGTTTCACCACCACCTGTTCAAGCCGGGTCGCGAGTGCTGAAAGTGCAAATACACTTGCAACAATCAGGGTAACCGCAGAAATGATTGGCCAGAGCTGGCCATGTCTTATCTCGCGCCAACTCCAGCGGACCAGCTGTCTGGCCGGGAAATACCCACTCATAACTGCTGCTCCAGTTTTCCGCCCTGCATATGCAATACCCGATCGCACCGGGAAGCCAGCTCACTGTCATGAGTAACAAGAATCAGCGTGGTTCCGTGATCGCGGTTTAACGTAAACAGCTGCCCGATGACTTTTAACGCCGTTTGCTGGTCCAGGTTTCCGGTCGGCTCATCAGCAAACAAAATCCGGGGCCCTATCATAAAGGCCCGCGCCAGTGCGACCCGCTGCTGCTCGCCACCGGACAACTGCCCCGGCAAATGACCCCCGCGATGACCCAGCCCGACCAGTTCAAGCAGTTTATTGCCCCTGTCGTTATCTTCCGGCTCCCCTTTAAGCAAACATGGCAGGGTGACATTTTCCAGAGCGGTTAACGTGGGAATAAGCAGGAAACTCTGAAAAACAAAACCCACCGAGTGACTTCTCAGCTCAGCCCTTTGCTCATCATCAAGCTGAGACAGCGGCTTTCCGAGCAGCTCGATCTCTCCCTGAGTTGGGGTATCAAGCCCTGCCAGCAGCGTCATCAGGGTGGATTTGCCCGCTCCGGAAACCCCGACAATGGCAACCGACTCACCCTCACAAACCGACAAATTAACCCCATCCAGGATTGTTAACTGCTCCTGATTAGTAGTAACTTGTTTGGTAACGGATTTTGCACTTAATACTGGGGTTGGCATGATACGCATCCTTTCGATTGTTCTTGTGTTGTTCTCTTCACTGACTTCGGCTAAGACTCTGTTAATTCTAGGCGATAGTTTAAGCGCGGGGTACGGAATGCCCGCAGAACAGAGCTGGCCGTCACTATTATCAGACAAACTCGCTGAACAGAAGATTAACATCCGTGTTATTAATGGCAGTATCTCCGGCGATACCACAGGTAATGGTCTATCTCGACTGCCCGGGTTGCTTGCAACCCACCAGCCGGACTGGGTGTTGATTGAGCTTGGTGCCAACGATGGCCTGCGTGGATTCCCGCCCAAAAAAATTCGCTCAAACCTGAACAGGCTAATCGCACTGAGCAGGCAGGCCAGTGCCGATCCGATCCTGATGCAAATCCGTATGCCGCCCAACTATGGTAAACGATACAGTGAACTGTTTTTCTCCCTCTATCCGGAAACAGCTGAAGCTTCGAATGTACCGCTGGTTCCCTTCTTCCTTGAGCACGTACTGCTTAAACCCGAATGGATGATGAGCGACGGCCTGCACCCCAAACCCCAGGCCCAGCCATGGATTGCCGGATTTATGGCAAAGCAGCTGGCCCCGTATCTCAGTCAATAAGCCACTATTCAGCAAAGCCATTGTTTTTTCACTAACCTGTTCCAGCTCAATGCATCACAGAGCGCATCCCGATAAAATGCGCTTTGGTAAAAGGTTCAATAAGGAAATTTGAATGATCATCGAACCCGTCATCAAAGGAGTGGTGGCACGCTCTGCCCATCCTTTCGGCTGCCAGGCCGCCATTCGTCGTCAGATTGAATTTGTAAAAAGCGCCACGCCTGTGCAGACCTCCCCAAAACGCGTTCTGATTATCGGCGCTTCATCCGGCTTTGGGCTGGCATCCCGTATTGCACTCACCTTTGGTGGTGCTCAGGCAGACACCATTGGCGTTTCTTTTGAAAAAGGCCCCTCAGAAACAGGCACTGGCACCGCTGGCTGGTACAACAACATCTTTTTTAAACAGGAAGCCGAAAAAGCCGGGCGCAAAGCGATCAATATTATTGGTGATGCCTACACTCCGGCTGTACGCAATCAGGTCATCGAAGCCATCGAGACTTATTTCGAAGGTGAAGTCGATCTGGTAATCTACAGCCTGGCCGCAGGCTTCCGCCGCAAGCCAGGCAGTGATGATTTCTGGCAATCCACCATCAAGCCGATGAAAAAGCCCGTAGCCGGCGCTACTATCCTGCTCGATACCGATACCTGGGTAGAAAGCCACATCGACCCGGCCAGCGACCAGGAACTGGCAGATACCGTCAAAGTCATGGGTGGCGAAGACTGGGAGAACTGGATTGATACCCTGATCAACTCTGACTCCATCGCCCACGGCTGTCAGACGGTCGCTTTTTCTTATATCGGCTCCGACATCACTCACCCGATTTATCTGGATGGTACCCTTGGGCACGCCAAGATAGACCTGCACCAAACCAGTCATTCACTGAACCTGAAGCTGTCACAGTACGGTGGCGGTGCGTATGCAGCGGTGTGTAAAGCACTGGTCACCAAAGCCAGCGTGTTTATCCCGGCTTTTACCCCATACATGCTGGCGCTGTTCCGGGTCATGAAAGAGAAAGGCACCCATGAAGGATGCATCGAGCAGATGCAGCGGCTGTTCAGGGATCGGCTCTATTGTGACGGCGTCACGCCAGTAGACGCTGAACGCCTTATCCGGATTGATGAATTTGAGCTCGATCCTCAGGTACAGGCACGGGTCAAAGCTCTGATGAGCGAGATGAACGAAGAAAACTTCCGTCTTATCGGTGACTACGACGGATACAAATCAGACTTCCTGGCCCTGAACGGATTCGGGTTCGAAGAGGTTAATTACGATCAGCGTGTTCCTTATGATGTTCTGACTGAACTCACGCCCTGAGACTTTCTCGCGCACGAGACGAAACAGGCGATCGATATGCTAACCTGACTCAACGTGAATAAACGGGTATATACTGAAATATATACCCGTCAGCACTGCTGGCATGGATGCCAGAAGGAAAGGATTTCCACCACATGAGCAGAATCAATACTCACTCTATAACAATACCTGACTATATGCTCGATGGCTGGCAGCAAATTGTCTCCCTGATGGCTACCCTTGGCCAGGTGCCTTCCGGCCTTATCATGCGCCGTAACCGCGACTCCATGGAAGTGATTGTCGGTAACGTTTCAGAAGACAGCCCCTATCACAGAGGGGACAGCGAGCCACTGGGCAACGGGCTGTACTGTGAAGCCGTGATTGAAAACCAGTCTCCGCTGTGTGTTCCCTACGCTCCGGAGGATGAACTCTGGAAAGATAATCCGGACATCAAACTTGGTATGGTGGCTTACTACGGTATGCCACTCAACTGGCCGACCGGTGAACCCTTCGGAACCATCTGCATTCTGGACAACCGGCAAAACGTGTTCACCGACACCATACGCCAGTTGGTCGATTCATTCCGGATATCCGTTGAAGCACAGCTCGCTCTGCTCTACCAGCACCAGCAACTGGAAAACGCCAATCAGGAACTCAAACAACGTGTCGTCAGCCGCACTAATGACCTTGCCAGCCTCAACTATTCCCTCTGCACCGAAATCAACAAGCGAAAAGCCGCCGAAAAAAAAGTCGTCTACCAGCAGACCCACGACCTCGGCACCGGTTTTCTGAACCGGGGGGCTTTTATCGATCAAACACAGGCCATCTTCAGCCGGTTACACGAAACACGCCATAACCTGGTTTTTGTCCACGTCGGGTTTACCAACGGCCGGCGTATCCAGGCCAAGTACAGCTACGATGCCTTTGATGCCGTGCTCAAACAGTACCGCCTTCGTGTCGGAAAGATCCGGGCACTGCATACCCTGACAGCCCGTGCATCCACCATCGACCTTGTCTTCGCCCTGGAGCTGGAGCGTGACAGCACTGAAGGGATTATCGAGTCTCTTTGCCACCATCTGATCGACATCAGTCACAAAGAGTTCTATATCAATGATGATCCGGTTCACCTGCATGCGTTTATCGGCATTTCAGTTTCCGGGGATGCGGACAGCGCCAAAAGTATGCTCAAGCACGCGAACGAAGCCATGCTGGTTTGCCGGGATAACGGAAAAAAGTACGCCTACTACCAAAGCAGTGAGAGCACTTCCCCGGCGCAGAATCAGCTGGAGAGCTACCTTCTTCAGGCAGTGCGCAATGATCACCTGGTGTTGTTTTTCCAGCCCAAAGTAGATCCTTCAAGCCGAAAACTGCTGGGTGCAGAAGCTCTGCTGCGCTGGAACCACCCGTTTCTGGGTCAGGTATCGAACGACTCTCTGATCCACATGGCTGAGCAAAACGGACTGATCTTTGAAGTAGGCAACTACGTGCTGCGCACTGCCATCGAGCAGGCTGCCGACTGGGTTGCAGACCACCCTGACTTTATCATCGCGGTTAACGTCTCTACCGTGCAGCTGAGGGATAAGAATTTTGTTTCCCAGCTCAGGCACCTGCTTGATACTTACCACATGCCGCCACAATGTCTGGAGATCGAAGTGACCGAGTCCAGCCTGATCGCCGACGAATACCTGGCAGGCCAAACATTGCGCGCACTGCATGAGCTTGGGATCACCCTGTCTCTGGATGATTTTGGCACAGGCTACTCGTCATTCAGCTATCTGAAAAAGTACCCCTTCGACTGCATCAAAATCGACAAAAGTTTTATCAACCAGATCACCGGCAATCAGCAGGACCAGGAGATAGTCCGCTCCATCATTCATGTCGCCCGCAAACTGAAACTCAAAGTGGTAATGGAAGGTATTGAGACCAAAGAGCAGGAAGCTTTCATACTTGATGAAGGATGCGACTATGGCCAGGGCTACCTGTACGGCAAACCAATGTGCCGCCAAGAGTTTGAAAAACTGCTCAGGCAACATAAGCCACCAGGCAAAGCACTGCCCCGGGGGTCAACAAGCTCTACAGGGTAAATACGCGCAGTAACTGATAATAATTTTGCCTAAGCCCGGTGAGTTACCTATAATCTGCGGCCAATTCCAAACGATACAAGACGTGATATGGACCAGTTAATCGCAAACCTGAAAAAAATCGAAAAAAAGAACTACCGCAGCTACCAGCAAATCAAAGGCAGCTACGACTTCGATGATTTCACCCTGCACATCGACACCATTCAGGCTGATCCGTATGCACCACCCTCACGCATGCGTGCCACCCGCGCCTGGTCCCTGACCGGCCTTGAGTGGCTGCGTGATGAATCACCGGCTTACCAGATTGCGGCGCGCGACTACATTGCCCGCGCTTTTGCCCGTTTTGCTGCCGGTGACAACCTGATCACCATCTCACTGACCGGCCAAACCGTCCTTGACCACACTGCAGTGCTGTTTACTGACCACGGTATTGAACTTCGCTTTAAGGTTGATCTGCCGGCTGACGGCCGTACCATTCTGGGCAAGAAAGCCATCAACATGCTGACTTTCCACCTGCCAAAGTTCATCCGCCGCTCGACCATTCACCGTGAGCTGGATATTGACGAGCTTAAAGCACACTGCGCCGCGATTGAAGATCAGGTAGCCCTGCGCGGGCAGCTTGCTGCGCACAGCCTGGTGGCCTTTGTGGGTGATGGCAGCATCCTGCCACGTAAAGCCGGTAACAGCGACCTGCCAATGAGCGATGCTGTCGCCTTTACTGCACCGGAATCACTGGCCGTTGAACTGGATACCCCTAACCAAGGTAAAGTGCGTGGCCTTGGCATTCCAAAAGGGATCACCCTGATCGTCGGTGGCGGTTTCCACGGTAAATCTACCCTGCTGAATGCAGTCGAACGTTCGGTCTATGACCACATTCCGGGCGATGGCCGCGAACTGATCGTGACCGACGCACAGGCGATGAAAATCCGCGCCGAAGACGGCCGCTGCGTTCACAACCTGAACCTGTCTAACTACATCAATCACCTGCCACAGGGTCGTGATACTGAAAACTTCTCAACTCAGGACGCATCTGGCTCTACCTCTCAGGCAGCCTGGCTGCAGGAGTCCATTGAAGCGGGTGCACGTGCCCTGCTGATTGACGAAGATACCTCAGCGACCAACTTCATGATCCGTGATGAGCGAATGCAGGCGCTGGTTGCCAAAGGCGATGAGCCAATCACACCACTGGTAGACCGTATCGGTCAGCTTCGCGATGAAATGGAGATCTCAACCCTGGTCGTTATGGGGGGGTCCGGTGACTATCTGGATGTTGCAGACACCGTGATTCAGATGCACGATTACCAGCCTCAGGATGTGACTGAAAAGGCCCGTGAAGTGATTGCGCAGCATCCAAGCCAGCGTCAGCAGGAGACCGAGCAGCCTCTGGCTTCCTTTGCACCGCGCCAGTTTGAAACGGCATGCCTGCAGGCCATTCTTGCTGAAGGTAAATTCCGCATTACAGCCCGTGATGTCAACGGCCTTCGCTTTGGTAAAGAATCGGTAGACGTATCAGCGCTGGAACAGCTGGAGAGCAGCTCAGAACTGCACGCCATCGGCTGGACCTGGTTCCAGCTTGCCCAGCAGCCTGGCTGGAGTAAAAATCCGGCTAAAGCGTTCCATGCCATGCTGGACACCAAAGAGTGGCATCAAGCCATGCCTGTCCACGGCGATCTCGCCAAGCCACGTGTACTGGATATCATGGCAACCCTGAACCGGATGCGTAAAGCACGGTTTAAATAGTGAAGAAACGGGAAGCGAGTGATAAGTGACGAGAAATTCTGGTCTCGCTCTCTGAAATCTCGTATCCCGAATCTCATGCATGAAAAAGGAGTGTGAAATCACACTCCTTTTTTGATGACCCCGTTCAGGCGCCCGGTAAAACGTCGCAGACTGATGTACTAAATACCAGCCATCGGCATCAGATACACCAGCGCGGACCAGGCAAATACCCAAACACAAACCATTAAGGTGTCAACAAGGTCTTTGCTCCACATGGTTCTCTCCCAATTGCTTAAGACAATGAATCATCTCTCGCATTGGATATAGCAAGTTATGTGCCAGCTACTGCCCAAAAACGGCTCAGACCCCGTTCTCAGTAACATCAGGCGAACAGCTCAGGCTGCTCCTGAAGCAGGGTAATAAAGCAGTCAGCCATCGAATAGCTGCTGAACTGGCTCTCACTGGCATTCAGGATAGCGTGATACCCTTCTTTACCTTTCATCGTATAAGCCGTTGAACTTCCGGTATAAATTCGCTCATCCTCAACCGGCTGCCAGTCTCCGTCCAGACAGATTTCCAGCCGCGCAATACGCTGACCGGCAGGCGCATCAGCAAGATAGTCAAAGCAGAGATTGTGAGCGTATGGATAACTGCCAGAGCCGGTACCATTCACACCATTACCCAGCGCGTTATTGATCGCCCCTTCCAGCATATCGCGAAGATAAGCGCCGGTGAGCTCATACACCCCAACCGGTATGGCAAACGGCAAAATCTTACCCGCCACATCGTCCACAGTGACATTCCCTGCCGACAGAGAGTTACGCACCCCACCTGCATTATGCACCGCAAACTGAACCTTATGTCCTTCCTGATTCATCTTGTACCAGAAGGATTTTGCGACGAGCGGGCCCAACTGGCTCGGACCAACATCATCCGGAATGCGCACGTGGCGAAGCTTATAAGGCAGGTGCCCCACGACCCGGGTTTTGATTTCCCGGACTTCAGGCCTGTACTTATCATCAAGCAACGCTTTAACTTTCGGATCTTTGGTGCAGCGTACCACGTTCGGGTGCGCATATATGGCCTGCTGCGTCTGGTCATAAACGCTGTCATCCACCAGCTCCTCAAGACTGGCATCCATCCCGAGGCGTCTGCCTGCCAAAAGTTCATTGCAGCCCTCAAAACGGATGACTTTTCCGTCTGAGTCAAAGTCAATTTCACAATGGCCCATAAACTGCGCGTAGCAACCCGCCTGAACAATACGGGTATCATTCACTTCAATGCCATAAGGATCCTGAAGCGGGAAACCCAACGCAGTAAAGTCCCCCTGCAGCTGATGAGAATGACCGCCTACAATCAGGCTGATGCCATCGACTTCCTCTGCCAGTTTCTGATCTTCATCGTAACCCAGGTGACTGAGCAGGATGATCTTGTTGATACCGGCCTGGTGAATGGCAGCAATGGTCTGCTCCGCCACCATTTTGGCGCCGAGAAACGGAGTATCCGGATCAGGGTTAGAAATCTCGGTCATTTTATCCAGTGACAGGGCAAACAGGGCTACAGGCTCACCATCTGCGTCAAATGTCAGCCAGCTGCCGTGCCCCTGCTCCGTCAGGTAGGAATGCAGGTGACCTTTGGTTGACAGCGGATTTTTCTGTGATGAACTTTCGGTACTCAGGTCCCAGTTACTCGCGATCAGAGGAAACTCAATCCGGTCAAGGAAATCAGCCACCGGGGCATTGCCCATATCCAGCTCATGATTACCCACCGCCATGGCGTCCGGTTTAAGAGCATTGAGCATGTCAGCGTTTGCCCGGCCTTTAAACAATGAGTAATACAGGGTGCCCTGGAAACAATCCCCGGCGTGGAGAAACAAAAAACGCCTGCCCAGGGAGCCGGCCTTACTGCGAAGCTGCTCCAGCCGGTTCGCAATCCGGGCAAAGCCACCAATACTGATAAACGGAGATACCTGCTTGCCGTTGACGTTTAAATGCAACTGAATGGTGCTTGGTTCAAAATAGGAGTGGGTATCGTTGATATGCGCTATGGTCAGCGCTGCGGGTTTATTATTATTCTTCATCATATATCTTCTTCTCTTTTCTGCAGTTTATCATAGAGCGCGACGGATGACAGAAAGATGAACAGGAAAGCAGCAGTCAGAATCTGCCACTGCAAGTTTGTGATCCCATTAGCACCCACTTTGCTGATATATCGTATAAGCTTTAATTAAACAGGTTGATTTCGCCGATCCCGGCCGTTGTTTGTCAAAGTGCAACCTTCCCCGACCACAAAGCAGATTTCAAACCATTCCTGAAGCCTGCGCCTGTCAGACAACACTTATCCCGGCCAGAAGGTCTGCCGGTCAGCCGAGACAGTACGGAGATACCCTATGCAGTTAGAACGGATCGACATTTCCGGCTTTCGTGGAATTCAGCGACTATCGCTGTCGTTTGCAGAGCTCACGACTCTTATCGGGGAAAATACCTGGGGTAAGTCTTCATTGCTCGACGCCCTTTCCATTGCGCTGCCCAGTGACTGCGAGCCCTATCAGCTGGTAATGCAGGACTTTCACGTTGATTACGCCATTTCTCACCCGCAGACCCAGCACCTGCAGATCATCCTGACCTGGAAAACCAGTATTGACGGAGAAGAAAAAGCTGGTCGCTATCGCAGGCTGAGACCGGTATGGACAGAAGACGAAGATGGTGTAAAACGGGTGATCTACCGGTTAAGCGGAACCCGGGACCAGTATAAAATCACCACCAGTTACGACTTTCTTGACCAGCAGGGCAACCCGCTCCAACTGCACCACAGTGAAAAACTGGCCCAGGAGCTGATGGCACTGCACCCTGTGATCCGCCTGCGTGATGCAAGGCGCCAGCAGCGTCTGCCCGGTGATGACCATCCTGATCTGCGAATGGAAAAACGCATCGCCAACACTTCACGAAGATTGCTCGCCATGCCCGGCCACGTAAATAAAGGTGAGATGCGCAGCAGTCTGGAATCGATGCAGAACCTGGTTGAGCACTACTTCAATGTTAACGGACAGTCCCGCAGTAACCCGCGCAAGCAGCGTGACCGGATCTTTTTTGGTAATGCCAACAGCGACAAAAATGCGCTGGTGCAAATGGCTGAGCGCGGTAACAACAAACAGACCCGCCTGCTTCTGATGGGCCTGTTAAGTGGCTTCCTGCAGGCCAAGGGACCCACAACGCTGCGGCGCTGCGCCCGTCCTATTCTGATCATTGAAGATCCGGAAGGCCGTCTGCACCCGACGCACCTTATCCGCGCCTGGAGTATCTTCCAGCTCCTGCCGATGCAAAAAATTCTGACCACCAACAGTGGCGACCTGCTCGGTGCAGTACCGCTGGCAAGCATCCGCCGACTTACCCGTCAGTCCAACCGCACCGTTGCGTTTGCCATTCCGCCGAGAAAGTTTGGTGATGACGAACTGCGCCGAATCGGTTTTCATATCCGCTTCCACCGCTCCAGTGCGCTGTTTGCACGCTGCTGGCTGCTGGTAGAAGGAGAAACGGAAGTCTGGCTGTTTAATGAACTGGCGAGGCTGTGTGACTACAACCTCGCCGCAGAAGGCGTTCAGATTGTTGAGTTTGCCCAGTCCGGACTGAAATCACTGGTGAAAGTCGCACAATCTTTCTCTATCGACTGGCACGTTGTGACCGATGGCGATGCAGCCGGTAAAAAATACGCCCACTCGGTGCGTAACCTGCTTCATGGAGACCAGGAGCGTCACCGCCTGACCGAACTGCCGGATAAAGACATCGAGCACTTCCTCTATCACCATGGTATGGAGGAGTTCTTCAAGAGAATGGTCAAGATCCCGATTGACCACCCTATCCCAGCCAAAAAAGTCATCAACCGGGCACTGAAGAAATACGCCAAGCCTGATCTGGCGCTGGCTATCGTCAGCCATATTGAGGAACAGGGCCCTGACCATATCCCGCTGCTGATCCGCTGGACACTTAAACGGGTGGTGAACATGGCGAATGGCAATACATGACCCCTTTTAACGATACAAACGAAACAGGCCGCGCAGTAATGCGCGGCCTGTTTATTCAGCCTATCAGTTTTTCTTATGCAGCGTTATGCAGTTTCTGTTTCTGCTGAAACATTCTCTTCAGGGCGCTCAAACCGGGCATGCAACCACAGGCCGCTGGCCTTCATCAGGTAACCAAAAATCGCACCCACGATCAGAGACGGTACCACCAGTTTCCAGTTTCCGTCCGCAGCAAATGTAGCGCAGGAACCAATGAAAGTACCAGGAATGTAGCCCAGCCAATGCTGCTTAGCCTGAATACACATTGCGAAAGCCACAAATGCGGTAATAACGAAGCCAAGAATATCCAGGGAAACAAACGAAGAGCCATGGATGATAACCATCGCCCAAAAAACACCAGACAGGTTAGTCAGCATAGTGGACGCAAGGCCGGTAAGGCCATCTTTTGGCGACGCGAAATAACCGGTACAGCCCAAAAAGCCAGCCCAGGTTAAAAGGCCAAGTGAAACAGACACCCAGCCCCACAGGCCGGAAAGGATACCGGTCGTTAGCGCGATAGCAAACAATACGCTCATAGTTGACTCCCTGACATAAAAGACTGTGGAGTTTACCGGCCAGATCTGCAACTGCATGCGACCCTTGTCACATCCCGATGTACCCATACAGGCTGTATTTCATCAAACTGATAACGCAATCGCTTTCCCAACGGGGAGTGTAAATAAACAGGCCGCGGATGCGGCCTGTAGGGAGAGTTGCTGCAGTGCTATCGCTGCAGGTGGCTTGAACGCCCTTTCATCATCCGCATGCCTTCGCGTTTAATACAGTCCGCCAGCGGGTTTTCAACCATATCTGCCCGCCAGATAAACGACAGGGTACGGTCCATTTTGAGTTCCGGCACGTTCAGCTCCACCAGTTCACCGCTGGAGATAAAACGCTCCACATCGAGAAATGGCAGACAGCTCAGGTATGGGCCGTTTGCCACCATGGCACGCAGTACCGGTACGTGTTCGTACTCACGCCATACATCAAGGTCGGATATAAGATGATGAATGTTGCTATCAAAAATATTGCGGGTGCCTGATCCATGTTCCCGCAATACCCATTTCGCCTGTTCCAGCTGAGCCATACTGACCCTTTCCTGTCTTGCATACGGGTGGTGTGCCGCAGCTACTACCGTCAAATAGTCACGGCACCACTCTTCCTGATGAACCCGGCTGTCATCACAGCGGCCCTCAATGATCCCAAGGTCGAACTGATAATCGATCACCCCTTCAATCACTTTGCACGAACTTTCCACGTTAAGTGAAATGCGCATCTCGGGAAAATCATTATCAATAATACTGATAAGGTCCGGAACCAGATGCTCTGCCGGCGTCTGGCTGGCGCATATCCGTATCTCACCACTCAATAAATGCTGATCGTAAAAACCCATTTCTATCTGTTGGGCATCCTGAAGCAGCTTCTTTGCTTTAGGACGTAACCATACGCCCCAGTGTGTCAGCATCATACGCTTGCCCTGCCGCTCAAACAGCGGGCGTCCTAACATTTTCTCAAGCTGAGCCAGAGACATACTGGTTGCTGACTGGGTCAGGGCCAGTTTGTCGGCCGCCTGGCTGACACTGCCACTGTCTGCTACAGCGTCAAACACTGCGAGTTGTTTGAGTGAATACCTCATCGCGATCGCGTTCCTTATGCCATCCACATCGTTGTGATCAGCAATCATTTTACCTGCAATCTATTTCTTATCAAGAAAACTGATACGGTTCCTTGAAATAATCAATTTTATTCACAGGCATCAGGTCGCTAATCTGAAATGGAACCGCAGATAAGCAAAGCGGATTCACATTCAGCCAACTGGATTGGCATTTTTGAGACTTTTTAAATGAACGCAAGTCGAAGGAGCAACGATGGCAACATCTGAGTCAAACTTCAAACCCTATATCGCGCCGTATGACATGATGGGCGAAGCTGAGCAATATGCGCTGAGTAAAACCAGCAAATCCACCAGCATGACCATCAGCCTGGCGATGATGGCCGGTGTATTTATCGGTATCGCATTCCTGTTTTACATTACCGTGACTACCGGCAGCAGTCAGATTGGCTGGGGTATCAGCCGGATGGCAGGCGGTATCGCATTCAGCCTTGGCCTTATTCTGATTGTTATCGGCGGGGGTGAGTTGTTCACCAGTACGGTACTGTCTTCTATCGCACTGGCCAATCGCGAAATCAGCGTGAAAAAGATGCTGTCCATCTGGGGCAAGGTTTATCTGGGTAACTTCCTGGGTGCCCTGTTTCTGCTGGGTCTGGTGACTCTGGCTGGCCTGTATCAGCTTGACCACGGTCAGTGGGGCCTGAACGCCCTGAACATCGCTCAACATAAACTTCACCACACTCCGGGTCAGGCTTTTGCCCTTGGCGTGCTGTGTAACCTGCTGGTTTGTCTGGCTATCTGGCTGTCATTCAGCGCAAGCAATGCGATGACCAAAGCCGCCATGCTTATCCTGCCAGTTGCCATGTTCGTCAGCAGTGGTTTTGAGCACTGCGTAGCCAACATGTTTATGGTGCCACTGGGCATCGCAATTCAGACTCTGGCTCCGGCTGAGTTCTGGACTCAGGTAGGCGCAACCCCGGCACAATATGCGGATCTGAACTGGACACAGTTTATTACTGCCAACCTGATCCCGGTAACCTTCGGCAACATCGTTGGCGGCGCGGTCCTGGTAGGCCTGTCAAACTGGTCTATCTACCGTCGCCCGCAACTTAAAGCAACACAAGCAACACCAATTACCAGCACACTAACAACGTCTTTAATTAAGGAAACTACTATGGATACCAACACTACTATCAAAGCACTGCTAAATGGCCCGGCTTTCTCACTGCAGGCAGATATGCCGGTTGAAACAGCAGTAGATTCACTGATGGGTCTGAACCTTCAGGGCGCTGCGGTTACCGATAAAAATGGTCGCCTGGTTGGTTTCTTCTCAATCCATGATGTACTGGTTGAACTGTGGTGTCAGGACTACATCCCGGTACAGGGCCAGAAAGTTGTCGACCTGATGAGCCGTGATGTAATGGCACTGGACGCTAACGACAAACTGGTTAACATCGCAGAGTACATCTGTCTGGACAAAGAGCAGCTTTACCCAACCACCAGCATGGGCATTGCAACCAGTTTCAACACCCTGTCTCTGGAAGAACGTGCAAAAACCCTGAAGCACAACCGTCCGAAGAGCTACCCTGTTCTTGATGGCGAGACCTTTGTTGGTACCCTGAGCCGTATGGATGTAATGCGCTCACTGCGCGCTGTATATGGTGACCAGGGTATTACCGAAACCCGCGCAAGTCTGGAAATCGCATAACAGACAACGTGTGCTGATAAACGATGCAAAACCCCGCCGGCATTCCACCGGCGGGGTTTTTGCTTTCTGCTGTTCAAAGCTGTTTACCGCGAATTATTTACGGACCCCTTCAATGTGCAGTTCCATATCCACATAGCTGGAGGTTCCCATCACCGCAATGTTGAAATCCGCCAGTTCCAGCCGGGTGCTGCCTTCAAAGCCGGCGCGCTGACCACCCCAGGGATCTTTACCTTCGCCAATCAATTTGGCTTCAATCTCAATCGGTTTGGTCTGTCCGTGCAGAGACAGGTCGCCATGAATCGTCATCATGCCATTGCCTTTGTCTACCACTTTGGTACTGGTAAACGACGCCTGTCCGTATTTGCCTGCATCAATAAAATCACTGCTGCGAATATGTTTATCACGCTCGGCATGGTTAGAGTCCAGACTGGTAGTATCGACCGTCACGCTGACTTTGGATGCCTCAACGTCTTTCGGGTCAAACGAGAAAGTGCCGCTAAAGGTGTTAAAACGCCCTTTAATATAGCTGTAGCCCAGATGGCTGACTTTAAAGTTCACCGAAGCATGAGCGCCGCGGGTATCGATCATATAGTCTGCGGCCTGTACCGGCAGTGCGAATGCCCCCGCCAGTGCTATTGCTGTTAAAACCTTTTTCATTGTCCTGCTCCTGTCATTTTCCTTAAGGTGTTGTCCTTGTCTATAAAGTGATGTTTCAGCGCGGCTAACGCATGGATAACGGCGAGACCAATCAGGCTCCATGCCGCGTAAAAATGTACCCTGCCCGCTGTATCGGCCTGGCCTTTGAACAGCTCACCTGCACCAGGCACTTCAAACCAGTTAAATACCAAAATGCCACGTCCGTCTGCGGTTGAGATCAGGTAGCCGGAGACAAACAGCACGATGAGTAACAGATACATCAGGTGGTGAACGGAAACCGCCGCAGCAATTTCCCAGCGCTTACCTTCGGTCTTTGGTGCGCCGGATACTGTCTTCCAGACAAGGCGAACCAGGGTTAATACCGCAAGTAAGATACCAATTGAACGATGCCAGTCCGGCGCGGTTTTATACCAGGGACTGTAATAGGTCAGCTCCACCATCCAGATACCAACGACAAACATGCCGGTAACGACGATGGCAGATATCCAGTGAATCCATCTGGACAGCGGGTGATAATGTGAAGGGGTGGGTTTGTTCATATTTTTTGATGACCATTACCAAAACTGATGATCTCAGTATCTCTGCCCTGGCGGAGTAACAACACCGCCCCGGGTCGAAAGAGTCATTCAAAATTTTAGAACATAATCGAAATCATTCTCGTTATTTTCTGACTGCAGATCACAACGAGAGAAATTTACACTGTAAAAATGACAGTCGTTTCAAAAGGAAAAATCAGGTTTTTTCCTCCATTTCAATCTCATACAGCTCATCTGCCACATCTGCCATACGCCGCTCAAACACTTTTTGAGCGGCGGCCAGCCCTTCGTTGAAGTACACCGGGGCAAACTTTTCAGTGATAAAGTCAAACAGGAACTCAGCATCGAACTGCCCAAGGTCAGTGTCCAGTTCATCAGCCAGATAGCGCTGAAGGTCGGTGACCAGTGCCTGCTTCTTATTTCGTTCTATTTCAATTTTCACTCTGAGCTCCCTGAAAGAAAATGTAATCCGGCCGGGTCTGAATCAAATACCAGTATGGTGTATCTTACCAGGAGTTAAAAGATGCTGATAAAGATGATCCGGTCATGGCAGCTCAAAGAAAACCAAACCACCCCGCCGGATGTTTACCACCAGCGACGGGAATTACTAAAGAAACTCGGTCTGCTGGCAGCCACAGCACCGGTGGCACACTCAGCTCACGCCAGTCTGTTTGACCTGTTCACCAAAACCGATGACGCAAAACCGCTGCCAACAGATAAACGTGAGCCGCTTAATACCGTAAGCTCCCCTTTATCTGATAGTGGCCTTTCCCTTACCCCAGAATCTAAGATACTGACTTATAATAATTTCTATGAATTTGGCACGGCCAAACACATGCCCGCCGAGAATGCCGGTAACTTTGTAACTAATCCGTGGGAAGTCAAAGTTTCAGGAAAAGTCCACCGCCCCCTGATACTGGACTACGACGATATCCTGACCAGCCTGCCACTCGAAGAGCGTATCTACCGGTTTCGTTGCGTTGAAGCCTGGTCCATGAACGTACCATGGATAGGATTTCCATTGCATAAACTGCTTGAAAAAGCCCGTCCCACCGGCGATGCCAGATATGTTGCGTTTCAGACTCTGTATGACCCGGAGCAAATGCCAGGGCAAAAATCGTCCCGGATTGGCGGGGGCATCGACTACCCCTATACCGAAGGCCTGACCATTGAAGAGGCAATGCATCCGCTGACCCTGATCGTGGTGGGTCTTTACGGGAAAACGCTCGCCCCCCAAAACGGTGCACCTTTGCGGTTAATGGTGCCGTGGAAATACGGGTTTAAAAGCATCAAATCCATTGTCAATATTGTGCTTACTGAAGCTCAGCCGGTGAATACATGGAACAAACTCGCCCCGCATGAATACGGATTTTATGCCAACGTAAATCCCAACGTTGACCATCCGCGCTGGAGTCAGGCTACAGAGCGCTTTATTGGCGAAGGTTCCCTTTTTGGCTCGCGCCGCCAGGATACGCTGATGTTTAACGGCTACCAGGATGAAGTCGCCCGGCTATACACCGGGCTCGATCTGTCGCGGAACTACTGATATGAAGCGGGTTGTTGCACTAAAACTGGTAATTCATACCGTCCATCTGGCGGCGCTGGCATGGCTGATAACGTCGGTTTTGAACGGAAACCTTGGCGCAGAGCCTGTCGATGAGGTTATCCACTTCACCGGCAAAGCCGCACTCAATGGCCTGCTCGCCACTCTGTGTATTACACCGCTTATTCGCCGGTTTCGGTCCGGGTGGCTGATACAGTGTCGCCGCGTGACCGGGCTGTACAGTTTTGGCTGGGCTGCCCTTCACCTGAGCGCTTATCTGGTTCTTGATCTGGACTTACGTGTCGACCTGCTGTTTGATGAAATCACCTCCCGCCCTTATCTGGTCATCGGCGCTGTTTCCTGGATCATCCTGGCCCTGCTGGCCCTCACGTCATTTAAAATGATAATGCGCAAAATGGGAAAAACGTGGCAAGCGTTGCATAATTGGATTTATCTCACTGCACTGCTGGTACCAATCCATTATCTTTGGTCTGTTAAGTCAGCCCCGGCAGAGCCTGTTATCTATCTTTGCATTGCATTATGGCTGCTCAGTTTCAGAAAACAGAAGCTTACCCGCTGGCTCTCCCTGAGCAAACCAGGCTGACCACAGCCGCGAATCTGTTTCATCATGGAGTGATGAATTGTTAAAAGACATCGTAGTACAAGGACTTCACGAGTTTAGGACTGACTGTCATCAACTGTGTCAGCGTCACTATCCTACCGTGCACAACCGTGGAATGAGCGACCATCACCTTGGCCTGGCATTTGCCAGGCGCATGGCCAGTACCTTTACCCTTTACGGCCATGCCAGCAGCTTCGAGTCACTTGACTGGTATCCCGCACCTGCCCAACCTTTTCATTTCAGGGTCAGTTCAGACATTGGCACAGTTTGGGTACACAGCCACCATCTGGTAAGCGCAACCAACAGCTGCCGTAACAACATCCTTGAAGACATTCAAATGTGGCAACAGGAATACGGCTGGGCCATTCAGCCCAGTGATCTGCTGGTCGTCATCGGCGACCACTGGTTTAGCCGCAACAAATCAAGCCGCGAACTCTATGCCTGGTGGTACGGGGAACTTCCCGAAGATACCTCAGTTTATCGCCAGCAGGGCGTTAACCTGCAACCCTGTGAACGTTCACTTCGCCAGGATCTTGATGACTTCTTCCACTTAAGTCCCTGTTACGTCAGACATGCGCACCCACTTCCACAACCCAGTGGTGAGCGCCGGGTTAAAAAATACATTCAGCTCTACTCCATCATCGAGTGGAACATACACTCAGGCCTAAAACCGTCTATATCAGGTGAAATTACTTAATTAATCAGCTCAAATTGCGTAATCGAATTATGTCGGGTTAACCTGAGTTCATTAATTACTATCATACAGTTAGTGAAAAACAATTAGTTTATGATTCTGAATTGATCGGCTCAGACTATTTACCAATCCGAGTTCAATAGTTCGATTCATTCCCTGAATCACTATTTACATTTGCGATAAAAATCAAATTAAGACTATAAAACTGCGACCGGAAACCGATAATAAACAGTTACAGTAATATACTCATATTGAACATTGTGACATCACGCGCACCACTTAACCACATAATTAATAGTAACTTTTAATTTAACTTCTCTCAGCTATATTAAAAACATTCCACTCTTTCTGGTATTTTGATAAGCAACCGGATGTAATGAACATCAGGCTCATGAATAAAGCAAAACAGAAGCATTAATGAAAAATTGACCAAAATCAGAAAACGGCAATGAACTTTATTTATAATTCTGTTTTTAATTTTTGTAATTGGTAAGTATGGCTCTGTCTGGATTTAAGCGATTTAAAAACTGCCTGACGCAAAACGCCCAGGGTGAATACACGGCTTTGTATGCCGGTTATCGCCTGCGCAGCGTTTTTCAGCCAATTTTTAACGCAGATCAGCAGATCATTGGCGCTGAAGCGCTGCTTCGCCTCAAAGGCCCGGACGGAGAAGAAATCCGCCCTGACACCTTTTTCCATACCCGGCTCTACCCGTCCAGGCTCCGAGTGGCTATTGAAACACTGAGCCGTACCATGCACATCCTTAACTTTTCTCAGTCGCATTATCACGAGCTCAAGCTGTTTCTTAACGTTTTGCCGGAACCTGCGCAGAATCTGCTCCACGAAGAACAGGATAACTCCATCTGCGAGTATCTGCGTCAGCTCAACCTTAACAGCCATCAACTGGTAATGGAATTTGTTGAACTGGAAGTAAGGGAAACCGGACTGCTGTCCCGGATTCAGACGCTTATCCACAACAACGGCTGTGAGATAGCCGTTGATGACTACGGCAGCCACGCTTCAAACGAAGAGCGGGTGCAACTGCTCTGCCCGGAGATCGTGAAGATTGACCGCCACCTGCTCAACCGCTTTATGCTTGGTGACTGCCACCCGCTTTTATCTGCCCTCAAAACCGCCGCTAAAGCCGGAGCAAAAACAGTTATTGAAGGCATTGAGACCAGAGAACAGTTTGACCGGATGGCAGCACTGAGTATCGATATGTTTCAGGGCTATCATCTTGCAAAGCCAGCGCCACTTCAGCCAGGCATTGCCCATCCTCAGCAGCAAATAGCCTGAGCCGGATGCCTGCATATTCCCAGGCTATGTAACGCCAGATTTTCAGAAACTTACGTCTGATGCTATAGTCTCAATGAAAGCCTCCTTCTGATACAGTCAATATGGAACGACAGAGAAGAAAATACTACCGCCTGCGCTACCCGCAAGACGAACGCCCGATAGCGAAGCTGATGGACCGCCGCTTTACTGTTTGCGAGATTTCAGAGCACGGCATGCGCATTCTGTTTAACGAACTGCACGCATTCAGCCCGGGCATCCCGATTCGGGGCAACATCCGTTTTCACGACGGCGAAGTCGTGGAAATTGAAGGCCACACCCTGCGCCTCGATCTCAGTGAAGCCGTCATTCAGCTCAGTACAGGTCCTTCCCTGAAGCGTATGACCAAAGAGCAGCTCTACCTTCGTAAGAAGTATCCCGGATTTTTCAAGCGTCAGGAGAGCTGAGTTTAGTCAGAATTTCACCGCTTAATCCGGACCGGGCCGGATAAGCGCTTTACTCCTTCGCTCTAAACCTTACAATGAGCGCAAATCATTTGTTCCAAGGTATCACTATGTCCATTCAATGGTTTCCTGGCCACATGCACAAGGCCCGAAAAGAGATCGAAGAAGCTATTCCTCAGGTAGACGTGATCATCGAAGTCCTCGATGCACGTATCCCGTTCAGCAGCGAAAACCCGATGATCTCTGAACTGCGCGGCGACAAGCCGGTAGTCAAAGTTCTGAACAAGCGTGACCTGGCCGATCCTGAAATGACCCAGCTTTGGATTGAGCACCTTGAAAAAGAAAACAACGTTAAGGCCATGGCGGTAACCACCTCCAACCAGAGCGAAGTGAATAAGATCCTGGAGCTGTGCCGTAAACTGGCCCCGCATCGCGAAGAAATCGGTAAGAACATCCGCACAATGATCATGGGGATCCCGAACGTCGGTAAATCCACCATCATCAACACCCTGGCGGGCCGCACCATTGCTCAAACCGGTAACCAGCCAGCAGTTACCCGTCGCCAGCAGCGCATCAATCTGCAAAATGGCATCGTACTGTCTGATACCCCGGGGATCCTGTGGCCTAAAGTGGAAAACCCACACAGTGGTTTCCGTCTTGCCGCTACCGGTGCGGTGAAAGATACCGCGATGGAATATGACGAAGTCGCTTTCTATACCGTTGAATACCTGGCACAGGCTTACCCTGAGAAGCTTCAGGAGCGCTACCAGATTGAAGATATGCCGGAAACTGATATTGAGCTGATGGAAACCATCGGACGCAAACGCGGTGCCCTGCGTGCTGGTGGCCGGGTCGACCTGCATAAAGCTTCAGAAATCCTTCTGCACGAGCTTCGTGGTGGAATCCTGGGGCAAATAACACTGGAACGCCCTGAAATGATCACTCAGGAACTGGTTGAAGTAGAAATTGAAGCTGCGCGTAAGGCAGAAGAGAAAGCCAAACGTAAAGAAGATCGCCGCAAGCGTTACCTGAAAAACAAACGTTAAGAAAAAGAAGGCGCTGCCTTCTTTTTTTTGTCCCTTGCACACCTATTAACCGGCTGAACGACTCCTTCTTGAATAGCGGTGATTTCTATTGGTCACCAGGCAGCAATAACGATACACTGGCCACTGCCCACCAGTAGTGCGACGCAAAACCAAATGATTATTTCACGGCAATCCGATTACAACCACCTCTTTCAGCGCGATCTGTGCGGCGCTTATACTGCCCGCTTTAAACACTGGCAACTGACCAGCAAATTCCAGGCGATTTTTGATACGTCCGGCTGCCTTATCGGTTATGAAGCCCTGCTTCGTATTTACGATGAAAGTGGCGACAAATCAATAACACCGGATCAGTTCTTTCACAGTGACTACCTGAGCTGTGAGGAGAAAATTAACGTTGATCGCATTGCCCGCGCTATCCATATCCGCAACTTCGCCCGCTCAGATCAGGCGCACCTAAAACTGTTTCTCAACATACTGCCTGTCAGCAGTGAGCACGGGCTGACGGCAGATAAAAACGCGCAACTGCTGAAAAGACGCCTGAGTGAACTGGCTCTTTCCAATGATCAACTGGTGATGGAGATCATCGAGCAAAAAGCCAGTGATGAGCTGATGCTGGCAAAAGCGGCGCATAACATGAAGAAGAATGGCTTCTCCCTGGCGGTAGACGACTATGGCAGCAAAGCATCGGATATCAACCGGATCCAGCTTCTGAAACCTGACATTATCAAACTCGACCGACAACTGATGCTGGAATACATGTCCGGCTGCAGAGGCCGGCTGGAACATATCGTCGACGTTGCCAAATCATCCGGTGCCCTGACAGTTGTGGAAGGGATTGAGCTGCCCGCTCAGCTGAAAGCAATGAAGCAGCTCGGAATTGATTTCTTTCAGGGGTTCTATCTGGCACGGCCGAAAAAGCTTAAAGCGACACTGGCGGTGTAAGACCACACAGACTGAGCAGTACCTGCTCCAGTGCAGCCCAGTCCATCAGCTGTGAATCAATCACTTCTATACGGGTTTCAAAACCTTCCAGTGACATCTCGTTCACTGATACGATGCCCGAAGCGACGTTAAAGGCATAGCAACCTTTATCCGTATTAATCACTGCCTTAACCCGCTCTGCCGTCAGGGCACTGAGCATGCTGAACAGCTGATCAAAGTTAAACTCATACTCCGCACCAAACAACCAGCCACAACTGTGATAGCCCTGACCAAGGTTTTCCTTACGAATAAACGCTTCACCAGGTGGCAGCAGAAACTCAGGTTCCATTTCAGCATGTTCGCGATGGTGTGCCAGTAAACGGGTAGACTGCATGCCCTTCTCACGCGGCACATCCAGTAACTCAGCCTGAAGCTGACCTTTGCAGGTTTTTGCGGTTTTCACCACATCGAGACCGCTGCATTCAACCCACTGATCAAAGAACGCCAGATCATCATCGCTGCACAGATCTGCCTTGGTCGCGACCAGGATATCTGCGCTTTGTAGTTGATCGTTAAAGTTCTGATTATCGGTGTATTTTGAATCGGTCAAATTACGGGGGTCAACCAGAGCGAGCGTCGCTTTGAGGTCAATGATCTGTTGATACTGTGGCAAAGTCAGGGTGGCAATCACCTGCTTTGGGTGACCAAGACCGGTCGGCTCAATCAGAAGACGATCCGGTTTTTGTCTCAAAAGGGCATTGATACCGACAGACATAGGCACACCTGCAGTGCAGCACATGCACCCCCCGGGAACCTGCTTGATCATCGCGCCCTGCTCACTCATGAGCGCACCATCAATACCAATTTCACCAAACTCATTTACCAGCACCGCCCAGTTTTCATTTTCTGGCTTGTTCGCCAGCAAATGTAAAATAGTGGTTGTTTTGCCTACACCGAGGAAACCGGTGATGATGTTGGTGGGTACCGCTGTAATCATGTCAGACTCCTGTTATTTGGATGTGTTATCTTATAACAGATTGACCGTGTAACAAACGCCGGATAAGTGCTGGCAACCCCGGACGTCTAAAAAACCACCTGTTTAAGCGGTTTTGATACAGAGTGACGTGAACTCAGGAAGAGACAAACTAAACTTTTGATGCACAGCACCAGGCTGAATAGCGGACCAACAGCGATAAAAAAAAGACGTTACACCGCTCACCGGCTATAACATTGATTTTTGCACACAAAAAAGGCGCACTGGTTAAAGTACGCCTTCTTCCCCGTTCCTCAATCGTGAGCCTGCGAATCGGCTTTAGTATTATGCCGAACATTTAACGGGGCATCGTTTTCAATATCAGATTCCATCCAAATTGTAGGTAAGACAACAATCAGTCTCCTGGTTGATCAATCCGGTTGCCTCACGCTTTAACTATGGCTCATTCAGCGAATTTTACAAGTCTGTGTACCGTTTTTTTTTACGGTTAAGTGACCATGCTCCGGCTTTCGGCACTCTATCAAATTTGGAATAGAACATTGCAACAATGTTGGTATGGAATTTGTCACAGAGGCGTATAATTGACGGCGTTTTCTCCCTGATAAAATGAAGCAACGTCACGCACATATAACGCGTGTAACAGGGTGAATTACACCAACTCAGTCAGTTAACCACAGCCTACGGAACCCCAACCAAAATGACAAAAAGAGAGAAAATCAGACAGTCCTTTATGGCCGCCTTTCCCAAAGACGCGATCAATCAGGTGTTGTCCCGTGACACCACCCCGGTTTCTGTCCTGATCCTCTCGGCAATCGTTGGCGTAACAGCAGGCGCGATTGCTACCCTGTTTGAAATTGCAGTCCATTTTGTTTCCGAATCCCGCACTGACTGGCTGAAAGACGTAATCGCCAGTGATCTTCCGCTGTGGCTGGCCGCATTTCTTATCAGTGCCGGTCTTGCTTTTATCGGCTACTTCCTGGTACATAAATTCGCACCGGAAGCTGCCGGCTCCGGCATTCCTGAAATTGAAGGCGCAATGGACAATATCCGCCCGGTTCGCTGGTGGCGGGTATTACCGGTGAAATTTTTTGGCGGCATGGGGGCTCTGGGCTCAGGTATGGTACTTGGCCGGGAAGGCCCAACCGTACAAATGGGTGGTAACGTTGGCCGGATGATCACCGATATCTTCCGGGTTAAAGACGATGACAGCCGCCACTCTCTGCTTGCCTCTGGTGCCGCTGGTGGCCTGGCGGCCGCCTTTAACGCACCACTGGCGGGTATCATGTTTGTAGTAGAGGAGATGCGCCCTCAGTTTCGCTACTCACTGATCTCAATTAAGGCTGTCATCATCTCTGCGATTTCTGCCAATATCGTTTTCCGGGCGATTAATGGTCAGGATGCAGTGATCACCATGCCCCAGTACGAAGCGCCAGGTCTGCGTTCCCTGTGGCTGTTTTTGCTGTTGGGTATCCTGTTTGGCTGCTTTGGAGTGGTATTTAACAAGCTGATCACCCTGAGCCAGGACATGTTTGTCGCAATCCACAAAAATGACCGCAAACGCTATCTGATCACAGGTACGATTCTTGGTGGTCTGTTTGGCCTGCTGCTGCTCTACATCCCGGATCTGACCGGTGGTGGTATCGAGATTATTCCTGCGGTAACCAACGGTAACTATACCGCCGGCGTATTACTGTTGTTGTTTGTTGGCCGTATCATTACTACCCTGCTCTGTTTTGGTTCCGGTGCTCCGGGTGGCGTGTTTGCCCCTATGCTGGCACTCGGTACCCTGTTTGGATACGCATTTGGTGCAACCGCACACAGCATGCTGCCTGGCCTGCAAATAGACCCTGGCATGTTCGCGATTGCCGGTATGGGTGCCCTGTTTGCAGCCACGGTACGCGCACCGATCACCGGTATTCTGCTGGTGATCGAGATGACCAATAATTATTACCTGATCCTGCCACTGATCATCACCGGTCTTGGCGCGGTCATCGTTGCGCAGGCATTAGGCGGACAGCCTATCTACAGCCAGCTGCTGCACCGTACCCTGAAAAAAGACAAACTTCGCCAGCAGGATCTTCCTCCTCAGGAAGAAGAAAAAGGCTGCCGTTAATACAATCTGCGGGCCGGTTCCTTTCCGGCCCGCAATCATTTCACTTCCCTGTTTCATCCTATATTGCTTACACAGCTCACAATTTCCTGTTTTAGCCTGCTCTGATGTATAATTTTCTCTAGAGTTAAATAAGGGAATCAATCAGTTAGGATCGACAGTGAAGCAGTTTTTAAATATCCCCGTACCCCAGGTACCACTTTCTCAGGCTTCGCTCGCTTTAGGGGTGATAGGTCTGGGCCAGGCATGGACCATGTATTTTCCTGCAGTAGGATTCTGGTTACGTCCTGTATGTGCCGTAACAGGCTTTTTACTGCTGCTGCCTGTACTGCTGGGCTACCTCACCAGTTATTCCCGCTTTATTACCGAAATCCGCCATCCACTGAGTGGCAGCCTGATGGCCCCCATCAGCATGGCGCTGCTCATCCTGTGTGATTATCTGGCTACGGTGGTCCCCAAACTCGCCTATCCCTTCTGGTTTGCCTCAATCGGTCTGCACCTTACACTGCTGTGCTTTTTTTTCTGGTTTCAGTTCCGCTCTTTTCACATTGCCAATATCGTACCCAGCTGGTTTCTTTACCCGGTTGGACTGATCAGCAGCTCCCTGGCTGGTTCCCAGTTTGGTCACACTGTATTTTCCGCCACCCTCGCCATGACCTGTATTACCATCTACTTCTTCATGCTGCCACTGGTGCTCTACCGGCTTGTATTTGCAGGTATGCTTCCCAGGCGGGCCAAACCCACCCTGGCGATTATGGCCGCGCCTATCAATCTGACTGTTGCCGCCTACATGGTTAACTTTTCCTCACCGGATCCCATCCTCACCGGTGCACTGGCCGGGATCGCAATGACCATGACCATGCTGATTTATCTCTGCTATATTCCATTGATGCGGATTAAATTTCAGCCTTCCATTGCGGCGACTACGTTTCCATCCGTTATCAGCGCCATCGCCACCCATCACCTGACAGAGTGGTTCAGAACTGATTATCCTCAGTGGTACTGGCTGCGCTCTTTTGGCCTGCTGGAACTAATGATTGCAACCATTATGGTTTGCTGGGTATCGTGGAATTACTTCAGAATGTATCAGAAAGGTTCTCAGCCAGTTTAGAGCATTAATAAATGCAAATATATAGCCTAATAGTTTAGTCCGGAATAACATTTATAGCTCCTGACGCTAAAACCTCCAACAGAATATTAAATACAGAATAGTCAATAATGCAGAGGACTGCAAAATAATAATACTTTCATGGTGACAATACTTCTTTTGTGAGCAATAACTGATTTTGTCAGCTGGCATTAAGTTATTTGCAACGATGAGTATTAAAAAATGAAAATTAAATCTTCAAATACTAAGACACTACCCTCATTCATCAGCGATCGAATGGATAATTACCTTTCTGAAAATATACATTGCAGAAAGAATGCCAAACATCTTGTTCTGGGTCTCAATCCGGACAAGCAGGATATTCAGTTAAGAAGCAATGATTACCTTTCTGTTTCAAACAATGAGGAAATAAAGCAAACTCAAATTAATTCGATAAAAAAGGCGGAGAAGGAAATTGTTATGTCCGCAGTTTTTGAACAACGTGATCAGTCGGATGCCAGCTCTTTTGAGCACAAACTCTGCGAATATACCGGCTTTGGCCAGTGCATCGTCACTCAGTCCGGGTGGGCAGCCAACGTGGGATTGCTCCACACCATTGCCAACGAAAGCACCCCCGTTTATATCGACTTTTACGCACACATGTCTTTATGGCATGGGGCCCAGAATGCCAAAAGCCCGATTTATGCCTTCATGCACAATAATGTGAATCACCTGCGTAAGCTGGTGAAAAAAAATGGCCCGGGGATAGTGATTGTTGATTCAGTCTACAGCACGATAGGCACGGTTGCTCCACTTGAACAGATTGTTCAGATTGCTAATGAGCATGACTGCGCCATCATTGTGGATGAGTCTCACTCCCTTGGCACCCATGGCCCGCACGGAGCCGGATTACTGGCAGAACTGGGATTAACTGACCAGGTGGACTTCATGACCCTGAGCCTGGCCAAAGCATTTGCCTATCGCGCCGGTGCTATCCTTTGCCATGAGAAAATGGATCAATGGCTGCCCTTCACGTCCCTTCCGGCCATATTCAGCTCAGCACTGCTGCCGCATGAAATGGACACCCTTAAGGCAACTCTGGAAGTGATCAAACAGGGGGATGACCGGCGTGAACATCTGTTCCACCAGGCCGATATTCTTAAGGACGGGCTTCGTCAACTGGGGTATGAAATTCAGAGCCAGTCTCAGATTATAGCCATTGAAACCGGCACTGAAGAGCGAACGGAAATAGTCCGGGATTTTTTTGAAAAACATGGTTTATTCGGTTCGGTGTTCTGTCATCCGGCGACACCGAAAAACCGGGCGATTATTCGTCTTTCGTTAAACAGTGACATGACCAACAGGGAAATAGACAAAGTGCTGACAATTTGCAGCCAGGCAAAGGAGAAAAAGCTCATCTAAACGCAGGAAGATAATTAAAGCCGGCAACGCAAGCCGGCTTTAATTTCCATTTGAAAATTAAACCCAGGTGGCTACTTTGGAAATAAGCACATCCTTGGATGCTGGTTTCAGAATATAGTCATTCATACCGCTTTCAGAGATCGCTTTCAATGTGCTTTCACATTTCTCACCGGTAAAGCAAATTATTGGAATTTCTTTCCCTTCATACTTATAGCGCTTGCTGCGGATCGCCTTGGTGGTTTCAATACCATCCATTTCTGGCATTTCCAGATCCATAAGAATAAGGCTGACCGGATTAGAGTTCAGTAACTGAAGGGCACTTCGGCCATTTTCCGCCTGCAGCACCCGGTATCCCTGCCGCTCAAGCAGGGTCGAAGAGTAGATGCGCAGCGAAGCGTTATCATCCACAATCAGCACAGTAGTCGCAGCGAGCGATTTACGCTGAGGCAGCGAAGAGGACTGGGGCGATTTCTGTGACTCCTCAAAAAACAGTTTATCCAGCTTAACCGCAAGGTTCTGACCGAATGTCGTGATCTCCATCAGTTCATACGGCAGGATCCGGTTGAGCTTGAAGCAGTCGAGAATGTTGCCTGAGTACAGGTAAACAATCTTTCCTTCAAAACTGCACAGTTTGCGTTCAAGTGAAGAAAAAAGCGATTCATGACCGGTAAACAGCTGCAAGTCAATCAGAACTACGTCCTGAGTGAACTCCATTTCCCCGACCATGCCCGGACTGGTCACACTCTCCAAATGATAACCGGAGAAAAATGCATGCGACTGCAATGCACTCAATACACCACTCTTTTCACCAATATAGGTCAGGGATTTATCTTTGATCAGCGAAGACTTGAGTTCGAAGACCGGCTCAGAGTTATAGCCCGGGAAAGTCAGAACAAACCGGGTACCCTCTCCAGGTTTACTTTCACACTGAATCGCACCATTAAACGCCGTCATCACTTTGCGACAGAACGGCAGGCCAAGACCAAAACCACCTTTCTTACCGGTGGTGTAAAAGTCATCAAAAATATGCCGCTGCGACTCCTCTTCGATACCGGGACCATTATCTTCCACGATAAGTAAGTTCTGACCCTCTTCAGCCCTGAGCGAAATATGGATCCGGAAACCTTTGGTGAACTTATAGTAGAACGCATTTTTCAGAAGATTGAATATCACATAACGAAGTAACACTTCGCTGCCAAAGAAATCTTCATCCTGAGTGTAATCCAGGTGGATCATGGTCCGGTCACTCTTGGCGCTGTAGTGGAACGATGCAATGGACTCTTCCAGTGTACGGGCCAGTGAGTGGCGGCGGAAACCAGACGTGGAAAGCTTATGCTCATCAATCGATGTCAGCAGCAGACTGATGGTCTCATTGCCTTTTTCAATCACCGATAACGAATCGTCCAGAATGGAGTTAATCTCATCCAGCTCTGTCGCGTCTATCTGATACGCATCAGACAGGTGCTGGGCATTACGCTCCGGAAGCAGGTGTTTGACCACTTCGATAGAACTGTAAACAGCACTGAGTGGATTACGCATCTCGTGAGCAATACCTGCACCAAAAGACTTGGCGAGTGACACCTTGGATTCGTGCTCGGCCTGGTTACGGTAGTGAAACAGGGTGCCGAATACATAAGTAAAAATGAAGATTGGCAAAAAGGTCCAGTCCAGCGAGAGGACGAACGAGTCGCCGGCCACCAGCACCACTGTAAGGTAAGCCAGCACGTAGGCAACCACACTCTGAATCGCGACGATACGGGTGTCATAAATAAGCAGGATTTGCAGAAAGATAGCTGACATCAGTGACATGACCCAAACCATGGACCAGTCGTTCATCAGCAACATAAAGGCAAAGAAATATGGCAGGCAGATCCCGAGCGAAACGATGTAATAGATATGCTGGAACTTTTTGAAAAACACAGGCATTCGATTGCGCAGCAGTATAGGCACCAGCAAAACACCGCATGCCAGCCTGAGCGCCAGATTCTCGTACCCGGTCGGGGTAAGCATCTGCCAAATGACGTAGTAGCTGGGAAAACCCAGTATCCCCATCAGGGCGACGATCGTCAGATTCGGCTCTGCATATTCATAGATCTTTTTTGCACGTTCAAACATCTGCAACACTAGCCAATAAATAGAATATTCTTATGTCTGCATATAAAACAGTTATAGCACAAGCGCTATTATCTGACACTTATCTCAGTGATACAATGCCGGTATCCTCATAGTTACAGTGATGAAAAAGCCTGGTATACAAACAACTTACAGATTCAGACATACATCACACCAGGAACAAGTTCGCCCGGTACAAAAAATCGGACGGGCAGCAATGCAAACCAAAATCCAGACAAAAAAAACCGCCGGCAAAAGCCGGCGGTAAAATCTAATCTAAGATGTGCTTGGAAGTTTAGATTAGAGAAGTGCAACTGATTCGTTTGCAATAACCCACTCTTCGTTAGTAGGGATTACCATTGCAACCGGAGAATCTTCAGCAGTGATCACACCTTCTGCACCGAAGCGAGCTGCTTCGTTCGCTTTTTCGTCTTCCTTGTAACCGAAAATCTTCAGGTTCTTAAGAATTTCGCGACGAATTGGCAGAGCGTTTTCACCGATGCCACCGGTAAAGATGATGCCGTCCAGGTTATCCAGAGCCACCATGTAAGAACCGATGTACTTAGATACGCGGTAAGTAAATACCTGGAATGCCAGAGTAGCGCCTTCATGGCCCTGCTCCATTGCTTCCAGAATGCCACGCGCATCGCTGGTCAGGCCGGAAACACCCAGGAAACCAGAGTTAGAGTTCAGCTCTTTAAAGATATCGTCCTGAGACCAGCCTTTCTTCAGCAGGAACTCGATGATACCTGGATCAAGGTCTCCACAACGGGTACCCATCATCAGACCCGCCAGTGGGGTGAAGCCCATGCTGGTGTCAACACTCTGGCCATCTTTGATTGCACAAACTGAAGCACCGTTACCCAGGTGAACAGAGATGAAGCTGCTTTCTTCAACTGGCTTGTTAACCATTTTCGCTGCTTCGCGTGATACGAAGTAGTGGCTGGTACCGTGGAAACCGTAACGACGGATGCCGTAGTCTTTGTACAGTTTGTTAGAAATTGCGCCAGTGTATGCTTTAGCAGGCATAGTCTGGTGGAATGCAGTATCGAATACAGCAAACTGTGGCAGAGCCGGGAATGCTTTAAGCGCAGCTTTAATGCCCAGGATGTTTGCCGGTGCGTGCAGAGGCGCCAGGTCACGTACAGAATCGATGTCTGCGATTACCTGCTCATCGATGCGAACGGTTTTAGAGAACTTCTCACCACCGTGAACTACGCGGTGACCTACAGCCACCAGGTCTTTGTCGAATCCGTATTCACCGACAAGGTCAACCAGACGGGCAATCGCCAGTTGGTGGTGATTACCTTCACCTTCGATTGCGATTTCAGATTTGTTACCTTGGAACTTCCAGCTCATACGAGCTTCAGGCATTCCAAAACACTCTCCCAGACCTGACAGAACTGCTTCGCCGTTTTTAGAGTCGATAACTGCAAACTTCAGAGAAGAGCTGCCAGAGTTAATTACAAGTACAAATGCGTTTTGCATGGGTTCGGTTCCTGTGGGTACTTTATCAATCAGCTGAACAAGAGATTCAACAAAAAGTGTAATGCCATTATTCAAGATTTTTTGAATCATTCAACTTTATTTTAGACCAAAGCACCAAAGAATGACATTTTTCTTGATCTGAAACAGAAAACGTTTTTTTTAGACCTTTGAAAAATAAAATGCTCTATACAGCGCACTTCTGGACTCAACTTTTTTTGAATGCTGTTGTTATGAAAATAGTTGAAATTCCCGCTAATCGTCAGGATTTTGCTAATCTTACAAGAAGATCGAAAACACTGTTTCCCTTATCTGAGAGCACTTTATGGTACTTTTTGCAGACATCCTGGTTGTACTTGGCATGCTGGCATTGCTTAAATCCATCAGGCCCTCTTTGTCTATCTGTATGAAGACCAGGGAGATCGGCTGGCAACTGTTGGCCACGCTTATCGGACTGTTTATCATAGGTTACTTCGCTTTCCTCCTTTACCTTCTCACTCTCTCCCGCGCAACTTATCTTGATATCGGAATGGCAACCCTGTTGTTTGGTGGCGGCCTGTTTGTCTACTTCGTATTACAGGCCTCCCAACACAGTATCCAGCGGACAGAGGAGCTGATCGAGCGTGAACGAAAGTCCTCCCTTCACGATGCACTGACAGGGTTACCCAACCGGCTCTATTGCAGGCAGAAGATTGAGCAGTATATCCGCCACGATACCCCTTTCAGTGTGATGTTGTTTGACCTGAACAACTTCAAAAATATTAATGATGCAATGGGTCATCAGAGCGGCGACATGCTTCTCAAACAAATCGCACTGCGACTGAAAGACGATCTGCCCGATAACAGTTTTTTTTCCCGGATTGGTGGCGATGAGTTCGTGATCCTGTATGAGACCAATGACATCAAACTGGTCGAGCATTACTACCGGTTGCTGATAGAAGAGCTCAGCCCGCGCTTTGAACTTCAGGAATTCTCTGTGCCCGTCTCAATCAGCGTTGGAGTCAGCCTGTTCCCCCATTTCAGTTCAACACACGATGGCCTGCTCCGCCAGGCCGATTCCGCCATGTATGAGGCTAAGCGTACCGGTCAGGGACTTTCCTTCTACTCAAATGCGCTGGAAAACCGCGCCAAAGAACAGCTGCGCATTGCTACCCGCATTACCAGTGCTCTGCACAATCAGGAATTTCGTCTTTATTACCAGCCTATCGTCAATACCCGCCAGCAAACCCTTTACGGCTACGAAGCATTGATCCGCTGGCCTCAGCCTGACGGCAGCTTTATTCCGCCGGATCTCTTCATTCCTGTGGCAGAACGCTCACACCTGATACGGGACATTACTGACTGGGTGGTGATACAGGTGATGCTCGACCTTCACCTGTTTGCCCACCATGGCATCATGGTCAGCATCCACCTTAATCTCTCTGCCCATGACCTGACCAGCCGGGCTCTGCTCGATAACCTCAGACAACTGGTCGAAAGCGAGCAGCTTGATTCATCCCGGGTGGTGCTGGAAGTGACAGAAAGTGACATGCTCAAAGATATTGAGAACACCAAGATAGTACTCGATGAACTGCGTCAGATGGGCTTTAAGATAAGTCTGGACGATTTCGGAACCGGTTACTCCTCACTAACGCTGCTGCGGGAGCTGGCTATTGATCAAATCAAAATTGATCGCTCTTTCGTTTCAAGCATGCATATCAGTGATGCTGACCACGCTATCGTTACCAGTTCGATATTCCTGGCGCATGGTCTTAACTGTACGGTGATTGCAGAAGGGGTAGAAGAAAGCGAGCTTATAGACCTGCTGGACAACGCAAATTGTGATTACGTGCAGGGCTATATAAACGGAAAAGCTCTGTCCATTGATGAAATCATCTACTGGACAGAGCAGCATCAGCTCAAAATGGCTTCAAACGAGGCTTAGAAGCGGTAACCCATTCCGACATACAGGCCATAAAGGTCTGACTTACCGGAAGCTGAAGAGTTATCAATGTTGTTGTGTGAACCACGCATTTCTCCGCTGAACTCGAATCCGTTACGAAGCTCGTAACGGGCGCCGATACCCCAGAGATAACCAAAGCCGGAGAAAACTTCACCAAACACTTTCTTATTTTGCTCGTTCTTAACGAAATCCTTCGCTTCCAGTCGCGCATAAGACAGCCCGGCGAAACCGTACAATGCGGTCTGCTGATTAATCATATAGCTGAGCTTGGGTGCCAGGCTGTACACCACACTACTTACCTCTTCAATCTGATACAGCGCCTGGGTATCTGACTTCTTCTTTGAGTTGTAATGCACATCCAGTCCGGCGGCAAAACCAAGATAAAGATCTGAGTTGCTGGTCCAGCGGTTAGACTCAGAAGTGTAGTCCAGCGAAAGTGATCGGCCATTTAACTGAAAATCTGTATCACCACTGATGTCGGTACCGAGCTTAGAAGCGCCCACTTTTACCGAAACAGCACGATGATCCCTGTACTGCTGACCGTCATCGGATGCCAGGGCACTGACAGTCCAGGTTCCCGCAATCAATGCACAGGCGAGAGACAAAACTGATTTATTCACTAGATTAATTCCAATACTGCGATGCACCGGTAAACGAAAGGCTGACCGGCACAAGTCATAACTAATAGTTATCATATTCTATACCAAGCCGGCCTGATTCCTATCTTTTCATAGTATTAGCTGCAAACCTGTCAGCATTTTTGTGCGCCGGAGCCAATTTCTCTCAAAACAACAGCCGATGACTAGTGTAAATCGTATCCACCCTGTTCAAACCTTGTCCGGGCCTGGCCATAGTCAGGCAGAGTCCTCAGCCGCCGCATGCCGTTATCAAACTCATCACGAAGCATCAGCGCCTCAGGAGCTTTTTTAGAAAAGAGTACGTGAAAGTCAGAAACAAACATGGGTTCAGACGCAACCTCAATCCGGGAGCGCTCTTCAGGGGTGAAATGCGTTTTGAGTACCTCCAGCCCGGCTTCCCGGCCAATCAGAAACAAGTCGACCCGCCCGGCGAGCAGCTTTTGCATATTTTGCTTATCACTGACAACAAACTCTGCCCTGACCTTTCCGGCATCCACGTCGGCAAGAAAACTCTCATCATAGGCGTAGCCTCTCGTCAGGCCGAACTTAAACCGTTTCAGGTCCTGATAGGTATGCCACTCACCCAACTGAGTATCCGACAGATGGAAAACATTCACTGACTCACTTTCAATCGCCTCTCGGCTGCAGTAAAAATCCAGCTGCCGCTCTTTAGTACAAAACCAAAAAATCGTGACCGGATATTGCCCTCTTGCGGCCTCCTCAAGGCTCCTTGGCCAGGGCATATAATGATATTCGACGGTGATCCCCTGCTGCTGATACGCCAGGGCTACAAGGTGTGAGATATAACCTTCATAAGGCAGGGACTTACCGCTGAATGGCGGGTATTCACCAGAAGCAACCGGCAGGAGACGCCCGGACTGGACCGGCAGACCCAACAGACAAACCAATAATAAGATAACTGTTCGCACTCCGCCTCCGCTCAAGAAACGTATCCCTGTGTTTTCAGTATATAAACGAACCGGATAACAGGCAGAAAAAAGGCCCGGAAAACCGGGCCTGCTTCAGTTATTCTTTGCCGAATACGTTGTTTTCCTGCTCCCGCACCCGGATAAAGGTGGTGCGCTTGGTCAGCTCTTTGAGTTTCGCTGCCCCAACGTAAGTACAGGTTGAACGAACGCCGCCCAGAATATCAGCAATGGTGTTTTCAACACTGCCACGGTATGGCAGCAGAACGGTTTTACCTTCTGCCGCGCGGTATTTGGCAACACCGCCGGAGTGCTTATCCATCGCAGACTGAGAAGACATGCCGTAGAACTTCATGTACAGCTTGCCATCTTTTTCCACTTTCTCACCGCCGGACTCTTCGTGACCAGCCAGCATACCACCCAGCATCACAAAATCCGCACCGCCACCGAAGGCTTTTGACACGTCCCCGGCGCAGGCACAACCGCCATCACCGATAATGCGGCCGCCCAGACCATGCGCAGCGTCGGCACACTCGATAATGGCTGACAGCTGAGGGTAACCCACACCGGTTTTAACACGGGTGGTACATACAGAACCCGGGCCGATACCAACTTTAACGATGTCTGCACCCGCGAGAATCAACTCTTCTACCATATCACCGGTCACCACGTTACCGGCTGAGATCACTTTATCCGGGAAGGCTTCACGCACGCGGCTCACGTATTCTACCAGGTGCTCAGAGTAGCCGTTGGCGATATCGATACAGATAAAGATCAGCTCATCACTCATATCCATGATCTGTTTGGTTTTCTCAAAATCAGCGTCAGAGGTACCGGTGGAAACCATCACATTGTTCAGTACAGCCGCTTCATTCGCAGCAACAAACTCTGCCCAGTCCTCAACCGTGTAATGCTTATGAATAGCGGTCATCACCGATTCTTTTGCCAGTGAGCGCGCCATCTCGAAGCTGCCCACCGAATCCATATTGGCTGCGATAACCGGAACACCCGACCATTGACGACCGCTGTGCTTGAATGTAAACTCGCGGGTTAAATTTACTTGAGAGCGGCTTTTAAGGGTAGAACGTTTCGGGCGAAACAGTACATCTTTGAAACCAAGCTTAAGTTCTTGTTCGATACGCATGGGATACAACTTCCTTCATCTTCATTGATTGAATGCCCTTGTGAACAGCCGGTTGGCAGACCAGTTGTTCAGGCGTTTCCGGTTTTGGCAAAAACCCGGATACGTTTTTCGGACACAAAAAAACCGGAGCGTTGGCAGACGCTCCGGTTTTCAGCATTATAGGCGGTAAAATTTGTCACACAAGACTGATATTTGTATTTTTTTTGTGTTACCTTTGAAAAGAATTCATACCCGAAACCCCTGCTCCACACCTATAACGGGTAACACTCTGCTAACCTCTCTCTTTCTGCACATATTAATTAGTTAATCATCAATAAGTTACAAATCAACCAATAGTTTTTGGCGAAAGATTGCGCACTTTTCTAACCTGTTTGTACAAGTTTTCATATACTTATAAAGAGGGCTAATTGTGGGCAACGAGCATGACAAAGATCGCATTTTTCAGTTCAAAGCCATTTGAACAGGAAGTCTTTGAACGACAAGATCTGGCAAACGATTTCCATTTTGAGTTTTTTGACTTCCAGTTAACCGACGAAACTGCGCAACATGCCAGCGGTTGTAAGGTGGTTTGCGCCTTTGTAAATGACGACCTGTCTGCCAGTGTTTTAAAGCAGCTCGCCAAACAGGGGACCAAACTGATCACCCTTCGCTGTACCGGACATGACAAAGTCGACCTGAAAGCCGCCCGGATCTATGGCATTCAGGTGGCCCACGTACCTGACTATTCTCCTGAGTCCATCGCGGAGCACGCTGTTGCACTGCTGCTAAATCTGATGCGTAAACTGCATAAAGCCCACGAACGCACCCGTGAAGCCGACTTTTCACTCGACGGGCTGGAAGGAGAAATTTTGCACGGAAAAACCGTAGGTATCGTCGGCACCGGTAACATCGGCGTGGCCGCAATCCGTATTCTGAAAGGATTCGGTATGACCGTATTATGCCATGACCCCTACCAGAATGAGGATGCGATCGATTTGGGCGTAACGTATTGCAGCCTGGACGAACTGCTGAGTAATTCCGATGTGATCAGCCTGCACTGCCCTTCTCACCACAGTAACCTGAAGATGCTAGACAGCGAAGCAATAGGAAAAATGAAAGACGGTACTGTATTGGTTAATACCAGCCGCGGTAACCTGATTGACAGTGAAGCCGTCATCGAAGCGCTGAACACAGGCAAAATCAAGGCGCTTGGTATCGATCTTTACAGCCATGAACAGGAAGACTTCTTCGCCCACGAAGATGAAGACAGTGATGAGCTGTTCCGTAAACTCTCCAAAGCCCACAACGTCATCTTTACCGGCCACCAGGCTTACCTGACCCAGGACGCCATCCAGACCATTGCTGCCATGACAGTAGAAAACATTGCACAGTTTCTGGAAAACGGGACCTGCGATAACCGGCTGTCATCCCACCCTGAAGAAAACAAGGATGAAGAATAATGACAAAAGCAAAACTGCCCCTTGCCACTTTGTGTCTGTGTTGGCTGCCTCTTACCGTCAGTGCCGGAGCGTATGTCTCCGGAGGGGTGACTGAAATCAATTATGACGGCAACAAAGTCCCGGCCGCTACCTCAACCGTTGGCTATTCCTATCCGGTGAACGACTTTATGCACGCAGATGTCAGCTACACTACATCCATCGGAAGCGGGACAAAATTCGAGTTTGAGAACAGCGAAGCGGAAATAATCGAATACAAAGCCTATAACCTGGGTATCAAGCTGGAATATGACACCCATTACCTTATCGTCAATGGTCGTACCGGCTTCAGCTACACCAATACCGAGCGCACCCTGTTCACCGGATCCACTCAGACATCCTCGGTCACCGACAAAAACTTTCGCCCGTACGCCAGCATCGGCGGGGAAATACCCGCTCCGGCAATGGAAGAACTGTCCATGCGTGCGGATATTGTTTACCAGCAGCTGACCTCCAGCATCCACACTATTAATGTGCTGCTGGGCGGAGAACTGAAATTCTGAATCCGGCTCAGGACTCAGCTGCCGCCGCGGCCAGCATTGCTTCCGGCGTTGCGTCCTGAATCGACAAAAACAGGGATTTCACTTCACCGGTCGGAGCACGCATCGGGTTAAGCGTAACATTCTGGTACATGAACTCGGCCTGTTGGGTGATTGGCCGCACGTTCCGGCACCGGAACAGATACGGCCGCTGTCGCCAGGTAATAAAGCTGCGGCAACCAAGGTTATAGACCGGTTTGGCCTTCACGATAAACCACTCTTTGGGGATCTCGGGAAATATCTCAAACAGCGATTTGCCAATGGCTTCGTGGGCCTGTTTACCGCTGTGGTGGGTCATAAATCCGTTCCAGACCTGTACCGTATAATCCCGGTCCAGTACCACCAGCCCCAGTTCGACATTCTGGACCATATCGACCATCCAGTGAAACTGCTCAAATTCTGCGGGTAAGCTTAGCATCAGAGTTCGTCCTCCATGAGGTAGGCAAGTTTGTTGTCGAGCAGGGGCAGTGACTCATCGACAAACATAAACAGAAGATCACAACGAATACTGGTGCCATCAATGAGATAGCTCACCTCAAACGTCATGGTTTTGCTGAAAGAACCCGTGGTTGATTTGATCACCGATTCTATCGGGATATGCTGACCAAGCAGAACCGGAGAGCTCTGGAAAAAACGAACTTCGGCCTGAGCACCAAGCCCGTTAAGGAATGAACCCACAAGAATGTTGGATACATCCATCAGAAGCTCAAGCTCTTCGTGCTCCGCGTCTGCCTCCTCAACCTTCATAAAGCTATGAAGATCGGTCACCGAAGAGTCACTGAGTAATACAAGAGCTTCACCGGCGATACCTTCACCACTGAAGCCCTGGCATACACCTGAAACCTGGTCATTTTCAGCCAGATCGCGCAGCGCCATGTGCAGCTCACTGACTTCAAAAATATTTACGTTAGGTAAAGGAAGGTGGACAAACACATCAAAGTGCCTGGCGAGGGCGTCTGCAGCACGACCAATCGCCACGTTTGCCACTTCCATATAGATATCACGCCGTTTCAGTACCGGCAGCTCTACCGGAGAAGGCGTATAAACCTGAGGGGCGGAAACCGGTTCAATCAGGTCACGAAGTACTGACTTAAGAAGCTCTTTATCCATCGGCTTTTTAATAAAAGCCTTTGCACCAAGCTCCATCACTTTCTGCTGGGCTTTGGGCTGAATATCACCCGAGACCACCACGACTTTAATGTCGATACCGCGCTTTTGGATCTGCTCCAGGGTGCCATAGCCATCGAGTTCAGGCATGGTCAGATCAAGAAACATAATATCGAAACGCTGACTTTCCAGCTGTTTCAGCGCATCCAGGCCATGTACTGCAAAACTGATGTCCGCACCTAAAGACGCAGGCAGCGAGCGTGCCATCTGCTTTCTTGCCAGTGCAGAGTCATCACATATTAAAACTGAGAGGGACATTGATTCACCATTGACCTGCTTTAAATTCAACGTGGTTTGTGCCGGTGCTTTGCATTATAAGACTCTCCTGTGCTGCCACAGTGATCATCACAAACCACACCAGCCTTGCGCCTGCTGCGCATCCAACTCCCTAAACTATAGAAGATTTTTTCTCATGCTGCGCCTACTGACTGCAAAAGTGCCACACTTTAACGTGCAACTGGTTACTATGCGTACAAAAAAAGCGGGCACAGCCCGCTAAATCGTTGACGCCAACAGGAAATATCAGGGCCAAAATGTCAAAGTAACGATTCTGAGCACCACAGCGAGAACAACCAGACCAATGCCAGCCCGGTACCATCTGTATTCGTTTATCTGCATCGGGATACGTTTATAAAACATGGTCACCACCCCCTGCCAGTCATGGCTGCGCCTGCCATACAAACTGACACTAAATACCAGGCTCACAATCCCGGCCAGCAATACGGCCTTTTCGGCCCAGATTAATGCTTCTGACACGCCTTTCTCCAAACCCACGTTAAGTTAATACAATGTTAACCCAATATATAACAAGACTCCGTTATACATTAGTCTAAGACACGTACCGAAAACTACGTTGTACCACTTCAAACAAAAAAGGCCTCCCGCGCGGGAGGCCTTTCTGGTTCAATTTTTTATATCAGGCATCGGAAAGCCTGTCAGGACGAGGAGTAATGCTGTCTCTGTAGGTAAACCAAAGATAAGTAACCACTATAGAGAAAAACAGATAAGAAAGTGCAAAAACCAGCGGAGATGTAATGAGCTCGGCATGCAACCCAAGCATCACGCCAGTGACCGTAACAATTACCTTTGACAACAGCCCGCAAATCAATAAAAACACCGCCAGTTCCGGAAAACGGCTGCTGCGAAATGCGAACCAGTAGCAGCTGCCAACGGCCAGTGCCGAGATCGACAGACCTAACATGAAAGAGTGCAAATGGTCCGCTGAAGCTACGCCGGCAGAGATGGAAGCGATAAGAATAAAGAGTAATTTCATAGTCGCGCCTCGTGAGGTTAAACGAGCATCCTTTCAATAATGGAATCTAACTTTTCAGCGCTATTATCCAATAATCCGCATAAGTTGCAAGCCCAAAAAGTAACCATCAGCAAGAATTATTCACGAAGAAAAATAAGCCAGAGAATCGACGCAACATCTGCCAACCCTTTCTGAAACTGACACCACCTAACCCACTGATACAAAGAATATTTACTATTTGTTAATTTTCCAGCCGATCATTGAAGCAAGATATTTTTATGAACTGTGATTCATTTCAAAGTGATACTTTCATCCATTTGGCGATGATTGAGAAAAGTGCCCCTCAAAACTCAATCATACTCACCTCCCCAATTAAAAACATACGGTTATATTTCATGCCCAAGCATTCAGGGAGCTTTCCCGCTCACAATGCAAATGAAACAAATAAAACAACCTATGACCAAATGTTACATTCACTTACAACTAACAGAATTTTTGCGATTTCCATCACACTGGTTTTGGATATAATCCGCGCGCTGATTCTCATTTATGTTGAGAAACCCCTATTTTTTTTGAGTCCCACGTACGGACAAAGCCGAGAATAATGATGAGCAAACTAGATAAAGCGATGCGTATCCTGCTGGCAGGTTTTTGTATCAACCTTTGCCTGGGCATCCTGTATGCCTGGAGTGTATTTAACAAAGCCCTGGTCAGTGACTTCGGCTGGAGTGCTTCAGACGCTTCACAGCCATACGCAACTGCAACCATTACTTTCTCTGTTTGTCTGCTGATCGCCGGTATCCTTCAGGACCGCATGGGTCCGCGTAAGATCCTTATTCTGGGTACTGTGCTGACCGGCCTGGGTATGATCGCTTCAAGCTTTGCCCAGTCTGTACTGATGCTGAACATCACCTTTGGTGTGATCACCGGTGCGGGTATCGGCTTTGGTTATGCGTGTCTGTCGCCGGCGGCGATGAAGTGGTTCCACTCGTCGAAGAAAGGTCTGGTTAACGGCCTGATCGCAGCAGGCTTCGGTCTGGCAGCGGTTTACCTGGCCCCTCTGACTTCAAACCTGATTGCCATCTACGGCATCAACACCAGTTTTATGATGCTGGGTGCCGGCGTACTTATTATTGCTGTGCCTCTTGCGTGCACCATCAACAACCCACCGGCACACTACCAGCCAAAAGCACCGGCTCAAAAAGCAGGTCAGGTTAAAGCTGCAGCGAAAAATGTGGACATTTCATGGCGCAACATGCTGAAAACGCCTCAGTTCTACTCTCTGTGGATCATGTATGCGTTTGCGGCATCTGCCGGCCTGATGATCATTGGTAACATCACTAACATCGCCAGCATGCAGGCAAACCTGCCAAACGCAGTTTACCTGGCCTCTATTCTGGCGGTTTTCAACTCAGGTGGCCGTGTTGCAGCGGGCATCCTGTCTGACAAAATTGGTGGCGTTCGTACCCTGCTGATCGCATTCGTTCTTCAGGGCGTGAACATGGTACTGTTCGCTACGTTTGAGACCGAGTTCACCCTTATCATCGGTACCGCTGCAGCGGCACTGGGTTACGGTACCCTGCTGGCAGTATTCCCGTCACTGACTGCTGAATACTACGGCCTGAAAAACTACGGTACTAACTACGGCGTACTGTACACCTCATGGGGTATCGGCGGCGCGATTGGTGCAGCGGTTGTTGGTTTCTCTATGGCACAGGACGGCGGTTACGGTCTGGCGTACACCATCTCAGCAGTAATGATGGGTGTATGTATCGTACTGGCTCTGATCACCAGGCCACTGAGCCAGGAAAAAGCACAGGAAATGCAGACTCAGGCAGCATAAGCCAGTCCCTGTCATTCTCATCCAAAAGAGCTTACCCTTGGGGGTAAGCTCTTTTTGTATATGCAGACTATGACTCCACCACCGCTCAGAACAGACTATTATCACGGCAACTTTCAAAAGCTTTTCGATAACGCCCTCAGCCGTTACCCTGACCTGCTTTTGCCCGGCGAAACCGCCTGGCTTAGCCGTTATGCTTCCCTGACAAAACCCGCACAATGCCTGCTCATCCGGCTTCTGACACGCCGCGGTGAACTGTTTCGTAGCGATAAACTGGACTATCCGGAAATCCCTGATCTCAGCGCTGCGATTTCAGAGCTCTGCACTACCCGCATGATCTGTAGCGGAGAGCCCCTGCCCGGCCCCGTGATTGCACAGCAGCTGATGACCAAACCTGAGCTGTTATCGGTCTGGCCCGGCCTCGATAAGCGAATTCGCAAAGCACAGTTACTGGACGAACTTCCCCATGATGAACTCTCACCGGCACAGGCCGGTTTCAACTGGCTGCGTGTGTGCGACAAGGAAATCATTACTACCCTGAGCGCGCTGTTTTTTACCAATACACATCAGGACCTGTCCCAGTTCGTGGTTACGGATCTCGGCGTACAAAAGTTTGAAAGCTATATCACAGACCCGGCTCAGCGTTATTTCACCAGTCGTGATGAACTTAATGCGGTTCTGAAGATAGCCCGCCTGGGTGAGTATTATTACCAGCAGGTAAAGCCATCACCAGAAGTGCTCGATGAAATCAAAAGCCAGCTTCCAGGCCCACTGCAACACGCCCGGACTGACCGTCAGCGTCAAAAACTGACCAACTTAATTGCGCGTGATTTTGAACGCCAGGGCATGCTGAAAACTGCCCTTGAGTTATTTGGCTCCACCGAAATGCCCCCCTCAAGGGAACGCCGGACACGGATCTGCCTCAGCCAGAATGACCTGGGTACCGCACAGGTACTGATAAACCAAATGCAGGATGACCCTTATGACCATGATGAAGCAGAAACAGCACAGCGACTGTCCGATCAGCTCAGGCGTAAACAGGGGGAGCGGGTACCAAGGCGGACAAAGCCTGTCCTTAACGAAATAAAACTCAGTCTGGACCTTTCCGGTCACAGGGTAGAACAGGCGGTGATCCACCACCTGGAAAGTGAAGGCTGGCAGGCTTTTCATCTTGAAAACGCCTTTCTCAATGGCCTGTTTGGTCTGTGTCTCTGGCCCGCTATCTTCTGCCCTGCCGAAGGTGCTTTTAACCATCCCTATCAGCATCGACCGCTCGATCTCTGGCACAAGGAATTTGCCGAAAAGCGTACTGTGCAGATCGAACAGTGCCTGGAGTCCTTCACCTCTTTGGGCTGGGAGCTGCTCAAATCGCGCTTTAAGGAGAAACACGGGCTCGCAAATCCGCTGGTCAGCTGGGCACTAATGAATGATGGCATTCTGGATCTGGCTGCCAACACCCTGCCCATCAGTACTCTGACTGAACTGTTCAGGCTGATGCTGACTGACCTGCGACATTTTCGTGCTGGTCAGCCGGATCTCGTCGCTTTCAGGGGGAAAGAACTGCGTCTTATTGAAGTCAAAGGCCCGGGCGATTCACTCCAGTCAAACCAGATCCGCTGGCTGACAATCCTGAATGATGCAGGGATTGATGCAAGAGTTTGTTTTGTCACCAATACGGAAAACCTGTGATTTTAACGCCGGGCAAAATTGGTTGAAATTTCGGCTTGCGTTTTATGAAGCTCAGCTATACTCGTGGTGAGGCAGGGCTGAAAACATCACACGGACACCGCCTTGCAGGAGGATGACAGTATGAACATTCGTGACCAAATTGAAGACCTTGAACAGCAGATTTTCATCGCCAGCTGCGAAGGTGATATGGAGCTGATGTACCTGCTGGAAAACCAGCTGGAACAACTGCGCAATCAGGCAAATCTCGATCTGGAAGAAGAAGTTCACGCGTTTGACAGTCGTCTTAATCGTGAAGAGCGCTAAGCGCCGCGACTCCTTCCGTTAACCTGGCTGACTCCCCTGGTAGTCAGCCACAAAGGTTGTTACGCGCAAAATCATCCAGTGCCTGACAGGATTCGCCCAACAGTTCCGCCATCTGTTCTTTGTTATCCATTGCCGCCTGCAACGGATTTTCAGCAGCTTCAATTTCCTGACACGCCTTTTGCAGAGCGCGCAGGCCCATACCCGCCGCAGAGCCTTTCAGTTTGTGCGCCATGGATTTTACCAGTGCGGAGTTTCCATTAAGCAAAGCGTTCTGCCACTCCTGCCAGATCTCCTCACTGCTCTGCTTAAACAGCGCGATCAGCTGCGCCAACTTTTCATCGCCCAACACATGGAGATCCTGGCGAAGTACACTCACGTCCAGCGTCTCACTTTCAACCAGCGTGCCGGCCGGGCGCGATTCAAACTGAGGCGATGGTAGCTCCCCACCCAAGTGGGCTGCCATTACAGCGGCAAGCGCTTCTTTCTCAACAGGTTTTGGTAAGAAGCCATCAAAACCGGAACGCAGATATTCGGTCACTTCTTCTGCAAACACATGGGCCGAGACTGCAATCATCGGCACCCTAGTTACAGCGTCACACTCCATTTCCCGGAGCGAACGCATTAACTCAACCCCATCACCATCCGGCAGGTTAATGTCAAGAAGCGCAAGGTCAAATGTTTCTCCGGCAAAAAGCTCTTTGGCCCGGGCGCAACTGGTCGCGGTGACCGTCGTATGACCAAGACTTTGTAGAAAACCCTCTGCCACCAGGCAGTTTACCGGATTATCTTCGACCAACAGGACTCTGGCAGCCCGGCATTTTTCCATAACAGGCAGTGGCTGACTGACTTCTTCTCCATCTTCAAGCGGCAGCGAAAACCAGAACCGGCTACCTTCGCCCGGCTCTGAACTGAGCCCTATCGTACCGCCCATGGCATCTGCGATACGTTTACAAATCGCCAGTCCGAGACCGGTTCCCCCCGGGGTGTGCCGGCCATCTGTGGCCTGAGTAAAGGCGTCAAACAGGGTTCCCTGCTCCTCCTTCGCAATACCGGTGCCGGTATCACGCACTTCAAACAAGATGTAACCAGCGTTGTCAGGATCCACACAGACATAAACGTCCACCTCCCCGTCCGGGGTAAACTTGATGGCATTTCCAACAAGATTGGTCAGCAGCTGCGCGATCCGGGTTGCGTCACCAAGTTTATAACTGCCAACCTCCGGATCCACCTGCACATACAGCGCCAGCCCTTTTTCATGAGCTTTAACCTCATGCAGGGCACAGGTCTCTTCAACCAGCTCAAGTAAATCAAACGACTCACGGCCGATTTTCAAATGACCAGCCTCAATTTTGGAGTAGTCGAGCACGTCATTGATGATTGACAACAGATGCGTACCACTGCGACCAATGATGTCCACATAGCCGGACTGGACGGTGTTCAGGCCACTCTCTTTCAGCAGCCTTGCCATACCCAGCACACCATTCATCGGAGTACGGATCTCATGGCTGATGGTGGCGAGAAAAGCCGATTTGGCGCGGTTTGCCTGCTCTGCCTGATTGCGTGCCCTGGCGTGATTAAGAACCTCCACGTTAAGTTTGTCGTTGGTTTCGCGCAGCTGATGCGTGCGTTCATCCACCAGCTCTTCCAGGTGCTCTTTATGCTGTTCCAGCTCACTTTTGGCATCCCTTTCCCGCTGGGCAACAATCTGGAGTGTTTTGGCGGTATCGCGGGCGTTTATGATCGCCCGTCCCATCGACGCCATTTCATCCTTGCCCTCCACACACACTTCGACGTCAAGATCGCCTTTGGCGATGCCCCTCAGCGCCCCTGAATACTCGCTAAGACGAGCCACTACTCTCAGGTACACAACCCGCCAGACAATGAAAATCACCGCGGCCAGACCCAGCACCGATATCACCACCAGAGTCCAGTGCGCATAAGTCAGCGTCCGGCTCACCTGCGACACCGCGATTGCGGTTCCCCGGTTAGAATCATCAATAAGGCGACTGACGATCTGGTTGAGCTCAGCAAAGTGCTGGCCTGTCTTCTCATTCAGCAGCATGGTGCTCTGCCCGTTCTCATAGCGCTGAGCCAGCCAGTCAAACAAAACACTGCGCTCCTGCAACTCACCGATAAGCGCGGTCATCTTCTCAGAGCGGGATGGATCTTCAACCGAGCGGACACGTCTTGCCATAATGGTCAGATTCCGTTCAAACTGCTGCTGCAGGGTCCGGATCCGCTCAAAGTCTGTTACGGTTTTTGCTTCTTCAATCTGGGTCAGCAACCTGAATGCGAGCAGATGCAACTCATGAAGACGTTCAGACAGGTCAAGGTCCACCTCTATCAGGCTGTCGAGGTTGTCATACACGGCTTCTTTATCGTTGCTTTCGAGCAGATCGTACATATGAGTGATATTGGCGACAGTAACGGTAGAGGCATTGAGTACCTGGGTGCGGGTCAGGCCTTCGAGCTCATTGGCTTTTTGCTGCATGCTTTCCGCAGTCGCGATAATAAGGCCGGTCAGTTTCAGGCGCTGATCAACCGACATACCCAACCCGGCAAAGTTGTCGATGATGTCCTGAACATTATTTTCCAGTTGATCGAGCAACGCCGGATCAAACGAATCGGAACCGAGAGCACGGATATGATTGAGCAGCGCATCGAGCTGACGAAACAGCTCCGTACCGGCCGCTTTACTTTCCGCTTCGGTCTGCGCTCCGGCAAAACGCTGAGAAGTACTGATGATCCGTGCACTAAGCTCAGACACCTGACGTGCCTCTATCATGGACGGGATCGCCTGATTCACCACCCGGCGTTCAGTCTTGGCGACAAAAGAAAAGCCTGCTACCCCAATCGTTGATGCCAGAATCATCAGCAGGGTAATGGCAATAAAGGAGTACAGAAGCTTGCTGCCAATGCTTCCCGGAGATAACAGCATAAGTTCCTCGCATAACGGGTGTTTTTCTCAGTACGGGTCAGGTATATTTTGCAGTGTATTGACTCAGGATGCCAATGGCGACAGCGAAAATGCGCAACCATCACTTTAATTCGTCCTCACCGAACAGGCTGATGCACCGCATCATGCTCGGTTCGCTGATGCTTTCAGCTACTCTGGCCAGCGCTACTGCACCGGCTCAGACCCGGCTGTGTGCGATCTACCCTCACCTGAAAGACTCTTACTGGCTGTCGGTTAACTACGGCATGGTGACCAAAGCCCGGGAACTCGGAGCCGAACTGAAAGTGCTCGAGTCCGGCGGTTATCCCAATATTGAAAAGCAGCGTCAGCAACTCAGTGACTGCGCTGACTGGGGCGCAGATGCCATCATTCTTGGTACGGTATCCCCAACGGCATACGATGAGCCGATCGCCGGGCTGACCGGTGACATACCGGTCTTCGCTACAGTCAACAAACTCAACGTAACTGATGCAAACACCACTGTTATTAAAGGCAAGGTCGGCGTTGACTGGTACTGGATGGGGTATCAGGCCGGTCAGTTTCTTGCCAAACGACATCCTGCCGGCAGTGGCATTACTCATATTGCATGGCTGCCCGGCCCACAGCACCGTGGCGGAACCAAACCGGTTGCTGAAGGTTTCCTTGACGCAGTCGAAGGCAGCGACATTCGCATCCGTTATTCACTGTGGGCAGATAATGACAAAGAACTGCAGCGCAACCTGATCCAGCAGGTGCTGACTGACTCCAGTGACATTTCTTATATCGTTGGCAGCGCCGTAGCCATCGAAGCGGCAATCAGTGAGCTTCGCAGTGCCGGAAAACAGCAGCAAATCGCGCTGGTCTCTACTTACCTCAGTCACGGGGTTTATCGCGGAATACGCCGTAACCGGGTACTGTTCGCCCCGACGGACAAAATGGTTTTGCAGGGCGCGCTTTCGGTCAGTCAGGCTTATCACTATCTGAATGATAAATCGGAATTTAAACCTGAATACAGCCCGGAAATTGAAGCCCTGACGCCTGACCACCTTCCGAAACAGATACTCAGGGAATCGCTGTCTCCGCCAGAATTTCGGCCTGTTTATCAGACAGGCAACACACAAACGCGTTGAAAATGATAACCCGCTAACGGTTATTAATATTAATCGCACCAAAATCTCTCAGACTTGGCAGAATAAGGCCATTCGACCAGAGCTGCGCCTCTGGTGAGTTATGTGAAGGAGCATTGAATGCAAAAAACAACAAGAACACTGCCAGCAAACAAACACATCGCGCTGGTTGCCCATGATAACTGTAAAGCTGAGCTGCTGCGCTGGGTTGAGGAAAACAAAGAGAAACTGCAGGGCCACTTCCTGTATGCCACCGGTACCACCGGCCACATGCTGAGCAAACAGACCGGCCTTGCGATCCGCAGTATGATCAGTGGCCCGATGGGCGGCGACCAGCAACTGGGTGCCAAAATCTCCGAAGGTGAAATCGATGTAATGATCTTCTTCTGGGACCCGCTCAATGCCGTACCACATGACCCGGACGTAAAAGCCCTGCTGCGTATCGCCAGCGTGTGGAACATTCCTGTAGCGACCAACCGGGCTACCGCCAACTTCATTTTTGATTCATCGCTGATTAACCAGCCGACTGAAATTGAAATTCCTGATTACCAGGCGTATCTGGCCGAGCGTACCTGATCCAGTCACATCGTCAGACAATAAAAAAGCCCCCCGGACCCAGGTTCCGGAGGGCTAATTCCCATCACTCTATTTAATAGGCGACAACGTGTTCGTCACGCCACTTCACATCAATGAGCTGCGCTGTTGTTTTCGCCAGTGCGTTTTTCGACAGACGACTAATCAACTGCAAACTCATATCGATTCCTGCTGACCCGGCGGAAGTCAGAACCTCTCCGTCTTCAACCCAACGTACATTTTTGACCACCTGAAGCGCGGGGAACTGTGCGGTCAGGGTGTCTGCGTGTTGCCAGTGCGTTGTGACACGCCGTCCTTCGAGCAGGCCGGCATTTGCCAACAGGAATGTACCACTGCTTACTGCAGCCATGACCTTAACGTGCTTCGCCTGTTCCTGAAGCCAGTCAATGACTGCCGGTTTTCTGATTTCCTGGTTAAAAGCCCCGCCAGGAATAACTAACACATCCAGAGGCGGGTGATTATTGAATGATCGGTGTGGAAGGATCTGGAAACCATGACGCGCGGTCACCGGATCACCTGTTTCACTGATCAGATAGGGGGTAAAACTGGTGTTGTATGCTCCAGCGTGTTTATTTGCTGTTGCAAACACCTCGTACGGCCCGGAAAAATCAATGGGCTCAGCGTTTTCGTACACAAAGATGCCAATATTCATGGTCTAGTCTAGCCTATTTTATTTTTTTATGACCGGGTAACCTCCCATACGCAATTCATCCACAAAGCCAGACGGATGTGCGCCATACACGACCCAGACGCGTTCCTTCGCCCGGGTAAGAGCAACATAAAACAAGCGCCGCTCTTCTGCATGGGGGAAAGACTCATCAGAACGCAGCAAGGCATCATTCAGATGCAACTGCCTTTCCACCGCAGGAAATTGCCCTTCGTCAACATTTAACACAAATACGAAGTCGGCCTCTCGGCCTTTGCTTGCATGACACGTCATGAACTTCAGAGACAAGTTACCAAAGCGCAGTTGCCACTCAGCCAACTGTGAGGGTAGATGGTAGTGGTTGCGTCCCAGCAACAAGACTTCTTTCCGTGTCTTTGCGCTGTCGTTAAGTTTCGTTAACGACTCTTCCAGTATAGACGATGAAATTAACACCACATTCTTTTGTTTAACCGTTCGGTGGCTTTTGAGCTCTTTTTGTAACTGAATTGGGTTTTGCATCACAAAGCTGGAAGCGACTTCACCAATTTTGCTGTTAAAACGATACGTAGTCGACAGACTGTGTATGGTTGCGCCCGGGAATCGCTGCTCAAATCCGGTAGTCAAACTGACATCTGCACCAGCAAAACGATAAATCGCCTGCCAGTCATCCCCTACCGCATACAGCGATGCCTGCTGGCCTTTTTTGCCGTGACAAAGTGCTTCAAGCAGTTCAAGACGGGCCGGTGATATGTCCTGATACTCATCAACCATAATGTAACGCCAGCGGCCCTGATACTTACCTTTCTTAACATAATCAACAGCTTTGAAAATCATGCTGTGGAAATCAATTTGTCCGCTCTCTTTAAGCATCGCCTGCCAGGCCTGATAGCACGGCCAGGCAAGCTGAAGCTCGCTGTTCAGTCGCGGGTACTCATCGTGATCAACGATGTTTTCCTGAATCTGCTTTTTGGTCGTATAGCAGGCGTTGAGCTGATCAAGCTGCTTCTCCAGCCAGGCGATCAACTTCGGGTTCTCTGTTTGCGAGCCAAGCTCCTCGTCACCTTTCAGATAGGCAATCGGCCATTTGGACAGGTGCTTCTGCCAGCGTTTGAAGTTATTTCCGGTCGCCCAGTGGTTTTTCAGCCACTCACTGCACCAGGCCTGGCGTGCCTTGTCGTTAGTGGCAAGCTCGGTGATCTCCACAGGCTGCGTTTCGCATTCGCGAATGATTTCAAGCCCAAGGGAATGGAAGGTTTTAACGCTGACGCCCTGAGCCGCCGCACCCAGGCGGTTATCCAGCCGCTCTTTCATTTCTGTTGCAGCATCTTTACCGAAAGCCACCATCAGCATCTCTTCCGGCTGCGCCTGATGACTCTGAAGCAAATAGCCGACTCTCGCACTCAGCACTGAGGTTTTACCACTGCCTGCACCAGCCAGGATCAGGTTGTGGTCATTGTTCAAAAGCACTGCCTGCTGCTGCGATACGTTCAGCGGACTTGATTCACATTGCTCGAACAGTACCTTCCAGTACTCTCGCTCGTTTTCCAGCCAGCACAGGTTACGCTCATACTGCTCTTCCCTGCCCGCTTCCAGCCACAGACGGATATCCTGCATATATTTCGGCATCATCTGACACGCTTCATCCAGAGTCATCTTCAGGTCAGTCAGCCCTTCAGCCACAACCTGCTGCCACTGAGTCAGCTGGGAGGAAGCCAGGTAAGAAGGCTGCTTTTGAAGCCTAATAAGCGCCTCACGCCACTGCGGGAGCAGAGTGTTGAGTTTCTCGCACTGAGAATGATGCCAGTGCTGATACTGACTCTGCACAAAACGCGCAAACGCACGACACTCCTGCCAGGGCACCCCCTGCACCAGCCAGGCCATTTGCCTGCCGTCTTTGATGTGTGAATGGAACAGCAGCTGACCCCACACCAATCCACGTGACACCGTCACACGTCCATTCCAAACAGAAAACGGGATATGTTCATCGCTTCCGGCACAGGATAACACCAGGGTGTCCTCCTCTGTTCTGACCTCATTGTATTCATTCTGAATGAAAAAGCGCGCGGTGCGGGATGCCGACAACTGCATGAAATGTCCTGATTCCGTTGACTATAATAAAGGACAAATCTTAATACACCCCGACAGCCTCAGCAACGAATCACCGTATTTACGTTTAAGAAACGAACACTTGATGAAAATATTGATTTGTGTGGCTAATGATTCGCTGCTGGTTTTGCTAAACTCTTGTTTTTATCTTGCTTGCAGAATTCCGGTGTCCCTAATTTCTGAACTGCGCCATTACTGGGCCAATAAAACCATTAACTACAGTGTCCGTGTTGCTATCGCCCTGATGGGGGTGGTTGCCGCCAGTTGGTACTTTGAACTCAATGACGCAATTATTCCGCTTATTCTCGGAGTGATCGCCGCTGCACTGGCAGAAACCGATGACAGCTTCTGGGGCCGGATGCGCGCCATAACCCTGACGTTTATCTGCTTTGCGTTTGCAGCGCTTTCCATCGAGCTGCTGTTTGATTACCCGCCCCTGTTTGCCGTGGGGCTTTTTCTGTCTTCGTTTGGCTTTATCATGCTTGGTGCAATCGGCCCCCGTTATGCAAGTATCGCGTTTGGCTCACTATTGATCGCGGTTTACACCATGCTGGGCGCCCATAACAGTCCCAATATCTGGTTCCAACCGTTAACTCTGGTCACCGGAGCCGCCTGGTATTACCTGATTTCTATGGTATGGCAGATCTTCTGGCCAATGCAGCCAGTACAGCAGAGCCTGGCGACTGTGTTCTCGCAACTGGCCAACTACCTGGATTCCAAAAGTGAGCTGTTTCACCCGGTAAATGAGCTGATCCCCCAGCCACACCGTATCCGCGACGCCAGCCTGAATGCCATTACGGTTCAGTCACTGAACGCGACCAAGCAAACCCTGCTGTCACGCTCACGCCGTGGCCAGGTTGATGGCCCGAGTGACCGTTTCCTTAATATCTATTTCCTCGCCCAGGATATCCATGAGCGGGTAAGCTCGACACACTATCGCTATCAGGATCTCGCGCAGCAGTTCTATCACAGCGATGTGCTGTTTCGCTTTAAACACCTGCTGCACACTCAGGCCAACGCCTGCCGGGCAGTCGCCAAGTCCCTGACGCTGGGCACCCAATACCAGCACCAGCCAGCCAGTGCTGCCGCGCTGAACGAAGCCCAGGATGCGGTGCGATTTTTGTCTGACCAACAACGAGCCGACTGGAATCCGCTGCTCAACCAGCTTCACTACCTGTTCCAGAATCTGGCCACGGTCGAGCAGCAGCTGTCTAATATCAGTAACCCGGATGTAAAACAGAACGAGCACGATGACATTCTTTACGACACGACCGCCCATACGCCCAAAGCGATGTGGCAGCGCATCCGGGCCAACTTCAGTCTGGAGTCCGTACTGTTCCGTCATGCTGTGCGCATGTCAGTTGCACTGACCGCGGGTTACGGCATCATTCAGGGCTTTAATATTGAGCACGGTTACTGGATTCTGCTGACAACTCTGTTTGTCTGCCAGCCAAACTACAGCGCGACCCGCCAGAAACTCACCGCCAGGGTGCTTGGTACCCTGGCCGGTTTGCTGCTTGGCGTACCGCTGCTGACCTTCTTCCCTGGCGCAGAAAGCCAGCTGGTATTGATCGTTATCTCCGGCATTCTGTTTTTTGCCTTCCGTATCAATAATTATGGCTTCGCTACTGCCTTTATTACCCTGCTGGTGCTGTTCTGCTTTGCCCAGCAGGGAGAGGGTTATGCCGTGGTGCTGCCGCGCCTGACCGATACCCTGATTGGCTGCGCCCTGGCAGTACTGGCGGTAGTGTATATCCTGCCGGACTGGCACTCATCAAGGCTGCATAAAGTGATGGCCGGCTCTGTTCAGGCAAACCAGGGTTATCTGGCACAAATCATCGGCCAGTACCGGATTGGCAAGCGTGATACCCTCGCCTACCGCATCTCACGGCGTGACGCTCATAATAAGGACGCGGAGCTCAGCTCTTCAATCAGTAACATGCTGGTTGAACCCGGTAAATACCGCGCAGCCGTAGATGAAAGCTTCCGTTTCCTGACCCTGAATCACGCCCTGCTGAGCTATATCTCAGCTCTTGGTGCGCACCGGACACGAATTGAAGACGATGCGGTTCACCACCTGATCATGAAAGCGCACAGGGTTATCCACCAGCACCTGGAAGTCCTGCACCGCCAGCTCAACGATCACTGCGAGTACTGTGAAACTGAGCTGCCAGTCGATGAAGAGATTGAACGCAGGCTGTCTGAATGGCGGGATGAAGATGAAAGCTCAGTAAAACTGATACTGCAGCAGTTGCACCTGATCTACCGGATGTTACCCGAGCTTCATCAACTGGCGGCTATGTTTGCTGATCGGGTTCATAACAAAAATCAGGTTTGATACGGTACTTTTTGCCCCATCCTTACGTACCAGACAATTTCCTGACAAAAACTGAACAAAAGTTAACGCACAAAATTATATAGTGGTTGCAGATTTACCAGTGCAGAGAGGCAGCCACTATGCCAACGCAGCAATTTGAACAGTTAAGGTCGAAAGTAGCCGAACTGTCGCCGCAGCAGCTGAAAATGTTGCTGGCAGAAATTGAAGGCAAGCTTACGCCCAAACAACCGGAAGTCGAACTGACTGACGAAGAGCTCCAGGCTCTGACCCGGCTTTTTAACAACTAATACCCGCGCTTTTCTCAGGCTCAAAGGAAGAAAGGCCGCGGGTATTTGCATTTCAATATATAACCACCACTAATAACACTTCCCCTTTCAGACAAACCCGTTATAAAGAGTTGCGCTGCAACTGTACAAATATTACTCTATTAGTAGGTGTACAGGAGAAGCAGTATGGCCGTTTCCTCAATTCAGTCAGGTAATGCGATCCTTCAGCAGTCCCAGAACCTGGCCACAAAAGCGACAGAGGAGCTTAATGAACAGGCTCGTCTCGAACGCCTGCGCACCGAAGAAGCCCGCCTTGAACGCCAGCGCATTGAAACTGCCCGCCTTGAAGAGACCCGTCTGGAAAATCAGCTCGAACGTGCCCGTGAAGAAACCGCAAGGCTTGAAGAGCTGCGCGAAGAACAGGAACGGGAAGAAAGAATGCAGGAAATGGAAGCAGCGGAAAATCAGCGTGTGGACAACCTGCCTTCAGCTCAGGAGCAGCGCGAGATAAACACCCGAAAAGAACTGGCCGAAGCCAAACGCGAAGAAGCCAAATCCATGACGGAAGCCGCCACTAAACTCAATCAGGCAAAAAGCTACAACAGTGTGGGCACCAGCGTGGTTCAGCGTAACAACGATATGATTGGCAGCATGCTCGACGTATCTGTCTGATTACGTCACTACAGATGGTCCCTGCTACAAATAGTCACTCGAAACGCAGCGGTTTTTCCCGCTGCGTTTTGCATGGTACATGGCCGAGTCTGCGTTCTCGACCAGGGTCATTTTGTCGGTCAACTGTCCTGCCTGTGTAGCGATACCGATACTCAGGGTAATACAATCTGCCACGGTTGAGTTTTTATGCTCGATAAACGCTTCCTGAACCGAGCGGCGGATCTTTTCGGCCACATACATCGCACTCACGTTATCGGTATAAGGCAGGATCACTACAAACTCTTCGCCGCCATATCGGGCCACAAAATCGGTGCTGCGCATTAGCCGTTCCTGAATTTTCTGTGCCACTCTTCGCAACACATCATCACCCTGCACATGACCATAATGATCATTGTAGAGTTTGAAATCATCAATATCGATCATCAATACAGAAAGGGGTGATTCTGAGCGCCGGGCCGCCCGGACTTCATGTTCAAACGTCCGTTCATACACCATGCGGTTAGGAATACAGGTAACGGAATCAACCTCAGAAAGCCGGCGCAAACGCCAGTTAGCAACTTTGAGCATCCGGGTTTTGCGCTCAACCAGCCTTGCCTGCTCTTCAAGGGCTTCCAGCGCCTGTTTTTGGTGGGTGATATCGAGATGCGTACCGGTCATGCGTACCACTTTATTGTTTGCATCCCACTCTACTGCTTTGCCCGTCACCAGCACCCAGACCCAGTGACCATCCCGGTGACGCATCCGGCATTCGTGAACAAACTGTTCTGTTTGCCCTTTCCAGTGCGCGATAAGCCGTTCGACTGATGCCTTGCGATCTTCCGGGTGAGTAAACTCCTCCCAAAGATTAATGCTGACAGGCTCAAAATCGTGCAACTCATGCCCCAGCATCGAAGCCCAGCGTTCATTCAGCACCAGTGTTCCCTGACTTACGTCCCAGTCCCAAATCCCTACTCCGGTGGACTCCATCACCAGGTTAAGCCGCTCTTCATTGAGTTCATGAAGCTCGGCTTTGGCCGTGATCACATCCAAAAGCAAATTGAGATCTTCAAACACCCAGCGCGAACACTCGCGCTCAAGATTGAGTTCGAGATCTTCGGTTAACTGGGCCAGTTTGGTTCTCAACTCCTGGAAATCACTCGACATAATGCAGAACAGCAAGACTATGGTTCCATACTTGAACCATAGCCTTTATCCGGCGTATTACAAGCGCGGTTGCTCTGCCAGCTTGTCCCGGTTCTGAGACTGGTAGCGAATTACTGAGGCAATGATCGCGCCGCCCATCACTACTAATAACACCGTAAGTGATACTGCCGTAGGAATCGCCCACGGGGTTTCCACCAGTGCCATTTTGATACCAATGAACACCATGATGAACGCCAGTGCCGGTCTCAGGTAAACGAACTTATCTATCATGCCCTGCAGAACAAAGAACAGTGAACGCAACCCAAGCAGCGCGAACACGTTCGCCGCCAGAACCAGGAAAGGTTCACGGGTTACCGCAAAAATCGCCGGAATAGAATCCAGAGCAAACAGCACGTCCATGGTCGCAATTACCGCAATAACCAACGCCATTGGAGTCAGCCACCAGCGGCCATCCTGCTTAACTGCAAGCGCATGACCGCGAAAATCATCCGTCACTGGTGCGATCTTACGCAACCATCTGTCAGACGCCGGACGTTCTGGTTCCTGCTCCTCTTTTTCCGGCAAGGCCAGTTTGATACCGGTCCAGACAAGAAAAGCCGCAAACAGATACAGTATCCAGTGGAAGCTTGCGAGCAACTGAGCGCCAACCGCAATCATCATTGCACGCAGGATCAGTGCACCAATTACACCCCACAACAGCGCACGCGGACGCAGATGTGACGGCACCAGATACTGGTGGAATATAATGGTGAACACAAACAGGTTATCGACACTCAGGGATTTCTCCAGCAGATAACCGGTCATAAACGCGGTTGCTGCCTGTTTGGCGGTATAGTCGCTGTGCGGCGCATACCACTCCCAGCACCACAGGATTGAGGTACCAAAAGCCACCGCCAGAATTACCCAAAAGACACTCCAGATAGCGGCTTTTTTAACTGAAACATTGCCACCACGGGTTTGCCAAATATCCAGTGCAACCAGCACCAGAGTAAACAGGCCAAATACAAAATACACAGAAGGGTTCATACGAAATCCTCAGGGCGCGGAAGTACAGGAACTGACACAGACTTCCGCAAACAAAACCACCCGCTGTATACAATATGCAGCGGGAACTGTTGCGTTGGTCTCGTCGAGGTGGCGGGTCTGCCACCTTTGCGCGCCGGATAGGCTGGGACACCTAACGGGATGACGACGTGCAAATTCTCATCAACTACTCCCCAAGACAGGGCGATATTACGCCCGATTTCAAAAGCGGTCTACTACTATTTTTTATTCCTTTAAATCAGTGGAATGCCAGATAAATAACGATGTAAATAAACCAGTGTAACCCCATAGAGGATGACACCTGCAACCACCGCAATTACATCTGCGCTGACTCCACCTGTATCCGGTTTAAGCCATTCTCCTTCCCTGCGGTTAATCAGCCAGATCTCCAGCAGCGCCCATACCCAGATGCCACCAAACAGCAATATCGAGCGATCTTCGCCGTTACTCACCAAATGAGAAAAGGCCCACAGCTGCACCGCTTTGAGCTGCGGATGGCGGATGGTGCTGCGAAGCCTGGTCGGAAGGAGTGAAGAGGTCATCAAAATGTACGCCAGCAGCATCAGTGGACCGGTCATTCTGGCCATTCCTGGAGTCGGGTAATAGAGGACACTTCCAATACCATCGCGCCAGCCAAAAACCATCAGTGCTAAAGAGATCAGTACAACCAGACTGAACAGCCCTTTGTACCCACCCTCACCCACAGCCCCAATCCAGGCCTGCCGACGCGCCGGTGCCAAAGCAGGAATGAAGTGTACTGCAGACCAAAGAAGTATCCCGAAAAACAGCATCAACATATTGGTCTCCTGTGACACCAATAATTCTCAGACGATATTCATACTGTAGCAGCTAAGCAGTTAAAAAACCGGGCAGTAAAAAAAAACGGGCAGAAAAAAACCGGGCAATGCCCGGCTTGGTATCAAAGTCAGAAAGGCTTACTGCCAGTCCAGAATCACTTTTCCTGACTGACCAGAGCGCATCACATCAAAGCCCTGCTGGAACTCATCAATCTTGTAGTGATGAGTGATGATTGGGGTCAGATCCAGACCGGACTGGATCAGGCTCGCCATCTTGTACCAGGTTTCAAACATTTCTCGACCGTAGATGCCTTTGATGATCAGACCTTTGAAGATCACCTGGTTCCAGTCGATGCCCATGTCTGATGGCGGAATACCCAGCAGTGCAATACGACCACCGTGGTTCATTGCTGTCAGCATGGTGTTGAATGCAGCCGGAACACCGGACATTTCAAGACCCACATCGAAGCCTTCGGTCATGCCCAGTTCATTCATCACGTCATCCAGGCTCTCTGTGGCAACGTTCACCGCACGGGTAACGCCCATTTTACGGGCCAGGTCCAGGCGGTATTCGTTCACATCGGTGATCACCACGTGGCGTGCGCCAACATGACGGGCAACTGCCGCAGCCATGATACCGATTGGGCCAGCACCGGTGATCAGCACATCTTCGCCTACCAGGTCAAAAGAGAGTGCTGTGTGTACTGCGTTACCGAACGGGTCAAAGATAGACGCCAGGTCATCAGAGATCTCAGCCGGGATCTTGAATGCATTGAACGCTGGAATCACCAGGTACTCAGAGAACGCACCGGTACGGTTTACGCCAACACCAATGGTGTTACGACACAGGTGAGTACGGCCGCCACGACAGTTGCGGCAGTGACCACAGGTAATATGACCCTCGCCCGATACGCGGTCACCAATCTCAAAGCCGCGAACTTCCTGGCCAATACCGACCACTTCACCCACGTACTCGTGGCCCACAACCATAGGAACAGGAATGGTCTTTTGTGACCACTCATCCCAGTTGTAGATGTGAACGTCAGTACCACAAATCGCGGTTTTCTTAATCTTGATCAGCAGATCGTTGTGGCCAAGCTCAGGCATGTCCACTTCGGTCATCCAGATGCCTTCTTCAGGCTTCAGTTTTGAAAGTGCTTTGATTTTCATTAGTCGATCAGCCCCATGTCACGGCCTACTTCGATAAAGGCGTCAATTGCACGGTCCAGTTGCTCACGGCTGTGTGCTGCAGACATCTGGGTACGGATACGCGCCTGACCTTTCGGTACAACAGGGAAAGAGAAGCCGATTACATAGATACCTTTCGCCAGAGCGCGCTCGGCAAACTCAGCCGCAACTTTCGCATCACCCAGCATAATTGGGATAATTGCGTGGTCAGCACCCGCCATGGTGAAGCCTGCTTCTGTCATACGGGTACGGAAGTGCGCCGCGTTTTCCCACAGACGGTCACGCAGTTCACCGCTCTCTTTAAGCAGGTCCAGAACGCGGATAGAAGCGTTAACGATCGCTGGTGCCACTGAGTTAGAGAACAGGTATGGACGCGAACGCTGACGCAGCCAGTCGATCACTTCTTTCTTACCTGAGGTGTAACCGCCTGATGCGCCGCCCATCGCTTTACCAAGCGTGCCGGTAATGATATCGATACGGTCGATAACGTCGTGGTATTCGTGAGTGCCTGCGCCGGTTTTGCCCATAAAGCCAACTGCGTGAGAGTCATCGACCATCACCAGTGCGCCATACTTGTCAGCCAGGTCACAGATAGCCGGCAGGTTTGCAACCACACCGTCCATTGAGAACACGCCATCGGTCACGATAAGAGTGTTACGCGCGCCCGCTTCTTTTGCTTCGATCAGTCGCTCTTCCAGCTCAGCCATGTTGTTGTTGGAGTAGCGGAAACGCATCGCTTTACACAGACGCACGCCGTCGATAATAGAAGCGTGGTTCAGTGCGTCAGAGATGATCGCATCTTCTTTACCAAGAATGGTTTCGAACAGACCTGCGTTCGCATCAAAACATGAGGTGTACAGAATAGTGTCTTCTTTACCCAGGAACTCAGACAGCTTCTTCTCAAGCTCTTTGTGGATGTCCTGAGTACCACAGATAAAGCGTACAGACGCCATACCAAAACCGTGAGTTTCCATGCCCTCTTTACCCGCTTCAATAAGCGCAGGATGGTTCGCAAGACCAAGGTAGTTATTGGCACAGAAGTTCAGAACTTCTTCACCGGTTGAAATCGCAACCTGAGCCTGCTGCTGAGAGGTAATTATGCGCTCAGACTTGTACAGACCTTCGTTTTTTACTTCTTCTAATTGATTTTGGATTTGCTGGTAAAAGGCAGAAGACATGCTCTTGTTCCTTTTTAATTGGATTGTCTATTGTTTGGGCGGAGCCCTTGATTTATCTTGATTGTAATCGATTCCCGACCGGTGAATTAGGCGTTACTGCGGAAAAACATTAGTGAACCTCAGGCACAAATAAAGCAAAAAGGCGCATCCAGTTCACAAATTTGAGTTATGATGTTGACTCATTGTCTCACTGCGGGTCGTATTCCATGATCAATACCAAGCTGATCACCCTTCTGCCTGATCTGGCGTCTTTTATCATAGTCGTGAATGAGGGCAGTTTTACCGCTGCGGCAAAAAAACTGGGCGTTACACCTTCAGCGCTGAGTAAACTCATCACCCGTCTTGAGCAGGCGCTGTCAGTCAAATTGTTTGAGCGCACTACCCGGACGCTGCAAATCACTCATACCGGCCAGAAGATTTACGACCAGAGCCTTGTCATGGTTAACGCTGCCCAGCAGGCCATTGATGTTTCCACCATGGACCACGAATCCCCCTCCGGCTCCCTGACCGTCGCGGCACCGGAAGCATTCCTTCATTCCGTACTGCAGCCCCATGTAGTGCCTTTTCTGACCCGCTACCCGGATATCCGCCTTAAATTACGAGCGGTTGATGGCGATATTGACCTGTTTCGCCAGAACATCGATATTGCGTTCAAACTGACCGATAAGCCCGATGAAAACCTGGTGATGAAGGAGATCAGCAAAACCAATCTGGTACTCTGCGCTTCGCCGGATTACCTGAACAAAAACGGGACACCTGTTCATCCAACCGAGCTTGGCAGTCACCAGTGCCTCTACCTCGGCGAGACCACCAGGGATAATGTCTGGAACTTTATGAAAGGTGATGAGTTTCTAACGGTAAAAGTGAGCGGACGATACGCAGTAAACCAGTCTCAGATGCGTCTTCACGGTGTCAAACAGGGACTGGGGATCGGCATCTTCCATGACTTTGTGGTCAAAGATGCCCTGCAGCACGGGGAAGTCAGGCAGGTGCTTGGAGACTGGACGATCAAAAGCAACTACTATGGTGCGGTTGCGATGCAGTATGCCCAGACCAACTATATGCCCGCACGGCTACGGGCATTTATTGACTATTTCAGCGATAAACTCAGCGTTGCCGCTGACGCATTTTAGCGTAACTTTTCAGCCCCTCCCGCGCGACTTTATCTGCCGTGCAATGGTAAGCCCAGTCGAGAATCTCTTCCGGCAATGCCATCTCCGGCGGGGGCGAAAGTGTCCTTCTTTTCACCCGGTTAAGGCAGCGCTGAATCATCGCTTTTTCAAACTCACAGGTGCTTCCGGCCTGCCTGCCATCATGATGGCTCACTTCGAGCTGATGCATTCTCAGCAGGCGACTGAGTACAATAAAGCGATGACAACTCAATGGATCCGCTTTCGATGACATAAGAATGCCACCCGGTGAAAGCCGTTTAAGCTCTTCGATTCCCTGCTGGTATCGCTCCCGCTTCAGCACTTCCTCATACTTCACCTCTCCCCGGTGCAGCGGAGCCTTTTCATCGTGGTTTCTTGGTCCCAGCAGATGACCAAGATAGTGATACTCCCAACCAAGGGATTCGAGGTTATGACACAGGCGGCTGCGGTTAAACTGCGGAAACATCCGGCTGCCGGGAAAGCTGCGAATATCTATCAGCACTTTGCTGGTTTGTGTGCCACTTATCAGCGAGAAAAAGTGGTCAAACGAGTGATTCGAGTGTCCAATTGTTACCCACATGTGCCCCTCCTTTGTACCGGCGCAAAGTCCGGCATGCTGTAGCTCTTAAACACCACCCAATGACTAAACGGCACCACAAGATAAGCGACGACAATCCCAACCGGCACACCCGCCAACATTGCTTTAAGCAGGATCACTATATCGAAGCCCACCCGAGGGATCAGGGCAAACGGCACCATGATAATGCTCATCACAACAGACATCAGTACACAGAACGCAAAGTCTTTAAGTGGTTTTGCAAGCCCGGGGGCATAGCGTGCAAGCAGAAGTGAAACAGAGATGCCGACAATCGCTCCCGCCGGAATGGTCAGGGGCAACTGCATCATCCAGTTAAGCAGGTTGAAAGGCTGGTTATATGCGGTAAGAAAGACGAGGTTCATCACCAGCGAAAAGGTGACCGAAACCAGAAGACCGAATTTACGGCGTTGTTTGTTGTTATTGTCAGACATAAAAAAAACTCCCAATCAGATTAGATCGGGAGCAAACTTATACTAACAAAAACAAAATTATCAGTCTGGTATTTTTTTGAATAATTCCTATTAGCAACCAGCTTTTTTATAGTAACAGGCTGATAAATAACAAATACCAACAATTGCCCCTGCATTTATCATGGAATTATATTGTGATCTTGATCAAATTTTAATTTACCCGACATCAGCCAGGTTGAGTACAATCTGCAGTACTCAACCAATGGGAGTCACCATGCTTAAGAGAGTCCACCACGTTGCCATCATCGCCTCTGACTATCAGCGTTCAAAACGTTTCTATACTGAGATCCTTGGCCTTGCCATTGTGGCTGAAACCTTCCGCAGCGAGAGAAACTCATACAAGCTCGACCTCGCCCTGCCCGATGGCAGCCAGATTGAGCTGTTTTCATTTCCCTCCCCGCCTCCAAGACCAAACAGTCCGGAAGCTCAGGGGCTTCGTCACCTGGCTTTTGCGGTCGATGACGTTCAGGCCTGTAAGCACGAACTGGAAAGCAAAGGGATCGCAGTAGAGCCAATACGGGTTGATGAACTGACGGGCAAAGCATTCACCTTCTTCAAAGACCCGGATCAATTGCCACTTGAGCTGTATGAAGTATAAAAAAGCCAGCTAATTTGCTGGCTTCATTCTGAATTAAAGTTCTGCGTACTCCGCTATCGCTTCCCTTCTGCGGCGCTCCAAAAAATCCAGGAACTGACGCGGCGTGTGGGTGATCACCTGCTCCGGCGGCATGGCGATTTTATCCAGCATATCGGATACCAGTGGCAGTTTGCCGATATCCTGACAGAAATGCGCATCTGAGCCGGTAGTAATGTATGCGCCGTGCTTTTTGGCGGCCAGGGCAATCTGCTCACAGCGGCTGATACTGCCAACACGGCTGGTGCCGGTCAGTGAGGTATTGTTGATTTCAACCGCCACGTTGTGCGCTTTTGCCTCTGCCACTACGGCGTCAAAATCAAAATCGAAGTTAGGGTTACCCAGGTGGCCAAGCGCGTCAACGCGCCCGGAGCGGATAACGTTGATCAGGGCTTCAGTATGCGTTTCCCTGTTTGCCGGATGAAAAACCGGCTCATGGAAGCTGGCAATAACCCAGTCCAGGTTGCGGTCTACCGAGGGGTGAAGGTCAATCTCTCCTTCAACATTCAGGATATTGGTCTCTGCCCCACGGATCACCGCCACCCCTTCAAGAAAACGTGGCAGCACGCGCTGGTTACTGAAAAACCAGTAGTGAGGAGCGCCAGGCATGGATTCGGTATGGTCGGTGGTACAAAACATCTTCAGCCCGTTCTCTGCAGCCGCCCTGGCGTTTTCAATCAGGGTGCTGTAAGCGTGACCGCTCGCGTATGTATGGGTATGGGTATCGACCAACAACTTCATAATCTCTGCCTTGTTCTCATGCTGTCTGCTTCATCTGGTTGCGCATTATAGCATTACTGTGTGGCAGATGAATGATTGTTATAGCTTCCGCTAAACCAGACTTTAATCCGGGGATAAAAGGTATTAATCACGCTTGCTGCCACAATCAGCCCCAGTCCGAAATACTTGTCCGGGCTCAGCAGTTCATCAAACAGCAGCCACTGCCACAACAAGCTGAACACCAGATTGGTATAAATCAGGGGGGCCAGTGAAGAGCCGCTTTCCGCCAGTCGGTAGGCTTTGGAGCGAAACATCTGGGTATTAATGATAAGCAGGCTCATTGCAAACAATCCCCAGATTACCCAGCTGCTCTCTGAGGCCGGCGTAAACACGGCAATATCAGTCGCAGGCATCCCATATAGCATCAACACAGGAAACAGCAGCATCGCAGCTACCAGAAAGCACCAGAAATTAACGCTGACGGCGCTGACTTTGTACTGGCTGGCGCGATAGAGACTCAGCTGCGACCCAGCATTGAACAGCCCGGCCGCCAGGCCAAACGCCACTTCTGGTTTTAGGGTAATTGACCCCGGATTACCGGCCAGCATCAGCACACCAGCAAAGGTCAGGCAGAGACACACCATCGTGACAGCTTTTATCCGAACCTGAAACAACAGTTTTTCTAACAGCGGAATAAACAATGGTCCGGTACCAAAAAGCACAACGGTCTCCACCAGTGACAGCACGGAAATCGCGTGTATAAAACAGATCTGGCTTCCCGCCAGGCACACACCCCGGACAAGAAAACTGCGCCAGAGCGCCTTCTCAGGAAGCCGGATCTTACCGGCAATCATGGGCAGGACAAGCAACAGTGCAGGAATAAAAAATCGCGCAAAAGCGTGCAGTTGGGTACTGATTTCTGTGCTGATGAACTTAGCGAACACGCCGGTAAGGGAAAGACTGAGAGTGGACGCCAGCATAAACAGCGTGGCGGAAAAACTTTTGGACATACTGCGCTCCTGTTGTTGTTTTCTATTCTGGATCGCATTCCGCTAAATTAAAATCGACTATATTTAACCTGTCTTGTTAAAAATACTTACACATGAATATACCACTCAAATCTCTGTATGCTTTTGTGGCCGTTGCTGAATCCGGCAGCATGACTGAAGCCGCAAAGTGGCTTAATGTCAGCCACTCTGCCATCAGCCAGGCAATCAAAAACCTGGAGCAGTATCTCGGTCAGCCTCTGCTGATCAGAAACGGACGAAAAGTCAGCCTGTCTGCAAAAGGTCAGGTCTATTACCGTAAGATTGCCCCAGCTCTGGAGCAGATTTCCGACGCCACAGCAGCGATACGTAAACAGCACACCAGCAACCGCCTGACTCTCAATATGATCACATCGCTGGCCATGCACTGGTGGATCCCGAGAATGAATGAGTTTCAGGCCATGGCACCCGATGTGGATGTGCGCGTATCAAACCTGGTAGGCAGTTTCGATATGGAGATGCAGGGCGTGGATGCTGCGATTATTCACGGCCACCCGGATGACTGGCAGGACTACTACTGCGAGAAACTCAGTGATGACGAAGTCGTACTGGTTGCCAGCCCCGACCTTGTAGACCGGCGAATAGGTCTGACCGATATTCTGCGCCGTTTCCCGGCTATCTATGTCAGTAACGACAGGCGAAAAAACGACTGGGAAATCTGGTGTAGCGCCCAGAACCAGCCCATCCCAAGACAGCAAAAGAGTCTGAGTTTCAGCACCTCCGTTCAGGGAGTCCACGCAGCTATCCGTAAACTGGGCATTTTGGTGACCCACCGCCAGTTTGTCCGGGATGACATCAGCAGTGGCCTGCTGCTGGAGCTCGGTAAACCGGTTCTCAACCCTTTACACAGTTTCTATTTTGCCTGCCCGCCAAGGGCACTCAAATCAGAAGCTGTTCTCACATTACGAACCTGGCTGCGGAACGAATTTAATCCCCATCAGTCTGATTCTGATAATCACCAACAATCAAAGCAGGAGCAGCTATGATAGTCACTACCACACAAAGCGTCGACGGTAAGCGAATCACTCAGTACAAAGGCGTCATCGCAGGCGAAGCCATACTCGGCGCAAACCTGTTTAAAGATATGTTTGCCGGAATACGCGACCTGGTCGGAGGCCGCTCGGCAACCTACGAAGCAGAACTGCAAAAAGCCCGCGAAATCGCACTCAGGGAGCTCGAGCAAAAAGCACTGGAACTGGGTGCCAATGCCGTAGTTGGCGTAGATATCGATTACGAAGTGCTCGGACAGAACAACGGCATGCTGATGGTCAGTGCCAGCGGCACTGCGGTTGTGGTCTCCTGACAACCAGGAGGCTCCGGCCTCCTCTCCCCAGCAATCCAGCAACCCAGCATATACCGTACACCCATCCATAACATGGAATCTATTATTCCACGCCAAAATAACCGCCAGCCCTTTTATTCCGTGCAATAAAGTGGATAATACACGCCATTCATACACGTACAGGTGACTTTATCTATGTCTGTAGAAGCTACTATGCTTGAACGCTGCGGTTCTAAATGTGAACTTTGTGGCGCTGAATCTCCACTTAAACCTTATGCTGTTGCACCTCACTCTCAGGTGACGGTTGACCACGCAATCATGCTGTGTGACACCTGCCAGGATCAGGTTGAAAACCCGGACAAGATGGACGTGAACCACTGGCGCTGCCTGAACGACAGCATGTGGAGCCAGGTTCAGCCGGTACAGGTTACAGCATGGCGTCAACTGACCCGCCTGACTAAGAAAGGCGAAACCTGGGCTCAGGATCTTCTGGATATGATGTACCTGGAAGAAGAGACCATGAAATGGGCCGAGACCGGCATGGATGAAGACGGTGCAAAACACGTTGACTGCAACGGCGCTGAACTTCAGGCTGGCGACAACGTAACCATCATCAAAGATCTGCCGGTAAAAGGCTCAAGCATGGTGGTTAAGCAGGGCACTATGGTTCGCGGGATCAGCCTGAGCAAAGACGACGTTGAACTGTTCTCAGGTAAAGTTGAAGGCCAGTCCATGTGGCTGCGCTGCGAGTTCTGCCGTAAGAAGTAACTCAGCACAACTGACATAAAGATGAAAGGCGCCCATTGGGCGCCTTTCGTTTATCCGGGCTGAAAAAGAGTTTGCGGATAGCTGCAAACGTTCCGAAAACCTGCTGTTATCAGCCCGGATCCGCAGCACTTGCCCGCCGTATATGTAACCTTGCGGGTACCCGGTGGCGTTGCTGCGTATCTGAATTAGACAACTTCCCGCTCAGACAATCAAATACCAATTGGGCGATCTGCTCACAATCCTGCTCAATTGAGTCAATTTTGTACGGCAGACAGTCCAGAATCGAATAATTATCAAACGTTGCGATACGTGTTTTACTTACATCCAGTTCCGGATTCTGGGCCAGATACTTCAATACCCCCTCCAGCAGCGAGTAAGATGCGGTAAACAGGCATTCGGGAGCGCGGCCAAGCCGGTTAACACACAGCTCCATCATCTGGTATCCGGATTCTGGCTGATAATCCCGCTGCAACACCCACTCAGGGTCCACAGAGAGGCCAAGCTCAGACAATGCCCTGCTGTAACCGGCAAGGCGCTCCCGACTCGGGGACAGCGCATTCTGACCCCCAATAAAAACGCACTCTTTCGTGCCACTCATCAGCCCGGTTAACAAACAGCATACCGACTGCTCAGCATCCGACACCACAAAGCTTGCTTCAGGGTAGTCAAACTCACGGTCAAAAAAAACAACAGGAACAGAGATATTAAGCGAGCGATAAAACTCAGCACTGGTATGGCAGCTTGCTGCCATCAGGCCATCTACCTGACGGTCAAGCAGATTCTTAACTGCTTTTTCTTCAATACCCTGGTCATCTTCGGTGGACGCAATCAAAAGCTGGTAGCCCTGTTGCACACAGAGTTTCTCCAGCTTACGGGCAATTGTGGCAAAACCCATATTGGTCAAATCCGGAATAACCAGACCAAAAGTAGCGGTTCGTTTGGACTTAAGTGCCCGGGCAACAGAGCTCGGTGCGTAATTATGCTCATTTACCACAGCCATCACTTTTTCGACGGTTGACTGTGGAATTCGGTGCTTTTCGGCATGGCCGTTTAGCACAAAACTGACGGTTGATTTGGATACCTCTGCCAGCGCAGCGATATCAGCGAGTTTTAGTTTCTTCACTTATCGGACTCTGATCCCTGATGTACCTGGATCCTGCTCAGGATCACAATTTTGCAGCTTTGCATCATACTCTAACTTGAATGCGATTGCTTTGCTAAACCGGTTTAGTAAACTGCGATCAGGATTAAATACGAGAGGTTTTTCACATGAGCAAAGTTTGGGTAACCGGAGACGCGGTTGTTGACCTGATCCCTGATACAGATTCAACCTACCTGAAATGCCCGGGCGGCGCGCCGGCAAACGTAGCCGTTTCCATCGCCCGTCTCGGTGGGGAGAGCGGTTTTTTTGGCCGTGTGGGCCACGATCCTTTGGGGCGTTTTATGAAGCGGACCCTTGGCAGCGAAAATGTGGATACTACCGCGATGCTGCTTGATGAGGATCAGCGCACCTCAACCGTCATCGTCGACCTGGATGACAATGGCGAACGCAGCTTCACCTTTATGGTAAAGCCAAGTGCCGACCAGTTTATGCAGGTCAGCGACATTCCTGAGTTTAAAGCAGGTGAATGGCTGCACGTCTGCTCTATTGCACTGGCAAACGAGCCGAGCCGCTCTTCAACACTGGAAGCGATGAAACGCATCAGACAGGCGGGCGGTCAGGTAAGCTTTGACCCTAACCTGCGAGACGAAGTTTGGGCCAATCCGGAGGAGATTATCCCGGTCGTGCGCCAGGCAGTTGCCCTTGCCGACGTAGTCAAGTTCTCAGACGATGAACTGATGTTCCTGACCGAAGCCCAAAGCCTTGAACAGGGCATCGCAGCCCTGTCTGAATTCGATAATCAGCTGATACTGATCACGCAGGGGGCCAAAGGCGCGCTGGTGATTACAGATGAAGGTCAGAAGCTTGTATCCGGAATAGCAGTGAAGCCGGTGGATACCACTGGTGCGGGCGATGCCTTTGTTGGCGGTCTTCTGACCCGTCTGGCACAGAGTGAAAACTGGACCAGCAAAGAGGAAATCCATGAGGCGGTTCGCTGGGCTAATGGTTGCGGCGCACTGGCGACAACCCAAAAAGGGGCAATGACCGCCCTGCCCGGCCGGGACGAACTGACCCACTATATCGGACTGTAACTTACATATATAAAAACACCCGCCGGTTTTGGCGGGTGTCTTTATTTTGCTGAACGGAACAGATTATCTGTTAACGCTGTTTAGTTCTGATGGCTGTAAGAAAGATGGACTTCTTCTTCCTTCTCGCCTGCTTTCGGGTCAGCAAAGCGGGATTCGTCCAGATCACCTTCAGATTTCGCGACAATCACACTCACTGCACTGTCACCGGTGATGTTAACTGCAGTACGGATCATATCCAGCAGACGGTCAACACCCATAATCAGAGCGATACCCTCAAGTGGCAGACCCACCTGGTTCAGAACCATCGCCAGCATAACCAGGCCTACACCAGGAACACCTGCAGTACCGATAGACGCCAGTGTCGCGGTGAAGATCACCGTCAGGTAGTCACCCATGGTCAGATCGATGTTATAAGCCTGAGCAATAAACGCCGTTGCCACACCCTGCATGATCGCAGTGCCGTCCATGTTAATGGTCGCACCCAGTGGAACCGTAAACGACGCTACGCGGTTCTTCACGCCAAGACGGTTCTTCACAGTTTCAAGGGTAACCGGAATAGTCGCGTTAGAAGATGCAGTAGAAAATGCGAACATAACAGCATCTTCCATCTTACGCAGGAACACCAGCGGGCTCAGACCGGTAAACGTCTTCAGCATTAAACTGTAAGTCACCAGACCGTGAATAATCAACGTTGCCGCCAGCACCAGGAAGTATTCCGCCAGGTTAATGATCGCATCCAGACCCAGGCCGGTAAACAGCTTAGCCATCAGACAGAACACACCGTATGGTGCAAGGTTCATCAGAAGCGCAACCAGCTTCATGATCACTTCATTCAGGTCTTCAAAAATCGCCGCAATACGCTCGCCTGGCTTACCCGCCGCACTAATAGCAATACCAAACAGCACCGCGAATACGATCACCTGCAGGGTTTTACCTTCTGCCATCGCGCTGATTGGGTTAGTCGGGAACATACCGATGATCACTTCACCCAGAGACGGCGCTTCAGCAGATTTGAAGCTGCTCGCTGCAGTCAGGTCAGCACCAGCGCCTGGCTGGAACAGGTTACCCATTGTCAGTGCAAGGGTGATAGCTACGGCTGTGGTCACCAGATAAAAGGCAAGAGTTTTGCCACCCAGGCGGCCAAGGGTTGTAATGTCTTTAAGAGAGCTGGTGCCACACACCAGAGAAACAAATACCAGAGGAACCACCAGCATCTTCAGGCTGGCAATAAAAATCTTGCCTCCGACATCCAGTAAACCGTTGACGATATAGGCATCAACAAATCCGTTTTCAGCAAACAGGGCGCGGATTGCAAACCCCGTCAATATGCCGGCAACCATACCCAGAATCACGCGTCCGGTCAGCGACATTGGCTTGGTATTCTTCATGAACACTCCTTATTTTGTATACTTCGACATCATTCAAAGCGACAGGGAGATTAGCAGCCACAGCAAATTTTTCTGAAACAAAATTTCTTTTGCGAATCATTAACGTGATCAAAATCACTATCGGCACGCCGACCACATACAAAAACACAACAGAAAAACCACCAAAAAAACGAAAACCAGCATTAGTTGTAACTCATGATTAAATGTGCGATATATTTCACTGATCACCGGCAACATACGGAACCGTGTGCATAGTAATTAAATTACAGGATCTTGCGCACGCTGTTTATACCGAAAATGGTTATAGAACAAGCAGAGTGTCTGATAGGAGATTCTGGAAAAGAGATAAGAGAACAGAGAACAGAGAACAGAGAACAGAGAACAGAGAACAAAGAACAAAGAACAAAGAACAAAGAACAAAGAACAAAGAACAAAGAACAAAGAACAAAGAACAAACAAAAGATACAAAAGAAACAAAAGAAACAAAAGAAAAACAGCGGCATGAGTGGAGCCCACAATGCCGCTCAATGGTTCATCAGGCCGCTTGTTCGTTCAGATGGTCACGGATCTGTTTCAGGCACTGCTCAAAGCCAAGCAGTTCACTGTATAGCGCATCTTCTTCAACCAGGTTATGGATGACAATCCCCTCTTCGACCGCATGATCCAGCATCAGGTTATCCACCAAACCAAAGTTCTCAATCGTCATTCCATTGTTGTCTTTATAATGCTGTTTACCATCATTGCTGCTCCCCTCAAGAGTGGCCAGACTGCGCTGCAAAAACAGACGATTGTCATTGGTATAAGCGAAAACCGGCTTGCCCATTCCGCGAGCCAGTCCCATCTCATACGCTGTACCCACATCACAGCTGGCACTCCGGAAAGGCGTCATATTGGCAATGACCACATCAGCCTTTTCAATCAGCTTCTCATTACCAAAGGCGATTTCCATACCACACTGCTGTGGCGTTTTGCCATCAAAGCAAACGTGATTGTCCAGAGGGAACAATCCTTCAAATCCGTACAGTTCACACAGCTTGCGTTTCATCTCCCCCATTTCAAACGCGTTTTCCAGAAAGACTTCCGGACCAGCTAAGTAGATTTTCATCATTATCGGGCCTTGTACCTGTAGTGTCCGACATACCCACATAAATCCAGTGTCAAAAGGCGTTACCCATTCAACGGAAATGGCCTTCTCATGCAAGCATAAATGTGCATTATGTCAATAAGTTAGATCGAAGCCGGATTACACCACAACATTCTGCAGGCCAAAGTCAATTTTATGTCAAACGTTTGCACAACAGACTCAGCACTCACAAGAGGAGACGTTTGCACGCCATTTGCTAACTGCTTTTTATTTTCTGTTCAGAACGGACATTTTTTTGTCAGGCCTGAATGACAAGCGGCTACACTGTTTAATAAGCGGAGGAAATTATGTGCGGACGACTCAATATCATTCAGGATCCGGTAAACCAGTTTTTGTCAGACTTACTGGGTGTAACCCTGCCCGTGGCAAAAAGGGGGGAAGTGTTCCCTTGTGAGCCGGTTTCCTCACTCACCTACCGCTTCAAACAGCCCGGATGGGTCAACCTGTTATGGGGAATACATCCGCCCTGGGCGAAAAAGCTGATCATCAATGCCCGGGCCGAAACCGTGTCGTCCAAGGCCACTTTCCGTCAGGCATTTTCTTCTCACCGGGTACTGGTTCCCTGCTCAGGCTGGTACGAGTGGGTGACCGACAATAACGGCCTCAAAACCAAGTACCTGATAACATCTGAAACCCCGCTACTGATGGCCGGTATTCAGATTGATCAAAACCTGGTAACCCTGACGGTGGAGTCCGATCCTGATTACGCACCATATCATTCCCGTAAACCCCTGCTTATTTCACCGGACGACCTCGAAGCCTGGTATTCCACCCCCGCCGCTTCGCTGCTTAAATCTCCCTGGCAGCCGGAGCTCATCATCACCCCGGAATCAAAAAAACCATTAACAGGCTTGTTTTAATAACAGCTTAAAATGTGTCGTTAAAACACTTCATTAACAATAATATTAACTCTTATTTACCTTGCTGGAGTCTGTTCAGAGAAAAACTTTTTCCCGTTATATTTATTTATCCCGATCACAGTTTAAATATGGGAAAAATATATTCCCTTGTTAATCTCACTCACTTTATTGGAAAATTCTCCCATAAGAACACAGGAGTGGGAAAAGACGATGAACAAACAGGAATTTATCGACAGCGTCAATAGCATTGATAACCTGACCGCGACGGATAAAGTCATCGTCAGCTATTTTATTAAGCACTATCCTATGCTCCCCTTTGCCCGGATTGATGAACTGTGCAAACAGATAGGTGTGGGTAAAGCCACCCTCGGGCGTTTTCTCCAGCGACTTGGTTTCAAAGGCTTCATTGCATTTAAAAAAGCCGTTTCTGACGATCTTGTTCAGGAACTGACAACCCCGATTGACCGCTGCCGTCAGGATCGATCGGGCTCGGATAACAACGCCCTTCTGGCCACTCACTATCAGGAAATCATGGCCAATATGCAGGCCACCTGGGAAGCGATTTCCCACGCCGACTTCGACCAGGCGATTGACTGCATGCAGAACAACAAAGGCAAACTTTACGTGATGGGCAGTGCCTCTGCGGAAGCCCTGTCCAACTACTTCTATCTGCTTGCCCGATATCTGAGAAAAGACGTAGTGTTACTGCGTGCCGATGCGTCCACCCTTCCCCACCAACTGGTAGATGTCACCGAAGACGATACCCTGCTGGCTATCTCTTATCACCGTTTTTCCAGCATTACCGTAAGACTGGTTCGCTGGTTTTCTGAAAACGGCGGAAAAATTGTGATGGTGACGGACCAGCAGGTAAATCCTTTTGTCGGCTATGCCGATATAGAGTTTTGCGTAGAAAGCGCCAGTGATGGAATATTTAATAACCGCACTGCGGGCTTTTCCCTGATTGAAGCTTTTATTAAAGGCATGTCCGGCAAACCGGATAAAGATCCCCGTTTTTCCCGAATCGAAGGAATCTTTTCAGAATTCGATATATTTAAAAACTAACTTTTTAATTTGCTTGCTATTTGACCGTCCCGGATTTTCCCGGCGACACCTTATTTTTATTGAGAGCCATACTTTTTATTCCATTATTGTTATTCAGTTCTGATTTTCAGAACGAAATGGAACTAAAGGTGTAACAGTTTATTTCAGAGGTTTAAGATGGTTACATATTTAGCGATACCTATTATCTTCTTTGTCGGTTACTTTATCGTCAAGAAATACAATACCCAATCCGTTCTGCTGCTGGCCGGTCTGCTGATGATTGCCCTTGGGGTACTCAGTGGCAACGAGGAGTTTATGCCCAAAGGTGGTAAACCAACCGGCTCGGTGATCGTGGACTTCTTTGAAGTGATCAAAGTTATCGCCTCTTCAACACTGGCCAAACTGGGTCTTATCATTATGGCCGTTGGTGGTTTCTCCAAGTACATGAGTCATATTGGCGCGGCTAACGCCATGGTAAAGATCGCTACCAAACCACTTTCACACATCAAAAATCCTTACCTGGTTCTGGCGATGGCTTACATTATTGGTCAGCTGATCAATATATTCATTCCAAGTGCCACCGGTCTTGCGCTGCTGTTACTGGTTGCCATGTACCCGGTACTGGTCGGTGTAGGCTGTAATCCTGCTGCTGCCGCGGCAGTAGTAGCAACCACCGGCTGTCTTGACCTTGGTCCTGCCTCTTCCGCTGCTAACAAAGCAGCTGAAGTAGCTGGGATCGATGTGGCGACCTACTTTGTCAGCTACCAGCTGATGGTTGCCGGTATCTCGATGCTGGTTATTGCTGCACTGCACTTTGTCTGCCAGCGCTACTTTGACCGCAAAGATGAGGAAAACGGCGTTAAACACGAGTTCAGCCTGGACGAAACTGCCCAGCGTAACGCACCTAAGTGGTTCGCCATTCTGCCGGTTCTGCCACTGCTCCTGCTGCTGACTTTCAGTAAGTTCGCTATCACCAGCATCAAAATGAACGTGGTCACTGCGATGTTTATCGCCCTGTTTATCGCTATGGTATGCGACTTCATCTTCACCCGTGACGGCAAGAAAGTCGCCGCTTCGCTTAAAGTCTACCTGGATGGCATGGGTGCAGTCTTTGCCAGCGTGGTCAGCCTGATCATTTCGGCAAAAGTGTTTGTAACCGGCCTGAGCTCAATTGGCTTTATCGGCCTGCTGCTGAACTCGGCTTCAAGCTTTGGTTTTGGCTACCTGGCGATGGTTCTGGTACTGGTTCTGATCATTACTGTGGTTACCCTTCTGTCTGGTTCTGGTAACGCCTCATTCTTCAGCTTCTCTAACCTGGCTCCGGATGTGGCCGCTCAGGTTGGTGCCTCTGCTGCTGCCGTTGCCCTGCCAATGCAGCTTGCATCAGGCCTGATGCGCTCCGCTTCACCGGTTGCGGGTGTGGTGATTGCCTGTGCAGGTGTTGCCAATGTATCGCCTATCGAGCTTGCCAAACGTACCGCTATTCCAATGCTGGGCGGCCTGGCAACCGTACTTGTCTGCTCTCAGCTGCTTATCTAAGGAGGAATCATGGATATCGTCAGTCGCTTTCTGAGTTACACCAAAGTCAACACTACCACCGACCGTGCTAAGGGTGCGGCGGGAGTAATGCCCTCTTCACCGGGCCAGATGGAGCTGGCCCGTAAACTGGAGCAGGAGCTCCGCGGACTGGGGCTGGACGATATCCACCTTTCTGACAAGGCCATACTTACGGCCACCCTGCCATCCAACCGTGACAGGTCGCTGCCCACGGTTGCCTTTTTCGCCCACCTGGATACCAGTGCGGAGCAAAGTGGTGATACCCACGCACAGATCCTGACCCATAACAAAGAGTCACTCTGCCTGAATGAGGATCTCGATATCTGGCTGCGCGAAAGTGAGTTCATTGAGCTGGCTGACTACAGGGGCCAGGACATTATCGCCACCGATGGCACCAGTTTGCTTGGTGCCGATGATAAAGCCGCAATTGCAGCAATCATGGATGCACTGCAATACTTCATTCAAAATCCGGACGTTGAGCACGGTGAAGTCAAAGTTGCTTTTTTACCCGATGAAGAGCAGGGACTGCGCGGTGCCAAAGCGTTCAATGTTGACAGCTTTGGTGCCGATTTTGGCTACACGCTGGATTGCTGCGGTATTGGTGAATTCGTATGTGAGAACTGGAACGCCGGTAACGCAGAAATCACCTTTACCGGTCAGTCGGCCCACCCCATGTCGGCCAAAGGCAAACTGAAAAACTCACTGTTAATGGCCCACAAGTTCATCTCTATGCTGCCAGCCGGTGAAGCGCCCGAATACACCGAAGGTCGCGAGGGTTATTACTGGGTTAAAGAGCTCAGTGGTAACAGTGCCAGGACTGTACTGAAACTCGATATCCGCGATTTTTGCCAGCAGGGCTACCGAAACCGGATGAACTTTCTTAAGCAACTGGCTGAAAACTGCAACCAGCTCTGGAAAGGGGTAAGCATCGAGCTCAGCGACCGTTATGAAAACGTAGCAAACAGCCTGGAAGGAGAAAATGCCTACCCGATCACAATTGCGCAGCAGGCCTACAGGCAAAATGACATTGCCATGAGCCGCGTGCCAATGCGCGGTGGTTATGATGGCGCAGTACTGTCTCAGAAAGGTCTGCCATGCCCCAACCTGTTTACCGGGGCGCACAATTTTCATTCGATTTACGAGTACCTGCCGGTTGAGTCACTCAAAGCGGCAGGCAACGTAGTGCGGGACATTATCCGCATTACAACTGACTATCCCAAAGCCAAGTAGTTGGAGCTTTAATTTATGAACATCATGCTATTCAGTAACGGCAAACTGCCGGGCAATTCTCTGGTTCTTGAATATGGTCTGGACTGGATCAAAGCCGCCGTTGAGCGCACCGGTGCAAAGAAACTGTTGTTTATCCCATACGCTGTGATCCGCGGCAGCTATGACGAGCGTACCGCTATGGTGCAGGAGTCCCTGGGGCAGTTGGGCTGTGAAGTCACCGGTATTCATCAGGCCGAAGACCCGGTTAAAGCCATCGGGGAAGCGGACGGTATTCTGGTCAGCGGTGGCAACACCTGGGTTCTGAACAAGATGCTGCATGATAACGGCCTTGTTCGCCCGCTGCGTAAAGCAGTACTGCGAGAGAACAAGCTGTATATCGGCTGGAGTGCGGGCACCAACGTCGGTACCCCTACGATTCGTACTACCAACGATATGCCTATCGTGACGGCAACCATTCTGCCGTCTCTGGGCCTGGTGCCATTCCAGATCAACCCTCACTATATCGAAGCATCGATTTCAGGCCACATGGGTGAAACCCGTGACGAACGTATTGAAGAGTTCCTGGTGGTCAATCCACACGAAATCGTGGTCGGTATACCGGAGGGCACCATGCTGCAGGTAAGCGGTGAAACGCTGAGCTACCACACCGCTACAGACGCTCCGCTGAAACTGTTCCGCCACCAGCAGGAAGCAGAATACTACAACAGCCATGACGATATTCAGTTCCTGATGGAACACGGCTGCTGACAGATTGCCGCTACTCTCAGTATTGGGAGTGGCGGCACCTCCTACTCCCACTCAATCACAGTACTGGCATTCAGCCGATAAACCAGTACAATCGCCGCTCTGTTTCAGCAAAAGTCCGAGTTATGCACTTTTTTACCCCGTTCCAGTCCCCGGTATCTGATATTTCAGTGCCGGAGCAGTTTACTTTTCCGTTCTATTATCAGCCTCATCCCCTTTGTGAGCTGGCAGCGGCTGAGCTTCAGCAGCATCTGCGTGAGCAGAGTCAGTGGCAGCACAATTTTGGCATCCCCGGAGAAGAAAGCCCTGAACAGAGCGGGAAAGCAACCGGCAAAATGTTCGGTGTACTGGTGGTAAAAAATGCCCTGGGTGAGCTGGGTTACCTGAAAGCCCACTCGGGCAAAATTGCGGACTCCAACCAGCTGCCAGGCTTTGTGCCACCGGTATTTGATATGCTCGATCAGGATGGCTGGTTCCGCACTGAAACGAACCAAATCAATGAGATCAACAGTAAGGTAAACGCCCTGAAAGCATCTCCTGAACTTGCATCCCTGAAGCTGGCACTGGCTGAGCAAACAGAGAAAGGCGAAGCAGAAATCGAAGCGTTTCGCCAGAAGATGATCGAAGGCAGGGCCAGGCGCAAGAAGCTGCGCGCTGAAGCGGAACAGAATCTGTCCGGGCAAGAGCTGGAAACAGTCATGAGCGGGCTTGGTAAAGAGAGCATCGCCGAGAAATACCACATCAAAGATCTTAAGCGTGACCACCAACAGGCGCTGGATGATATTCAGAGCGAGCTTGACCAGATTCAGGGCGCCCTGTCAGCCCTTTTACAGGAAAGGGCCAACCGCTCTAATGCGCTGCAACACAGATTATTCTCAAACTACTGCTTCCTTAATGCCCGCGGTGAAAACAAAGCACTGACAAATATTTTTGCTGATGAGACCATTCCGGCAGGCTCCGGTGAATGCGCTGCGCCAAAGCTGCTGCAGTACGCCTATCAGAACCAACTGGAGCCGGTTGCCATGGCAGAGTTCTGGTGGGGCGTCTCACCTAAATCAGAAGTCCGCCAGCACGGGCGTTACTACCCGTCCTGCAAAGCCAAGTGCGAGCCAATCCTTGGCCACATGCTGATTGGCCTGGATGTAGAGCCCAATCCACTGCTCGAAAACCCGGCTGAAGGTAAGGAAATAGAAATCCTCTATCAGGATGAAGCCATGGTGGTGGTCAACAAGCCCGCGGAGTTTCTTTCCGTACCAGGCAAACACATCAAAGACTCGGTTTATACCCGTTTGTGTGAGCAGTTCCCGGATGTCGAAGGGCCGTTTGTGATCCACAGGCTGGATATGTCCACCTCAGGGATCCTGGTGTTTGCTCTTACCCGCCGGGCGAATAGAAGTCTGCAAAAGCAGTTTATCACCCGCGAAGTAGGCAAGCGCTACGTGGCTAAGATTGAAGGCGAACTGGCAGCTGATACAGGTGAAATCCGCCTGCCACTTCGCGGTGATCTGTATGACCGCCCCCGTCAGCTGGTCTGCTACGAGCACGGCAAACCAGCCCTGACCAGCTTTGAAGTCATCGAGCGTAAAGATGGCTTCACCAAACTCTGGTTGCACCCGCATACCGGCCGTACCCATCAGCTGCGTGTACACTGTGCCCATCATGAAGGACTGAACATGCCGATCATTGGTGACGATCTGTACGGAACAAAATCAAACCGCTTGCATCTGCATGCTCAGAGGCTGGAACTGGCCCACCCTTACACCAGGGTACCCATGGTATTTGAAACGGAACCAGACTTCTGAAACCACTGATATAAGATTTTTTGTTCAAAAAGTTACAACAAACGGCCGGTCGTGCACCGGCCGGTAACCGGCAACTCTTCCGTACATAATTATCCGCTTCTGTTTTCAAAAATAAGACTATCAAATCCAACCAAAATCACGGTCATTTCTCGTCTATAGTCTATAAGATATCAATGTTGTTCAATGGCTTATGATTGTCATTCCGAACAGCCGATCGGCAGACGTATCTGCTCTGGTTTCAAACGAAGGAATGAATGAAATGAAGAAACTGCTTCTTGCTACGGCAATCAGTGTCATCAGCAGTTCTGCGCTGGCTGGTGCCGATACCATTTTCTATAACGGCAAAATCTATACCGTTAACGATGCGCAACCATGGGCGGAAGCATTCGCCATTGAAAACGGTAAGTTTGTCGCTGTAGGTACACTGAACGAGGTAAGCCGTCTGAAAGGTGCGGATACCAAAATGGTCGACCTGAACCAGAAAGTCGTTATGCCCGGTATCGTCGATGAGCATATCCACCCGGATATGGGTGCTGACAACTACCTGAACATTTTTGTTTCCCCAACAGACAGCTGGGAGACAGTGACGAAAACCATTAAGGACTACCGAAAAAACAACCCTGAGAAAAAGTGGATTTATGGCGGTAACCTTAACTGGCTGAAAGACAACGGGGAAAACATCGCTGAAACCGACATTCCATCACATAAGTCTTCTCTGGATGCCATCGTTAATGACCGCCCTATCGCGCTGTACGATCAGGGGGCACATGCTATGTTGCTGAACTCCCTGGCACTGAAAGAGCTGGGGATTGACAGAAATACACCGGATCCGGAAGGCGGAATCATCGTAAGAGATGACAGCGGAGAGCCAACAGGTGTGCTTCGTGAGACCGCCACTGACCTTGCAACTTCTGCACTGGATAATCCGGACACCACAACCTGGTCTGAGAAAGGGCTTAAACCCTTCCTGAAAGAAATGCACTCATACGGTGTGACTGCCATGACGGATGCATACGGTATGCAGCGCAACTTTGATGCGTACCGCTACCTTGAAGAAGAAGGCGAGCTGCATACCCGCATGCATGTATGTATCTCTTCTCCGCTGAACTTCCCTACACCTGCTGGCAAAGCTGCTCAGCAGGCCCTGATAGATAACTATCAGGCACTGACCACTGAGCTCGTTAATCCTCATTGTATTAAGTACATTCTGGATGGCTCTGCTGCAGGACGCACTGCAGTAATGCTTGAGGCATTTAACAATACGGATTTCCGTGGCGACCTTCGGATTCAGGCAGAACCTTTGCAGAAAGAGATGCGCGAGCTGGATAAGAAAGGCTTCGTGTTTAAATCTCATGCCATCGGTGACCGGGCCATCCGCCTGCTGCTGGACAGCTATGAACAGTTGCCACGCCACAACGATGGCCGCTATCACAGTATCGCCCACGCAACGTTTGTCCACCCGGATGATTTCGTTCGTTTCTCAAAGCTGAATGTAGTGTATGAAGCCTCCCCAGCCCTGTGGTTCCCAAACCCAGGAATGGGCGTGATTGAAGCGGATATCGGCGACCGGGTAAAACGCATGTGGCCGGTCAAACAGTTACTCAAAAAAGGCACTCTGGTTTCCTACGGCTCAGACTGGACCGTAGCGTTCTCGCCAAACCCATGGCAGGCAATTGAGACCATTATTACCCGGGAGAAACCCGGCGGTTCTGTCGATACTGCATTTGACTTCAGCGCAATTTCCGTTGATGAAGCCATTAAAATCTTCACGCTCAATGGTGCCAAAGCCATCGGCATGGGCGATCAGCTTGGCTCTATTGAGAAAGGCAAATACGCAGACTTCCTGATCCTGAAACAGGACATTTTCAACGGTGAAGTCCGCAGGCTGCATAAGACCATTGTTGATAAAACCTTCTTCAACGGGCAGCAGGTTTACCCGACCAAATAACTAACAAGGCTCTTCGGAGCCTTTTTTTATGCCATACGCCCAGCATTTTTCTGAAATTATATCCTGATAATTTCCAGTTTTTGATGTGTTTATCAAATTCACACTGTCAAAGCCTTACAATGAAGTCCTGCTATCTGATTTTCTTATGTTTTTTCATTTAACTATAAACACAGCAGGTGTCAGCATGAAGAAAGCCCTTCTTTTGATCGTTTGCATTATGTTTGGTATAGCCATCGCAGCTAATGTAATTACCACATCACTGATCTCAAATGACGAGATCGAGAAAGTCATCCTTGAAGAGTCCTACGGAAAAGTTTCCCTTCTCTCTTCCAACGCTGAATATATTCTCAGTCATTCTGAAAACCCGCTTGAGGACATGCAGCAAATGGTCCTGGCCCTGAAAGAGAGACCAGACATTACTTACGCTATCCTGATTGATAAAAACGTCCAGGCCGTTGCTCACAGCGACCCGCAAAAGCTTAATAAAGTTTATAAAGATGATTACACTGTCACCGGCGCAGGCCACGGCAAAATCCAGCACTCCAAATGGTATGCTGATGTTCAGGAGGTCTGGGTCTATGACATGATGTATCCTGTCTATATCAATGGTGAACTGTATGGCACCTTTGATGTGGGCTTTCCCATCACCCAGGTTGAAGACGCGTCAATGAACATTGTCCTGTCTCAGGTCACCGCGACCCTGGTCGTCACTGTTATCTGCATCACCTGCCTGCTCTACCTTATCAACCGTTTCCTTAAACCATTAAACAACCTTCAGCAGGCACTGGAAGACATTTCACGGGGAGAAGGAGATCTGAGCGCCAGATTACCGGTCCGTGGCAATGACGAAATTGCCGGCATCTCACATGCTTTCAATACGTTCGCAGAAAAAATCCAGCAGATCATCGCCCAGGTCGCCAAAACCGGTCATGATTTGACAGCAACGTCTGAACAGCTTCGCCTCATTGCGCATCAAACTACCGACCGCGGACATGATCAACATGAGCAGACACTGCTGGTCGTCACTTCCATGAACGAAATGAGCGCAACGGTTAACGACATCGCGCAAAATGCCTCCCAGGCTGCTCACAGTGCTGATGCGGCCAGCAGAGAAACCCGTTCAGGACTAGAAGTACTGACATCAGCCAACGATTCAGTGAGCCAGATGACCAGTGAGATGGAAGAAATGTCTCAGGTCGTAAATTCGCTGGCAGAACGCTCACAATCTATTGGCGGTATTCTGGATGTCATCCGTGATATTTCAGACCAGACCAATCTTCTGGCTCTGAACGCAGCGATTGAAGCTGCACGTGCAGGAGAGGCTGGTCGTGGCTTTGCCGTTGTTGCAGATGAAGTGCGAAACCTTGCCAGTAAAACATCACAATCCACTAACGAGATTCAGATGATGATCAACGAGCTCCAGAGCAAATCACAACAGGCTGTTTCCTCAATGGAGACAAGCCGTGCTTTGGCCCATGAAGGTTCTGACGCCACGTCAAAGGCTCAGTCCAGTCTGGATGAAATCCTTAATCAGATTAATCAAATAGTGGACATGAACACCCAGGTAGCCACTGCCACCGAACAGCAGTCTTCAGTAGCCGGTGAAATAAACGTGAACATGGATACCGTAAACCGGTCCGTGAACGAGACTCTGGAATCAAGTACACAACTGGAGCAGTCCAGTCAACGCCTGACTGAACTCGCTGCTGCACTTGATAAGCATGTAGGAGCGTTCAAACTCCAGCAGTGATTACGGTTAAACTCACAAAAAAACCGGCTCATCCAGAGCCGGTTTTGTTTATTGTATTTTTATTAATTATTTTTAAGGGGGAGTGGTGACGAGTTAGCTGATCGACAAAGCGGCTTTACGCTGCTCGGCAGATTCAATGGCGTTAAACCAAACCAGTTTGTTCCAGTTACCTGTAACCTGACTGGTTTTGATTTTCACCGGTTTACCAACCAGGTCAAGTGCATGCTGATATACACTGTCAGCAGACTCTTCATAGCTGGCGATACTCATTTTTAGTTCCCGACCCTCTTCATTCGATACTAATACAAACCGCTCATCTTTATTTACATGATTCAGAACGCCGAAATTAGTCCAAATGTAGTTTGTCATATCATTTCCTTGTATCAATCAACTGTTACATTAGTTCATCATTAAACCAACTGACTTAATGATACCCGTTCTTGCAAGCTTGTGACACTAAAGATCCGTGCCTGGTTCACAATATGAAACTAAAGCCACTTAATAGTGATACACCACCTACAAAGCGTGATCAAGTGCATAGATAGAAATGCATGCTAATAGCATTTCTATCACTAACCAAATCGTCCACCGGACAGATCCGTGAAACGCACCGCAAAGCCCCGCACATCCTGCTGTCAACTTGCGACAAACACGACATTTTGTCTCAGAACTGGCACTAAGCCCCTGTAATTGAAACCTATTTGTTAAACCACACAATTTGTAATTTCTTTATGGAATAAGACAGGCCGAACTGGTTAATAATTAATCTATAACTCCGTTTGACGCTTTTCAGGATGACTCCTAGGCTAAATAACTAGTGTCATCAACAGGAGGTCATCGAAATGAAACGAGCAAGTGCGTCATATCGTCTGAAACTGATAAAGGAAGTAGCAACCCGCAAGCAGCGACTGTGCAGTGGTGACCCGATGGCCAGTCATATTCAGCGACTTTTGGATTCCAAAACCATTAAAGGCAAGAAAGTCGCAGAGAAGATTACCCGTTTCAGCGGCTTACATTTCGATGAACAGGCAGGAGGTTGGGTCAGTGATAACTGGCCAATGCGTTCCTGAGGACTCTATTCCTTCATATCACTCTGCTGAAAGCGTCCTTTGGGCTGTTTTCAGCAGATTTCAAAGTAGTTTGCAATAAAACAATACCCTTCCCTCCCCCTGATTTCCAGGGCAGAATCAGGATGTGACAATTTTATTAGCAGGGTCACATTAACTTAATGAAAACTGTGACAAATTAGAAAACTCTTCAGTAGCGCTTTAAGGAAGCTACCGCAAGTTAATATACGCTTATAAGGAAGTCAGTGTATGACGAAGGCTTTTCAACTGGGACGGAGTACTATTCAGGATCCGGCTGCGCTTGAATACGAGTGGGTCAAAAACCACCTGCAGAAATACCCTGACGACGATATTATCGCCTCAATACAGCATTGCTTTGGCGGCAGTGAAAAGACAGCGGAACTCTTCTGTCAGGTAGCGATGGGAGAAGCGACGAGGAACGATCTGATTCGTCACCTTGAAAAAACAGAATGGGAGCACTAGCTCCCATTTTTCATTAAACCGAAATAGCCTGAATTACTTCTTGCGATTGCGCAACTGCTTGATGATTGCCATCCGGCGCTCTGCACCACCCTGATCCGTTGCCGACTGATTCGGGTTGTTCTGACGACCACGACGGTTTTTAAACGCTGGCTTGCTGTGCAGCTTAACCAGATACGCATCACGGGATTTTGGCTCATAACCTGACAGCTCAACACGGCGGATACGCTGTTTGATCAGCTGTTCAACCTGCATCAGGGTCAGCTCTTCTTCACGGTTAACAAAAGACACGGCATGTCCCTGCTGACCCGCACGGCCGGTACGACCAATACGGTGAACATAATCTTCTGCCAGGAATGGCATATCGTAGTTGATCACATGAGGCAGACCAGCAATATCAAGACCACGGGCCGCCACGTCAGTCGCAACCATAACGCGGGCTTTGCCTTCTTTAAACTCACTCAGAGCACGGCGACGGGCACTTTGTGCTTTGTCACCATGGCACAGTACTGCTTTAATACCATCAAGCTTAAGCTCTTTAACCACTTCGTTGGCGGTTTCTTTGTAGTTTACAAACACCAGTACCTGCTGCCAGTTCTTACGGCCAATAAGCTCAGAAAGCAGCTCGGTTTTACGCTCCTGATCAACCGGGTAAACAACGTGTGCTACGGTTTCAGCAGTAGTGTTCGCCGGAGCAACCTGAATACGTTTCGGTTTACGCAGAATATCCGCCGCCAGAGTGTTCAGCTGTGATGAAGTCGTGGCTGAGAACATCATGATCTGCGGTGAGGTTTCTACCTGCGCCATCATATCGCGCACCGCATTGATAAAGCCAAGATCCAGAATACGGTCAGCTTCATCGAATACCAGGAACTCTAGCCGGGCAATAGACACATTCCCCTCTTCCAGGTGTTCAGCCAGACGGCCAGGTGTCGCCACCAGAATATCCACGCCTTTTTCCAGCTGACGGGTCTGGGAAGACATCTTCGCGCCCCCATAAACCGCGCACACGTTCAGCGAAGTGTATTTGGCGTACTCTTTGATGTTATCTGCAATCTGCGCCACCAGTTCCCGGGTCGGTGCAAGGATAAGAGCACGCGCAGTTGCAGCAGACGGTTTAACTCCGCTGTCGAGCAACTGCTGGATTACCGGCAGCGAGAAAGCTGCAGTTTTACCGGTACCGGTTTGCGCTGTTGCCAGCACATCATGGCCTTTGCGCGCGACTGGAATCGCTTTTTGCTGAATTGGCGTAAGTTTCTCATAGCCGCATTCATCAAGCGCTTTAACAAGCTCCGGGGCAAAACCCTGTGAAGAAAATGACATTTCTGCGTAATCCTGGTTAGTCTCTAAAACAGCGGCGTAGTATAACCAAAACCGCACGAGGATTTCATAACTTTTTCTTTGTCTTTCCTGATGCTGCCAAATTTCGGAAATGGACTACGCTTTATGTACAACGTACAAATGGCTGGGCAGTGCATTATGAGCTCTCAAATTCGCATCAATCTGCGTGAAATGATCACGGCAATCGAAACCACCGTCTCTCTGGTCGGACTCAATGACACCAATCACGGTAAGCGGGTTGGTTATATCGCTTATCAACTTGGTCACGAACTGGGTTACAGCGAACAGGATCTGCAGTTCCTGTTTGAACTGGGTATGCTGCACGACATCGGTGTCTCCACAAATCAGATGCACAATAATCTGGTCAGCCACTTTGACTGGAACAAAGCCAACATACACTGCGAGATTGGTTATCAGCTGCTGAAAGATTTTGAACCACTGCGGCATTTCGCCAATCCTATTTTGTATCACCACACCGCATGGGATGAACTTCAGGTCATGGACATTGCTCCCCGTGATGCCCTGATGGCTAATCTGATCTATCTGGCAGACAGAATCGACGTTTTGGGTGCTGCCCACTATGGCAGTGACATTCTGGTCGCCAAAGAGAAAGTTGTAAAAGCCGTAGCCAAAGACGCCGAAGGTTACTTTAATCCTGACTTTATTAAAGCGTTCATGACAATCCAGAATTCAGAGTCATTCTGGATCATGCTGGAAGACCGTCATATCAACCGCTATGTATGGGATATGAGCAAGCTCCAGAGCGATATAAAACTCAAACTGGAACAAATTAAACACCTGTCACTCATCATGGCTTATATCGTTGACCAAAAGAGCACCTTTACCGCCCTCCACTCCGCCAAAGTCGCCGAACTGGCGAGCTTTCTTGCGCAGAAATACGGCATGCCTGCCTCACAGTGCGACAAGATAGAGATTGCCGGCCTGCTGCATGACCTCGGGAAACTGCACACCCCCGATGAGATCCTGGAAAAACCCGGTGCACTGGATGAAGCCGAGCGCGCAATCATGAACCAGCACAGCTTTGAAACCTTCGCCATATTGCGGGGCATCACCGGGCTGGAAGAAATTGCACACTGGGCCGCTTTTCATCATGAAGGCGTAAACGGGGCTGGCTATCCCTTCCACCCGAGTGAGAAAGAGCTGTGTACAGAGGCAAGGATCATTGCGGTAGCGGATGTCTTCCAGGCACTGGTTCAGGAGCGGCCTTACCGCAAGGGAATGGAACTCAGCCGGGTAACGGCGATCCTGACCGATATGGTCGAACAGGGAAAACTCGATCATACCCTTGTCGAACTGGCGCTGAAACACAGGCACGAGTGCTATCAGATAGCCTCGGATAAGCACAATACCAGGTTACTGTTCCACCTGCCGGATTCGGTAACGGTCTGACCAGGAAGAACATACTGTACTGACTGTTGAGATAAGGCATAATATGCGCCGAAAACTGGACTGACGATTAATCTCAATGCGACTGCTATCTTGCTTCCTTATTCTGCTGCTGTCAGGCTGCGCCTCCGGCATCGACCCGTCACGCGCAGAGAAAAGCATTTCCATACATTAAAGCTATGCCGAACACTCCGGGCTGGATAGCTACCTGGATCTCGACAGAGATCAGCGCCAGTCTCAAACCGGATTTCTGCCTCTTAACCTGGGCCACGATGCCCTGCTCGCCCGCCTTGCACTGATCGAAGCCGCTGAGCACGCGATTGATATTCAGTACTATATCTACCGGGAAGATGAATCAAGCCAGCTGATCAGCTGGAAACTGTATGAAGCCGCAGAGCGTGGTGTCCGTGTCCGGGTACTGCTCGACGACATGCAAAACCGCAATGATGATGAAATGGCACTGTTTGCCAACCATCCAAACATCGAAGTACGTTTGTTTAACCCCCATCAATACCGCAGCGCCCGTACACTGGCTATGGTCAGCGACTTTGACCGTCTCAACCGCCGGATGCATAACAAGTCCCTGAGCGTTGACGGAATCGCCAGCATCATCGGTGGCCGCAACATTGGCAATGAGTACTTTTCGGTATCCGGCGGTGTGGAGTTTGGTGACTTCGACTTAATGCTGGTCGGCACCAGTGTCGAAGCGATCGGGGAGCAGTTCGACCTCTACTGGAACAGCGAGTATGCCGTACCGGCTGAGTGGCTCAATGGCGAACAGAGAACGATAACACCTGAGCTTATTGAAAAGTGGAATGAGGAATCACAGCTCAGTGCTACCTTTTCTCACGACAAGTACGACTTTACCCGGCTGCCGCTCTACCAGAACTTCATTAACGGAGAGATTGAGTTCTATTGGGGAAAAGCAAGCATCCTCTACGACAGACCGGAAAAAATGACCGGTGATGACAGCTCACTGATCGACAGTCTTGGCGCGGTTTTGAGTCAAACCAGCCAGTCACTGCTGATCATCTCCCCCTACTTTGTTCCGACACAGGAAGGAACTGAACAACTGGTGGCCGCTTCCCGGCGTGGCATTGAGATCATTGTCGTGACCAACTCACTCGCTTCAAATGACGTATTTGCCGTTCACGGCTGGTACGCCAAGTATCGCAAAGATCTGATCAATGGCGGTATTGAGTTGTGGGAAATCAAGGCGGACGCCCAAATCAAACAGCACTGGAGTTTTACCGGCAGCAGCCACTCCAGCCTGCACGCCAAAGCAGTGGTGATGGACCGCCGAAAACTGTTTGTTGGCTCTATGAACTGGGATCCACGCTCAGTTGCGCTGAATACAGAAATGGGCGTGCTGATCACCCATCCTGGATACTGCGAACATATATACGAGGATCTGCCGCTGCTGTTACGCCGGGCAGCTTTCCAACTGACCGTCAAAGATGATGAGCTGATTTGGACAGACCATTCCAGTGGCCAGCAATACGACCATGAACCGGGCGCCAGTATCTGGCGCCGGATTGGAGCATGGTTTAGTGGTGTACTGCCGATTGAGGAGCAGCTTTAGCCTTTTTCGGTGCTGGCTGACGGTTTCGGAGGTGGAATGCTTCCACAATCGTCAGGATAAGCCCAAGCCAGATAAAGCCAAAGCTGATGGCCTTCACTCCATCAAACGCTTCACCAAACAGGACAACCGCCAACACGAATTGCAGGCTGGGTTCAATGTACTGCATCAGCCCGACATTAGACATGTTGGTATGGCGAATCGCAATTGAATAAAACACCAGTGGCAGCAGTGTCATTGGTGCTGAGCCCAAATAAAGCAGGAACACCGGAATTTCAGCACTGAGTGCCTCACTGCCTGTCGTTACGGCTTTGAAGGCCAGATACGCGACAGCCACCGGCGTCAGCAGCAACGCTTCCATGAACAGGCAGGTACTCCAGTCATACGCGACTTTCTTCTTGCACCATCCATACAGAGTGAAAAACACCGCCATAGTGATCGCCACCACCGGCACCTGACCATACATGAAGATCTGATAACCAAGCCCCACGGCGGCGAGAAGAACACCAATCTTTTTGCCCGGAGTCAGTTTTTCTTTAAGCACCAGCACCCCAAGTGCAACCATGGTCAGAGGACTGATAAAAAAGCCCAGGCTTGCATCCATCACCCTTTCATGGGTGATCGCCCAGGTAAACGCGTACCAGGAAACACACATCAGGCAGCTGGCAACAAAGGCATAAGCCATTGAGCGCCGGTCAGCAATAATGCTCTTCATACAGGGCATACTCCCCTGTATGGCAACAATGATCAACAGACCAAGTGGTACCGAGCCGATCAGCCGGATTGCCAGCATCTCATCCATAGCTGCATTGGGCAGAAATTGATAATACAGGGGCAACATACCCCAAATCAGAAATGCGATCGCCGCCATCACGTCGCCATAACGCGTTGGTTTCATGAAATAGTCTCAAAACAGAACAGGAGGCGACATTTTAGGCGCAAACCGAACGGTGTAAAGTGCTTTATTTATTATTTTGCACAGGTCATATTACCTGATGTGATAAATCAGATGATACATACCACTATTATCTTACCCATTAGTAAGTTATCGTTTTGATTAGCCATGGTTATAAAATTACTTCAGGACATTTATTGAGTAGTTGATTTTTAATTTTCCCACTCAGGGGCAACGTACCTCCTGAAAACAGTAATATTTTTAATTATGCCACCAGCTCAACATCAATATCATTCGCTGCCAGACGAAGCCAGCAACGGTGTACTTTGTTCGCCCGGCCTCCTTTAACCATCATCTTAGCTGCCAGTGCTTCCGGTAACACTTCGCGGAATTTCCGCTTCAGATTTGAACGGCACTGTTCAACGTATTTGCGGTCCATACCTTTAAGCCCGGACCAGCACTCTTCAGCAACATCTTCACGTGTTACACCAAAGGTTTCGTAAAAACGCGGGTCCGTAACCAGCTCAAAGGCATGACGAAGGTACTCCTGAACCAGAGCCGTATCCTCTTCAAAGTCCCGGTGTATGGTCAGCTCCTGCTCCCCCAGCTCTTCCCTGCGCAGCATCCAGCAGTAAAACGCAAACAGTTTTGGCGTCAGCTTTACCCGGGTCCCGCCCACATGAATTGCACAACACTTCAGCTCCACGCGCATCTGAAGTTTATCCCGGACGCTTCCTGCCATACCTGCCAGTCCTTCAATAACGTCAGCCATCACAGGCTGAGGCAACATTTCACGAATTAGGGGGTAATCCACCTGCGCCATCGCCAGGTTGAACCGGCTTTTGCCCGCCCGAACCATAAAGTAAAATTGATCCTGCTCCCGGCCAAACAGCGACATAGCCACATTTAGCTGTGAGCTCAGATTAGTGCCACAGTCCAGCGCAGCCGCCATAACCCGGCAGCGCTCATCCCGACAGATTGAAGCAAGCGACTGAAGCAGGGTTTGCTTATCCCCGTCTTTCACTACGATGACATCATTCCGATCCAGCCCAACAGACGCAATACCTGAGCGGGTGCAAAATGCAGCAATGTCTGCAGCGATGCACGCATACTCCTCATCACTCCACTTACTTCGCGACACCACCACAACCCGTTCCGGCAAGGGATTCCCCTGACTGAGCAGAGAACTAAGTGCATGAGTAACAACAGCTGGCTGATGGCCTGTTACGGCAAAAAGAATATGTTTCATTGCGGACTCCAATCTTTATGACACAGGCATTATTCACCAGAAAGGCGACACAAAACGTCGCTTTGTACCGGCGAGTATGATATTTTTCCTGCGAGGTGATTTTATGTCTAAACAATCAAACCGGTATCAGGTTGCGCTGCAGTCAATCCCCTGCGCACCGGACACCATTACCAGCAGTGAGCTGCGAAACATTCTGCTTGCCAGAGAGCTTATTGATGACCAGGCAGAGCACCGGAGTCAGATGCGTACAGTTCAGCGGGTACTGGACAAACTGTTTATTGACTACCCGTGCATTGACAAGCTGGAGCACTGTCGTCCCCACCGCTACCAGATAGCGCCCGGGCACCCGCACCCGCTCAACCCCAGTGCGATGTCCTCGGTAGTTTCATTACAAATGATTGAGCATGAGATCCTCAACATGCTGCCTCCGGGCATGCGCCGGGAAGTCTCCTCACTGCTGAGCAACGCCAACAGCCACAGTGACAAAAAACACCAGTTGTGGCGTCAGCGCTTTGCCTATGCACCAATGGAGATGCAGCTTGAACAGGCGCCGATGAACAACGAGCATATCGACCTTATTGAAAAAGCCCTGCTGGAACAGAAAACCCTGAAAATGAACTACCGCAAACGGGGGGCCAGCCAGACTGACAGCTATACCGTAACCCCTCTGGGTATTGCTCAGCACGGCAGTTCGTTTTACCTGCTGGCCAAAAAAGCACCTCAAAATGAAGACCGGACATTTGCCATTCACCGGATTGAGTCGCTTAAACTGAGCTTTTCAGCCCCGGAGTTCGACCCGGATTTTGAAACCAAAACCTGGATCCAGAAGAACTGGAACTACTTCTCCGGCGGCAGCGAGATCAGTGTAAAGCTCAGAATCGTGAATTACGAAGGCGAGCACCTGCTGCAGGACACCAAGATCTCTGCCTGTCAGGAGATTCTGGAGCAAAGCGCTACCCACACAACCGTCAGGGCAAAAGTACGTGACTGTAATGGGCTGCACTGGTGGCTGCTGAAAAACCTGGCCGTTGTGGAAGTACTGGAACCGGCTTCACTGCGCAAAACCATGCTGGAGTATCTGAAGGCGGGACTGGAGTTGTATGGGGAAGGAACCAGAAACTAGAGACTAGAAACTAGAAACTAGAAACTAGAAACTAGAAACTAGAAACTAGAAACTAGAAACTAGAAACTAGAAACTAGAAACTAGAAACTAGAAACTATTTTCCTGCCTCTCAGGGGCTGTCAACCTAGGACCCAGTACCCAGTACCCAGTACCCAGTACCCAGTACCCAAATAAAAACAGCTTTCCCCTCTCAGGGAAAGCTGCTCAATCGCTAATCAGCCCTAATCACTGCTGATTCACATACGCCTTAAAGCGCGCTTTGGTTTCAGCGTCTGCTTTTTCGTACCAAAAATGCAGCATTTCTTCTGCGGTGCTGTCTGCTGCCTTCAGTTCGGCTTTCTTTTGAACTTCTGCGGCCTGAGTTGCCGGAAGAGTCACAGTAGCCAGCGTCAGCGCGGCAACACCGCCTTTGCGGTTATACTCATCGGCTTCACGCGGATAATCACGGCCCGGCTGATAGCCATGGCGCACCAGGGTATCTTCTTTCAGCTCAATCGCCTGACCGTTTTCATCCACTAAAGACCAGTTCAGCGGGTTGATCTCTTTTTTAGCCGTACGCGCATCGCGGAACTTTGGCAGTTCAAACGTCAGGTTAGCATCTGCTGCATTGAACTTCGCGATAATCACTTCACTGTTTACAGATACACGCTCGTTGCCTTCTTCAAAAAACGGCTCATAACGGAATACGATTTGGTTTTCACCGTTTGGCATGGTCACTGTTTTAGCAGAGCTAAACAGACCCTCGCTTTTCGCGTCCGGTCGCTCCTGGTTTACCGCCAGCAGATCCACGTTATCTTCAAACTTAATGGTTACGTCCGCCATCGCACCCGTTGCAAAGCCGGCAGCCATCAGACCCAGCAACACTTTAGCCAGTTTCATCAATCTGTTCCTATCTGTATATTGTTGTGCCCCGAGGTTGCCTCTCAAAACGAAGCAATGCAAGTCCCAACTGCCTGTTTTGATAAAAAATCATCAAAAATTGACATCCTCACTCCCCGGTTCAGCCAAATGTGCACCGCAGGACTTCCTCACTACCAGCTTAGGCGGGAAAACCAGACTCTTAATTGGCTTATCACTGCCCTGCATTCGCGACAGCAACAGCTCTCCCGCAGCCCTGCCTATCTGTTGAGCCGATACAGAGACAGTGGTCAGCGCAGGCGCAGTATCGGCCGACTCAGGCACGTCATCAAAACCCACCACTGCGATATCCCTGCCAACCTTCAGCCCCATATCCTTTACTGCCCGCATCACACCAAACGCCACAATATCCTGATAGCCGATGATAGCGGTGATCTCCGGATACTTTTCCAGCATAGCCCTTGTCGCGGCTGCCCCTTCAGGCCGGCTTGCCCCACAACTGACGATGTACTTTTCTTTTGGGGAGATACCGTGTTCAAGCAACTTTGACATATACCCTCCCAGGCGGTGAGAGCGGGTCTGCGAGCCTTCCAGTCCGCCGATAAACGCAATATGGGTATGGCCCAGCTTTATCAAATGCTCAGTCGCAGCCTGAAGCCCCATAAAGTTATTGGTGCCGACGTAGTCAAACTGATCTTCACCCACTGGCCTTACTGCCAGTACGATCGGAAATCCCCGTCCGCGCACCGTATTGAGGAAGTTAACATCGGTATCTTTAGCCGGACAGAGCACCAGTCCCCCGGCATTCTGCCCTATCAAAGACTCAATGAATTTATCCTGCCGGGCGACATTCTCTTCAGCATTGGCGAGAAACAGCAACGAGTCATGCTCTTCAAGCCAGTGGCTCAGGCCTGCAATAAGTTCTGCATAAAAGGGGTTAGTAATATCTGGGATAAGCAGACCAACCAGATTGCTCCGTTTATGCCTCAGGTTCGCCGCAGCCTGGTTATACACATAGCCCAGTTCGTCCACCGCCTTTAATACCCTGTGCCGGGTATGGTCTGAAATACGCCCTTTATTGGTCAGCACCATGGAGACGGTTGCAGTAGAAACCTGACAGTGACGGGCAACATCAGCAATGGTCGGTTTGGACATGGTTAAACTCCGGGTTAATTTCAGGTTAATCGAATAACCTTAATTGGAGATTAATTGACCATTTTTTACCGTGATCAAAACGACATTTAGCGTCCGATTTAGCTGTCACAATGCTTAACTGTCGGGTTAAACACGTTAACCAATTTGTGGTTATTTCACCCAACTGAGTAAGATGTCAGCAGAAGAAAAAAGAAGGATGTCTTATGAAGTACCCGTCCAATTATGACAAATTCCCCTGCGTGAATGTCACCGGATTTGACCAGCACGCCTGGCAGGGCTGGCTGGCAATCAGGGAGCAACTGCAACCCGCCCCCGGAGGCCGTAAAGTTCTGGTTGTCGATACCTATCACGGTGTCGACCATCAGGACCTGCTGGATAACCTTATTCGCCCTCTTGAGCCTGCCGCAATTTTCCTGACCGACCAGGCAAAATACAGCGAGACACACATCTTTGAAATGCTGGAACGTCACATCACCGACGACAGAGTATTTGGCGTACTGGCTCCCCATAAACTGGAAGAGTTTTTCGACCCTTCCCGCACAGACCAGCTTCGCGAAGAGATAGCTGCTGTCAGCGATGGTCTGATCGTTGTCTGCGGTCATGGCGCCGGTTTGTTTGCCGATGCAGATGTGATGGTTTATGCCGATATGGCCCGCTGGGAGATCCAGCAGCGTTTTCGCAGCGGCGAACTGGGTAACTGGGGCGTTGAAAACCACAGTGAAGATATCCTGCGCCGCTACAAACGCGCTTTCTTTATCGAGTGGCGGGTGTTTGACCGCTATAAGGCGCGTCTGCTGCCTAAGTGCGATTTTCTGCTCGATACCAATACCAGACATGAGCCAAAACTGATCACCGGTGAAGCGCTGATGGCCGGGCTTGAGCAGACGACACAACAGCCATTCCGGGTAGTTCCGTTTTTCGACCCGGGCGTATGGGGCGGCCAGTGGATGAAAGAGGTGTGCGACCTTGACCGCTCAAAAGAGAACTTTGCCTGGTGTTTTGACTGCGTGCCGGAAGAAAACAGCCTGTTGCTGGGCTTTGGTGATATTACGGTCGAGATCCCATCACAGGATCTGGTGCTGCTCAAACCCCAGCCCCTGCTGGGAGAACAGGTTCACGCCCGCTTTGGCGCTGAGTTCCCTATCCGGTTCGATTTTCTCGATACCATGCAGGGCCAGCACCTGAGCCTGCAGGTTCACCCCCTGACCGAATACATTCAGCAGGAATTTGGCATGCACTACACCCAGGATGAGAGCTACTACATGCTCGATACCGGAGATGATGCCTGCGTCTATCTTGGGGTGAAAACCGGCACAAAACCGGCAGATATGATGGCCGTTCTTCAGGCAGCGCAGCGCGGTGAAAAGACCTTTGATGACGGGCAGTTTGTTAACTGTTTCCCGGCTAAGAAACATGATCACTTCCTTATCCCGGCCGGCACCATTCACTGCTCCGGCGCAAACTCCATGGTGCTGGAGATAAGTGCTACGCCTTATATCTTTACCTTCAAACTGTGGGATTGGGGAAGGCTCGGCCTGGACGGTCTGCCACGTCCGGTCCATCTCGACCATGGCGAACAGGTTATTCAGTGGGATCGCGATACCGCCTGGGTTGAAGAGAATCTGATCAACCAGGTTACCCCGGTTGATGAAGGTGACGGCTGGCGCGAAGAGCGCACCGGCCTGCACGAACGTGAGTTTATTGAGACCCGCCGCCACTGGTTCTCAAAACCGGTTGAACACCATACCCGCGGCCAGGTCAATGTCCTCAATCTGGTCGAAGGGCGGGAGGCTCTGGTGACCAGCCCTGACGACCAGTTTGAACCTTACGTGGTGCACTACGCCGAGACATTTATCATTCCGGCTAGCGTCGGGCGCTACTGCATCGAACCCTGGGGTGAGAGCTGTGGTGAACAACTCGCTACTGTCAAAGCTTATGTGAGGGGGTAAGCATGATTCACTTTATTGTCGCAACACACGGCCCACTGGCACAGGCTCTTATCGACAGCGCATCCATGGTATTTGGCTCACTGAGCCATACCTCTGCACTTTCCCTCTCGGAAGATATCGAGCAGTTTAAGCGTGATTTCGACAGCGAGATGTCCCTGCTCCAGCAGGAAGCACCCGATGGCATTGTCGTACTGTGTGACCTGGAGTGCGGTACCCCGTACAACGTCGCCTGCCGCTACGCCTTTGATGATTCATTAAAAGTCCCGGTCGCAGTACTGACCGGAATTAACTTCCCCACCCTGCTTATGAGTGCCGACTTCGTCGAAGAGTCCGACCCATACCAGGTGGCAACGACCCTGCAGCAAGAAGCAGCGGGCACCATAGTCGTGGCACAAAAGCCCGACACACAAGAACAAGATGACGATTTCTGAGGAGAGTGTATGGCTATTTCATTTGTAAGAATTGACGACAGGGTGATCCACGGCCAGTTAATGACCCGCTGGGCCAAAGAGCTGCCGTGCGACGGTATTGTCGCGATTGACGACGCCGTCGCCGCTGATCCTCTGCTCTCCCAGGTGATGAAAGGCGCAGTAACAGACGTAAAAGTATGGCTGTTCGATACCACAACAGCCATTACCAAGCTGCCAAAAGTAATCGCCAGTGACAAAAAATACTTTGTTATCGCCAAATCCCCGGTCACGCTGCAGTCGATCTGCAGGGCGGGGATCGATATCAGCAACCTGAACAACAAAATCAATGTCGGGCCAATGAGCGCCAGAGAAGGAACCACAACGATTGGCAGCAACCAGTGTGTCAACCGGGAAGAGATTGACGCGTTCCATTATCTGTCTGACCTTGGCCATCAAATCGATTTCCGGCTTGTACCTGACGCCAGCAGTTATAACTGGCAGGACGCACAAGCCAAATTATAAAAAATAACGTGAATAAAAGGACTGAGTTATGTTTTTTGAAGCTGTCTTAATCGGGATACTCTGTTATCTCGGTGCCCTTTCCACCCCCTGGCTTCTGGGTCTGACCGGGGGTTGGTATACCCTTACCCGTCCGCTGGTTTCAGGGATGCTGGTAGGTATCGTACTCGGGGATGTTCAGACCGGGATCATGGTCGGTGTGGCCGTTCAGGCCGTCTACATCGCGATGGTGACACCGGGCGGCTCTATGCCCGCTGATCTTAACTTTGTCGCCTACCCCGCGGTAGCGCTGGGCATTATGTCCGGTCAGGGCGTCGAAGTTGCGGTAGCCATCGCGGCGACCATAGGTATCGCAGGTACCATCATTTTTAACTTTATGATGGTACTCAACTCCTACTGGAACCACAGGGCTGACCTGGCGGTGGACGACGGTGATGACCGGGGCGTCTACATGAACACCGCGATCTACCCGCAGATCACCAACTTTTTAATGCGCTTTATTCCGACCTTTATCGCGGTCTACTTCGGTAACCAGTATATCGAAGGCTTTATGGCCAGCCTGCCGGATCTGGTGATCAACACCATGACCGTGCTCGGCGGTATTCTGCCTGCGGTTGGTATCGCCATTCTGCTTAAGCAGATCATCAAAGAGAGCACCATGCTGATCTATTTCCTGGTTGGTTTTGTCGGCATCGTGTTCCTCAAACTCAACATGGTCGGCCTCGTAATCATCGGCGCTCTGCTGGCGTTGCTGCACTACAACTATAAACCCGACCCACAGCCAGCGACCGCAGCTCCGGCCCAGGCAATCGACGACGATGAGGATGAATTCTGATGACCAGCACACACCAAAAAACCGAAGTCCAGGCACAGGTTTCACTGGACAAAAAAGACCTGACCAAATGCTGGCGGGCGTGGATGATGTACAACCTCTCCTCAATGAGCTTTGAACGTCTTGAATCGTTCGGCTTCTGTCTGGGGATGCTGCCTGCGCTGAAAAAGCTTTATCCAAATAAAGCCCAGCGCCAGGAAGCGATGAAACGTCACTCCTCTTTCTACAACACCGAGCCACAACTGGGAGCTATCATTTCCGGTATGGCGGTCGGTCTGGAAGAGAAGAAAGCCAACGGCGAGCCGGTGGACGGAGAAACCATCAACACCCTAAAAGTCGGCCTGATGGGGCCGGTGGCAGGTATCGGTGATTCCATGATCCCGGGGATGCTTATCCCGATACTGCTCAGCATCGGTATGGCACTGGCAGCAGGCGGCAATATCCTCGGTCCGCTGTTCTATATCGTTGCCTATAACGCGATTGTTATTCTTGGTTCCTACGCCCTGTTTATGAAGGGCTACAAGATGGGCGCAGGTTCCGTCGAGGTACTGGTCAGCCACAAGTCGGCCAAGATCCGAGAAGCACTTTCGCTGCTTGGGGTCTTCGTCATGGGCGGCGTCGCGGCCAGTTACGTGAACCTCGGCACCGGGCTTGAGTATATCACCAGTGATGGGGTGAACATTCAGGTGCAGTCGATGCTGGACGGTATTTTCCCTAAACTGCTGCCGCTGCTTATCGTGATTGGTACCTGGTACGCGATGGCCAAGAAAAACCTCAGTCCGGTTAATGCCATGCTGGCGCTGGTCGCTATCTCAGCCGCCGGTGTTGCCACAGGACTGTTCTGATGACCTGCCTGGTAAACCAGGCTCAGCGCTGCCGGGAATGGCTCACCCGGCAAGCGCTGCCACTCTGGTTATCTCAAGGATATGAAGAGCCCCTGTTTGCCGAAGGTCTCTATCAGGACGGCACTCCTTATCAGGAAAACGTGCGCCGTTTCAGGGTTCAGCCAAGGCAAATCTACGTATTCAGTCACGCCACACAGCTCGGGCTTATCGATGCCAGGGCTGAACTCAACAACTGCGTCAGCAAAGGACTGCCGCTATTTTACAACAGCAGGCATGAGTACCTGTTTTCAATCGATGATGCTTTCCAGCCTCAGGGGCACAGCGCCAATGCCTATGAACACGCGTTTGCCCTGCTTGGATTTGCCTGGCACTACCATCTGACCCTGAATGCCGAAAGCCTTGAGAAAATGGAGCAGATCTACCTGTGGTTTGAGCAGAACCTGACGGCTGATGGTAAGCCCGGCTACTACTCCTCGACAACCAGTCATTCCATGCGCAGTCAGAATCCGCACATGCATCTGTTTGAAGCGCTGATGGTCAGCTATGAGCTCACCGATGACAGCCGTTGGCTGGAACGCGCCGGGAAGCTTTACCGGCTGTTCAGACAACACATTTTGCAGAGTGACTGTCTGGGCGAGTTTTTTACTACTGACTGGGGCACAAACCACCCGTTCAGCGATCGGGTAGATCCGGGTCATCACTACGAGTGGATCTGGCTGCTCTGTCACTACCAAAAGCTCACCCACACCAAAGTCAGCGACGCACTTGAAGTACTTGAACACTTTGCTGCCCGCCACGGCCATAACCCAAACGGTCTGGTTCGCGACGAAGTGCTGAGAGACGGCAGCGCACTGCGTCCGACTTCCCGCCTCTGGTGCCAGACTGAGTATCTCAAAGCCCAGCTGGCACTGTATGAGAAAACGAAAGAAGCGCGCTACCGGGACAAGGCCTGCCTGGCATGCGAGCGGATATTTGACTACTACCTCTGCCCCGCACCAACACCCGGTGCCTGGCTGGATCACCTCGATGAGTTGGGACAACCGCTGCACAGCAACGCGCCGGCCAGCACTTTTTATCATCTTTTTCTGGCTTTCAGCGAGCTGATGCGGGTCGCTGATAAGGAGAGTTTATGAGTCCGTTACTTCCCCCCAGCGTCGACTTTCTGACCGGGACAGTCAATGGCTGCGGACTGGTGTCCAAAGCCACCCGGCTTCGCGACCTGCAAGGTGTGTTTGCCGATCAGAATGCTTATGCCGGTAGTGAGGCCGACAAAATCATCTATCAGGTTGAAATGCTGCCGCCGCAGACCGCTGATGGTGAGCTTAACTTTGGCGTTACTCACCTGGAAGCGGGCAGCGTTGGTGATGAGTTTTATATGACCCGGGGTCACTTCCACGAGAGAAAAGAGCAGGCAGAGTTCTACTTTGGCTGCCGTGGTACCGGCTTGCTGCTGCTTCAGGATGAAGCGGGTATATGCCGTGCAGAATCAGTCTTCCCCGGAAGTATCCACCATATCCCGGCGTTTACTGCGCACCGGCTGGTTAACACAGGCAGTGAAAAGCTGTCTGCACTGGCGGTATGGCCTGCGGTTGCCGGGCATAACTATAACGATCTTGAGTTCGCACTATCGGTTCACCAGCAGGGTCAGGGCATGGTGTTAAAGCAAAAATGCTCCAATGAAGAATAACTGACCTACTCCCCCGTTGCCGGTGCACTCCATACACCGGCTTTTTTTAAGTTATTATCCGGGACAACGAAGGTTGCTATTGAGCAAACGGTACTGACTGGTATTTCTCCATGATCCGCTGATATTCACTTTTCCCTGTTTCAGCCTCCGGCTGCTTAATCAGATCTATCCCTTTCTGAAGTAATCCCACCTGTTCAGGATCTGTATCCCGGTGAAAAGCGTAATACATTTCCAGCCGGTTAAGCACATACACCACTTCATACCTGCTGTCATCCAGCCCTGCTTTTTTCATACTCCAGCGCGCCACATTTTCCTCATAGGCCCAGACGTCTATCCGCTCCAGTTTAAGCATTTTCGCCAGCGCTACAGCGGTCGTGGCCCGCTCAATGTTCTCAGGCCTTGCTCCGGCTTCAAGGGCAAGCTGTTCCCCCACATCATCCATAATCACGCCTACCCGGTATTGCGCCATATCTTCGGGGCTGGTAATACTCACCCCCCGCCCTTTCTTCGCCATCATCACAACCCGGGTACGCTCGATTGGCCCGGCCCACAAAAACAGATCTTCACGCATTTTGGTTCTGGCCATGGAAAACAACACAGTATCAGGAATGTTTTGCACAAGACGGTAGGCTCTGGGCCACGGGCGAAGCTTGATGTTTTCCCGGTTAACCGGGTGCCCGACTTTTGCGCTGGCAGAGATAAGCATTTCAACGGCGATTCCCTTTAGCTCACCTTCTGCGCGGTAGTTATATGGTGGGTATTCTTCGGTATAGAAGTTCAGGTTTTCCAGCGCAAGCGAAGGCATGCTCAGTAAAAGACCGAGCAACATTAACCCGCCGGAACCAAAGAAAATACGCAAATTATCTGTTACCTGCATGCTTGTTATGATTAAAAAATAGCTGGAAATGCAGGTTTTTGCTGCGAAAAATGAAGAGCATAGCCAGCTCTGAAGCAACAGGAAGTATGACAGGTAAATGCTTCCCTGTCCGTTGGATTCTGCACTGGTTATGGCCAAAAGCTCAGCATGCAGGCCTCTGCCCGGTGTATACCCTGCTGAGCGTGCCGGACTAATCCACCAGCAGATCCGGGTACTTGCTGGCAATGTCTTCTTTTAACACCTCAACAAAGGCTTTTGCCGCCGGAGAGAGGCTGCGGTTTTTTCTTGTCACCAGATAAACGGTTCTGCTGAGTGGCAGGTTCTTAATATCAAAAGCCAGCAACTGACCACTGGCGACTTCATGCTCAACCAGTAATTTGGATACGATAGCGACACCACTGTTGAGCATCACCGCCTTTTTCACCGCTTCCATACTCCCCATTACCAGAAGCGCCGCGAAGCTCACTCTTTTACCGGACGCCCGCTCAAGGTTGGCCGCAATAGAGCTTTTGGCATTGGAAACCATCAGGGTCTGCTTTTGCAGTTCACTTAATGCAATCGCGCCTTTCTCACGCCATTTGTCTGTTTTGGGGTGACCTGGCGCGACGATAACCTGCAGTTCATCGTGCAGTATCGCTTCAAAATCCAGCTTTTTGTTTTCCGGCAGTTCAGGCTGGGAAACGATGCCCAGTTCGGCTTCACCCTCAAACGAAATGTCCTGAATCACATCACGGGCATAGCGAATACAGGACTCGATACTCACGCCAGGGTGTCTTCGGTGGAAATCTGCGATGATCTGAGGCAGAAGATAGGTACCCGGCGTGTTGGAACTGCACAGCTTAAGCTCCCCGCTGGCCAGGCCGTTGATCGATTCCAGCTCCACCCGGGACTGAGCGATAGCGTTTAACGCCGACTGGCAGTACGGCAGAACCCGACGCCCCTCTTCAGTCAGTTCAATATTGCGTCCAACACGGTCAAACAGCTGGATCTTAAAGTAATTTTCCAGGTTCTTCAGTCGCTGGGACATGGTTGCCTGGGTGCAGAAACAGGCGTCTGCTGCCAGGGTGAAACTTTTCAGTTCGGCGATCCGGACAAAAGCTTCCAGGTTTTCTATTTTCATTTTTGCTCCTGCAGCAAGGGCAGCTTGCGCTGCCCTGCCGGTTTAGGCTCCAAATTTCTTATATGCACCGAGGTGGTCCATCTGCACCCGGAAAAAATCCCGCCCGGTGAGATTGTTCAGCGCACCGGCAGTTACAAAGCGCTCACCAAATCCCGCCAGATTCTGACGCCGGACGCCACTGCCTGAGAGGAAACTCGGTACCGGGTCCCCGGAGTGATCACGTCTGCAACAGGGCGTAGAGTGGTCGCTGGTGTAACCAATCAACATCTTGCTCAGGTCCAGCTGTTCACACATATAACCCAGCATCTGATCGATCTTCTCAGCCATTTCCACTTTCACAGAAGGCAACGCATCGTGCCCCGCCAAATCAGGCGCTTTGATATGCAGGATAACCCAGTCATAACCCTGACGGATTTTCTTAAGCGCCAGATCAGCTTTACCGAGAAAGTCCGTATCGAACCCGGCGGTAAAGGAGGGCTCAAAGCACGCTTCCAGCCCGGCCATAGATGCAATGCCCAGAACCGTTCTGTCCCCCGCTACGCAGGCGCCGCGAATACCATAGGCATCAGTCACCTTGGGGGCATCGATAAGTGGCCCGATTCCACGCAAAATGATCATATTGGCCGGCTTTCTGCCCGCTGCACTTCGGGCCGCGTTAACCGGGTGCAGGCTGAGCACCGCAAAACACTTTTCGCTGAACTCGTTAATAAGCCTTGCCGTGTTTGCTGCAGCAGGATCTGAGGATGAAGGCTGTGAACGAACCACTTTCTCACCCTCTCTGGCCGTTCCCGGATCGCTGGTGGTGACCTGTACCGACAGCTCCGGACCGCGGAAAACTACCGCAACCCGGTGAGCACTGAGCGCCCTGGCGATCACCAGAGTGCCATCCGAAAGCCGGATGCCATCGACCGCGCTGGCTAACTGTTCGGTGCCCTCGGTGATCCGCTCCGCGCGACGGTCAAGCACGGTAAACTCATCATCCACCGTGGCAAAATTGCCGCGAAAGGCAATATCACCAGGCTGCATCTCAATACCCGCACCAAACGCTTCGATGGGACCACGTCCGGTATAGACTTCATACGGGTCATACCCAAATATCGCCAGATGGCCAACATCAGTTCCTACCGGCACGCCCGGCGCGACAGGATGGATATTGCCAAACAGTCCCTGAGAAGCCAGAGCCGCCATATGGGGTGTATGAGCGTATTCAAGCGGTGTCTGCTCCCCGAGCTCTTCTACCGGCAGATCACCCATGCCATCAGCTATCACTAACAAGGCCTGCTTTTTCATTGTTTACCTCCCTGAGCGGTACTCAGCTCGCCAGTCTCATTCAGGGTGGTAATGACGTCACGGCGTTTCCAGAGCAATGCCCCGGACAACAGCAGTACGATAAGCCACAAAACCTTTTCGATCATAGGAGACGGCGCGTAAGTGCGGATTTTGTACTTAAGTGTGTCGCCCGGTTTGATACTTTTTCGCTCCACCTCAACGACTTTTTGCCCGCCTTGTGTCCCAACCTGATAGGTCTTTTTCTTTTTAGACCACTCAGGTGAAACCACACCATAAAGTTCGTTGCCTTCGGGCACAGTGAGTACACCAAGGTACTTCTCAATCACCGCAGGCGAGGTGTTTTCAAACTCATAGCTGATCCGCTTTACCCCTCCCGGATGGCTGTATTTGATTTTGGCCTTTTTGGTTTTGTAGACACCATCAGCGTCAAGGCTGTATTCCAGTTCGACCGCCTGGTTCGGCTGTTCAAACTGATAGAGCCATACCTGACGCCCATGAACACTGCTCAGCACAGGTTTGCCCGTCATTTTCACACCTTTTGTAACCTGATAAGCCGCTACCCTGCTGTCTTCAGGAGCAGGGAGATATAAACGGCCATCATCAGAGGTTGTGGCTGAAACCCGTACGTCAATCTGAGCATCTTTTCCTGCCGGAATAAGCTGCTCCTGATAATAGTGAAGCTCACCAAACGGGGCTGCAGATACAGGCAGTACAACAGAAGCCGCCAGAGCAATTAATAGCTTTTTCATCATCATCTCTCCTACGCTGTAATGCCAAGATAAGCGAACCAGGTAAAGGAAGCGGCAAACAGAATGCACCACTTCGCCAGCAGGGTCAGAATCCCGTAAAGGAGCTGGTTGTTCACTGAGAAGAAGCCGGTACTGTAGTAGACAAGGTTGGCTTTACTGTGCGGCGGAAGTGTGATGGTGTCTGCAATCGTAAACGCCGCTGGGAGACAGAGCATCAGAGGTGACACGCCTGCTGTCTCAGCCAGACCAACCAGAGTTGGGATCAGGATGATCGTCCGGACCGTTTTACTGGTAAACACAAAGTGGCTGAAACTGGAGATTGCGATCACCACACCATAGAGCATGGTAAAGCTCATGTGCTGTACACCGAGGTTCGAGAACAGTCCGCTCAACGCCCAGCTTGCAACACCGGTTTCACTGAGGGATACCCCGGCCGCATACGCACCGGCAGCAAAGACCATCAGGTTCCACGGTATCTTCGCCTCTTTCCAGTTAAGAATGCCGATATAAGGCATAAAGAACAGTGAAGCAGAAATGATGGCAACCATTACCAGACTGAACTGAAAACCAAAGATATCCAGGTGCCACTTGTCGGTCGCCCAGAGGCCGATGGTCAAAAAGAAAATTGCCGCGGCTTTTTTCTCATTGCTGGTCACTTTGCCCAGTTCATCATACTGTTGCTGGATTTTCTGGATCTCATCACCCCCGGCTTTTGCGCTGCTCTCCGGTTTAAACAGCATCAGACCGATAAAGAATGAAGCGACAAGTGTCAGCGCTGCGATTGGGGCAGACGCGATAAACCACTCTCCCCACGACACGTCAGCTCCGGTGAACTCCTTAAGCAGGCCAATTGCCAGGATCTGCGGCGCGGTTGCCGTCACAATCGCACTGGTCGAGATATTGTTAGCCTGAAGCCCCTGAATAGAAAGCAGCCGGCCAAGGTTCTTATTGCCATTTTCCACGTTGTACGCTTTGGCGATCAAAAGCACGATAGGAAGCAGCATTGCTGCCCGCGCAGTTGTGGAAGGGATAATAAACGCGATGGTGAAGTTGGCTGCCATCAAAGACATCAGAATCGATTTCCAGGTTTTACCAAACCGGGTAATGATCGCCAGCGCAATCCGCTTGGCAAGACCACTTTTCTCCATCCCTGAAGTGATAATAAACGCCGATACCATCAGCCAGATCACCCCATAACCCAGGGTACCCAGCGCCTGGCTTTCTGACCAGCCACCGAGTACCGACAGCAGGGCAATCGCCACCATGGACGTAGCGTAGTTGGGCAGTGATTCACTGACCCACAGAATCAGGGCAAAGAAGAAAATGCCCAGCGACATTTTCCCTTCAAAAGTGATGCCTTCCGGGGTTGGCATCGAATAGAACAACATCAGCACTATCATGGCCAGAGGCAGGCCCAGATAGTACATTACTTTTTCCGTTTTACTCTTACTACTGAGATCTCTCGCGATGGTAACCATCTCAGTCTCCTTTTGTTATTTATCGTAATTAAACTCATTGCTTCCGCGTATTGCTACGCTTGAGAAAAGTGTATGGAGACTAAGCCCTGGGGTTAAATTGAAAGCTTTTATACTAAGCATTTGAAATTACAATTAATGTAACCAGACCAGACCGGCAACCACCTCTAAGCTACTGTTATTTGGGCCTTTTGACAAACAACGCAGTAACCCTGACTTTATAATGGATATATTTTCCTTTCCCAGGTTAATAACAGAGTTTGTGAACTCCGTCTTTACGCCAGTTGATCCTCCCCGGTAAAACTTCAGGCCCGGCTTAATTAGCAGTCGATTATTTCCATATTTGTGGGTAAAGCGATCTTTATACCAGGTTCAATCATTTCTTATACAAACGATTTGACCCAACCTCATCAGCAGGCAAAATAAAAATACCAGTAAAACTGGTACAACCTCCTAAAAAACATCTGCTGATCATTAACTTAGCAGATTGTCATTTATAACCAGAAGAAGAAACCAATGAAAAAATTGCTACCCTTCCTCCTCCTGCCTGCAGTGGCATACGCGTCTGAACCTCTGACACCAGAAGCCGTTACCGCAGCTCAGGTTGCCAGCGTCCAGGCAGACAATACCTACACCTATGTTCGCTGCTGGTATCGTCCACACACCAGTCACGATGATCCTGCTACCACCTGGGAGTGGGCTCTCGATGAAAACGGTGATTACTACACCGTGAATGGTTACTGGTGGTCATCGCTCTCTTTTAAAAACATGTTCTTTACCGATACCAGCCAGGACAAAATCAAAGAGCGCTGTCAGGCCACACTTGGCGTTGATCATGAAACCGCAGATATGAGCTACTACGTGGCTGACTACCGGATCTCATTCAACCATTCTGTGTGGACGAACGACCCTGTCATCCAACCGGACACTATCAATAAAATGGTAGCGTTTGGTGACAGCCTGTCTGATACCAACAACATGTTTAACGCGTCTCAGTGGATGTTCCCGAACCGGAACTCATGGTTCCTGGGCCGTTTCTCTAACGGTCTGGTATGGACTGAGTACCTGGCGCGAGACAAAGACATCCCGCTCTACAACTGGGCAGTCGGTGGTGCAGCCGGCACGAACCAGTACGTTGCCCTGACCGGCGTATACGATCAGGTAACCTCTTACCTGACCTACATGAAGATGGCGAAGAACTACCGTCCGGAGCGTACCCTGTTTACCCTGGAGTTCGGCCTGAATGACTTTATGAACTACAACCGTGAAGTCTCAGAAGTGAAAGCAGACTTCAGCAGCGCGCTTATCCGTCTGACTGATGCTGGTGCAACCAACATCATGTTGTTTACCCTGCCGGATGCGACCAAAGCGCCGCAGTTCAAGTACTCGACTCAGGAAGAGATTGAGAAAGTTCGCGCCAAAATCAAACTGTTCAACGTCTACATCCGTGAACAGGCGCAGTACTACAAAGACAAGGGCGTAAACGTTGCTCTGGTAGACGCAGCGCAGATGTTTGATGACATCACCACCAATCCGAAAGCACACGGCTTTGAAAATGCCCAGGATGCGTGTCTGAACATCAACCGCAGCAGCGCGATGGACTATCTGTACAGCCACAGCCTGACTGATGACTGTGCCTACCACACGTCAGACAAGTATGTGTTCTGGGGTGTCACCCACCCAACGACAGCAACACACAAATACATCGCTGATAAAATTCTGGCGGGTGTGATGAACCAGTTCAGCTTCTGATCATAAATGATTTAAAAGCCTCAATAAAAAACCGCTCGACCTCACGGATCGGGCGGTTCTTTTGCCAGATGGCGTCATACTGAATCGCAAAGTCTGTCGCAGCAAACTCTGCATCCAGCTCACTCACTCCATCAGGCAACTCCTCATTACCACTCATCAGCATCGCCCAGCCGACATTGTTTCTGACCATTGCTGTTACGCCGTGATAACCGCTGGCAAACCAGACATACGGAGACATTCTGCCCGCCTCAAGCTGCTGGGGATGAGCGCGCAATGAATCCGGCAGGATCTGTGTAGCCGCCATCAGCTCATCATTAGAAACCCTGCGCCTCCTCGCCAGAGGATGACTCTTCCCCGCCACCAGCCGTGCCCTGATATGACCGATAGCCTGAAACTCATAGAAACTGCTGTTCCCCTCAAGAGTCGGGGTTAATGCAATATCAATATTACGCTCTTTGACTCCGCTGAAAATCTCATCAGGACTGAGGTGCAAAAAGCTTAGCCTGATATGAGGCCAGCGACGCTGGAAATCGCCCAGGCTTCTGCTCAGCACCCTGATGTCCAAATTCTCATCCAGTGCTACAGTCAGACTGGCAGGTGTGCCCTGCGACAACTGCAATGCGTTATTACTGAAGCGCTCGGCGCTGTCTACCACCACTCTGGCACTGTCATAAAGACTGAGCCCGGCTTCTGTGATCTGCGGATACTTACCCTCACGGTCAAACAACACCACACCGAGCTCGTCTTCGAGCCGGGCGATATTTCCGCTTATCGTCGCCAAATGTTTTCCAAGCTGCCGCGCAGCGGCACTGAACGAGCCCGTATCTGCGGCAGCGATAAAACTTTTGAGTAATTCAGGTCTGATCATAAACCCTCTGGTTTCACCATAGGAACCCTATTTATTGATATTGAAATTATTGTTGATAATAACCCCGTTCTCAACAAAAACCACCGAGGTATCCCATGAAAAAGACGCTTATCACACTCATTCTGACAGGTATGGCAACAAACGTAATGGCAAATTCAGCAGCTGGTCACTCCGCTCCTATTGAGCAGTTCTACCAGCCATTTGATACGCAGAACATCCCGATGCACAAAATGCAGAGCTGGCCTTACTATAAGTTTGTCAGCATGAATATGGACGACTTCGCAGCCTTTGGCTCGGCGGAAGTGGCCAAATCAGATATGCCGGTGAAGCTGGCTCCGGCTAAAATGCCGCTGCCACTGGATATGCGCTATGGGAAAAATAAAGTCTTGCTGGATAACCTGCAGCAAACCCAGACCAAAGGTTTTGTCGTCCTGAAAGATAACCAGCTCCGGGTTGAGTTTTACGACAACGGTTATCAGCGTGGCATGACCAACAATCTTCAGTCGGCATCAAAAACCTTCGCTGGTGTAATCATCGGTCAACTGGCAGACCGGGGGCTGATTGATATCGAGAAAAGTGCTGCCGATTACCTGCCGGAGCTCAAAGGCACCACTATTGGCGCGGCGAGCATTCGCAATATTGCTAATATGACCAGCGGCATTGAAGCTTTGAGTGACTACCACACCGAAGGCTCAGCCGGTTATCAGTGGGAGCTGGAGATCGGCCTGCAGACCAAAGGCACACCTGTCGGCCACCTGAATGCGATTAAAAACGCCAAAAACAGTGGCCATGCCCAGGGCACCAAATGGGAGTACACTGACCAGAACACGGATACGCTGGGCCTGATCGCCGAAAAAGTGACAGGAAAACCTTTCAACAAGTTGTTGGAAGAGCTGGCTCAGGAGATCGGTTTTAACTATGACTCAAGCATCGCCAAAACGTCTGACGGAACAACTTCCCCGGCATTTGGCATTAACCTGAGTGCTGTCGACTATGCCCTGTTCCACCAGTATATTGCCACAGGAAAAGCAGGTAAGACCTTCTACCAACTGGCAACAGACGGTAAAAATGACCGGTTTGCAGACACCTCACTGGCCAGGATGATGTCCCTGGGCAAACACAAAGTTACCTACGGGCTGCAAACCTACTATATCGCCGATGAACAAATCCTGGTCAGCCTGGGTTCCTTCGGTCAGGTCGGCCTGAGTGACATGAAATCCGGTATCTCGGTGATCAACCAACAGGACTGGTCACTGAACATCGACGTCGACAAGCTGCCAGAAGTGATTGAGCGCTCAATCGCCGTTATCAAAGCACTTCGCTAACTCCATCAGCCCGGCATAGTCCGGGCTTCTTACTGTCTGCACAAAAACACTAAGTAGTTGCAACATGCACAGCGAATAAGCTAACTTGCATCTCTGCACTTTAATCAAATGGATTTAACTTAATGGAACTAAGCACCTTTCTCGACAACCTTGCCAACCGGCCACAGGATATTGAGTTCAGCCAGACCATGGCTGCGATCGACGCCAGCTACCAGTTCACCCCAACCGCTTTTCAAAATGGTGAGACTTTTAACGAAGCCGGACAAAACAACGGCTCGTGCAAGATTTTTGCGTTTGCCCGCCTGCACCAGTTAACACCGGAACAAACCCTCGCCTGCTTTGGACGTTATTACCGCGAAGATGTGCTCGGGAATCCGGATGGTGATGATCATCAGAATATCCGTAACTTTATGCGATTTGGGTGGGATGGCGTGAAGTTTGAGGGGGAAGCACTGCGGCCGGTAGAGGATTAATCCTCCGCCAGATAAATGCAAAAAAGCCCGGCAGGACAACCGGGCTTCTTTTGGACTATTTTATGGTTTCAGCAGGGCTTAGAAAGCGTACTGAACACCAGCACCGAATGATGCTTCAGTCTTGATCTTGCTGCCAGTAGAGATGTTAGTGGTAGCAGACATAGACCATGCAGAATCTTCAAAGCTGTGTGCGAAACCAACCGCTACAGCCTGTGCAGAACCAGCGAAACCAGTACCAACACCGAATGCAGTCTGACCGTTCTGAACGAATGGGCGTGCGTTGTTGATCGCGTGAGTACCAGCCATTACGCCGTCCATACGCTGGTCCAGTTTGTCCATACGCTCGTTTACTGCATTGAACTGAGCGTCCAGAGCTTTGGCTACGTTCAGGCCTTCTGCATACAGTTCACCGGCAGCAATTTCTGCGCCTTTTTCAAGATCACCGATACGACGAGCATTTTCTGCAGGATCAGCCTCGATCATTACCTCGTTTTCTTTACCGTTACCTTTAGCTGCGTGCTGGCCGTTAACATTTACAATGTTACCGTTTTCAGTTTCAACTTTGTGGATACCACCTTTAGCGTCTACAACAGTAATAACACCATTCTTGTAATCTTTATTGTAAGTGCCGATAACAGCGGTCTTACCATCTTTCTCAATTACCGCGTAATTTTTACCATCTGTAGTAACTGTTGCACCTTGTTTTTCCAGACGTTCAACATGTTTAATAGCATCATCTGTAGTGAAATATTCAGGTGCCGACATAGCCATAGCCTGACCAGCAAAAACAGAAGCAACGATAGAAGTAAGAACTAGCTTTTTCATTTTTTACTCACGATTAAAAGTTAGGTTTATCCCGAAACCCGGGCATTCAGTTGTCATTTCCGTAAGCCCCCTTCGTACCCAACCTCAAAAACCGAGCCACAAAGGAATTACGTCAAATCAATGACGCGCATTATACAAACCATGATTTAACATGCAACCTTGAATTGACCTGTTTTTGCATTATTCTGACATTAATGAACAGCGTCCAATTGAACCCATTGGTAAAAGCCATTATTTCCAGCATGTTATATCTACCAGATTATAGTTGATGCTCTCAATTTAGAAATCTGGCGACAATATAAGCCAGCTTATAAATGATGTTTAATATGGCACCATGAGGCGATTACCATCTGGAGGAATGCCATTAATTTGACTATGAATCTCTTATCGGAAACATAACTACCCAATACCTCTTTTCACGGACGCAAAAAAAGGGGAAGCCCGCCGGCTTCCCCAAACACTGAAGCCCTCCCCTGGGGCTTCTGGCTGATAACTATTACTGGTTACGCAATCACACCCGCTCCGGCTTTCGCCTGACACACATAGATAGATTCCTTCAGCCCGGTAGCGGCTTCATATTTCGCTTCTACCGCCGCTTTTACTTCATCGACCAATGCCGGTGGCATCAGGGATACAATGCAGCCGCCAAAGCCTCCGCCGGTCATTCGTACCCCGCCTTGCTCACCAATAACTTCTTTAACGATCTCCACCAGGGTATCGATCTCTTTTACCGTGATCTCAAAGTCATCACGCATGGAAGCGTGAGACTCGGCCATCAGAATCCCCATCTTCGCTAAGTCCCCCTGGCTCAGGGCTTTGGCGGCCTGCTCTGTACGGTCGTTTTCTGTGATCACGTGACGGGCACGTTTGGCGACCATTTCATCCAGTTCACCCTCGCGCTGCTTAAACTGCTCAATAGTCACATCACGCAACGCTTTCACACCGAAAATCTCTGCTGCCTGCTCGCACTGCTGGCGGCGGGTGTTGTATTCGCTGTCTACCAGGCCACGTTTTTTGTTGGAGTTGATGATGACGACCGCCACATCTTCCGGCATAGAAACCGGCGTTGTTTCAAGGCTGCGGCAATCGAGCAGCAGCGCATGGCTTTCACGGCCTTCTGCAGAAATCAGCTGATCCATGATGCCGCAGTTGCAGCCTACAAACTCGTTTTCTGCCTGCTGGCCGTTAAGCGCGATCTCTGTCTGGCTGATTTCCAGGTTATAGAGGGTTTTAAACGTCTGGCCGATCACCACTTCCAGCGCCGCAGAAGAAGACAGGCCTGCCCCCTGCGGCACATTACCGCTGACCGCAATATCTGCCCCGCCAAACTCAAAGCCGCGTACCTGCAAAAACTTCACCACACCACGGATGTAGTTCGCCCACATTTTGTTTTCAACAAACTCAATTGGCTGAGTCAGGTCAAACTCATCGGTCTGATTTTCATAATCTACCGAAACCACGCGCACAATGGTGTCATCTCGTTTTGCGGCAGCAACCATGGTCTGGTAGTTGATCGCGCACGGCAGTACAAAGCCATCGTTGTAGTCGGTATGCTCGCCAATCAGGTTCACCCGGCCTGGTGCCTGAATAAGATGGCTTGGCTGATACCCCAGTACTTCGGCGAACGCCGTCTTCACGTTGTTGGTTAAAGTCGTCATATCTGTGTTCTCTCAATCAGGTAATGGCGCACCCGGGAAGATGCATGAGCGCGCCGGACTGTTATTGTTGTTTGTAATGAATATCGCTCAGTTCGCGAAGACGGCCTGCGGCCTGCTCCGCGGTAAGGTCACGCTGACTTTCTGCCAGCATTTCATAACCCACCATAAACTTGCGCACGGTTGCTGAGCGCAGCAGTGGTGGATAGAAAAGTGCGTGCAATTGCCAGTGGTCAATATCGGTTCCCTGTTCAAAGAACGGCGCATAGTGCCAGCCCATTGAGTAAGGGAAAGAACACTGGAACAGGTTGTCATAACGGCTGGTCAGCTTTTTAATCGCCACCGCAAGGTCGTCGCGTTGCGCGTCGCTCAGCTCACTCATACGGCGGATATGCGTTTTTGGAAGCAACATGGTTTCAAACGGCCACGCCGCCCAGTATGGAACCACCGCCACCCAGTGCTCGGTTTCCACTACGATGCGCTCACCGTCTTTGAGCTCTGCCTGAACATAATCCACCAGCAGATTACTGCCCTGCTGCTGGCAGTACTCTTTCAGCAACTTATCTTTACGTTCAATCTCGTTAGGCAGGAAGCTGTTGGCCCAGATCTGACCATGCGGGTGCGGCTGAGAACAGCCCATGGTTTCACCCTTGTTTTCAAACGCCTGAACCCAAAGGTATTCCTTCCCCAAATCCTCGATCTGCTCATCCCAGGTATCAATAACACCGCGGATTTTTTCAACCGGCAGCTCAGGCAGCGTCTGGCTGTGATCCGGGGAGAAACAAATCACCCGGCTCAGGCCACGTACACCCTGAGTACGAAACAATGGGTTGTCGCTCTCAGGCGCGTCTGGCGTATCCGGCATCAGTGCGACAAAGTCGTTGCCAAACACATAAGTGCCCTTATAGTCAGGGTTCTTATCGCCGGAAACCCGGGTATTACCCGCACACAGGAAACAGTTTTCGTCGTAAACCGGCAGGGCTTCCGTGGCCGGCTTTTCATCCTGGCCGCTCCATGGACGTTTGGCACGATGAGGTGATACCAGAATCCACTGTCCGGTAAGAGGGTTATAACGACGATGTGGGTGATCGGTCGGGTTAAACTTCATTTCAGACATCTCTTTACTCTCTGACTAATTATTCCTGATAACCATTTGGGTTGGCAGACTGCCAGCGCCAGGTATCACTGCTCATTTCCTCTACGCTGCGATGCGCTTTCCATCCCAGCTCCTGCTCAGCTTTTGCTGTCGCCGCCCAGCACTCGGCAATATCACCCGGGCGTCGCGGACAGATTTCATAAGGCACCGGTTTTCCGCAGGCTTCGCCAAAGGCTTCTGCCATTTCAAGTACGCTGCTGCCTTTGCCGGTACCCAGGTTATAAATGTGTAACCCCGCTTTTTCACCAACATGCTTCAGCGCGGCAATATGGCCATCGGCCAGGTCCATTACATGAATGTAATCACGGACACCGGTACCGTCCGGCGTAGAGTAATCATCACCAAATACCGACAGCTTTTCGCGGCGGCCTACCGCTACCTGAGCGATAAATGGCATCAGGTTATTTGGGATGCCCTGCGGGTCTTCACCCATAGTGCCGGACGGGTGAGCGCCAACCGGGTTGAAATAGCGCAGCAGAGTAACGCTCCACTCCGGCTCTGCTGCGAGCAGATCGGACAGGCACTGCTCAACCATGTATTTGCTGCGCCCGTATGGGTTAGTCGTCGCACCGGTTGGTGAGTCTTCGGTGATCGGCACTTCAGCCGGGTCGCCATAAACCGTCGCCGAAGAGCTGAATACCAGACTTTTTACCCCTGCTCTGCGCATCGCTTTAACCAAAGTCAACGTGCCATACACATTGTTCTCGTAGTACTCAACTGGCTTTTGCACAGATTCGCCGACGGCTTTAAGGCCGGCGAAATGGATCACTGAACTGATGTCGTGTTCCGCAAAAATCGAATCAAGCAGCGCTTCATCGCGAATATCGCCCTCATAAAAATCAGGGCAGATTCCGGTCAGCGCCTCAATGCGCTCAAGTACCGCTGACTTGCTGTTACACAGGTTATCGATGATCACAGGGGTAAGCCCCGCTGCTGCCATCTGTACACAGGTATGGCTGCCGATATAGCCCATTCCGCCGGTTACCAGAACTTTCACAACCCCTCCGGTTTATCTTTGCTCATTAACGTTGCGAGCATATTAGCAATGATCCCGGAGAGAAAACTGTGATCGAATCGCCATAGTGTAAACGTTTCCACAGAATTTTATCACTGACACAGCACCAAGAGCGCAAACCCATATCCGGATCATCTCAAGTAGAGCAGCAGATAATTGAAATACGTTTACACAAACGTTCTGCAATACCTGTTCATTCAGTAAATGAAGAATAAAGGGGGCAAAGATGTGTTTTTGAGAAGCGTGCTTGAGTTATCAAATCGAGATACTGATAAGTTCGTCAAAATTTGGTTTACTTTCAACCGGAACTTCAACTCAGGGAGCTGAGCAACGCACGGCAGAAAGCAATGGCCGGGATGCGGGCTGAGGATTAATGTTACTTATGAACTTAAAACGAATTGTACTGGTTACCGTGGTCAGCGTTATCGCCTTATCCGGTCTGGTGGCTGGTGTACTCATGTATATGAAAACACAGGAGCCGCTATATCTTGGGCTCTGCTCCCTGCCATTGCTGGTTTTCCTGATAGGCAAAAGCCGCCGCGGTTTCGATTCCGGCCATATCGCAGACTATCAGCCAATGTACAAACTGCCCGCTGATGATGCTCCGGCAGCAGAAAAAAAAGAAACGGCAGTCAGTGAAGCTGTTACAGATCAAAATTAAATCCGCTTCAGACCAGCCAGAAAGAAACTTTCTGGTAGCAAACCTGAATATAACAGCCCGCCTTTGTAATGGCGGGCTGTTTACTTCCTGTTGGGGGCAGAGATGATATCTCTCAGGAGCTGAGTACAATTGTCCCGGATCCTGGCTCAGTGAAAAACAGCAAACTTTCCAAATGTTTATTTCCTCCTTTCATAAAGAGCACTTTCGGTCAGATCTTAATTTCCACTGTGAATTATGATGGTCACAAAGGAATGGAGGATATATGAAACGAAACGCTTCACTGGATGGAATTCGGGGTATATTACTGGTGATGATGACCATCAACCACCTGATTTGGATCTCATCCGGATACAATCCCATTCAGCTGTTTACCCTGCAGCCTTTAGGCCAGGTAGGTGCAGCTGAAGGGTTTATCTTCATATCCGGTCTGATTGCCGGCATCGTTTACAGCTCAGACAAATTATCTGAAGTGCAGGCGCGGAACAAAGCGTGGGCACGCGCCTGGACCATCTGGCGTTATCACATCATCACCCTTGTCATCGTTGCGATATATATGGCGACGCTCTACCTGCAAAATCCCGTTTACGAACAGTTCGCTCTCTATATCAGCACCAACTATTTCTATGAGTTCTGGCACAGCCTGTGGCTGTCTGCGTTTCTGCTTAACCAGCCTGCCTACTTTGATATCCTGCCGCTCTATATTCTGCTGATGCTTACCCTGCCACTGATCCTGGCAGGGCTGCGCCGTGGCCTGTGGTGGCAGGTTCTGGCAATGTCTGCTGCGATGTGGAGTGCCAGCGGTATGATCACAACAGATATGGCTGCGCCCTTCTTTCATCTTTTCAGTGAAGAACTCATTCCATCGTTTGGTTACTTTGATTTCTTCGCCTGGCAGCTGATTTTCAGCATTGGCGTCACTATTGGTTATTATCAGCGACATCAACCGGTTAACTGGTATCCATCCCCCTGGCTTACGGCCACTGTGGCCGTCGTGGCGGGATTGCTGATGGCTGCCCACCACAACGCTTTTGCCGCTCAGGGCATTAACCAGGGTGTTTTGTATCAGTATGCGGATAAGCCTGAACTTGGCTGGCTGAGACTGAGCAGTCTGCTGCTGTGGGCATACCTGTTGGGAGCCGTGCTGCGCATCCTGCCCAATCTGTTCAGACTGCCGTTTTTCACTACCGTCGGTCAGCACTCGCTGCAGGTATTTGCCTGGCAGACACTGCTGATCTTTTTTGCTGCCCCACCCCTGTTTTACGCCCAGCATGAAGCCTGGTACGAGATCGCGGTACTGGGATGCGCGGCCACACTCTGGTTCCCGGCCTGGCTGCACAGCCTGTGGCAAAACCGGACTCCACTGATCCCAAGGGAAGCCTGAATGAAGTACCTTACCCTTCTGTTTGCTTTAATCCTTGCCGGGTGCAGCGATGTCCCGGCGGGCCATCACACCCTGACTGTGCAGATCGATAACGTGAAGCTCAATGGAGGCAAGGTATGGGTGATGGTTTTTAACGAAAGCGAAGCGCTGATGGGCACACCACAGCTGCTCTCCCAGGCTTTCAGCCCCGCGGAAGTAAAGGACATTGTGATTAAAGACGTACCGGCAGGAAAATACGCCATCATGTCTTACCAGGATCATGATAATAATGGCCTGCTCAGCATTACCAGGCTCGGGATGCCAACTGAGCCGCTGGGCTTTTCCAACAATCCTCTGCTTCAGGGCCCGCCGGGATTTGAGATGGTCGCCTTTGATCTGACCGAAGACTCAACCCGGCATATCTCGCTTTTCAGGTATCCGCGAATTAATAACCGGCCATAGCCCGCTGAACGGCGCGTTCTTATCTCTTTTTCACCGGGATCAGAACAGTCATACGATAAGTATCTTCAACTTTCTCAATCCCGGTATACCATTCCAGCCCCAGTGACGGATAGTAAGGCGAAGTGGTGAAATAGTGGTAATGGATGTACTCCAGTGCTGCTGCCAGTTCTTCCTGATTGCCCAACAACTCGGCCTGAACATACTCACCCGCTCCAACTGCACACTCATCGCCAGTACCATCATCAGGGATGAAGTGACACTGATGCTCATGATCCTGACTGCCTTCACGCAGGCAACCTATCACAATGTCCGCTTTTTGCTGATACTGTTCTTCCCACTGATGCAGGACGTTCGCAATCCGGTGATTAAGGCCGTGGTAGGTGTCGGGGATCTGATATGGCGCGGCTCTTATCACTGAGCGAGCCCTGGAAACCGGACGAACGCAGAGCACTGAATCCGGCAGATCAACCGGGCCACATTTCTCAAATGACAGAAAACAGTACAGATTTCCGTCCATATCCATCTGCCACAAAATAGGCGGACTGAGAGAGTGAAGACCATTTTCCGGCACATACACCGTCCACAAATACTCAATAAAAGCCGGAACCACATCCGGCGATGGCAGGCGAAACACCGTCATCTCCCTTCCGGGCATGAAGTAGAGTGATTCTTCGTCAGGATCAAACGAACTGGTACGCCCCACCATCAGGACAAAACGCTCCCGCTGAACCGAGCAGCGGTCTACCGGCTCAATGCTGTAGTAATTGTGCCAGCTGTCGTGCTCAGTTATCTGAGACAGAAACCGGTCCCACAGGGCATGCAACTGGGTCATAAATGGCTCACTGCCCGCCCTGATCGGACTGAAATGCTCTGACAAACCATAGAAAGTGGTATCAGGGAAAATCACCTTATACGGCAAAACCTCAGAAAAATGGCGATGCATATCCAGAAATCCCTGGCTTAGCGGATGAATGCTGATATTTCGTGCCCAGCCTGGTTTGAGTTTAAGATGCTTGGGAGAGATGCCATGCACCCGCTTGAATGCCCGGGTAAATGCCTCCTGGGACTCGAACTCACAGTCAAGTGCTACATCCAGAATGCGTTTATGAGTGGTCGCCAGCTCCGTTGCCGCATATCCGAGCTTTCTCAACCGGGAATAATGACCAATAGAAAGTCCGGTTGCGGCCTTGAACTCACGTTGTAAATGAGACTTCGACGCCCCAACCTCTGCGGCCAGTGCTTCCAGCCCCCATCCCTCAGGTAAACGTGATTCAATCAAATCAACAACTTGTAACACCCTTTGCTGAGACAACATAAACACCCATCATTCACCACATCAATATCAGCCAGTGTAAACAAGCCGGTGTAATGCCAGAAGAAGACAGCAAATAGTTGCGAGTCAACTCAAAGATTTAGCTCATTCTCAAAATGTTTCCAAAGCCACCCGCATGCGACATTTCAGGCCGGAAGCCGTATACCGTATCACTGCGATGAATTAGTGTTCCCGGTCCGGGTTGCTTATACTGCCTGCCTGTTTTTTCTGGTAACGAAATCATTGTGAAATACACTGTTTGGGCATTGCTTTGCCTGCTGACACCACTGCAACTGTCAGCCCACCCCCACTCATGGATTGAACTCAATACCCGCATTCTGAGTAATGAAGACGCCATCACCGGCTTTGCCATGGAATGGACATTCGACGCCATGACCTCCGCCTACATGCTCGACGGAGAAGACCTCTCCCCACAAGCCAGGCAAACCACAATGAAAAATCTGGCGATGTCAGTAATGGATAACATGCTATATGAGCACTACTTCACCTACTTCTATGATGGTGATGAGCCTATTCGGTATAAGCAGGTGATGGATGCCAGCCTGACCCAGAAGCGCGGTAAGCTTACCCTGTACTTTGAACTGCCGCTGGCTAAACCCAAATCATACAAAGATCAAAATCTGAAACTGATGATTTTTGAGCCAAGTTACTACGTGGACATGAGCTGGAAGACGCACCAGTCACTGACCCTGAGCGGACCGGTTAAAAACCAGTGCCAACTGAAACTGGCAGAACCCAATCCAACCGCCGAGCAGATGGCCTATGCCTTGTCCCTCCCGCAGGATGCTGACCCTGACAACGCACTCGGCCAGCTGTTTACCCAACATGCTTTTGTGGATTGCCGTCAGCCATGAGTGAAATCGTACTGAAAACTTCATCCCGCCTGAAATCACGCTGGCTTCTTCTGCCCGCACTGGCATGTGCTGCACTGCTGTGGCATTACTGGCCACAGCTTTTACTCCAGGCTATTTCCCTTCAGCGGGATTTAAACGGCCAGCTGAGCGATCTTCTGTACGACATTCAGGAAAATCAGCCTAAGGCAATGGCGAGCTTTGCGATGGTCAGCTTTATCTACGGCGTACTGCATTCACTCGGACCCGGTCACGGTAAAGTGATTGTGGCCACCTACCTGACTACCCAGCAGGCCAGGGTCAAAACCAGCCTGGCGATCACCATTGCCTCGTCTCTGCTTCAGGCTATCGTTGCCATTGCGCTGGTCAGCGTTCTTTTGCTCGCATTTACCGCGTCCATGCGCGAAGTGCACGCCCAGGCTGAAGTGGCAATCAGGATCAGCTATTTCTGTGTATTCTTGCTGGGGGTAACCATCACTTATAAAGCCGTGCGGGCCCTGATAAAGGCTGGAACTCAACAGCAAACAGCATCAACAGACTCAGGTATCCGGGAAATCACCGGTCTCATCCTGGCTATTGGGCTAAGGCCGTGTACCGGTGCAATCATGGTACTGCTGTTTGCCAATATGGCCGGGCTCTATTATGCAGGCGTAATCAGTGCACTGCTGATGGCGGTGGGCACCTGCCTCACCACATCGGTGATCGCGTTGCTGGCACTGGCAGGTAAGAAAGCAGTAATGAGTGATGACAAGGACTCTGAGGAGCATCGTATCCGTCGCCCTGTTATCTGGCTGAAACTGGCAGGTGGCCTGGTGGTCACCCTGACCGGATTCCTGCTGCTGAAAACCGCAGGACCGGCCATGGCGACTATGATGCTGTAATCTCAGGTGAGTTAATAAGAGTTGAGCCGGATCATTCCGGCTTATACCAGTACGACTTCGACATCCACATAGCTCAGTTCAGCATTCAGATCCTGATGCAGCGCACGCTTCGCGTCCAGTACCGCACTGCCTGAAGCGCCGGTCAGTTGCTCTGCAGCCATACCGACGATCACCAGATAAGCTGAACCGGTTTTACTGATATTCAGTGAAGCATACTCAAGCTGATGCGCCTGCATATAACCCGCCACTTTCTCTTCGATACCCGCATGCAGCTCTTCATTTTGCAGCTTACCGCCAGCCAGTTCTACAAACGCCTCCTTAATGATTGAAATCGGCTGACCTATCATGCTCACAGCCAACACCACCACCAAAATGGCATCACCGATATAAAGCAGAAAATCAAACGATGATCCCTGAGGAACATAACCAATCACCACCAGTACCGCGCCGGTTGAAGCCGAAAGCACGCCATCAATAAACGATGCTTTCTGATCCACCTTTAGCATCGAGCTGCCCATATTGATGCGCTTATTCTGGAAGTGATAAAACGCAGACAGACCCCAGCAAATCGCCACCATAGCGATCGCGTAATAGATGATCGGTCCTGTTTTGATCATCGTCAGTTGTGCCCCTTCCAGATACTGGAATATTTTGGAACCATTACCGGTCACTGCTGAAATGATCACACCCAACAACAGCAGGCCTTTCATCAGGGAGTAGAGCGCTTCTGTCACATAAAGACCGAACGGAAATGTATCAGAACGCTGACTCTTAATTCCTGCAATCTTGAGCGCCACGATAGACGATAAAAACAGAATAAACGACATGTTTCCGTCCAGAAGCAGCGCCTGAGAGCCGGAAAGATAGAACACTGACCAGCCACTCAGGGCCATCACCAGGTTGGCACCAATCCCGACACTGATCGACTGACGCTCTGTTTTTACAATATTCTCTTTCAAACTATTGATACCCTGTATTGAACTTCACGCCAAGCATGCCAGTGCAAAGCGGCTGTGACAATATCCCGCGAAGATACAAAGCGTTAAATTGTAAAATTGTCGGCTGAAACCAGTGCCCGCGGGTGAATTTGGTTACCATATCTGCACATTAAACCAGTTATCCGGACCAAACGGAGTACCCCATGCTGACAGGATTTGATATAGGCGGGACCAAAACCGAAGTATGCCTGCTGAGTCATCACGGCGAAGAGCTGTTTAAACACCGCGTCGCTACCCCAAAACAATACGACGAGTTTTTGCGAACGATTGCAGAGCTGGTTGCCATGGTTGACGACCATGCCGAAGCACACCCGCCGGTTGGCATCGGACTGCCCGGTACCATCTGCCCTCAAACCGGGCTGATGAAGAACGCCAACGCGACGTTTTTGAATGGCCGGGATCTGCTGAACGACCTGAAAGCAATGCTCGCCCGCGACATATTTATTGCCAACGATGCCAACTGTTTTGCCCTTTCTGAAGCCGTCGATGGCAGTGGTAAAGATGGCGCTGTCGTCTTTGGTGCCATTCTCGGTACAGGCTGCGGGGGCGGCATTGTGGTGAACAAACAGGCTCTGGTCGGGCCCAATGCGGTGTGTGGTGAATGGGGCCATAACCCGCTGCCAGGTTACTGTGAAGAAACCGATGGCCCGGCACGTAAGTGCTATTGCGGCCGCAGTAACTGTATCGAACGCTTTATTTCCGGCAGTGGCCTGCAGGAGAGTTACAAAGTCGCCTGTGGCACAGACAAACCGGCCGCAGACATCATTCGTGACGCACAGGCAGGAAAGCATGAGGACAGCAGGATCTATCACACCATGATTGATCAGATGGCGCGCAGCTTTGCTTCCATTGTGAACGTGCTTGACCCGGATGTCATCGTCCTAGGTGGCGGCCTGTCCAACGTTGACACCCTGTACGACGATCTGCCGCAGGCAACTGCAAAATACGTGTTTTCAGAGCAGGCCCGCGTCCGGTTTGAGAAAGCCCGGTTTGGCGACAGCAGCGGTATTCGCGGCGCAGCCTGGCTGGGAAGAAATGTAACCGGGTAAATCTGCTAATCCATAGATGAGATTGCCTGCTCCGCCAGTGCCAGAGAGTAATCACACAGCTTCCAGTGCTGCGGAGACCAGCCCAGCAAAAAGCGGCAAAAATCCGCCCAGGCAACAGAGTACAGCGCCCGCCACTCATTAATGATCTGTGTGCGCGGCGCCTGAGGCTGATACTTTGCCAGCGCGGCGTCCAGTGCTTCAAAATAGGTATTGAGCAGCGCCGGCTCCAGCTCTGCCGCTTTATCCATTGGCACGCAACTACTGACAAACAGCATCACATCCAGAATACCCGGCCCTTTTCCGGTCCACTGGAAGTCCACCGCCCCTGCCTGACTAAAATCTTCAGCAAAGCAAAAGTTCGCCAGTTTCGCATCACCATGAATCAGGGTCTGGTAACGGGCATTTCGAAGCAGCCCGTCGATTCGCCCGGCATTATCACGCAATCTGCCTTCAGCCATTTTCTGATACTCATCCGGACGGGTTGCCAGGTGCCAGTACCCGCCGGTCGCCCATAACCCCTCCCCCGGTTCGCCAAGATAACGGGCATGAAACTGCGCAAGCCATTCGAGGCAAAGACTCCACTGAGGCCAGTCGGCGCTGTCACAAACCACATTCAGCCCCTGGGCAGAAAGGTCAGACATCAGCAATGAAATGTGCTGTTCGTCCTGCTCTACAGCCAGCCCCTGAGGACAAATACACTGCTCCTTATGGGCATGACTGAAATTCTGGTACCAGTTGAGCTCAACCTGAAATGAATCCAGTTTTCGCTGATGACCACGGGAAGTACACCAGCCTCTGGGGTGATTTTCCGGTTGAGGCAGGCGGAGATGCTTTAACACGGCCTGTGACAGAGAAGCGTCATCAAACCACAGTCGCTTCACTTCACCATAACCACCCCATACCTGTGCAAGCAGCTTTTCACTGGTGGGCTTAAATTCATTAACAGATTGATTTATTTTCATAAAAAAGAGAGGTATCCTGTCGGCCAGGAAGTCAGATTATTCACTAGACAATGACTGACAGGTTTTATGTAAATGGTCGTCTTCCGTAAAGTTTACCCCGTTCAGACAAGGCTTGTACATGACCGCGTTCCGCCATAAGAAACTCACCTGCGCCGGCTCCTCAGATATCCCGAGTACAGAAGCGGCCCCCCTTATTGCCAACACCTGCAGCGCTGTCATGACCATTACTCCACCGGTTGGCGGACAAATCACCATTCGCTGCAAAACCATTGGTTTTCATTCTGAGCGCCTGTTGCTGGTTGAAGTGCCGGATCTCAAAAGCCGGGATATGAAGCCATTTGTCACCGAAGGTTACTGGGTACGGATGAAGATCTTTACCGGCCGTGGCAAAGGCTCGGTACTTCAGTTCCGCTCTCAGATCGCCCATGTCATGACTGAGCCACTGCCGATGGTTGTGCTTTCCCTGCCGACCTCAATGAACAGGAGCGAAGTTCGCGTCGCGCCCCGTTTTGATACCAGCATTAATCTCACGCTAAGCTCCCCCGGACAGAACCTGAAAGGCCGTATGACTGACCTGTCCAGGTTCGGCTGTCAGGTGGAAGTCTCCCTGCTATCCCGACAGATAAGCGTTGGGGAACAGCTGGAAGTCACCCTGAATTCAGCCAGTCACAAAACAGAAGTGATACCGGTACTTAAAGGGGTGATAAAAAACAGCAGCAAAAACTACAGCGGCTACCGGTACGGGCTGGAATTCGAAACAGACAGTCATAAAGCCGCCGCAGATCTGCTGGCAGCAATGAGCTTTGACGGCAACAAACTGACCCTTGGCTAACTGATACCTATCACATTTCTTGCATAGGTGACTATAATCAAAATATCTGAAGTTATACTGTTGAGCTTACAATTAATTCAACACTATAAAGCGATCTTTTTGAGGACGTCATGGCAGCAGGCAATGCAGTACAGAAAGTAAAAGACAAAATTGACCATCATGCCCTGAAAGGCACTGAGAGCATCATGAGAAGCGCCGATGCGCTCGCTATGGTGACTCACTCCAGCGAAGTGACCATCAATATCACCACGCCAGTCGGGATCAAGTTTCAGGGAACTACCAGCTTTATCGGCACCCACGGCAGTGACCTGATCCTTCTCGAACTGCCGCAAATGTCTGAAGAAGACAAAGGTTACTTCCTGCAGGAAGGATTCTGGCTCAATATACGGGCCATCTCACCGCGCGGAGAAGGTGCCCTTCTTTATTTCCGCAGCCAGATCATGCACGTTCTGCATGAGCCCGTTCCGCTGCTGATGATTTCCATCCCTTCAACGATCAAAGTGCTGCAGCTTCGCAAAGAACCAAGATACGATGTGGCCCTGTCGGCTCAGGTGATCTGGAATGATCAAAAAATCGAAGCGGAAATCCGCGATCTGTCCAAAGGCGGTTGCCGCGTCATCACTTCACCGCTGATCCGCAGTTTTCAGGTAGAAGACCTGGTCCGGCTTCAAATCACCGAACGAACACGTGAACCGCTGGATATCCCGGTAATGACAGGCAAAATCTGCAACCTGCAGCGTTCGCAGCATCAGGCCCGCTATGGCGTGATGTTTGATGAAAAGGGACTGGAAGGGGTGAAAAAGCTGCTCAGTTGCCTCAAGTTTGATGGTTCCAAACTGGCTTTAAAACCCTGAGGACACAAGAGCTGAGAGCAAAAGGATTAAGTGAAAGTAAAAAGAAACAGAAAAAAAACAGCCCCGCATATAGCGGGGCTGTTTGAAGTCTTTAGCACAGCGAAGCTTACAGCAGTTCTACTTCAGCAGCCTGAGGACCTTTCTGGCCTTGCTCAACTTCAAACGCAACTTTCTGACCTTCTTTCAGAGTGCGGAAGCCGTCACCTTTGATAGCACGGAAGTGAACAAATACGTCTGCACCGCCGTTTTCTTGAGTGATGAAGCCGAAACCTTTCTCTTCGTTAAACCATTTTACTGTGCCAGTTGTCTTAGACATGGGTATTTCCTAAATCTTTCTTTATGTATCAGGTGCATTCAATGCACGTTTACTATGCCTAATTTCAAATTACTTAAAAGGAACGTAATCTTGAATGCTTCAATTCTTAAAACAAACTGTACAGTTGGTTTCGAGAATAACTTCCAGAGTCAGTCGTCGATTAAATAGCTCTGAATTCAGGGCACAGTTACTGTACGGCAGTTTGACGTGCTTGTATATCACTTTCTTGTGATTTTGACTGAGATTGCCGTTATTTTCTCATATTCGAAGAAAAAACATCGTTTTATCCCCCTCTAAGGCGATTTAACCAGCGCCTGATACCAGGTTTTCATCACCAGGTCGAGCTGATTAAGCTGTCCACTGAGCGGTTTAGTCAGAGCCCTCTGACAGGCAACATGCGCTTCCATCGCTTCATTGATAAGCATTTGACCCTGCGAAGTCAGGCAAACCATCACACTGCGACGATCCTGTGTACTGTGTCTGCGTTCAATCAGTCCTTTGGATTCCAGTTTATCGAGTCGATTGGTCATCGCACCGGAAGTCAAAAAAAGCGAATTGATCAGATCACCCGGAGTAAGCTCCCACGGTTCACCGGATCGCAGCAGGGTGGCCAGTACATCAAACTCACCCATTTTTAGTCCATACTGTTTATGGCACTCAGCCATCGCCGTCTCCAGTTGGCGGGTCACCTGAAACAAACGCCCAAACAACGCCATGGCATCCGTATTGAGCTCCGGCTTTTCTTTGGCCCACTGGGCAATAATTTTATCGTATGCGTCCATCAACTATTCAATATCAAAGCGGATAAATCTTCATGTAAAGATACTTTACACAGACAGAGGAGAGTCGTACAGTAGCAAACTCTCTTTACGTCAAGATTCTTTTAATGAACATACTGCTCGCTATGCTGCCCGCTTTTCTGTGGGGCACAACCTATGCCGTTACCCAGTTTACCCTGCCAGGCTGGCCACCACTGCTGCTTGGCTGCCTGCGCGCCCTGCCAGCCGGGCTGCTACTGCTGGCCGTTCGCCCGTGCCTGCCACGAGAACACAACTGGCCAGGCCTGTTTCAGACCGGAGCAATCAACATCGGGCTGTTCTTTGCGATGATTTTTGTCATGGCAGCGACGCTCCCTTCCGCTATATCCGGTGTGGGCATGGTCTCGGTTCCGGTCTTTGCCATGGGATTTCAGTGGATTGTAGCCCGCAGGCGGCCTAACATCATTCAGTTCCTGTCAGGCGCAGCTGTAATTGCGCTGGCATACCTGCTGTTTGATCCGGGAGCACTCTCTCTCAGTGCCACCGGTCTGCTGGCCATGCTGCTGGCAATACTGTGTATCATCACCGGCTCTCACCTGACTCAAAAACATTCTCAGAAACTGCACTGGTGGAGCGTGCTGACCTGGCAGCTGATCATTGGCGGGGCGCTGCTTGGCATTGCGGCGCTGATTCAGGCGCTGACTGTGCCTGCCGCATACCAGCAGGCGCTGACAAACATCACCCCACTGAATCTGGCCGGGCTGGGCTGGCTTATCCTGTTCAACACAGCTTTTGCTTATGGGTTGTACGTCTGGCTGTTGCAAAGAATGAGTATCGTGGAGTTTACTTTCAGCGGTATCGCTAATCCGCTGGCGGGTGTAATTTGTGGGGTATGGCTCGTAAATGAAAGCTACAGCCTGGCTCAGTACGGCCTGATGGCTGGGATGGTGGCCGCATCACTGCTGCCCGGCATCGCCGGACGACTGAGGGGTATTACACGCAAACGCCCGGACAGTACTGCCACGGCTTCCCGTTAAAACGGCATGCCGTTACAGAAAGATTAATTAAGCAAACAAATATCCCTGGTAACCCCAGAATGGCAGCTTCTGAAGCTCGCTGAAAGATTCAAAGGAGTCTACGCGCTCCACGATCCAGCGGGCATCCAGCCTCTGTTCAAGGCTGCAGATCTTATCCTTCCAGCGCTCGGTCTCCTGTGTGCCGCTCAACAGATTGAAATAAGGGTTATCAACCTTTACATAATCATACAGCCCGGCTTTAAGCTCAGGGCGGCGAAAATCAAACGCGGGATCGTAATCATCCAGTGCCAGCCCGACTCCGGCCTGCTTAAGTTTATCCAGCCCCCGGTACAGCTCCCTGCACTCATCACAGTGGCGGCGTTCGGTCACTTCCACGACCAGCGTCTGGCCTGCGTCAGCCAGCACCTCAGACAAGCCCGTCAGACGGCTGATGAGTTGCCCTTCACACAGCAGGTTTCGCTCAATATTAATAAAGCACTCCAGACCGTCATTTCTTCCGGAATGGTAAGAAGACAGATAGTTAAGTTGCTGCAGGGTGACCTGAAGTGTAAAGCGCTTATTAAACCAGTCCGGCCCGTCCTGGCTGCAACCACACCCCGGAGCGCAGGAGAGTAATACTTCGCTGGCCAGTTGTTTCCGGTCAGCATCTAATATTTGTTCACGTTTAAACTGATATTTCACCCGGCCTGTATCTGGTGAAATATCGCCCACGCTGAGCCGCCCGTTTGGAGCGAGCCCGTTACATGTATCCATACCCAGCCATTTCAGAATAATTTGAATAGCTAATAAGTTATGCCTGCAGCACGAATGGCGCAATCGGCGAATCAGAATACAGCCCGGTATTCGTCATTTTTCTCATGATTGAGACGCCAGTTTCTTCCACCAAGCCATTGGTTTTATGCCTTTAGTATTTGGTGCATTCATCCATTCATTGGCGCATATACTAACTATTCGGAAGAATATTGAAGTAAGGAGAGATGAACTAACGACGCAGACAAGTGTCTGCGTCTCAGGGGGGACTGACAGGGTATTAACCCCGGTCTTTTTACTCCGTGATCAGGCGAACCAGCAGTGCTCCCGGATCACGCAGAGAATCAGAGTTCACGCTCAGCACGGTGCCATCATGAGGCGCGTGGTATTCTTCTGTCACATCACCAAACAGGTCATATTGCACAGCAACCAGCTGGCCCTGTTTCACCTGCTCCAGTAGTTCAGTCTGACAAAGTACAAAGCCACCCTGACGGGCCCGGACAGAGGTGATGGTGTGCCCTTCTATCGGCGCCGGAGCTGCCTCTGGCTGACTTCCTGCGTACAGCCCTTTACTCACCAGAATCTGTTTGATCCCCGCTACTGCGCGCTCAATGTATTCCGGCTGAGTTATTTTGCCGGTTCCCACTTCAACGGTGATACAGGGGACGCCGCTTTCATTCCACACGGTTTCCAGCACACCGGCATCGCCCGGATCATTTAAGATCACATCCGGATTCATCAGGCGCGCCATTTCCAGCGTAGCCGGCAGACGGAAATCAGCAAACACATAGAGCGGATACGTCGCACCACGGGTTTGGGTGTGCAGATCGATAACAAAATCGGCGTTACCTTCCAGCAGCCCCTGCCACATCTTATGCAGATAACGGTTGGCCGCGTCACCATCGGCCCGGCCCGGGAAGTAACGGTTCAGGTTGACCGGAGAAGCATCAGGATCAGACGGAACAAAATCCCGGGTCCCCGCCAGCATACCCGACAGGTTCAGCGCTGGCAGGATAACCAGGCAACCAGACTCCAGTTTGCCTTTCACATCGCGGGCTACCTGCTGCGCGGTCAGTACGCCATTCAGTTCATCCCCATGGACACCCGCACTGACCATCACTGTTGGTCCCGGGTTTTGCGATTTATATACGATCACCGGCAGCAGGGTTGGCTGACCAACACCATTGGTCGCCGCTTCAAACCAGAACTGATGCTCCCCGGCCGCAAGGCTTTGGGTGTCCAGCTTTTGAATGATCTTCCGGTTTTGAATATTCGAATCAGTCACGATTTTTCTCCAATAAAAAGGCGGGATAAACCCGCCTTAGTTCAGTATACGATTAATGGTATCCCATCATCTGTGCGCCCATCACCACAACACTGGACAGCGCAAACAGGAACAGCACAAAACGCCATACAAAGCGCGCCCAGTTACCCCAGTCGATACGACATACACCCAGGGTTGCCATCAGTGCGGCAGAGGTTGGAACAATCAGGTTGGTAAAACCATCACCCAGCTGGAACGCCAGAACCGCCACCTGACGGGTAACACCGGCAATATCTGCCAGCGGAGCCAGAAGAGGCATGGTCAGCGCCGCCTGGCCAGAGCCTGAGGTAACAAAGAAGTTGAACACAGACTGGAAAGCATACATCAACCAGGCTGAAGCCACATCCGGCATACCGGAAATCAGGCTGCCTGCACCGTTCAGAATCGAGTTCAGTACGGTCGCTTCATCAGTTGCGCCGCCACCCAGGATCAGCAGTACCCCTTTTGCACAACCCACCAGCAGAGCCGGTGCCAGCATCAGGCCCGCGCCTTCTTTAAATGACGAAGCAATATCGTTCATGGTCATGTTGTTCAGGCGGAAGACGACGCCAATAAGACCGGCCACAATGCCCATGGTAAAGAACTGAGAAGCGATCTCCGGGATATACCAGGCATGAACCACCACACCCCAGACAACCCATACCATAGCAGCTACGACAGTCAGAAGTACCAGGGTATCACCCAGATTCCAGCGTGAGCCGTGCTCGCCCAGTTTCTGATCACGGAAATACTGATCAGACTCATAGCTGTACGAACGTTTCGCATCGCGCTTAACACCGGCCGCGTAGTACATCATAAATGCAATACCGATCAGGGTGTAAACCACCCACAGCACCATGCGGAAATGCATACCCGACAGAACCGGAATACCAGAGATGCCCTGTGCAATCGCTACCGAGAACGGGTTCATCCACGACGTTGCAAAACCAATCTGAGTCGCACCATAGGTCACCATGGCAGTAGTAATACCGTCATAACCAAGGCGTACCATCAGCGGTGCAATGATAATCGCAAAAGCAATCGCCTCTTCCCCCATTCCAAATACTGCACCTCCAAGAGAGAACAGCAGGAACAGAACCGGAATAAACAGCGCTTCGCTGCCTTTGGTCTTATCAATCAGGCGCAGAATACCGTTATCGATAGTGCCGGTGCGCATTACCACACCAAACGCACCGCCGATCACCAGCATAAACATGATGACGCCGATAGCACTGCCCCACTTGGAGCCGGAAGTCAGACCTTCAAAAGTGAAGTTCATCAGCCCGATGCCACCGCCGCTGGCAAACAGTCCTACTTTATTATAAACAAGCTCGCCATTATCATCGGTTGCATACTGGAAAGAAGAAGGGTCGATAACCGTACGGCTTTTTTCAACGCCGTCTGCGATAAAGGTCACCTGTTGGGTATCGAAGTGGCCAGCCGGTACAAAATAGGTAACCGCTGCGGCCAGTAATCCAACGATAAAGATCAGGATCAGGGTATCTGGCATTTGCCAGGTTTTGTTCGTCACACTCTGCTCAGTGCTTGATTGGGTTGCAGTCTGACTCATAACTCCATGCCGGTCAGTGAAAAACAGCTGAAAAATATCACCCAGACAGCATAAAAAGTCAATTTATATTACAAAACCAGCAGACCAAACCTTACCAGACATAATTACCAACACAAAAGATTGATAAACATATAACATGCAATATGCAACATGATAGATTTCATTAATGAATATCATCATCGGTGATAACGATTGGTGAAATAGCTATACCACTGACAAATCTCTGCTAAGATGCCCTTCACTAACCACCTCATTTAAACCAATTATGTCACAACACTCTCCGATAAAAGGCGCCGGATGGATGCTGAGTGCCGGCCTTGCTTTTGCCGCTGTCAACACCCTGGCTCAGTATGCAAGCATCCATTATTCCGTTGCCTCAACGACTGTGGCGTTAATTCAGTATGCTGTCGCATTGGTTGCTATCCTGCCCTATCTGAGAACCCTGGGCATCCGTGCATCTCTGGCGACCAGCCAGTTCAAATGGCACGTATTGCGTGTGATCCTGGCCGTTATCGGTATCCAGCTCTGGCTTTGGGCACTGGCATGGCCTGTACCTATCTGGCAGGGCATTGCACTGCTGATGACTTCACCTTTATTCGCCACCCTGGGCTCTGGCCTGATACTGAAAGAAAACGTCGGCTGGGCACGCTGGATCGCCACCGGCTGTGGCTTCGCTGGCGCAATGATCATCCTTGAGCCATGGGGAGAAAACTTTAATTGGGCAAGCCTCCTCCCGGTTGGCGCAGCCCTGTTCTGGGCCTGCTATTCACTGATGGTGAAAAAGCTGTCGGCCAAAGACGGACCAGCTACCATGGTCGTCTATCTGCTTGTCCTCATCACACCATTTAACCTGTTGTTAGCTCTGCCGGAATGGTCGATGCCATCAGGCTCAACAGTGTGGTTCCTTCTGCTTCTTGCAGGTCTGTTCACAGCCCTCGCCCAGTGGGCCATCGTCAAGGCATATGCGGTGGCTGATGCTTCCTTTGTCCAGCCATTTGACCATGCAAAACTGCCATTTAACGTAGCCGCCGGCTGGGCAGTATTTGGCTGGGCTCCACCGGGCAAACTCTGGCTTGGCGCTGCCATTATCATCGGCTCTGTCGCTTTTATTACCCAGTGGGAACGAAAAAAGTCCGTTCCAAATGAAAGAAAAGTGATTCAGGCCCGCTCTGATTAAGTAATACATATTTATTCAGGAAGCCGGAAGTCAGATATGACCAAACCAATTCATATAACACTGTACCGCTGGGCAGGTGAATGGGGGCCGTTTAAGGTGAACATCCCCTGTGGCGAGTGCACCCTGACCAAAGATATTCTGACCGATACTCTGGAAAACGAACTGGCCGGAATACCGGTGGAAGTGGAAGTCAAAGACTGGCTGTCACACTGGTGGGAACCACTCAAAGCCGGAGCCTGGCACGCGCCAATTATCATGGTTGAAGGAAAGGTGATAAGCCAGGGAGAAGCGCTTAACCGGGGCGTACTGGTGCAGTCGGTGATTGCACAGTGGAGTCAGCGTGACACCCTCAGGGGGAATATTGTCTTTGGCAAGCAGACCTGCCCTTACTGCATCAAAGCCAAAGCACTGCTCGATAAATGCGGTATTTCTTACCAGTATCTGGATGTGGTGAAAGACAGTGCGGCACTCTACCGTATGATCCCGGAAGTCAAAGCCATTATCGGAGGGAAAACGCCGGTCACCGTCCCGCAAATCTGGCTCGATGGTGACTATATCGGCGGATTTGACCAGCTCAGCAAACACCTGGATGAGGCCAACCTGCCCGGGCCGCCCGATAACGTGGTCAAACTGGCTGAATAACAGGTACTAAAAAACCCCCGTTGTCGCGGGGGTTTATTTCATTCCATTGAACATCATTGTTTCCTTACTTTTTCATACGTTTAACCAGCTTTGAAAAGAAAGAGCGACGCTCAATCTTAGCTTGTGGCTTACCGTACAGTTTCTCATGCAGCATGTTTTGTGCAACGTGGTTGGCGATATATACAGCACCCAGATCAAAACCCATAGTATCTCTCCTCAGAAATGTAATTAACTTTCACAACAAAGGATTTTACTCCAGTTACGCCAACTTACAAGACTTAGATCACACTTTTGTGTAATTAAATTACATTAGCAATAATAGCAGCCCCTGAGCTATGCTGGGTCATAAACTCCTGCAACAACAGAGGCTTCCATGGCAGAAACAATTTCACTGGTACTTGGCAGCGGAGGCGCCCGCGGTCTGGCTCATATTGGCGTGATCCGCTGGCTTGAAGAGCGCGGATTTAAGATTGCGTCAGTATCCGGGTGTTCGATAGGTGCGCTGATCGGCGGTATCTATGCCGCAGGTAAACTGGACGAGTTTGAGCAGTGGATCACCAACATTGATCACATGGATATGGCAAAACTGCTGGATTTATCCTGGCAGTCGAGCGGTATGTTTAAAGGCGACCGGATCATTGCCACCCTGTCCGAACTCATTGGTGATACCCGTATTGAATCCCTGCCCATTCCCTTTACTGCTGTTGCGGCTAACGTGGCAGAAGAGAAGGAAGTCTGGCTGCAATCCGGGCTGTTGTATGATGCAATTCGTGCCTCTATTTCATTGCCGCTGTTCTTTACCCCGCACGAAGTAAATGGTGAAACACTTATTGATGGCGGCGTGCTCAACCCGGTCCCTATCGCCCCGACATTTGGTGACCAGACTGACCTTACCCTGGCGGTGAACCTGGGCGGTGATAATGAGCCCCGCATGGAGCACAAACCGACACCGGTTACCCCGGACAACAGCAAACTGCACCATAAGGTTGCCCGCTTTATCGAAGACCTTGGCGACAGTGTAAAACGCAGCATCAGCTTTAATTTTGAAGCCTACGACATTGCCAACCAGGCATTTGACGCTATGCAGTCTACTATCGCCAGACAGAAACTGGCAGCCTACCCTGCCGATGTCACCATCGAACTGCCCCGCAACGCCTGCGGCACGCTGGAGTTTGACCGGGCTAAAGAGATGATTGAGCTTGGCTATCAGAAAGCAGAGAAGTGTTTTGGGCATTACCGGCGTGTGAATGAGGGGTAAGCTGCTTCTGTATGTAAATCCGCTTCGGTGAACGACCTGCCAGATCCCGGGTCGCACCTGCCTTCGATTGTGTTGCAGGTTCTGTGGGGTGCGCCCGGGATGACGAAATTTTTCTTTATTAAACAAACGAATAAGTAACTGTCATCCCGGAAATTCTGCCCACCGAGGTTGCTGGATGGTACAGAGCCAAATCAGAATTATCCGGGATCTCGTAAAACGAACCGTGTACCACAACGTCGGTTCAGTAATCCCACGATAACTTTCTGCATCTCCCCCAACCACGCCCACTGTGTCATTCTGAACTTGATTCAGAATCTGCTTACAGCACGCCGTATACTCCCGCGCCAGCTGTCACCTTACCCGCGGTAACAGATGCGTGTCGCGCCCGCGAGGTAAGTCCGTCCCCGCGGAAAGCAGATTCTGAATCGCGCTTTACCAACTGAGCTCGCGGATAGCTCAGGGGAGCGCGTTCAGAATGACCGGAGTAGTGGTTGATAAAGAACAAAAGTTCATGGCTCTTAGCACGCTTAGAGCATAACCTGCCTTTCACTTCAGGTGACCATTTCACAACACAGCTCACCCCACCAGATCCCGGGTCGCACCTGCCTTCGGTGCTTGTGAAAAGCTCTGTGGAGTGCGCCCGGGATGACAATTAATATATCTACTAATCAATACGTTAAGTACTTGTCATCCCGGAAATTCTGTCTACCGAAATTGCCGGATTGCACACTACCGAATCAGAATTATCCGGGATCTCGTAAATCGATCCGTGTACTCAGAGTAGGTTCAGTAATCCCGCAATCGCCGTCCGGCCCCTCATCCAGCCACGCCCACTGTGTCATTCTGAACCCGATTCAGAATCTGCTTACAGCGCGCCGTATACTACTGCGACAGCTGTTACCTTACCCGCGGCAACAAATGCGTGTCGCTGCCGCGAAAAAAGTCCGCCCTTGCGGATAACAGATTCTGAATCGCGCCTTACCAGTTGAGCCCGCGGATAGCTCAGGGGAACGCGTTCAGAATGACCGGAGTAGTGGTTAACAAAGAATAAAACGTATGACCTCAGCGCGCTGACAGCAGAACCAGCCTTTCACTACAGATGACCGCTTCACAACACGGCTCAACCCGCCAGATCAAACGCAAAAAAAGGCCCCGGAAATCCGGGGCCTTACATGTTTGAGCATCAGTTACTCGTCGTCTTTGAGCTCTTCCAGTTTGGTGCTGCCTCCGTGGAACTTCTCGCGTTTTCTCTGAACCATGGCGTAGAAGCTTGGGATCAGGAAGGTACCGGCAAGAAGCACACACAACAAACCACCGGTCAGGGAGATACCCAGCGAGTTCTGGCTGATATAACCTGCGCCTGAGGCGAAGATAAGCGGCATAATACCGAGGATAAACGACCAGGAAGTCATGTTTACCGCACGGAAACGCAATTCACCACCGCGTACCGCAGCTTTATCAATTGGCTGTTCACCATACTCCCGCTCGTTCTTGGCGAACTCCACAATCAGGATGGCGTTCTTCGCCGCCATGGCAATTAGAAGAACCAGACCAATCTGCGCATACAAGTTAAGCGGAATACCGGTCAGGTTCAGTGCCAGGAATGAGCCCAGAGTTGCCACCGGTACCACCAGGATGATCGCCAGAGGAATCGTCCAGCTCTCATACTGCGCCACCATAAACAGGTAGATAAAGATCAGTGCCAGAGCAAAGGCATAAATCGCCTGGCTGCCCGCCTGAATTTCCTGGTAAGCCATACCGGTCCACTCGTACTGGTAGCCGTGAGGCAATACTTCCGCCGCAACACGCTCCATTGCAGCAATCGCGTCACCACTTGAGTAACCCGGTGCAGGTTCACCCTGGATTACCGCAGAGCGGTACATGTTGTAACGCCATGCCACATCCGGTTCAAACACCTGGTCCCAGGAGATCAGGGTACTGAGCGGGATCATTTCACCAGATGATGAACGCAGGTGGAAACGGCCCAGATCTTCCATACCGCTGCGGAACTCTGCATCCGCCTGAAGCGTTACACGGTAACTCTTACCAAACATGGTAAAGTCGTTCACATACATCGAGCCCAGGTTACCCTGCAGGGTCTGGAAGATGTCGCTCAGGGAAATACCCAGCTGTTTGGCTTTAGCACGGTCAATATCTACATAGTAATGCGGCACATTGGCACGGAAAGTACTGTAGGTGTACTGGATTTCCGGCTGCTGATTCGCTTTTTGAATCATCTCGCCCATTACATTGGACAAATCAGTCCGGCTTCGGCCAAGAGCATCTTCGAGCACAAACTCAAAGCCCGATGCCGCGCCCATACCCGGAACCGCCGGAGCGCCCATGGCAAAGACGACCGCTTCCGGTACGCTGGCTGCCGCTTTGCCATTCACCCGGCGGGTGATAGCAAATGAAGAGTTATCCCCTTCCATTGAGCCGCGTTCTTCCCAGCTCTTCAGCTTCACGAACATAGATGCGCCGTTTGAGGCAGAAGCACCGGTCAGGAATGCATAACCCGTCGCAACCGTTACTCCGTCAACACCAGGCTCAGATTCGATGATCTGTTTGATCTTCTCTACCGCATCTTCAGTACGGGAAAGAGAAGCTGAGTCAGGCAGCTGAACGTTCACCAGCATGATGCCTTTATCTTCAGCAGGTACAAACGCCGTTGATGTGGTTTTCGCCATAAAGGTTACTGCACCAAGCGCCAGGGCAAACAAGCCCAGTACCACCACACCGCGGCGGACCAGGAATCCGGCAACCTGACCGTAACGTGCAGTCACTGCATCCAGGCCACGGTTAAAGGCTTCAAACCACTTCGCGGTATTGCCACCGCCCTGCTTAAGTACCAGCGAACACATCGCCGGAGACAGGGTCAGGGCGTTTACTGAGGAAATCAGTACCGCGATACAGATAGTCAGGGCAAACTGCCGGTACATGATACCGGTAATACCCGGCAGCATGGCAACCGGTATAAATACCGCCAGCAGAACCAGAGTCGACGTTACAATCGGTCCGGTCACCTCTTTCATCGCACGCAGTGTCGCAACCCGCGGAGTGACAGACGGATCTTTCTTCATGATGGTATCGACATTCTCGATAACGAGTATGGCGTCATCCACCACGATACCGATCGCCAGTATCAGGCCAAACAGAGTCACCGTGTTAATGGTGAATCCAGTAAGCTGCATAAAGGCAAAAGTACCGATCAAAGATACCGGAATTGCAACCACAGGGATCAGGGTTGCACGCGCACTGCCAAGGAACAGGTAGGTCACCGCGATAACCAGCAGAACCGCTTCAATCAGCGTCTTCACTACGCCTTTAATAGACTCAGCAACAAACAGCGTAGTGTCGTAACTGGTTTCGTAGATAAAGTCATCCGGGAAAGTAGTGCTCATCTCTTCAAGACGCTTCATCACCGCTTCGCCACTTTCCAGTGCGTTCGCACCACTTTGCAGCGTCAGGATCACGATAGATGCATCTTTACCACGGAAGTAACCGGCACCATCGTAAAACTTCTTACCCAGTTCAACTCTTGCCACGTCTTTCAGGTAAATAGCAGAGCCGTCATCGTTGGCGCGAAGCATCACGTCTTCGAACTCTTCTACAGTTTCCAGACGACCTTTGGTCACCAGGTTGAACTGCACATCCTGCGGATCCGCGTATGGAGCTGCGCCGATCTTACCGGCCGCTACCTGAACGTTCTGTTCAGCAAGGGCAGCATACACGTCAGCAGTCGTCAGTTTGAGGTTGGCCAGTTTCTCAGGATCCAGCCAGACACGCATGGCGAACTCACCGCCGCCAAGAACGTTAACGTTACTGATGCCCTTCACACGTGCGAGCTGATCTTTGATGTTCAGGTTCACGTAGTTGATCAGGAACTTGTCATCATACTTGCCTTCCGGCGAGTAGAAGTTCAGTACCATCAGCAGGTCCGGTGAGTTCTTGCTTACGGTTACCCCAACCTGACGCACTTCCTGCGGCAGTTTGGACTCAATCGCAGAAACCCGGTTTTGCACGTTAACCTGCGCCATATCCGGATCGGTACCCACATCAAAGGTCACGTTGAGTGAGTAGGAACCATCATTGGCACTCTTGGAAGACATATAAATCATGTTTTCCACGCCATTGACCGAGGTTTCTATCGGGTCAGCGATGGCCTCTTCTACTACCTCAGCACTGGCACCGGTGTAAAACGCGGTAACGTTAACCGAAGGCGGGCTGATTTGAGGGTATTCCGCCACCGGCAGCACCAACAGCGAGATGGCACCGGCCAGAGTCAGAATAATAGAGATCACCAGCGCAAACTTAGGGCGCTGGATAAAAAAGCGACTTAACATATACCGCGCCCCTTACTTGTCACCAGCGACCGTTACCGGCACACCATTACGCACCCGCTGCAGACCACTGATGATCACATTGTCACCGGCATCCAGGCCCTGTCGGATGATCACGCCTTCATCAAGCTGGCGACCCATAGATACGTTGCGGCGCTCTGCCACGCTGCCCTCAGACACCAGCATCACAAAGTCACCTTCAAGATCGGTCTGAACCGCACGGCGCGGAACGACAACGACAGACTCAGGAGCCTTAGACATCAGCTCGATATTAGCGTGCTGACCTGGCAGCAGGCGGTGTTCAGGATTGGGCAGCACTGCACGCAGTGCGATAGTACCGGTATTACGGTTGATTCGGTTACCAATGAAATCCAGGTTACCTTTATGCTCATACTCTGAGCCATCTTCAAGCCACAATGCGACTTCAACCAGGCTGGCTTCTTCGCCTGCACCATCCACTTTGTCCATACCAAACTGAAGGCGCTCACGCTCACTGACGTTAAACGCTGCGTAAATAGGGTCCAGGCTGACCAGTGAAGTCAGCTCACCAACCGAAGGCGAAATCAAATCACCCACACTGACATTGCTGCTGCTGATACGGCCGGTAAAAGGCGCCAGGATCGTGGTATGAGAAAGATTGACTTCTGCGAGGCTCAGCTGAGCTTTGGAGGCTTCCACCTGAGCTTCAGCGCTCAGCAGTGCTGCGGTAAGAGAGTCGAATTCAGACTGGGAAATATTGCCTTTTGGCAGAAGATTTTTACCGCGTTTAAAGTCCATCTGAGACTTTTTCAGCGTCGCATTAGCCTGTGCAACAGCAGCTTTGGCCGACGCCACTTCCGCTTCAAATGGTGCCGGGTCGATTTGATAGAGCGGCGTGCCCTCCTCCACCATGTCGCCCTCGGTAAACAAACGCTCTTTCAGATAGCCGGTTACCTGAGCGGTAATACGGGCATCGTTCACCGCCTGAATGCGTCCGATAAACGTTTTACCCTGTTGATGAAGTACAGTTTGAGATGGAACCACCTCAACCAATGGAGCAGCGCCCTGGCCTTTCCCTGCATTGTTGGCTTCGCCACAGCCAACCAGTGCAAAGGTACCTGCCATTGCGATCGTTAGTATCGTTTTTTTCATTTTCTGAACCACAGTTAAAATAGCTGACAAAGCAGCAAAACAAGATGCTTATATGACTATCATATTCTGAAGAATACTCAGCAAAGGTTAGCAAATTAATGTGTCCAAATGTTTCCTGAGTTCAAACTTTAATCAAAAACGATACATTATTCTTACACTGATTGACTGGCTTTATCGAATATCACCGTACAGTCAGGGATTTATTGCACTTTAAACAGATTCTGGCAGGCCCGGCTGACCGGCAGTTTACGCCCTGCGATGATGACATTCATCTTACCGGTAAACTCTTTTTTCACCTTCTCAACCCTGGCAACATTAATAATGGTCGAGCGGTGAATTTGCCAAAAACACTCCGGATTTAACTGAGCAGACAAGTCTTTTAATGTTGAACGAATAACGTATTCATCGATATTATCCGGGCCGTTACCCACATATACCGAAATATACTTGTCCTCTGCATGGAAATAAGCAATATCCTCAACCGCGATTAAATGAATATCCTCTCCCCGGCTGGCACGCAACCAGCTGAGATACTGTTTTGGCTGCTGAAATGCCGTCTGCTGAAGCTGCTCGAACAGGGCGTCCAGGCTCACATTACCGGCTGGCTCCTCTTCCAGACGTTCGCGCACCCGCTGGCACGCCTTCGCAAGGCGTTCATCCGACAGCGGCTTTAGCACATAATCCACCGCCGCGTGTTCAAATGCCTGCACCGCGTACTCATCATAAGCCGTGGTGAACACCACCAGCGGCGGTTTATCTGCAGTGTTGAGCTTTTTCGCCAGACTCATGCCATCGAGTTTCGGCATACGGATATCCAGAAAAGCCACATCAGGCTGATGGGCCTGAATCGCTTCCAGCGCCTGGCCACCATCACTGGCTTTGGCCACGATTTCCAGCTCAGGCCAGACTTCCGCCAACAGCTTATCAAGATGAAACAGCAACAATGGCTCGTCATCGGCTATGACGGCGGTCGGAAAAGATTTAATTGTCATACGTCTTCCCTGTCTTGCAGACTTTCAAGAGGAATGCGGATTTGAGATTTTACACCACCACCAGCACGTTCTGTCACGGTCAGCACAGCCTGTTGACCATAGAGGGTATTGAGACGGTCGCGGGTATTTTGCAGACCAATGCCGTGACCTTTTACCGCACTCCCGGGCGAAAGGTCCGCGCCATCATTGAGCACACAGATTTCAAGGAATCCGTTTTTTACTCCTGCGGTCACTTCAACACAAACCTCTTCACTGACCGGCTCTACCCCGTGAAGTACTGCGTTTTCCACCAAAGGCTGAAGCAGCAATGGGGCAATGGTCAGTATCTTCGCATCCTGCTCACACTCAACAGAAAAACTCAGCCGTTCGCCAAGGCGAATTTGCTGAATACCCAGGTATGCGTCCACCAGTTCCAGCTCTTCACTGAGCGTCGCCAGCTGGCTGCGATTGGTTTTCAGCGTGGCCCGCAGTAAATCAGTCAGCTTGGACAGAAGCAGCCGGGCTTTATCCGGGTCATGTTCAATCAGCACATTCAGGTTTGCCAGAGTGTTGAAAAGAAAATGAGGCTCTATCTGACTTTGCAGCAGTTTAAGCTCACTAAGCACCTGGGCTTTTTCGTGTTCACTTTCCTTACGGCGCAGCTTTTCCATCTCTTTTTCTGCCAGCAGCTTCTGCTCATGAGAATAGAAATAGAAGAAACAGGTCGCGGTGAAGATCAGCCCCAGCATAACGGTCGGCTTCATCACGGCCATCACATCATGGTCTTCTATGCCATCCATCCACAGATAGGCATTTACAGAACCCAGTACCACCGCAAAAATCAGACTGTAAACGTTAAGCTCCCGGGTACTCAGACCCGGACAAAACCGGCAGAGAAGCGCCGAGCCAAATATCGCGCTGTAGCCATACCCGAAGCTGACTCCAAGGTGAGAATAAAACGGAGGCCCCCAGACCAGAAACGTAGTCAGGGCGATAACCAGACAAAACAGCGAAGTATAAGCAATACTCCGGAACCAGTCGTTTTGATACCACTTGGTCTGCATTCAGAACTTCCCTTTCAGATTTAAGAAAATCATATAGTTATCAGGAAGGTTTTGATATACAGAGGATGCGTCCCCCGTCACAAAACGCCCTGCCAGTTCCGTTTCAAACCGGCTTTGCCCACTGTCATGCCACACATAACCCAGCCGGGGGGTGATCATGGTGCCACCATCTTCAGGAGACAGCATCAGGTCCAGCTGCGGGGTCAGATCCTGCATCCAGGTCTGGCTCCATTCGTAGTTTACCCACGACGCCGAATCAAAACGCCAGTGCAGCAGGACGTTATGACGAACCAGATTCGCGTGTTGCAGCCCATTTGCATAGCTTTGTGCCAGTGATGAAAGTGCCTGACTGCTCAGCATCTCTGTTCGCTGCCAGGCCAGCGTCCAGTCATTCCTGCTCCAGGCCCGTTGATCGTACCAGTATTCAGCAATAATCTGATGGCCACTCTCCCCCGCCCAGGTCACGCCTGCCATCACCTGCCAAAGGTTATGCCGGGGCGCCAGTTCAGGTGGTTGATATGGATCGCCGCTGATCTGATAACCGATATAGCGGGACTGCCAGCTGGCGGAAGCATGAAACTCCCATGCCGGGTCAAAAACAGTCACTATACTTGCGCCTGCTACGCCATGGCGCACATCATCCCAGTAACCTATCAGCTGATACTCACTGTCACCGGACAGCTGATAACGGCGAATACCGGCCCCCCGGGAAACATTCTCTTTATCCAGCTCATTAAGGGGCTGGCTGTTCCACGATGAGTCTGCTGCAAGCAGGGTCCACTCGCCATCACCATCAAACGATGATAACGCCAGTACACCCACGCCTTCTTCCACCTGAATACCCACCGGATTTCTCCGGTAGGCTTTTAGCAGGTCCAGCGGTCGATAACCATACCCCACTCCCCAGTCAATCCGCTGCTTGCCTGCAGTAATATCCACGCTAACCCCTGCAACATCTGCGCTGCCCTGCCAGAACAACTCACGCAGGATCAGCCGTGTCTCCGCTTCCGCATTACCGCTGTGATACAGAGCGTCACTCTTCAGTGTCACCAGTGCCAGCCAGTTTTTGTACCCGGCTTCCAGCTCCAGGTAAGCATCGGCCTGACGCACATTCTCTGTTTCACAGAACAGCCGTGACCCGGTATTGACCTGACTGGCGGCGGAACTGACCATCCAGTCCCAGCGCAGATCCGGCCCCTGCGCCCACGCAGGCAAGGCTGCCATAAGCAATAGTGAAGACCAGGTTTTCATCTATAACTCCGACACACTGTTACGCACCAGGTACGACGGGTTGTAATACTTATCCGCCAGCTGATGCGGCGTAACCGAGCGATATTCGATCACGGTTTTCTTTGCCGGCTGTATTTTGTCGAGCAGTGTCATGGCATCAACCGCAGGCTTGCCGCCCCGCTGCCCCTGATGAAACAGGGCCTGTTTGGCCAGTTTTCCCGAGCGCATATACAAATCGGCTTTTAACGGGAACGAGTCAGAACCACGGACCCAAAGATGAATTTTGGCGTAGCTCGCCCCTTTGGTTTTGGCTGTCAGCTCCAGTGCCAGCACCCCGTTCTCATCACCATCAAATGGCAGGTCGGTGCGTTCCACGCCCTGATAATCTTCACTCCAGGTCAGGGTTGAAACATCCCCAACCGAGGCTTCACCCAGCAGTTTCTGCATCGGGGTGATCCGGATCGGGCGGCGGCTTTTTGGCATCACCAGCCAGTAATTATCCCCCAGCATCAGCATCTTCTGCCCGGCTTCTACCTGAGATTTGAACACCACCAAAGATTCACGTTCAGGCCGGGTATAGACATGATACTGGTGGGTTTTATCAAGCTGGTCGTTTTCATACAGCGACACCACAGAAACCACTTTTGCCGACTGACTGTCCAGCCGGTAATCATCCGCCTGCTTCAATATCGCATTAACATCACTGTGAACATCGCTCTGCGCCGCCACTGCACTGCTGCCCAGCAGCAGCGCCATTACCATCCATTTTCTAAACATAAGCCAGAGCCTCCGTAATTGGGCGGTTCACCCCTTTTCGGGCAGAAAAATACGCTGCAGATACACAAATCACCACCACGGCAAAAAGCGCCATCACGCTCAGCTCCGCTGAGAAATAGATATTGAGTGGATACCCCTCGTTATGACCCGGAGGTGGTGGCATCTGAATATCAGCAACCATTAAAAATACCGTCGTCAGTGCGCTGAGCAGGATCCCAGCCAGTCCACCCACAGCAGCCAACAGCCCTGCTTCTCGCAGGAATCCACTGACGACTTCCCGTGGGTATGCGCCCATCGCAGAAAGCGTACCAATTTCCCGGGTCCGCTCGGTCACCGACATGGTCATGGTGTTAAACAGAGCGACAAATACCAGCAGCGCCATCACCAGCCCCATAATCCCGAAGATACGATCGTAGAGATCTTTCACTTTCTTGTAGAAAAACGCGCGCTCTTCCCACGGCGTGATCTCCAGTCCACCATCCCAGTTAAGCTTCTGCTCCAGTTTGTTCTTAACATTTGCCGTTTCTGGCGTATCAAACAGGAACACCGACAGGGTGCTCACTTTGTCGCTCACCAGCAGCTCCTGAGCCATGGAGATATGCAGATAAAGCTGACGCTTATCCAGCTCCGGAATACCGGTAGAGAATATCCCCTTCACCTTAAAGTCATACGCATTCAGCGCGCCGTCTGCCGTGGTGGCCAACAGGGTAATCCAGTCACCGGTTCCTACACTCAGGTTGCGCGCCAGTTCCCGGCCCAGCATAATTTCCGGCTCAGCCGGGTCATAACGAACGGAATTGACATCCATCAGGGTCCGGCCTTCATCGATATTCAAAAAAGGCCCTTTCATATCAAATTCACGCTCATTCACCCCAATCCCCATAAAGATGGTGGATTTGGAACCGTTTGAAATCAGACCTGACAGGTAAACCCGTGGCTGGACTCCGCGCACCTCTTTAAGGCCGGTAATTTGGGGTACCAGCTCAGTGCTGTTATCCAGCCCGTTACTGAGCGGCATCTCTTCTTCTTTTTCAAAATAGCCAGGCTGACTGATGGTCAAATGACCGGTATCCCTCGCGGTAGACTCTTTGAGAGATTCGTAGGTATAGAGACCAAAACCACCAGCCGAGACCATGGCAAACACCGCGATAGCAATAATGCACACCGACAGCAGGCTTCGGCGTCCATTACGAAACAGATTCAGCGCTGCAATCCGGTAGTTCAGCGGCAACAGTGTGTTTATCAGCTTGCCCATGACAAACTCTCCTTTTCCGTCAACTGACCATCGGAAAGCTCAATCACCCGGTCACAGCGGTGTGCCATACGCGGGTCGTGAGTAGCGATGACAAACGCGGACCCACGTTCATGACCGAGCTGCTTCATGATCTCAATCACGTTGGTCGCCGTTTTGCTGTCGAGACTGGCCGTTGGCTCATCGGCGATAACCAGCTCAGGACTGTGTACCAGAGCGCGGGCAATCGCCACCCGCTGCTGTTGTCCGCCTGAAAGGTGGTCCGGGCGATGATGAATAAACGCCTCAAGCCCAACCCGCGCAAGCATATCCGTCGCCAGCTTTGTCTGTTCGGCCACAGAATATCCATTGAGTCTGAGCGGATAGGCCACGTTCTCCAGTGCGCTCATGACGGGGATCAGATTGAAACGCTGAAAAATAAAACCCATTCGGCCACGTCTTACCGCTGCTGCAACAGCAGGTGCCTGAGGCAAAGATTTTCCGCCCAGTGCCACATTACCCTGATACTGCTGGTCAAGCAGGCCGAGTATGTTGAGCAGCGTACTTTTTCCCGAACCGGACGGCCCGCACAGGGCAACCATTTCCCCCTCTGCGATACTGCCTGATACCCCTTTCAGGGCATGAGTCTCAAGCTCACCCTGACGATACGACTTAACAATGTTATGAAATTCAAGCACTTGATGCTCCTTAACGCTTACTGATCAGCGCCTGGGCTTTGATGGTGTCCATGTGATCCGGTGCGCGCCGGTTCATCACGTCCAGCCACTGCTCTGCCCGCGGCATATCTTCAGCCCGAATCGCCGCAGAAATAGCATACACATATACCCATGATGTGGCTTCAAATGGAGCCTGCTCAAATACCGGCTCTTCCAGCATCGACAGATACAGGTCGTAACCGCGTTCAAAATGGTTAAACATATCCGGAAGTTCGGTATAGGTGCTGGCCGCAAGCGCCGTCGCCAGATAACTGGCAGGCAGGCCCTGAATCACCGCCTGATCGGTTACCGGGACCGGGTTGGTTTTGATAAGTCCCAGGCCTTTATCTATTGTCGCCAACCCCTGCTCTACGTACTTCATTTTGTTCCATGGCAGAAAAGCATCCCGCCCCTGCAGGGTCTGGGTGCTGCCGAGCAATACCAGGCTCAGTGGATCCGCGCCCCGGGCGTCAATCAGTGCGCTGAGCTGCTCTGCTACCGGCTCTACCTGAGCTTCGTCTCCTTCTGCGGCCTGATAATATTGATCTATCAGTGCCTGGGGCGGATTCGCCAGCACAAAACTGCTGCACAGCAAAATCGCAGCGCCGGAAATAAGTCGGGTAATCTGGTTTGTCATTGCCTTGTCCTTAATCTGTTTGGCGTTGATTAAAGAGTATCCGTCCCGGGCACTGAAAACCCCGAAATGCGATAAAACGGCAATGAAAAGGATAAACGGGCGATTTTTCGGACAAACGGCAGAAGCGCTTCGCCAACTGTGTCAAAAATTCAGGTATAAAATTTGCAGGTAACTGGCCGATATAGCATTTTAGTCACCCTGGACTTCACGGATGTACACCATGAGAAAATTCGGCCTGTTATTACTTGCCCTGCTGTCAGCTAACAGCTCTGCTTTGGAGATGAATGATGAGTATGGCTATATTGGCGTCAACACCTGGTATGGTCAGAGTACGTTTTCGACCGTAAACAACGCCATCTGGCGCCTGATGCCTACTGTTTATTACGAAGGGCGGGATGGTTTTATCGATGATAACCTGATCAACTACTACGTATTGCCCTACGTTGGCCTGACGGGTCAGTGGCGCTTTGCCGAAATTGGCGGGATACACGCCAGTGCCCCACACGGTATTGATGACCGGAACGGTAACCTGGACTTTGGTTTTACTCTTGGTGATCAGAATCTTCGCCTGACGTATCTATACGACGTCATGTCGGTCCATAGCGGCCATGAGCTCCAGGCATACGTCAGCCACTCAATTGGCAATGTATTCCGCCGCTTCGAGCTGACACCTTTTATCGAATTCAGCTGGCAGGACAAAAAACTGTCAGGTCATCTGTACAACGTGTCTGCAGCCGAAGCTGCGGCCAGTGGCCTTGACGAGTACACATCCGGGGCAACATACGTCTACAGGGCGGGCCTGACCGGACGCTACGATATGTCGCGTAAACTGATCATGGTGAGCCGTCTTCAGTTCGAAGGCCATGATTACGACAGTCCGCTGGTACAGCGCAACTATGGCTGGTCATTTGAGGTTGGATTCAGTTATCAGTTTGCTGGCTATTGATACCGCAAACTGATTTTCATCTGCATTAATAAAAAACGCCCCGCGGGGCGTTTTTTGTTATCTGTTGAAGGGGCTGCTATGGCACACCGTGTCCTTTCGATGCAACCCATACCCGATACCACTGCTCACGGGTCAGTTCCAGTGAAAGGCCCCGTACCGCCTGCTCCACACGCCCGATTTTGCCCGAGCCGATAATGGGTACCGGCAGAGAAGGCAGTCGTCTTACCCAGGCGTAAATCACCTGCTCAATATTCTCTGCGCCGATCTCTTTGGCAATCACCGTCAGCTCATCACGTACACGCTTATGCTGCTCTGACTCACCGTTGAAAATCGCACCACCCGCCAGACAGGACCAGGCCATTGGGCGAATACGCTCCATCTGCAGCTGATCCAGGGTACCGTCATGCACCACATCAAAGTTAATCGGGTTAATCTCAACCTGATTGGTCACCAGAGACTTGCTCAAACGGGACTGCAACAGAGAAAACTGAGACGGGGTAAAATTAGATACACCAAAGTGCTTCACCTTACCTACTTTATGCAGCTCACCAAACGCTTCCGCCACCTCATCGGCGTCCATCAGCGCATCGGGACGATGAATAAGCAGAACATCAATCTCATCCACACCCAAACGCTCCAGCGAATTATCAACTGAACGGAAGATATGTTTACTGCTGGTATCATAGTGATTGATTTTTCGCTCCGGATGCGCAGCGGTCAGATTAATATCGCACTTGGTAACGATCTCAATCTGGCGGCGCATTGCCGGGTCAAGTGCCAGTGCTTCACCAAACAACTGCTCACACTGATAGCCGCCATAGATATCGGCATGGTCTACCGTGGTAATACCCAGATCCACATGCTGCTTAAGAAAAGTCAGCCGCTCCTGCGCTGTCATGCCCCATTCGGCCAGTCGCCAGTATCCCTGAACCAGTTCTGAAAACTCTGGTCCCTGATTTGCCGTGGTTACTTTCGCCACCATGGATAGTTCTCCTTTCACTTATTTTGCTCCCCATCCTATGGCCGTTCCACCAGCTCGGCAACGGTTAATTTGTTCCAAAAGCTATCTTTGCGGCAAACAAAAAGACCGCTGGCAATGATACAGCGGCCAAATACGATAAAAGAAAGCCCCAAAAAATACCGTCACACAAACGGTAAACACCCGGTTTACGTTGATAAGCCGGTCAGTTATTTCTCTTTTCTAAAAAACTCAGTTGCCTGTCTCTTCGAAAGTTCCACTGAAATAACGGTTTTAACGTTGAATTTACGAGAGAGAGATCAAGTTTTCAGCTCAAAAAAAACTAAACCCTTATCAGTCACTTATGAATAAGGCAAAAAGTGATGTGCCTCCGCTCCCATACCCGCATTGAGATTTGAAGTGCGTCGCATTTAGAACTCCTGAGACCCTCTCGCATTCTTTCATATAAGCACCATAAAACATTGATATTGCAGAATTTACCTTTCCTGCCCGTTCTAAAATTTGAACACAATCATGTTCGGACATGTGTCCCATATTCGTGACAGAAATTCCGGGTAAGCTTATTCCCGTCATCAATCAAAACGACACAACCTGACGGAAAATCAGCGGCCCATTCGATTGCCCTCAAGTTGTAACTAACAGCTAATACATTTGGAGTTTATATGAACAAGCTATTTGCCCGTACACTGATCGCCAGTGCAGTTGCCAGCGTGGCACTGACCGCTACGCCAACCATGGCAAATGAGACGGATGCAAAATATGAGGTCTACGGCATCATTGCCGTTCAGGCTCACTACCGTGACTACAAAGACCAGTCAGAGCATCGTTATGATAAAACGGCTACTCCTGAGAATCTGACCGGTTTCCAGACCAACAACGAAAGCCGGATCGGTTTCCGCGGCTCCAAGCAGTTCAAAAACATGGATTCAAAGTTCATCTGGCAGGTAGAAAGCGGTTATGTTGACCCTTCCTACGCTGGTCATGAAGCAAAAGGTGGTCTGGGTGAACGTGATACTTTCGTTGGTTTTGAAGACTTTGACTCATTCGGTCAGGTTCGTATCGGCCGCGTTCTGACTCCACTTTACGAAGTGGTTGACTGGCCAGGCGCAAACCCGGGCCTGGGCGATGTGTGGGACTGGGGCGGCATGATCGGCGGTAACAAGTTCCAGGACCGTTCATCCAATACAGTACGCTGGGATTCCCCAACCTGGGGTGGCCTTAGCCTGGATGTAGCCTATGGCCGAACCAAAGCCGCAGCAACCGGCAGCGACCAGGGCTGGTGGCAGGGCGGTGCAGCCCACTATAAAGTTGGTCCTGTTCAGTTCGATGCCGCTTATGAAGTCAACCGCGACGTATCAGAATCGGTAGGCAAAGCTGACACAACAGATAACACTGATATCAGCCGTGTCTGGGACAACAACACCTACCTGCTGGGCATGCAGGGCTGGTTCGAGAACGGTATCTCGTTCTTCGCCCAGTACCGTATGCAGGATGCAGAAGTGAAACAAGGCACTGATACCGGCCGCAATGAGAAGCAAAATGCCCTGACCTCCGGCCTGATGTACAACGTCAACGACTGGCAGTTCAAAGTCGGTTACACCAAGAACTTTGATCTGGAAGTGAACGGCAAGACCATCGAAGACAGCGCAGATGACACCATCTCTGCGCAGGCGATGTACTTCGTCGACCCGTCCGCTGTACTGTATGTACGTGCCCGTGACGTTCGTATGGGTGATAACAACACCGTATCAACCGGCAACGGCGGCGACTATGCTCGCTGGAAGTCACACTCCTTCTCAGAAGTATCTGTCGGTGTAGAATACTACTTCTAATCTCAACCAGACAAAGCGGGTGGTGCTGCCACCCGCTGTTGTAAGGAGAAAACTATGAAACAACGTCTGATCACCATCGCAGCAGCGCTGGCTGCTCTGGGCAGCGCACAGGTCATGGCAGACAACACGGTCACCTTCAGTAAAGAGATTGCTCCAAAGGTGCTCAATGAGAAAGGGATCGACAGCGGCTGGTTTGAGACAACCTCAGAACTGACCACCGGAAATGGTCAGAACCAGTTGGTCGTTACCCTTGGCCAGATTGTGGTTGAAGACGGTCGCCGGGTTAAGTACGACTCTGACCCTTATGTAATCGACTTCACCGCATCGGATGCCCAGCTGTCACTGAGCTATAAGCCGTTCCGCACAATTGAAGATGCCCGTATCTTTGCCAAACAACCTGAGTTCAGCCTGATGGATGATCAGGGTAACCGGGTAAAGCACTCGGTAACCAAACTGCACATTGGTGGCCTGCAACTGATGCAGGACTATGAAGGTGCAGTGAAGAAACACAATAGAGGCGATGCTCCGTTGGCCGCGGCAGCGCCACCCACTGCCCCTGCGAGCCCGGCGATGGATGTGATCAAAACCGGATTTGACGCCCTGTCCGCCAGCGAGCAAAAAGCATTTATGATGTGGGCAATGGAAAACATGAAAAAATAGTCCCTGTTTTATTGTTCTCTACCCTACGCCCTGTGCCACGTTTTTTTGATCAATGTAGCGTATTAGGGCGTAGATAAGCAGAATGATGTCAGCCCCTTCTTTGCGGGGTACCCTAAGAAAAAACCTTAGGGAAAAGAATCATGAAGCGTACCTTACTTGCCTGCGCCGTTGCCCTGACAACTGCGCCGGCATTTTCTGCACCCGGCATTACCATTGCCACCTCAACCAACAGCCGCGACTTTCCTCTCAGCGCAGAACAACCACTGGTTGTCCCGCTGACCAAATCGGAATACACCTTTAAAATCGAAGGCCTGAGCGGAGACTGTAAAGCCGCGCCGGGACAAAAAGTAAAGTTCAACACTCCTCTATCCCTGAACTGCCACGAACCCACTACCCTGAAATTCAAAGTACGTTTCAGCGGCGATTATGCGTTCTACTTTGACGATAAAGCCAACACCCTGCTGCTCAAGCGTCAGCCAAAGAAAAGCGCAACGAAAGAGTTTAAGCGCCCTCTTCCTCAGGTTGATTGCCCGGTCTATACCGGTGGCCCGGTCACTATCTCTGTTGGAGATACTTTTTCCGATGGAGAACAACTGCGCGACGCTTACTCTGGCCAGAAGGTCACGGTAAAAAATGGCCAGGTGACGCTGACTCCGGCCCCTGCAGCCGACGGTCTGGTACTGCTTGAGCCGGTCAAAGCGACAGGCCAGGATGCCCCACTCGACTGGCGCAACGCCAACATCTACTTTGTGATGGTGGACCGTTTTAACAATGCGGACAGTTCAAACGATCACAGCTACGGACGCCGCAGTGACGGCAAAGACGAGGTCGGCACCTTCCACGGCGGTGACCTTCAGGGCGTTATCGATAAACTCGACTACATCAAAAACCTCGGCACCGACGCTATCTGGCTCTCTCCTGTTGTAGAGCAGGTGCACGGGTTTGTTGGTGGCGGTGACAAAGGTTCGTTCCCGTTTTACGCCTATCACGGTTACTGGACGCGGGACTTCACCAAAATCGACCAGAACTTTGGTAACGACGATGACCTGAAAGAACTGGTCAGCGAAGCCCATAAACGTGGCATCAAGATCCTGATGGATGCGGTTATCAACCACAGCGGCTACTCTACCCTCGCAGACTTACAGTTCGATAACCTGAACGTGGTGCAACCAGGCCAGAACTGGCCGGAAAAATGGGCTGACTGGCAGCCTGCAGGCGGTGAAAACTGGCACAGCTACCACAAAGCCATCGACTACCAAAGCCAAAACTGGTCAGCCTGGTGGGGCAAAGACTGGGTACGCACCGGTCTTCCCGGATACACCGCACCAGGCAGCTCAGATACCGCAATGGCACTGGCCGGCCTGCCGGATTTTAAAACCGAGTCCGGCGATTTTGTGACGCCACCAAAATGGCTGCTTGAGAATCCGGGCACCCGGGTTAAGCACCGCGATAACTATACCGTCAGTGATTATCTGATTGAGTGGCAAACCGACTGGGTAAAACGATTTGGCATTGATGGCTACCGGGTCGATACGGTGAAGCATGTGGAAGGCGATGTCTGGAAACGCCTCAAAGCCGAAGCAGCAACCAGCCTTGAGCAGTGGCGGAGCCAAAACGGCCGTACCGGACAACCTTTCTGGATGATGGGTGAAGTCTGGGGCCATACCGCCTGGCGCAGCCCATACTTTGACGATGGTTTCGATGCCCTTATCAACTTTGATCTGCAAAAGAAAATGGACAAAGGCGCTGCCTGCCTGATGCAGATGGACGAAACCTATCAGTCGTATGCAACCACTATGGCGCAGGAAGCCGACTTCAACCCGGTCAGTTATATGTCTTCCCATGATACTGAACTGTTCTTCGGCCGCTTCAAAGACATTCCGATGCAAAAAGGTGCGGCAACCGCCCTGCTAATGAGCCCGGGTGCCGTTCAGGTCTACTACGGTGATGAAGTGGCGCGTAAACCCGGGCCTTATGCGGATGACTTCCATCAAAGCACCCGCTCCGATATGCCATGGAAACTGGATAACAAACAGCAGGCTCTGCTTAAACACTGGCAGATCCTGGGCCAATTTCGAAACAAACACCCGGCTATTGGCGGTGGTCAACATACTGCCATCCGTCAGGAAAATGGCTATGGTTTTGCCCGGGTAATGAACAACGATAAAGTTGTGATTTATTTTGCAGGAAAACAGGCCAGAAAAAACTAACACAGACACAATACGTTACAGGGAAAGCGCCTTTCCTTTGAGCTCTGTCTGTAATTAATTGGCACCCATCGTGCTTGCCTTGATGCAGGGTGGGTGTCTTTTTTTTGCGTAGTTTTAACGCAGCAACTACACTTTATAAAAGAGGCATATTGAGCTAATTAAAAAAGAAAACCGGCGCTGAGGCCCACCCCCAAATGCGATCCGGTAAAGGGTGGATAAAATGAGCAAAGAACAATCCAGACTGGCGCTGGCCATCATCAGGGCCTGCACCGCTTTTATCACAGCCATGTACCTTTACCTGTACGTGCTGACTTTCAACTCACAGCAAATTGCATTGAGCTTTGAGCTGATCCCGTTCGTCATCGCAGCTGTGCTGTTCCTGTCTGCAATCCTGTTGGGCGCCTGGTTTTTCCGGCGCTACCATGTATTCATCATAGTAATCCCGGCCGTGCTGTTTGCAGTCGGATACTTCGCCTGGCAGACTCCGGTCATGAACGTAACCCTGCCCTTCCCTATCCATGCTGCACTGGCCTTTTCGGCCATGATGCTTCTGATAGCCCTGGTTCACTTCGTACTGCCCAACAAACTGACCGAACCGGTACTGATCCTGCTGCCGGTCACCGCTTTTGCCTGGCTGTTTCTTAACTTTGTCTATGCTCCGGCGCTGTACTGCTATCAGTTCTGGCTCAATGGCAACATGATCCCACTTGACCGGATCTTAAGGGCAACCTATACCACGCCGCTGAGCTACGACCTGGTCGCCTTCCCACTGGTGATCCTGAGCATCTATCTGATCGCCAAATATGCCAACCCATTCAGTCAGTTTGTATTTGAAGAAGCAGAAGAGGCTCTGCAGAAGTTCCGGCGTTCCGGACACAAGCACTCATAAACCCTGAAACATGAAAGGAAAGCGAAAATGCTTTCCTTTTATCTTGATGTTGCTGAGTCTATGCTTAATAAGAATGAAAATGACCGGATATTATTGCGCAAACGGTTGATTACATTCTCTGTTGCACTTTTTTATAGCGCAATATTTATTTTTTGCTAAAGTAACGCGCCTGATGTTACCAGTGGTTTGAGGTCATGCATTACAATCCTGAACAATCAATAAAAATCGACATATCCAGCCTCGAAATCGGGATGTTTGTTACGGCAATCGAACAAAGCAAACGCGTCAACCTTGCCAATGCAGGCCGGGTTTCTTCAGTTGCCGCCATCAGCCAGTTGAAAAACAGTGGCGTCAGATTTGTATGGGTTGACGTCGGCCTCTCTTCCGGAAAATGCACCTTTAAGCCGGTTAGCACCATCCCGGTCGAAGTGGATACCACTCCGGACACCGGTCACATGACGCCGATAAAACTCGGTGACCGCGGGATCCGCAATAAAAAGGCAAAAAAGCTGATCACAGAAGCCCGTGGGCTGGCGCACAAAATCCTCAGCGAAACCTTTGATGGTAAGCCAATCAACGTTGGCCCGATAGAAGCCTGGGCTGATGACGTAATCGATACCATCCTGGTAGACCCGGACGCGGTAAAATGTGTCTCGGCCCTGCGTAACAAAGATACCTATCTGCTTGAGCATTCGGTCAATGTTGCCTGCCTGCTGATCACTTTCGGCCGCTTTCTTGATTTTGATAAGCCGACCCTCAAGCACCTCGCAATTGGCGGCATTTTGCATGACATCGGCAAGATCAAAGTCGATGACAAGGTACTCAACAAACCCGGTCGCCTGACTGCGAAAGAGTTTGAACACATGAAAATGCACCAGGTGTACGCCAAAGAGATAATCCCTCAGGTACAGGGGCTGAATGACATCAGCCAGAACGTCTGCCTGATGCACCACGAAAAGCTCGATGGCAGCGGTTATCCAAGCGGCTTAACCGCAGAGCAAATCCCGCTCTACGGCCGGATGAGCAGCATCATCGATATCTATGATGCCCTTACCGCTCAACGCTGTTACAAAGACGGCATGAGCTCAGCAGAAGCATTTAAAATTCTGCTCAGTCTGGCGCCTCATCACCTGGATCAGGAACTCGTTTACAAGTTCATCAACTGTATCGGCGTGTATCCGGTTGGCTCACTGGTCGAACTCAGCGATTCGCGTGTAGGCATCGTCTGGACCACCAACCAGCACCAGCCTCTCAAACCTGAAGTAAAATGTTTCTATTCCAGAAAATACAAACGCTTTACCGAAGTGAGTTTTGTTGACCTGAGTAAAAACGATACCAAAATTAACAAAGCGATTGCTCCCACCTCGCTCGAAGTGGATGCAGCCCCCTTCTTTGACTGAAAGCCCTGACTACAGTGGTTTTGCAGCCCTCCTCCCTGTTTTTGTTACCCGGCCGTGCTAACTTATTGGTTTGGACAACAATTTACAGGGAGAAGCGCAATGAGCGCAACGAAGTATCTCAACGGGCTGGACAGCCAGTTCCTTAAGCTCCACCACACCAAAGAAAATGCATTCTGGCACACCTATATGGCACTCAGCGGCCAGTGCGCCGACCTGGCTGATGCTGAAACCGCCATGAGTCGTTACCTTGGCGACCCTGCCAACATCACCATTACCCGCGATCAGCTCAAAGCAGCTGAACAAATTCTGGATCCAGCCGAACGTGACAGCACCGTACAGGCACTTAAAGGCTGGCTGGCCGTGTTTGAAGCCAATGCAATTGAGTCCCCGGAGGCCCGCGAACTAAAAGAAGAACTGATCTCTTTTGAAAGCGAGTTGTTTGACAAAAAGAAATGTCACCCACTGTTCTTTACCGCCGAAGACGGCTCTCAGCAACAGGGCTCCCTGCCAGTGCTGGCCGCTAATATCCGTACCAGTGACAATGAAGACGTACGACAAAGTGCCCATCAGGCGCTGCTCAACCTTGAACAATGGGTACTCTCAAACGGGTATATTGAGCTGGTAAAGAAACGCAACCAGTTTGCCCACCTGATGGGTTTCGATAACTTCTTCGAGTACTCGGTCCAAAAAACCGAAAGAATGACCAGTAAAGAGCTGTTCACCATTCTCGATGAGTTCGAAGAAAAAACGCGAAAAGCCTGCCTGGACAGTCAGCAGGCATTGGCTGATGAAAAAGGATCGCACATTCTCAAGGGGCATAACTTTGTCTATGCCTTCTCCGGCGACAGTCAGCGCAAACTTGATGCTTACGTGCCTTTTGGCCGTTCACTGCGCCGGTGGGTGGAAACCTTTGGCAGACTGAATATCGAATTCTCTATGGCTGAACTGACGCTTGATCTGCTCGACCGCAAAGGTAAGTTCCCCAACGGCTTCTGCCACGGCCCGAATCCGGCCTGGTTTAACGGCCCGGAGTGGATACCGGCCAAAGTGAACTTCACCAGCAATGCAAAACCCGATCAGGTCGGCAGCGGTTACGATGGTATTAATACCCTGGTCCATGAAGGAGGCCATGCCGCCCACTTCGCCAATATCAAGATGAACTCCCCTTGCTTCGCCCACGAGTTCGCGCCAATGTCGATGGCGTATGCCGAAACCCAGTCTATGTTTTGTGACAGCCTGCTGGCTGATGCCGACTGGCTGAAGCTTTACGCTAAAAATGCACAGGGTGATGCAGTGCCGGATGAACTTCTGAAAGAGATCGTCTTCAGCAAGCAGCCATTCCGGGCCTACTCAGAACGCAGCCTGATGGTCGTGCCGTATTTTGAACATGCTCTGTATCAGATGGACGAAGCAGAGCTGACACCGGAGAACATCACTGCGCTGGCGCGCCGTACTGAGCAGAAGATACTGGGCCTGTCGGTCAGTCCCCGTCCGGTAATTTCAGTGCCTCACCTGCTCAGTGATGACTCCGCCTGCTGTTACCACGGCTATCTTCTGGCAAACATGGCCGTTGAGCAAACCCGGGCATTTTTTACAGACAAGTTTGGCTACCTGACCGATAACCCGCAAATAGGTCCGCTGATGGCAAAACACTACTGGCAACCCGGCAATAGTCAGAGCCATTCCGGAAGTATCGAAAGCCTTACCGGCAGCCCGTTCAGTGCCCGGCACCTGGCTGAAGCCTGTAACAAGAGCGCCGAAGAAGCATGGATGGAAGAACAGGAGAAAATCTCCCGGGCAGTGATGCGCCCACAACAGGCTCCGGCACCACTGAATGCCCACATCCGGGTTATTGACGGAGACACTCTGCTGGCAGATAACAGCGGATCAGATGAGACGATGTTTGCAGCGTTTGAGGGATATATAGAAAAGACCTATTTCAGTTGATCATCTCTTCGTGTACAGAACTGATAACGGGGCCCGTCTGTGGCCCCGTTTTATTAATCCCGCCTCAGTTAAGAGACTCCACACACACCAGGCCTTTATCATCCCCCATTGGGTTTGTCATCCCGTAGTGTGAGCCCTTCATTTCACTCTGCAGAAACTCAACCAGCCAAATCACATACCCTGACGGCTCATCCCGACTCAGGAAACGGGTTTTAGTCAGCTCACCCAGTTTATTATTGGCCGCCAGGTGATCCCATAGCTTCTGATAGTCTGCTTTGGTCGCCAGTTGTGAGCCCGGCTGATCACAGGCACCGCGGATTTCCCAGCCGTTAGCAGCCGGGTCCAGCAACACATCATTCAGCTCGGTATATTTCACCCCATCAAATGACCAGGATTTCGAAACCACCAGATCTGATAAGCGAACCCGTAACGTTGAAAAGTAATCACTGCTTTCAGAGCTGGCCATCAGGTACACCGGCTGCTTTGGCAATGTATTGAACCTGAGTTCAGCCTGTCCGCTGCCGGACGTATAACTCAGAGTTACATCCTGAGCTTCACCACTGAGCAGAGTAAGATCAATGGCGCTTTGCGCCTGGCCGGTTTGATAAAAATTCACTGTCAGGCGCCCGTCTTCAGCCACCTTTTTATCCATAACTATGCCCGGTAGCTGGATTGGATTACGCGTCCTGCGCTGCGCGTCTGAAAAATTTTGCTGAGCATAGTTGTTACCCCAGTTATCCGCCAGACCGTAACTCATTCCACTACTGTGAGAAAAACCATACGCATGGGCAATCTCGTGAAACAGGTGATCATAAGTGATGGGTGCATAATTACGGTAAACACTTTTCGACGGATCCTGATAATCTTCCCACAGAGAAGCCCAACCGCCCGACGTAGTAGTAATCTTAGCTATATCCGGAGAAGAACCCCCGCCCATTCCTTCTGCCGCATACACATTGCGCATCGCTTTCAACCCAAGCTGATGGCCATCAAACCCCATCTTCAGCAGACTCAGCCAGCTGTAGCTCAGGCCACCAGCCGGATGCCCGCTGCATCCGGTATAACTGGCACAACTGTTCCCGAAAAACTCCTCAGAAAACTGAGTAAAAGAGCGGCGATTAAACGAGTTTCTGATATTTATCGCAATGACTTCATATATCTCGCGCTCGGTCGCATTCAAATCGTCGTAACAGGTCTTGCTGGTGTCACTGCAGTTTGCGTTAAAACCGGATACCTGCACCACAGGCAAAAACAGCGCGGCCTGCTCCTCCATAGTCAGTTTACTTAAAGTCACAGCCGGAAAATGCAGTGTCCCCTGACTGTATGGCGCAAGAGGTGTATCCAGTACCAGCAACGCCAGACTGCCATCACCGGTTCTCACTGTCAGTCTCTCTGCAGGCTGAGGGGTATGGTTCTCTATCTGCCAGTCGCTGCCAGATGAGGTAAACCGGACATCACTGAAACGAAAATGCGATGTCTGCGCCAGTGGTGTTACCGAAGAAAGCTGAGCGTCAAGACGCGGAAGCTCCTGCGGGGAAAGCGAGGAGGAAAAACTGATTTGGGTGCCGGTACCTGATAGCACGTTTACAGGGAGCGTATCGGGTGCGGAAGAAGAGCCCTCCTCACCACAACCGCCAAGCACTGCTGCAGAGGCCAGCAGTAAAGCTTTATAGGTAAAATTCATAAATACACCCGAGACATATAAAACATCAATGCTACAGGAATGGCACGCCAGCCAGAACCTGCCGGTCAGAGATTTGGGTTCGGGATCAAGTTAAGCAGAGCTTCAGCACAAACTATGAGCAAATTCGCTCACAAGTGATGGTTGAAATCGAAAGTAAGTTGCAAAAAACCGCCCGCCCACATTCGATATCGAACAAAAATAAAACAGAAATGCTCGGTTTCGAAAGGCTTAGTTACATACCTTCAGGAGGGCATCAGAAATTCCGGTGAAATAGTGCCTGAAGCGTTCAAGTACCGCATTCGGGAGACAAACTCCGGTTTTTACTCATTTATAAACCCAGCCCCTCAAAAGTGCCCGACCAATCGCACTATTGAACTAGTGCACGAGATCATCATCACGAAATGTCATCCCCGAGCACTGCGACGACCGCCATTTGGGTATAAATGCATCACCATGCTCATTACCAGGATGTAAACAATGAAAAACTCTTTTGATCTCCCAATGCCGAATGAAGACGGCTATTTCGGCGAATATGGCGGCAGCTTTATCCCACCTCAGCTTGAAGCGATCATGGTGGAAATCAACGCAGCCTATGATGAATGCCGGAAAGATCCGGGCTTCCAGGCTGAGCTTGCCCGTCTGTACAAGCACTTTGTTGGTCGTCCCAGCCCCATTTTCCACGCTGAGAACCTTTCCAGAAAGTACGGTGTTGATGTCTACCTGAAACGGGAAGACCTCAACCACACTGGCGCGCATAAGATCAACCACTGTCTGGGCGAAGCGATCCTGGCTAAGAAGATGGGCAAAACCAAACTTATCGCAGAAACCGGCGCGGGCCAGCACGGCGTTGCGTTGGCTACTGCAGCGGCACTGGTTGGACTGGAGTGCGATATCTATATGGGTGAAGTGGATATCGCCAAGGAGCACCCGAATGTGGTCAGAATGCGTATTCTGGGCGCGAACGTTATCCCGGCAACCCACGGCCGCAAAACGCTGAAAGAGGCCGTAGACGCAGCTTTTGAAGCTTACCTGAAAGACCCTCACACCCAGCTTTACGCGATCGGCTCAGTCGTTGGCCCTCACCCATTCCCAAAAATGGTGCGCGATTTCCAGTCCATTATTGGTAACGAAGCCCGCGTCCAGTTCCAGGAGATGACAGGCGGCCTGCCGGATAATCTTGTCGCCTGTGTTGGCGGCGGCTCTAATGCCATGGGCCTGTTCACTGCATTCCTGGAAGATAAAGACGTCGCCATTCATGGCGTCGAACCTGCTGGGCGCTCACTGGAAGTACCGGGTGAACACGCCGCTACCCTGACCCTCGGCGAACCTGGCGTAATGCACGGATTTAAATCTTACATGCTCAAAGATGACCAGGGCGAACCTCAGGAAGTGCATTCGGTTGCCAGCGGGCTGGACTATCCGTCGGTTGGGCCTCAACACAGCTACCTCAAAGATCTTGGCCGGGTTAACTATGGGACGGTCACAGATGATGAAGCGATCGATGCTTTCTTTGAACTCTCACGTCTTGAGGGGATCATCCCGGCGATTGAATCCTCTCACGCGGTTGCTTATGCACTCAAACTGGCCAAACAGGGACTGAAAGGCTCTGTGCTTATCAACCTGTCAGGACGTGGTGACAAGGACATCGACTTCGTTGTTGAACACTATGGGGCTGACTACGGGATAGAGTCTCTGGTGTAGGAAATGGCAGGCCACCTGGTAAACGGGTGGCCTTTTAGTTTATATCGCTAGTCATCAATACCAAAATCAAGAAAATCAATTCCACCAGAGCTATCTAAACTGGTATTCGTAACTTTACTTCCGGGTACAATATTGACTTCTGCATATAACAAGTAACTTTCAAAAGAAGGTGCTTCAGGTACGTTAAACAAGATCTTTCCAACAGACTTTTTAAACTCTTCCAGCTCACCTAAATCACCTGCCAGCTCCAGAGCCAGGTCGTTACTGTAAGGCAGCAGCATGCCATAGGAAACAGACTTGTAGAACGGGTCATCAGTTCGTTTAATCTGTTTCAGGGCCCAATTGATTTCCTGAAACGAATAGAACTGCTTTTTTCCAAATTTCACGCACAGTTTAGGGGCTACATCTTTGGCTACTGACTTTACGTATGCTTTTTTATTTGAAAAGTTAAACATATCTGACTTCCTTGCTATTCAACGGGCTAAGCAAATGATTAGCTACACAGAACCCGATTTACTTACTGCCAACTGCACCGTACACAAACAAATCACCGCAGAAACAAGCTCCGTGAATTGCACCACAATGCCATCAATTGCACATCATAATACAGGAGTTATTTCAGAACATCTTACTGAATACATAAAGGGCGCAACCCACGGTGCGACACTTCAGGCGCGGTATGTATTCGCACGCTGGAGCATGGGAACAAGGATATAGCAGCAAACTTCAGGACAAAAACGAGTCGGCCGGGGGCTGACTCTTTTGGATGAAAGCGGATCAATCCAATGCAGATTTTTCCGCGATGATGACAGATCACATTCGTTTAAGCGGCCGTACCACACTGTCCAGCCCTTCGATTTTCAGTGCCAGGCACAGTTTAAGCAGCTCGCCCAGTTCACCGGACGGCCAGCCTTTTTTGTCGAACCACAGCAGGTACTCTTCAGGCAGGTCAATCAATACTCTTCCGGCGTATTTTCCAAACGGCATCTGCATTCGCGCCAGTTTGAGCAGGTTTTCTTTTTCAAGCATTACGCTGTCCATTCGCTTATCTGATGGCGCAGCAGTCTACACCACAAGCGATATCCAGCCAAACCAGATACGATTCAGTTGCCATCATTTATCAATTCGCTACACTGACCAAAAACATCCGGAAGTCCTTTATGAAAAAGCGTTTTTTGCCTGTTCCCCTGCTGCTGTTGATCCCCGCTCTTCTGCTTGTCGCCGTGATTGCCGCTGGCAGTTACCGCCTGTCACTCGATGATGAAGACATCGCCTCAAAACAGGGACGCCACGTCCAGAAGGCAGAGGGCGGAGAAGTGATGAAAATGCTGTTTTCGATCACTGATGCAAAGCCCTGGCAGGTTGCAATACCAGAGACCATGGTCAGCGCAACCCTGACCCGGCTCAGTGATATGAAAGGCGACAACCCACGGGCGGAAGGCGATTATGTCAACGAGCCAGAGCGCGGTAGTGTGTCGCTCGATTACACCCAACTGGTGGTGCTCTACTTTGAAGAGCTGCCGGCCAGCCAGATGCTCTTTGCTGCCCCATATACAGTATCCAACCAGGGCAGCGGGCTGTTTACCTACCTTGGGCTGTTCCGCCTCGACCATGACGCAAAAAAGATAACCCAGCTCGATTACCACTTCATCGGTGACCGGATCGCAGGTCTGTCACTGAGTATTGACCACCCATTTGATGTCAGTCACTCGCTGGTGGCAGAGTTCAAAACCCATAAAGATAACCAGGCAATGGCTGAAGAGCCGGCTCAGCAAAACCGCCTGGTCATTGAAGTCACGCCTGAGAAGTTTCAGTCAGACAAGTAATATTCCACCGTAGACACCACCCGGATTTTCTTGATCCAGGCAGTGTTGCTGTCACGGTTTGAGATACTGAAACGCCCCTGAGAGGCAGAGCGGATTTTGCCAAGTCTGGATTCAGAGTCTTTGGCAAACTTCTCTGCCACCTGGCGGGCGTTGCGGGTTGCCTCTTCTACCATTTCAGGCTTGATTTGATTGAGGCCGGTAAACAGATACTCGGGGCGACTGTCATAATTGTCCTGATTGAGCACAATTCCTGCCTGACCAAGTTCACCGAGCTGATTCATCACGCTGCGTACCTTATCCACCCGGGTGCTGTATACCGTCAGCGTCTGGGTGGCGAGATAACGCAGTTCAACAAAGCTGTCACCGTATTGCTGGGCTTTCTTATCGACCACGCCCGGGGAAGAAAAGCTCAGTTCTTCGTCATTCAGCCCCTGCTTCTTTAAAAATTCCGCAACCGTATCCACCTGCTTATCCAGGGTCTGATACAGGTTTTGCAAATCATTATCCGCCACCGTCACCTGAATCGGCCAGATTACCGTATCTGCAGCCACTTCCCTTTCAGACAATCCTTTAACCGTTACAACCCGGTCAAAACTCTTAAAACTGACCACCGCCTGCTGCAACTGAAATCCCAGCAGCGCCAGCCCCAATACCAGGCCAACACCGGTCGCGAGTGAGAATTTTTGATTCATAAGCACGTCCCTGAAATGTTTTTGATTTTTATCAGAATAGGCTTTCAGGGATGAGCATGGTGTGCGCACTGGCGGGTTACGGGAAATTTTGACGGGGAATTTGCATGAAACTTCTGCAGGGCTGACGGGCTGCTGTTGTGCCGATCGCTTCACCAGATCCCGGGTCGCACCTACCAGTGAGTGTTTGGCTGGTGCTGTGGAATGCGCCCGGGATGACTGAGTTTTCCGTTAATAAACAAATAATAAGATTCTGTCATCCCGGAAATTCTGCCCACAGGTGTTTATGTGGTGCACACTGTCTAACCAGAATTATCCGGGATCTCGTGAAGCGATCCGTGGACCACATAGTATTAACTATCGGTTCAGTTATCCCACGATAACCCTCTGCCACCTCCCCTGACCACGCCCACTGTGCCATTCTGAACTTAATTCAGAATCTGCTCACAGCACGCCGTATACTCACGCGCAAGCTATCACTGTGCCCGCGGCAACAAATGCGTGTCGCTGTCGCGAGATAAGCTCGCCCTCGCGGACAGAAGATTCTGAATCGCGCTTTACCTGTTTAACGCGCGGATGATTATGGGGAGCGCGTTCAGAATGACAGGTGTGATGGCAAGGTCGACTGCAACTTTATGGTTCTTCGAATGTTGACAGCATAACCGGGCTTTCACTAACGGTGCTCTTTTGCAGCACAGTTCGCTTCACGAGATCCCGGGTCGCGCCTACCTGTGAACACTTGGCAGGATCAGTGGAATGCGCCCGGGATGACTGAGTTTTCCGTTAATAAACAAATAATAAGATTCTGTCATCCCGGAAATTCTGCCCACAGGTGTTTATGTGGTGCACACTGTCTAACCAGAATTATCCGGGATCTCGTGAAGCGATCCGTGGACCACATAGTATTAACTATCGGTTCAGTTATCCCACGATAACCCTCTGCCACCTCTCCTGACCACGCCCACTGTGTCATTCTGAACTTGATTCAGAATCTGCTCACAGCACGCCGTATACTCACGCGCAAGCTGTCACTGTACCCGTGGCAACAAATGCGTGTCGCTGCCGCGAGGTAAGTCCGCCCCCGCGGACAGAAGATTCTGAATCGCGCTTTACCTGTTTAACGCGCGGATGATTATGGGGAGCGCGTTCAGAATGACCAGCGTGATAGTTAAAAAGTGCAAAACTTCAAAGTTTTCCATGCGCTGACAGCATGAGTTAACTTTCGTTTCGAGTAACCATTTACAGCACAGTTCGCTTCACGAGATCCCGGGTCGCGCCTACCTGTGAACACTTGGCAGGATCAGTGGAATGCGCCCGGGATGACTGAGTTTTCCGTTAATAAACAAATAATAAGATTCTGTCATCCCGGAAATTCTGCCCACAGGTGTTTATGTGGTGCACACTGTCTAACCAGAATTATCCGGGATCTCGTGAAGCGATCCGTGGACCACATAGTATTAACTATCGGTTCAGTTATCCCACGATAACCCTCTGCCACCTCCCCTGACCACGCCCACTGTGCCATTCTGAACTTAATTCAGAATCTGCTCACAGCACGCCGTAAGCTCTCGCGCCAGCGGTCACAGTACCCGCGGCAACAAACGCGTGTCGCTGCCGCGAGGTAAGTCCGCCCCCGCGGACAGCAGATTCTGAATCGCGCTTAACCTGTTTAACACGCGGATGATTCTGGGGAGCGCGTTCAGAATGACCAGCGTGACAGTTAAAAAGTGCAAAACTTCAAAGTTCTCCATGCGCTGACAGCATGAGTTAACTTTCGCTTCGAGTAACCATTTACAGCACAGTTCGGTTCAGTTATCCCACGATAACCCTCTGCCACCTCGCCTGACCACGCCCACTGTGTCATTCTGAACTTGATTCAGAATCTGCTCACAGCACGCCGTAAGCTCTCACGCCAGCTGTCACAGTACCCGCGGCAACAAACGCGTGTCGCTGCCGCGATATAAGCCCCCCCTCGCGGACAGAAGATTCTGAATCGCGCTTTACCTGTTGAGTGCGCGGGTGATTCAGGGGAGCGCGTTCAGAATGACCGAGGTGACCATACACACAAAAAAACCGGAAGCACGACACTTCCGGTTTCTTTAAATCTCAGTCACACCAGCAACAATCAATCGTCACTTGGCTCAACCGGCTTTTTCTTCTTCGGCATGAACACCTGGTCACCCACTGCAACGTTGTTGTAGAAACCCTTATCGCGTTTCGCTGGCTTCTTGGCAACTTTCTTCTGCGGGCGTTTGCCTTTGGCTTGAGGCTTGCCTTTTTGAGCCGTTGGCTTGCGTGGTTTCAGGCCTTTGAACTTACCTTCCAGACCTTCCAGTACATCAAACTTCATGTCCTGCTGCAGGAAAGCTTCAACGCGTTTAAAGCTGTCCCAGTCTTTAGGGCCAACCAGTGAGATAGCTTCACCCTTGTTACCTGCACGGCCGGTACGGCCTACACGGTGAACGTACTCTTCAGTATGTTTTGGCATATCGAAGTTAATCACGTGAGTAACGTTGGCAATATCCAGACCACGGGAAGCCACATCAGTCGTTACCAGAATCTTAAACACATGACGCTCAAACTGGCTCATGATGGTGTTACGCTTGGTCTGGTTCAGGTTGCCACTAAGGGCCATCGCCTTAAGCTTCTTCTCGTTCAGCTTTTCGGTCAGGCGGTCAGTATCAGCGCGGGTCGCGGTGAAGATGATCACCTGGCGATATTCTGCTTCTTCCAGAATACGGTCCAGCAGAGCTTCTTTATGGTCCAGATGGTCACACAGGTAAAAGCGCTGAGTAATGTCCATGTGCTGCTCGTTGGCAGAGCCTATTGAAATACGCTTTGGATTGTTCAGCATCTCAGATGCCATGTCATTCACTTCAGCGTGTTCCAGGGTTGCTGAGAACATCAGAGTCTGGCGACGACGGTGTTTGGCCGCTTTATGAATACGGCGCAACTCTGGCGCAAAGCCAAGGTCCAGCATACGGTCGGCTTCATCCAGAACCAGGGTCTCCAGACCATCAAGGTACAGTGAACGGTGTTCAAGGTGGTCGGCCAGACGACCCGGAGTCGCAACGATAAATTTAGGGTAACGGCGCAGGGCTTTAACCTGGTCGTTAAAGTTTTCACCACCCAGGATCAGTGCTGCTTCATAAGACAGGCCCGCCAGCATGGAGCGCAGTTCACCAAATACCTGTTTAGCCAGCTCACGGGTTGGAGCCAGAATCACGGCACGCGGGTCTTTAGCGGAAAATGCTTTGGTTTTAAGAGATTTATGAAGCATCGGCAGCACAAACGCCAGGGTTTTACCCGAGCCGGTTTTCGATGATGCCAGCAGATCTTTGCCTGCGATCGCTACAGGGATCGCCTGCGCCTGAATGTCAGTCGCACGGGCAAAGTCGTAATGCTTAAGGTTTTTCAACAAGCGGTTATCAAGACCTAAATCTTTAAATTGCAAAGGATTCTCCGGATACAAATCTGAATGTAAAACCCGGCCGGTGCCAGGTAGCCCGCCATGATACTCCCTTTTGATATAAAGCGGTATAGATCACACTAAAAATCCCCCCAAATTGGACGCCATCCTGGTCACCAGCCTCACTTCTGGCTGTTTTTTCTGCGAAAATCTTACTTTTGCCACATATCCACAGCAAAATGTGCCATATTATTAACGAGCGGAAGAGTAAATACCGGAAAAGGCAGATCTGCTCTTTTGCCCGAATCACGTTCCAACAAGGAGTTAAAAATGAGCAAAAAACTACTACTAGCAGCGGGTGTGACTTCTGTACTGTTTCTTGCCGGCTGTTCCGGTAGCCCGGATCCAACCGCAGAGAAGATTGACAACCTGACTAACCAGGTTGAAATGCTGACCAAAGAAGTTCAGTCACTGAAATCAGGTCAGACTCAGGCAACTATGCAGGCTAAAGAAGCGGCCAGCGCAGCGATGGCAGCCCGAGAGGAAGCTGAACGCGCGAACGACCGCATCGACAATATTGCTCAGTCTTACAAAAAGTAAGTACTCCGCAAATTCGCACTTGGCGATTTAACCTGACTTATGGCGTGGCAATTTCGATTGGCACGCCATTTTGTACCTGCAGTACTGCCTTGGCCTTACTGTCGGAGATATTAAACTCATCCATCCACCACTCCAGCTCCATCGGCAGCTCCAGCGCTTTCTGAACGCCCCGGCTGTTGGTCAGCGGTTCATGAGCTTCCATAAACACACTGCGATCCGGCTCCAGCGTCACCTTAACCGGCTGGTTGATGACCCGTACCGGAAGGCCTTTTTCAACCTGTTCGAAAAGCCAGGCAATGTCTTTCGGCTCCATTCGAATACAACCCGCACTCACGCGAAGGCCAATACCAAAATCTTTGTTGGTACCGTGGATAAGATAATCGCCCTTGCCATAAGCAAGGCGCAGGGCAAAGTCGCCCAGAGGGTTATCCGGCCCGGCAGGAACGACATCCGGCAGCTCAATGCCTTTCTCTTCCCGGTACTCTTTGCGAATAGAGGCGGGCGGCGTCCAGGTCGGATTGGGGATTTTTACCGACACTTTGGTCAGCATCTCCGGGGTATCGCGTCCAATACGGCCGATTCCCACCGGGAAGACATGCACTTCACCCCCACCCGGCGGATAGTAATAAAGCCGGAGTTCAGGCAGGTTAATGACAATCCCTTTGTACTCCACCGGAGGAAGAATAAACATCGAAGGAATCGTCAGTACGGTGCCTTCGGCGGGCAGGAAAGGGTCGATTCCACGGTTGGCCGCCATCAGGGACAAAAAGCCAATGTCATAGTGCTTGGCAATTCTGGCGAACGTCTCCCCTTCGCTGACGATATGCCGCTGCACCCGGCCTACGATCCGGCTGCCATCTTCGGGAAGGTCAAACTGCGCAGCAGCAGAAGGAAAGGCGAATCCCATTCCCATTGCGACAGACAACAGCAGCCACAACCATTTCCTAATCATCCTTTATCTCTTTTGCCTGTTTATATAACTCTAAGGCTAATGCTCTTTGGTGGCTGTGATCAACTATTGGCGGCGGATAGTCTGTCTGGCTGTGAGCCGGACAGCACCACGGGCGGTGAATGTACTTATCTGGTACGGCCTTAAGCTCAGGCAGCCAGCGCCGGACGAACGCACCGTCTGGGTCAAACTTTTCGCCCTGAGTCACCGGGTTAAAGATGCGAAACCAGGGCTGGCCATCGCACCCTGTGGACGCGCACCACTGCCAGCCGCCATTGTTGGAAGCAAAGTCGCCGTCAGTCAGCTGAGACATGAAATAGCGCTCACCTTCACGCCAGTTGATCAAAAGGTCTTTACACAGGAAACTCGCGACTATCATCCGCAGCCGGTTGTGCATCCAGCCGGTAGCATTTAGCTGGCGCATCGCGGCATCGACTATCGGATAACCGGTTTTGCCCTGTTTCCAGGCTTCCAGATGCTGCCTTCTTCCCGGCCAGAAAATCCTGTCCGTCCAGGTCACAAAGGCTTCGCCCCGGGAAAGGCGCGGTTCAAAGGCCATCAGGTGAGTGTAAAACTCCCGCCAGACAAGCTCACTCAGCCAGGTCGCTTCCCCTTCACTGAGCTCATCAACAGGCCGGTTTTTCAAAAGCGGGGCCAGGCACTGATTAACCGACAGCGCGCCAATGGCCAGATACACAGAGAGCCCGCTTGTTCCCTGCCGGGCTGGAAAATCACGGCTGTTTTTATAATCGGCGGCCCGCTGTTCCACAAAGCTATTCAGCCGCGCCGAAATCGCTTCGTCTGTCACCGGCAACTCACTGTCGCTGCCATAATCAAAGGCCGGTAACTCAGGCAGCCAGCCGGAGGGTAATGAAGAGAGCTCTGGCATTGCCTGAGCAGGCTGCGGAACACGCAGTTTCAAAGACGTTTTGCCAAACTCAGCCAGCCAGGCCCGTTTGAATGGGGTGAAGACTTTGAAGTAATCACCCTTCTTGTTTCTGACCTGGCCCGGTGGCAACGCGCAGTGAGCGTGATACCAGTACACAGAAATGCTGCCCTGTGCCAGCAGAGCATCAAAGCGGTTATCACGGCGCTGCTCATCGAGCGGATACTCGCAGTTGGCGTGCACAGCGGTTACGTTCAGCTGAAGGGCAAGTTCAGCCACTCTTTCTGCCGATTCGGTAAACGAATCACATTCGGAGTAAACAAGCGGTACATTAAGCTGCTCAAGGCCCTGCTTTACCACCTCCAGTCTCCGGCGGATAACGTCCTGCTGGCGCTCTGCCATGCCATGACGCTGCCATTGCCCGGGCGTGGCAACATACACCGCTGTAACCGGCTCGCCATTTGCCACTGCATGACTCAAAGCATGACAAAGTGCCGGATTGTCCATCCAGCGCAGATCCCGCCTCAGCCACACCAGTTGCATACTAAGCTCCTTCTCCAAAATGAAGCTGACGAATTAGCGGGCTGATGATGACCTCAATATCGTCATCCAGCGCAAGCGACTCCAGCTCACTGACCAGACGCGCAGGCAGCGCCTGACTGGCAAAGAAACAAACGCCCTGATAGAGCTCAGAACTCAACATCTCTTTCAGCCCGACCAGATCTTCCACCTGCTCAATCAGCACCACTCGATGCCCCTGCTCCACCAAACGCAGCATCTGCATTCTGGCGTCAACCGAGCCAAACGGGTCAAAACTAATCAGCAGCATTTTGGGTTTCTTGCCTGCTTTATGCTCAGCTTCAACCACCTTGTGTACTACGCTGCTGACCACAGAATTAAACAGACCAGCCTGCAGAGACTGACGGGTATTTTTCACCAGTTTCAGCGCACTCAGCACCGGACGGATCCCCTGCTCAATGACCAGCTCTCCCGGGTACTCTTTAAACAGCCCCCCAAGCACCTGCTCACAGCGGCTGTACTGCAGTTTCGACAAACAATCCAGCAGCGTTTCCACTTCTTCAAGCTGCGCATTTTGCAAAGGCTCAATGTCAGGCTCATTGCCACTTTTCAGCAGCTCTTTCACTTTGCCGATCGACACCCCTTTCTCAAGCCATGCCTGTATCTTGTGAATGAGCTCAATGTCCTGATCTGAATAGAGACGGTGGCCCTTTTCAGTACGCTGTGGCTGAAGCAGGCCGTAACGGCGCTGCCACGCCCGCAGTGTCACCGGCTTTACACCGGTCATTTCAGAGACTTCCCTGATGGCAAATTTAGGATCACATCCCATATCTTAATCGCAACTCCTGTGGGTAAGGGTCAAAGTAGTGCTGAGTGGCCAGATACGCATCCGGGTAAAGGCTCAGATGATGACGAATCAGGGTCAGCGGCGCCAGAAGCGGAGACAGACCTTTGCGGTAATCGTGGATCAGCTCTGCCAGCTCTTTTTTCTGTTGTTTGTCCAGCGAGCGTTTCAGGTACCCCTGAAGATGCATCAGCACATTGGTATTGGTTTTACGGCTGGCACGATTTCTCAGTGCCAGCATAAATTCCTCCCTGTAGAGGGTGTAAAATTCTTCCGGCTCATGGTCTTTCACCTGGGCAACCAGTCGACCGAGCTCCCGGTAAGACTCCGGATGATGCGCCATCAGCGTCAGTTTATAGCGGGAATGAAACTCCACCACTTTTGCCGGGGTCACACCACCCTCCATAGAGAGATAGAAATCTTTCAGGGCAAACACCCGGGTAATAAAGTTCTCTTTTAAAAATGGATCACTCAACCGGCCATCTTCTTCTATTGGCAACCACGGATTGTGCTCCATCAGCTTCTGGGTAAACAAACCCACGCCGGTTTTATCAGCCCGGTTAGCGGAGTAGACCTTAACCCGCTCCATGCCACATGTCGGTGATTTGCCGCACACTACATAGCCACACAGTTCATCCTGTGCCAGTTCGCGGGCTTTTTGCTCGGAGAAGCTGAGCATTTTATCGGTGTGATCATTAGCAGCGTTTTTGGTTTCAACCAGTGCGATACGCTCTTCATCTGTTACCAGACGAATCGTCGGACGCGGAACCGGCAGACCAATTGAGACTTCCGGGCAAATCGGCACAAACTGCGCGTATTCCCCAAGCTCAGACAATACAAAGCGATTCGCCTTATGGCCCGAGTCAAACCGGACTTTCTGACCAACCACACAAGCACTGACACCAATTCTGATTTCATTACTCATGAGCCCTCTCCTTGTACAGAATGAATTTATGTATAACTTATAGCACAACACCAAAAAGTTGTACAAATAATTTGCATGTACAAGGCACAATAATAGTAAACGTTAGCCAAAACGATTGCCCTCTCCCTTTCAACAAAAATGGTTATCAATAGGAATTTTTCGTGTCGCTACCGATAATTTTGTGACTTAGCTCTCACGGAATAAGCTATATCAGGGCTAATATTGCTTCCAACGAAACAACACATATCAACACGATTGGTAATTAGAGATAAGAAAACCTCATAAATTATCAACATATGGAGTACAACATTATGGCTACCCCGCACATTAACGCTCAACCTGGTGATTTCGCTGAAACTGTCCTGATGCCAGGCGATCCACTACGCGCTAAATACATCGCAGAAACTTTCCTGGATGACGTAAAGCAGGTTTGTGACGTTCGTAACATGTTTGGCTACACAGGTACTTACAAAGGTAAGAAAGTTTCTGTAATGGGCCACGGCATGGGTATCCCATCTTGCTGTATCTACGTTCACGAGCTGATCGCTGAGTACGGCGTGAAAAACGTAATCCGCGTAGGCAGCTGTGGTGCAGTACGTGATGACGTTCAGCTGATGGACGTAGTAATCGGTATGGGTGCATCTACTGACTCTAAAGTTAACCGCATCCGCTTTGGTAACCACGACTTCGCAGCTATCGCTGACTACGACCTGCTGGAAGAGTCTGTGAAACAGGCACGCTCTCTGGAAGTGCCAATCAAGGTTGGTAACATCTTCTCTGCAGACCTGTTCTATACTCCTGAGCCAGAAATCTTCGAAACCATGAAGAAACTGGGCATCCTGGGCGTAGACATGGAAGCAGCAGGCATCTACGGCGTAGCAGCTGACCTGGGCGCTCGTGCACTGACTATCCTGACTGTTTCTGACCACATCCTGCGTGGCGAGAAACTGTCTTCTGAAGACCGTCAGAAGTCTTTCAATGACATGATGAAAGTAGCGCTGGAAACAGCGATCAACATCTAAGAATAATCCAGAGGGGGAGATCGTGTCGTACGGCGAACTGCCAAAAGAAGCGGAAGGGTTGCAACTCAACTTTTGTAAAACATTGGCGTGTGACAACTTTGGATTGAGTGATGCAAAATACTACGTTTTGCAGCAGGCTAACCCTAAGCGACCAGCGATGGTTTGCCGTGAATGCGGCGCTTTCCCCCCCTTACTTAACAACCAGGAAGTGCTGAACGAACTTCAGCGCTTGCGCCGGGTACACAGTGACGGCCTGCCGGCCTGCCGCAATACCGAATGTGAAAACTTCGGTAAGACCGTCCATACCCACAAACATCTCTACCATTCTTTTGGCTACAGTGGTGACCGCCAGCGTTACCGTTGCAAAGCCTGCCAATCTACGTTTGTCGATAAATGGTCCGGTTCCAACCAGAAGCTTCAGCTGCAGGAAATGCTGCTCGGCTTTCTGTTTACCGGTTACTCAGTGCGCGAGATCTGTCGCAAGCTGAGCATGAACCCGAAAACCTTCTATGATCATGTTGACCAGGTAGCCAGCCGCTGCCGGCGTAAACTGGCAATGTTTGATGCCCGCTGGCTCAAGCATGCTACCGAATATACCCTGGCATCACGCTACACCACACTTCAGCCACTGAGTAACAACGGTGTGTTCTGGTTTGTCACCTGTGATGCAAACTCAGGCTATGTGCTCAATCAGCACGTAAACTACTCATTTGACGAAGAGCCACAAGGCAGTGAGGAGCACAATCCTTATCTGACCCCGGCGCGCTTCGTCCCGCGCAGCTATCAGCCGGAAGGCGCTGCCCTGCCCTCGATGAAGAACATGTCATTGCGTGAGCGCATTGACCATAAGTATCAGCAGATACTGGCAAGGGGTAACGTAGAAGATCCGCTCGGTAACCTGTCGCAATTCTATTACCCGTCAAAAGGGGCACTGATCCGTCCGCCGTATACCTCCTACGCGCACTATCTGCAGATCCTGTCGATGTGTGAGCCGGAAAAACATGTGACCCTGTTCATCCCTCAGGACCCGGTTCTGCGTTCAGCCGCACTGACCATTTACATGAACTCCATTCGTGAAGGCAGTGCAGACCTGGTGTACGTGGAAGAAGATGCAGAGTGGAGCTCAGAAATGGACAGCCAGAAGACCGACTTTGTCCATGTCGGCTGGTGGCGTGACCGCTGGGCAATCAAGAGCCACGACAAAGCCGCCAAAGGCATCTGCCACCTGGCCGGTAAAAGCGAAACGCCGGACTACTGGCTGAGCCACGCCACCACGCGTCAGGCTGAGTTTTTCCAGCAGCGTTTTCAGGTGCTGTTCGAAAGCTTCATCAATGAACCCCGTCGCAAACTTCGTCCTGGTGGTTTATTGCCTTTGCTGGACATCTTCCGTGCCTGGCACAATTTATGCTATCAAAATAAGGATGGCCAAACGCCCGCTCAGCAAATGGGGTTATCTGACAAGCCTTTGACGCTTAAGTCTTTACTCTCCTGACAGGTTGAAGAGTTTTTAACCAGCTTGCTGAGCTACGGAGACTGATCTCTGACGGCGATTCAGCAAAATGCGGCTATGATCATTGTATTAGCGGTACCGGGTTTCCCATCGGCGCTCTATAATGAACAGAGCTAATGGCAAAAATCTCAACAGCCTGGACGTAATATTGGATAAAGCCCAACTCCTCATTCAAAATGAGCTGGAACAGTTAAGAGACAAAACAGAAGCGCAACCCAATGAAGTTTTACTTCAGGCTCAACAATGCCTGATCCGCGCTGAGCAGATCCTGTTCCATGATGGCGAAATACTCGCTCATATTATTATCGCCCGCGCATACTGGTGCCTGATGGATTACCGTAACGGTATGAAATCAATCAAAACCGCGCACAATCTTCAGGGCCGGCTGGAAAACGACAATTACCTGCCAGAAATTCTTCATGTCTATGCCCAGCAATACTGGGGTCAGGCCAAATACTATTCTGCCCAGCAATACTGGATTAACGCCCTTGAGCAGTCCGCTCTGGTGGGTGAGACCATTATCGAAATTGAAGCCCTGATCGGCCTTGGTAATGTCTGGCGGATCACTGATGACGTTCAGCTGGCGCGCTCCACTCATGAACTGGCAGTCAAGGTTGCTAACAATGCCCGTATCGACTGGCTGGAAGGCAAATCCCGCATCCTGCTGGCCTGGGACTACTATCTCCTCAACAACTACATTGAGATGCTGTCAGTGCTCGACGGGGCAGAAGAAGCTCTCAAATATCACCAGGACCCGACCTGGCGCGCTGAAATCCTCGATTTTCGCGGCCTCGCTCTGATCGGGCTGGAAAAGCTGGATATTGCTGAAGAAGTAACGCTAAAGGCACACGAACTGGCCGTCGAGCACGACCTCAAGTGGATGAAAGCACATTCATACATAAGCCGGGCACGACTGGAGCTGATACGCAAAAACTACGAAGAAGCTGGCAAGCTGCTGCAAAGTGCGGAAGAAGCTGCCAATAACTTTGACAACGGCGAGCTGCTGTCTCAGATCTGTTTCCAGCAATCAGTTGTGGCCGAAGAGAGCGGCAACTATGAACTGGCGCTGCGCTCGTTTAAAAAATACCGCCACCATTCGATCCTGATGCAAAAGCAGCAGACCAACCGGATCGGAATGGACAAAGCCCGAAGCTCCAAGCGTCAGCTCGAACAACGGGCGCGTAAACTTATTAACCGCATCCGCGGCCAGGTGGAGTTCCACCGGGAGCGCGGTTTCTCTAACGCGGTGTCAGAAACCTACTGGTGGGAACAACTGGTACTGTATAAGGTGGAATCCACTCCGCAGCACGGGGTGATCATCATCCGACATAAAGACACCAATTTTCTTGAAATCTGCATGGAACTCGCGCACTGCCTGTGCGGGCGTGATGACCTGCTCACCCGGCTCGATAATACCCGGATCGGAATGCTGATCGCAGAAAAAGACCAGGGGGCCAAACACCTGTTTGGGATCCTGACCCGAATGATCGAACTCTATCCATGGCAGCGCCGCGGACTGAAAGGCGATACTCCGGTTCTGTCTCTGCATGACATCGCAGCTTTCCCGTTTACGCTCGAACAGCTGGACGAAGACGAGCCTGACCAGGAGTAGGACAATGGATGCAATTCTGACTAAAGTCTCCGATGCCGGCCTTGACCCATCCTCTGTACAGGGGGAGGACGCGATCATTTTTTGGGATCACGTCCGCCAGCATATCGCGACCAATAACGAAGAGCGGGCACACTGCTATGTGATCAGCTCACAATACCGAATCAAACTTAAACAGTCCCGCGCCTCCCTCGATGAGCTGCGCGCCGCCCTTGAACTGCTGACCCTGCCTGAGCACGCAGACGATATTCTCAATATCAAAGCCAGCCTGGCCGATCAGCTCAGTGACAACGGCGACTACGCGCTGGCACTGAAAGAGCTGGTAGCACTCTCTTCACTGGCGGTCGAATACGCGGACATCGACTTCTATGTCATCGCGGTGATGGGCATGGGCAACCTGTGTGACGCCTACGGCGATCACGCGCGTGCCTACAAGTATTACCAAAAAATCGACGGCATTGACCACGCTATCACCAGCCGTTCACTGAGGCTGAGATACAAGCTCTATCTGGTCTCGTGTCTGATCTCACTCGGCAGACTGGCGCAGGCTGAAGAGCAACTGCGCGAATGTGAAGAGCTGAGTATTCTGGTGAGTGACAAGATCCTCGCCGGACAGATTATCCTCTACCAGGCAAAGATCCAGAGCCGTCAGAAGCTTTATCACGAAGCCCTGCTGACCATGACCAAAGCCCGTTATTCGCTCAATAACGTCAGTGCGGTCTGGCTGTCTAACATGATGCGCCTGGAGCTGGCCCGCTGCCTCAATGGCATTGGCCGGACCGATCTGGCTGAAGGCATTCTGCACAACATGACCCGCCGTATCGAACTGGCCAACTCGCCGGTCCTGTTGCGCCGCCTGTACGATACACTGAGCGATGTTCTGGAAGGTCAGGGAGATTATCAAAAAGCCCTCGCCTACCAGAAACACGCGTACCGAATCCATTCAGACCTGGTGAAAAACATCCCGATAAGTGAACTGGCCGGCTTCCAGCTGCGCCGCCTGTCCCGCTTTGAACTTCAGCTCAAGCTGATCATGTCTGAGCAGGAAAACCGGGAACTGAAAGAGACCACCGAGACCCAGAAGTCTACCGTAGCCAAACTTCAGCAGGACGTCTTCACCGATCCGCTGACCAGCCTGCACAACCGACGCTGGCTGGACGTCAAGCTGAAAGACCTGCTGCTCCACGGCACACCATTCTCGCTGCTGGTAGTGGATATAGACCACTTTAAATCGATCAATGACGAGCTGAGCCACCTGGTCGGTGATAAAGCCATCGTCAACGTTGCTCACGAACTGAAAGCCCACTTCCGCTTTAAAGGCGCGTCATGCGTCCGTTTTGGTGGTGAAGAGTTCCTGGTGATCCTGGAAAACGCCAACACCGAACAGGCAGTGATGCACGCAGAGCACTATCGCGAACGCATCTTCCAGTTTGGCTGGCACGAGATCCTCGGCGAACGTGGCCTGACGGTAAGTATCGGCGTCACCAATCACAGAGACGGGGAAAACACACAGCGCACTTTCTACCGGGCCGACAAGGCACTTTACCGGGCGAAAGCTAAAGGGCGAAATCAGGTATGTTATGAAGTATAGATATCCGATACGCCTTTTAAAGTTATAGTACAGTCAATAATAACGCCACTTATTTAAAGTGGCGTTATTATTATGAAACAAATTAAACTATCTTAAATATGATCTTCACCCCAACAAATTCCGGTGCAATCGTTTTAATTGCTTAATATTATCTGATTACAAAACCTTCCATTAAACCATTCTGTTTTATTCCATTCTAAATTAGCTTAAACACAACAATCAGCACCAGAAAAACAGCAAAACCCACAGCAATACCGTTGTTTTTACTGTTATTTTTAACAAGATACAATGATGGAACAAAGATCATACTTTGCGTATTAATAAGCCACACCCAGCTTATGACACCTTGCAGAATCATCACGACATCATATATATATAAATAGGAATGCGGATTTTATAAACTTCTAATTTAGCATTCTCACCCATAAAACTAAAAAGCCATTAATAAGGGAGGCCAACTTCACTCGTTTTAAATAAACAAGACAACCACTTTTATACAAATGTCAGTAATTAAATAAACCTAAAACAGGAAATACTTATGAAACCTTATCAGGCTAGGATACTGTTACCATTCCTTGCATTTTCCGCTACTGCCACAGCCGTTGAACATACCGATGCAAATCTGTTCGACCAACAGATTATCCGTTTTGCCCCCGCTGTCGAAGCCCGCTCCGGCGCAGACAGTGACTATATTCAGCTGGTAGCCAGGCAGGGCCAAAGCGCTGTTTTTGAAGCAAGCCTTACCGAGCTGACCCTTGCCAAAGTTAAAATGGCGGATGGGAACATCTATAACCGCGTGATGCTCCCTGATGGAGGCTCTCCTGCTGAGCCAGGCAAGCCCAACCTGACCGGCTACCAGAAACTGGTACGCATCCCGGACGGCACCCAGCTAAGCGTTGAGATTGAAAGCATTGACTGGTCCAAAGTATATAACCAAATGGAAGTTGACCCGGTACAGCTGCCATTCCCGGACGTAGTCGAAGCTGACGGAAACCGTCCCGATCACAATATGCCATTTGTCAAAGATCAGGCCGCTTATACCCAGCCTGTTGATGCTGCCGAACCGGTTATTTTCGTCAGCGACATTATCCGGGTTCGCGGCAAAAGCTATGCAGTGATCTCCTACCGCCCTGTTGATTTTGACCCAATCGCTCAGACTGTTCGTTTTGCCGGTAAGGTCCGGTTTAAGCTTAATTATCAAAAAACTGACCAGGCCTCAGACAAACGTGCCGACCCGTTAGGTGAAAGCCAGAACGGTTCTGTGATTGACCTCCGTCCAGAGGAGAGCAAAAACACTGAAGCAAAGCCGCTAAACAATAATCAGGAACTGACACCCGCACAGAAAGCAGACTACCTGATTATTACCGCAGACCGTTTTCGCGACGCTATCGAGCCACTCGCCGCCTGGAAGCGCAAAAAAGGCTACCAGGTGCACGTTGAACTGATTTCTGAAGTCGGTAACAGCGAACAACAGATCAAATCCTATCTGCAAAATGCTTACAGCCAGGGGACAATGACCTCGTATGTACTGTTTGTCGGTGACCACGAAGACATCAACAGCTACGAAATTGTCGGTCACCCATACCACGGTGCCAACCACCGCTGGCACACCGACTATGAGTACGCTCTGCTTGATGGCGATGACAAATATGCAGACGTCGCTATCGGCCGTTTCCCGGCAGATACAGTGGCTCAGGTTACCTCTATGGTAAACCACACCCTCGCTTACGAGCAGAACCCTGTTGATACTGACCGCTATCAGCACGTTCTTCTTGCCGGCCAGTACCAGGATAACGACGGCAACCGGGTTGCTGACCGCATGTTTATGGAAGATCTGCATCGTGTAGCTGACTTCCTTGGTGGTGACTATAACTTCTTCTCAGGTCAGGGAGACAGGTATAACAAAGGCTACCAAATCCACACCGCGCTCCAGTGGGATGCTGATCTTACTCTGCCTCTGAGTTATGGCGGCTGGAACTACGGAACAGCGCGTATTAATCCACCAGCCTCAGTACCTCAGGTCTGGAAAGATCAGGGGAACGGCGACCGCCACCAGATAGCGGACGCGATAAACCAGGGTGTGGGCTTTGTCATGCACCGTGACCACGGCTATGGTGACGGCTCCGGCTGGGCGGATCCGCACTATACCGCTATGCAGGTCAATGCCCTGGCAAACGGCAACATGACGCCATTTGTGTTCAGTCTGAACTGTGCGACTGGCTGGTTTGACGGAAAAGACTCATTTGCCGAGTCCTGGATGCGAAATGCTAACGGTGGTGCTGTTGGCTTCACCGGTGCTGCGCGGGTCAGCTATTCCGGCTATAACGACCTGATGCACGCGGCCATCATGGACAGCTTCTGGGATGACTATGACAATAACTGGAGCAGCGACATCTACCCGGTGTCCTGGCGTCCGGCTATGGCACTTAACCGCGCTAAAGAGCGTCTGTTTAATCACTACAGCAGCAGAAATGACACCGCAGTGCTTACTGCTCAGTTCTTTAGCTGGTTTGGTGATCCGGAACTTGAAATGCGTACAAAACGTCCTGCCGAACTGACGGTGACCTACCCTGAACAACTGGCAAAAGGACAGGACACAGAATTTGATGTCGTCGTTCGCCGTGGTGAAACAGCACTTGCTAATGCACGCGTTGCTCTGTTATCAACCAGCGGTAAGCAGTTTGTCGCGACCTCAGATGAAAACGGTATCGCCCACTTTGCGGTTAATCCCGATGGCAAGCTGAGCGTCACTGTCACTGAGCACAACGCCAAAGCTTATCAGGGTGAGATCACAACAGATGGTGATGCTCCTGTGGCCAAAGTCGCAAAAGATATCACCGCCAAAAGCTGGCAGTGGGTTCTGCTCGACGGACGTGAATCAGTCATCCCTGAAGGCAGTAAAGTGACATACAGCTGGCAGCAAATTACAGGCCCAGAAGTACGAATCGACTACGCTGACAGTCCATACGCTTATGCCCTTACACCAGCACAAAGCGGAGAGCTTAAGTTCAGACTGACTGTAACTGACGAACAGGGAGCCAGCAGCAGTGCGGTTCAGACCGTTGTTGTTCTCGGCAATGACGACGATAACAAGGCGCCACTTGCTAAAGTGAAAGTCGGTCAGTACGGTACCTCACAATGGGCAGCACTTGACGGCACAGACTCATCCGATCCGGATGGACAGATCGTCAGCTACCAGTGGCGTCAGCTTTCCGGACCAGAGGTCAAACTGGCCTACGCGGATACGCGCTACGCTTATGCATTGACACCATCTCAGCCTGGTAAACTTACGTTTGAACTGACGGTCACTGATGATAAGGGCAAGTCTGCATCATCGACTGCAGAGCTAAACGTCAGCCTGTAATAAAATAAAAACGCGCCGGATAAACCGGCGCGTTTTTTAATTAGTGCTGCTTTCGCTTACTTCACTTTTGCCAGCGGTGTTACCGCCTCTTCCTTAGCAGAAATATTCACAACCTGATCAGCAGGCTCAGAGGCCGTAGTACCAACAAATCGGCCACCTGGTTCAATACTCAGCGCTTCACTGAACACAGTGCCATTCACCAGGCCATTGCTCAAAATTTCAATCTTGTTGGCGTGACAAACACCTTCGATATTGCCGTTCACGATCACATGGTCAGCATAGATTTCACCATTGATGGTGCCGCCTTCGCTGACAATCAGAGTTTTGGTTACGTGCAGTTCGCCGCTGACGTGGCCGTCAACCTGAATGTCGCATTCCAGTCTCAGCTGTCCTTCGAGGGTACAGCCTTTTGCGATGACAGTAACAGCTGAGTGCTGACCCGCTGCTCGACTTTTTTTACCAAAGAGTCCCATCTGATACCTCGTTCCTTTGTAAAAATGGATTCAAAATTGTTGATGTCCCAGTCAACGAATGACCTTGGGTTCAGTGCTCTTCCCACAAAACGCACTTCGTAATGCAGGTGCGGGCCGGAAGACAGGCCGCTGTTACCGGAATATCCGATGAGCTCACCTTTCTCGACAAACTGTCCGCTCTTCACTGAAAACTTCTTCATATGCGAATATGAGCTGGAAAAACCAAATGAATGCTGAAGCCGCAAGAAGTTACCGGAACCTTTATTACTTGGCCGGGTAACTTCCACCACACCATCAGCAGGCGCATAAATCGGTGTACCGGTATTAACCGCAAAATCCAGTCCACGATGTACAGTTCTCTTTTTGGTCACCGGATGAACCCGTTTACCGTAACCGGATGATAAACGTGCGTCCTTCACCGGCGGTCCGCTTGGGATCTGGTTCAGCATCAGTACCCGCACTGTAGTGGTGATCGCTGCAGTATCGAGCCTTTTATCCAGTCCACCCTGGGCATCTTCCATACCGAGCGCAGATTCAAGATCCCCGAGGCGGTCTGCCACTTCATGCATCCGCGCCTCGCGCTCCAGCAGGTCACTTTCCAGATTGTGTTTCAGGGATTTGAGTGATTCCACTTCTTCGGTCAGGGAGGAGGACTGATTTTCCAGCTCCTGCTGCTTTACCTTAAAGATATCGACTTCACTTTTAAGGTAATAAGCTGTGGCGGCGATCCCAGCGACGCCAAGCATAACTGCGTACGCACTGCCCTTTAAAATCCGGCGGATACGCTTACCCAGCCGGTAATGGCGGGTGCCTCTGATTGAAGAAACGGAAACTACAACGCTTTCTTTCATGACTTGCGAAATTACAAAAACTTAAGGAGCGCGATTGTATCAGGTGCAATCTTTTTGCCGAAGCGTCAACAACGCCAGATTGCAGACTCTTCACATACTTATTGTCAGATTTGTGATTTGTGCTCCGGGTTTGAACCGGAGCTAGTAAGTAATTTGATTGTTTGTTAAGCGGGTTCCGGTACTGCCCTGTGGCGCCTGTGCACGAAGGAACGGCAACAAAAGCAGCCCCACCACGGCTGCAGAGCCGGAAATGACAACAAAGAAGCCATCCCACTGCCAGTGCTGAAGCACCAGTGCCAAAGGATAACCTGCCAGCGCCGCGCCCATATAAGCGAACAGGCCAACAAATCCGGTCGCGGCACCGGCCGAGTTTTTGTGAGAACACTCAGCAGCAGCCATACCGATCAGCATCTGGGGGCCAAAGACAAAGAAGCCGATGGAAAACAGTGCACCGGCCTGCAACGTCAGGCTGGCGATAGGCATGAGCCACAACGCCGCTACTGACATAAATATTCCCATCGCGAAAATCAGGTTCATCGGTCCCCGGTTACCACCAAACAGACGGTCAGAGCCCCAGCCTGCCACCAGCGAACCAGCGAAGCCACCAATTTCAAACATCGACAGCGCTCCATTCGCCGTAATGAGGTCATAACCATACTGCTCGGTCAGATAGAGGTTACCCCAGTCATTTACCGCAGTGCGCACGATATAGACCAGCACATAACTGAATGCCAGCAGCCAGATGTATTTGTTGCTCAGAACATACTTGGCAAGGATCTCCCGGGCACTCAACCCCTGCCCTTCACTTTCCTGGGCAAGCTCCAGTGTGTCGCACCGCCAGTGACCCACGGTTGGCAGGCCCATAGAAGCCGGACGGTCACGAAGCCGCCAGCACAGGAACGCACCACCGGCAACGGCCAGAAGGCCCGGTACAATAAAGCCATGCCGCCAGCTGTAGTGCAGGGTCAGATAGCCCACCACCAGCGGGATCAGCGCCCCGCCCACGTTGTGCGCCGTATTCCACACAGCCCACCACAAACCACGCTCAGAACGGGAGTACCAGCTCGTCAGCAGTTTCGAACACGATGGCCAGCCCCAGCCCTGAAACCAGGCATTCAGAATCCACAGCGAGGTAAATACAAAAATCGACTCTGACAGGCCAAACAAAATATTAATGACCCCGGTAGCGATAAGCCCGGCCCCCATAAACCAACGCGGATTAGAGCGGTCTGAAATAATCCCGGAGAAGAACTTGGAAAAACCGTAAGTGATATAAAACAGGGTACCCATCATACCTATGTCCGATTTTTCCAGCCCAAGATCAGCGATCATCGCTGGCATGGCGTAACTGAAGCTCTTACGGGTAAAGTAAAACAGTGCATAGCCGACGTACATGGTCAGCATGATATGAAAACGCCAGTAACGATACGCCTGATTTACCTCTTCGCTGTTTTCACGAACAGGCAGGGCTGGCAGGGAGCGAAACAGTGACAGCATGGTTACAACCTCGGCAAAACAACAAACAGGCGGGTACCGTGAGCCTGAGCTTCACCGGCACAGCTGGAATCAAGCACAAACCGCCCCCCAAGCGCCTGAACGCGCTCTCTCATCCCGCGAAGACCAAAGCCTTTGAGGTTATCCTGAGGGTGAAAACCGATACCATCATCTTCAATAGTCAGCTGCAGCTGTTCACCGGCTTCAAGGGTAATAGTGACCTGACTGGCTTTGGCGTACTTAACCACGTTATTCAGCCCTTCCTGACAGATCCGGTACAGAGTGACCTGAGCCGCATCACTCAGCTCTGTGCCTGACTGCTGCCAGTCGATGTCCACTTCAATACCGTGTGCCTGACATTCAAGATCCCGCGTCAGCTGCACTATTGCCTCTTCAAGGCCAAGATCATCCAGGGTTTTGGGTCTGAGCTGGGTCAGCAGGCCCTTAGTGGTATCGTAAATATTCAGCGACAGATCTTCGATCATGCCCGCACATCGCTCACCCATGGCGCTGCTTTCCACCCGTTTAAGGATGCTGGCCTGAGTGCGAATGGCCGTAATGTTCTGACCAATTTCGTCATGAAGCTCACGTGCAATGTTGCGCCGCACTGATTCTTCTGCCCGCACCAGTTGGCGGGAGAGATTATGATTACGACCAAGCTCAAATCTGAGCTGACTGTTGAGATCCCGTTGACGCTGGATGGCAATCCCCAGCAGAATGCCCGTCAGGCTTTGGGCAGAAAGAGAGAGCAGCAAATCGGTGACTTCCAGCTCCGACACTCCGCTCCTTGCAGCGATCAGCGCCACTGAATTGAGCAGGGTTCCAAGCAGTGCCCCCTGCCAGCCATAGCGAAATGCGAGCAGGATAATAGGAATTGCAAGGCAAAACGGAGCGAAACGGCGTAACTCTTCCGGAAGACCGATTTGAAGAGCAATACTGACCAGAAACAAAAGGGTATACAGCAGCACATGGCGAAAACGCAGCTCGATGCTGCGGGAAACCAGATTGGCTGTCAGCGGGATCCAGGTGCTCTGGAACAAGTAACTCCAGATCAGATAACACGCAGGCACCAGCATCAGGCCGCCGGTAATACTCACCAGCATTACCATCCACAAGGACGGGCCGTGATCGTTAATCGCCACCACATTTATCAGGGCCGTTGCCAGAATGACCGCCCCCATCACGCAAAGCCGCTGCCACTGACTGCCCCGATAGGAGGTATGCGCAACCCAGACCACAGGAATACTGGCCATACTGGCGGCCAGTACCGCAAACCACTGCGGCTGATCGAGCAACAGAGCAAGACCAATCGTCAGCCACCACTCTGCGCCATACACCACCGGCCAGTACGCTTTAGGGGTATGCAGCGTTACGCCAAGGCGCAGGGCAAAGGGGAACAGAAGAATGGCGAGCTCGGGCTCCATAATGAAGTAGTTAGCAATCGCCCACAGGCAGAACCAGCTGCACGAGAGCAAAAACCAGCTGCACACCGAGGTCAACAGATAGTTACGCATTACATCAGCTCAGACTGAAAGAACTTCGCCAGCCCAACGTTATTCTTAACCCCAAGCTTATCCATCGCATTAGCGCGGTGAACATGGACCGTTTTGTGGCTCAGACCCAGCTCAGCAGCCACTGCCTTAACATCCAGACCGGAAGCCAGCATTTCGCCAATCTGACGCTCACGGCGGGTCAGCTGTTCAATCTGCTTATCACTGCGCTTTGGTGAGGCCAGCTTCATCGCAATATCCGGCGTCAGGTAGCATCCGCCAGCGGCAGCAGTACGTACCGCCTGAACCAGCTCATCCGGACTGCAGCGCTTACTGAGATAGCCACGAGCACCGGTTTCAAGGGCTTTTTCCACCATCGCGGGCGAGTCATGCACGCTCAGCATGATGCAGGCCATAGCAGATGGCAGATCGGCCAGCAACTCAAGGCCACTCTCTCCCGGCATGGAAATATCGATGATACACACCTGCGGACGGGTCGCCGCAAGGCCCGGACGGGCTTCCTGAGCTGAGCCGTACTCACCGGCCACTTCAATGTCCGGCTCCAGCGCCAGCAACTGGGCAAAGCCCGAACGCACAATCATGTGGTCATCGACCAGTGCAACCTTGATCATCAATCTTCCCCCGTAAAAAAGATGGCTAAATTACTCCCAATCGGGATATCACGCAAGCGAATAACCCGCCGTTTCCCGGATAGCAAAACACCACCCATAGCTCAGCCAGGGTGGTGTTTTTTTTAATTCAGTGCCTTACTTATGCAGCAGCAGAAGCAGCCTGAAGTTTTTTGGCACTGCGGATCTTCTTCTCTTCCGCAATCGCTACGAATGCCAGCAGTACAATACAGCAAACTGCAGCGGTATCCAGAGCAGCGAATGTACCCGCCCAGCCGGTCAGACCAAAGATTGGTGTACCATCTGCAATCATACCCAGACCCAGTTTCGCAAAGCTGTCACCGATAAGGTATGCAAAAGTACCTTTGATGCCGTCTGCCACACTGATGGCTTTCTTAGGAACGAAACCTACCGCGGCAACACCAATCAGAAGCTGAGGACCAAATACCAGGAAGCCAAGAACAAACAGTGACGCCAGGTACATAAACTCGCTGGTCGCGTGCTGATACAGACCCAGGGCAAAGATGATCAGACCAAGAGACACACAGGCAACCAGAGCACGGCGGCCATTCGCCAGGTCAGACAGGTAACCCCACATCAGGGTACCGACCAGAGCGCCCACTTCAAACAGGGTGAAACCTGAGATCGCCGCTTCTTTTGACAGACCCAGTTCCTGGTAGGCGTAAACAGTTGACCACTGGTCGATACCGATACGTACGATGTACAGGAAGATGTTGGCAAAACACAGCAGCCAGATAACCTTGTTCTTCAGCACGTACTTCATGAAGATTTCGCGCTTGGTCATTTGGTTCTCTTCAGCGTCGATATCTTCCTGAGAGACTTCCTCTTCAAACAGCTCTTCTACTTTACCCAGACCATAAGCTTCCGGTGAGTCACTGCCGTAACGAAGACCGATGAAACCAACAACAATCGCGATCGCTGAAGGGAACAGGAACATACCGATTACGTGGCCGTCAAACAGGTAGTTAGCACCGAACAGGGCAACACCTGCCGCGCCCGCACCACCAACGTTGTGCGACATGTTCCACATACCCAGGTAACTGCCGCGCTTATTACGCGGAGTCCATTTGGTAATGGTCGAGTAACTTGAAGGACCGCCGGTACTCTGGAAGAAACCACTCAGGCCGTAGAAAGCAATCATCAGGAACAGGCTGACGCTTGAACCGCCCATACTCATACTGAAACCAACCATCGCCAGACCGGACAGGATCAACATGAATGGCAGAAACTGTTTGGTGTTCTTGCCGTCGGCGTAATAGGAAACGACGGTTTTACCGATACCATAGGTAATCGAGAAGCCCAGACCGATCAGACCCAGATCTGTCATCGACAGGCCATAGGTTGAGATCATATCGTTCTGCGCGACGTTAAAGTTTTTACGGATCAGATACATGGTCAGGTAACCGATAAACACAACCAGGTAAGATTGCATAAACGGTTTGAACCACATTTTACGACGTTCTTCGACAGGCAGGTCAAGCGTTGGTTTTCTGACCTGTTCCAGCAGTTTTAACATGTGAAATCCTCAAGATACTCACGAAATCCCCTCACCTGACGCGTCATTGCATCAGGTAACCCAATCATTGCCCGCGTATTTTTGTGCAGGTCTTATTGATGAAATGAATTTTATGGAGTTTGAACGCGGGCTTCCTGAGAAGCCGGCCTAAAACAATTAGGAATAATTCCTGGTTTCGGGCCGGCAGGGGAAAAAGCGTGAATGGCGTCACGCTATGAGAGTGTCATGCACTGGGTCAGTCGGCGAGTTTTTTCACTTTGAGCTGATTGAGTTCGATAATGCTGGCCAGCTCGTTCAACCGGTTGAGCACGCTCCGGTTCAGGGCTATCCCCTGAGCAACCAGGCAGGCACCATTTTTAGCACACAAGTCCTGCATCAGTATCATGCCCGGCTCCAGATGACTCAGTCTGCTGACGGTCAGATAGATCATGTTATTGGCCCTGCGCGCTACCGGCGGAGCTTTGGGCTCTGGCGGCATTTCATCCGGGAAATTCGGCGTTGCCAGGCTGCGCGGTGGCGGGCTTTCAGAAATGGTATCGAAATCGCTGTAAACGTGCTCATAATCGTCTTCATGACACATCTCGGTCTTTTCGACAATCGCCAGCATCACTTTGTTTTTTACGTTATCCAGGGTAATGGGTTTCACCAGAAAAGCATTGATATCCAGGCTCATACAGGCGCGGATGACTTCAATGTTGGAATAAGAGGTCACCGCGATCACTTTGGTTGCAGGGCTGTTTTCCGTCTGATTGGTCCGGATCCGTTTCAGCAACTCTATACCATTCATTTTTGGCATATTGATATCGGTGATCACCACATCCACATAGTGCTGATTGAGTGCGTTCACCGCCTCCTGGCCGTCAGATGCTCCCCAGACCTGGTCGAATCCCAGCCTTTTGAGCATGGTGATCAGGGTAGTGCGGGAAAATGGATGGTCTTCCACAATAAGTGCAGTGCGCCTGTTTAACAGCTCTCCATCACTACTCATTATGCCGCTCCTTTGTTGATTATGGTTTTCTCTGTCAGCAGTTGTTCAATGCTTCCGGCCTGCTGGCGGGCCTGACTGAAATATTGCGCCAGTTCGCTCCATTCAAGCTCCGGCGCCCCCTGCTCAAGGCGGTAGAACGCCTCACCCAGTCCCTCAGCCCCGGCGGACTTCGCAGCCCCCTTAGCTGAGTGCGATACTTTTTGCAGCTCTGAGCGCTCTTTTGCATCCAGCGCCTGTTTAACCGCCGCCATATCATCCTGCAACGCCTGCCAGAACCCTTCCAGTAATGGATACAGCAGTTCCGGGTCATCGGTACCCAGTATTTCCGCCAGACGGTTAAAATCTATTGCGTTTCCCTGGCTATCTTCTGTTTCCGGAGTCTCCGGCTCAGACGGTTCAGGCTCACACTGCGCCTGTGACTCAAAATCCGCTCCCGAACCAGCCAACATGGCCCACTTCCTGAGCATTTTGTTCAACCGCTTCAGCTCTACCGGTTTGGACAGATAATCGTCCATGCCCGCCTGCATACAGGTATCTGCCGTTCCCACCAGCGCATTGGCCGTCAGAGCCAGAATAGGAGTGCGGCCCAGCGAAGAGTCATTCTCTTCTCTCAGCCGAATCTGGCGGGCAAGCTCAAAGCCATCCATTACCGGCATGTGGCAATCGGTCAGCAGCAGGTCAATTCCGCCCTGCTGCCAGCGCAGGAGCGCCTCTTCTCCGTTTTCGGTCATTTCACAGCGGTAGCCAAGCCGCTGCAGCTGACGCTGAATCACATCCCGGTTAGTTGGCTGATCTTCCGCAACCAGAATCAATACATCTTCATGCCTGAGCTCTCCCTCTCCGGGCTGAACAAACTGTCCGGCAAACGTCTCTACCGGAAGACTGGCACGACCAATGGCCGCCAATACTGTTTCAGTCAGCTCACTGACTTTAAACGGATGTACCCCCATACGCAGACACTGAGGCGCAATTACTCCTTTGGCATCCCGGGGCTCTGTTGTCATCAGGATGATGTTCAGTTCCGGATTGGCAGATTTAGTAATGAGCATTTCAGCATCCGGCAGTTCAAACTCAGGCCCGAGAATCACTACATCGAACTGCGGCTGCGCTGCCACCTCATCAAGCACGCTGCCGAAAGTCTCTTTTTCCGTAACCCTGGCCTGTCGCCACTCCAGGTTCTGACTGACTGTGCGGGAAAGCTCCTGATTGCCAATCAGGGTTAATACATGACAGTCCTGAACGCTCTGGGTTTCACTCAGCAGTTTCTCACCATTGACCACCGTAAGCGGCAGGTAAACCGAGAATGTGGTGCCTTTTGACTCCTCGCTCTGCACCATGATCTCACCATTCATCATTTCCACCAGTGAATGGGAAATAGACAGGCCAAGTCCGGTGCCACCATAGAGCCGGGTGGTCGAGTCATCCCCCTGAGAAAAAGCGCGGAACAGGTTGTTCACCTGTTCTTTTGACATGCCAATACCGTTGTCAGTTATCGAAATACAAACCCGGTTGGTCACCCGCTCAAGACCGACCCAAATCGTCACCAGACCCGGGGCATCCGGCTCCCCTTTGGAGAACTTAACCGCATTACCCAGGATATTCAGCAACACCTGGCCAAGACGCACCGGATCTCCTTTGATATGGCGTGGCAAATGGGGTGAGAAGGAAAGATAAATGCCGATATGATTCCGGGTTGCCTGCCACCAGAGCACATCCATGGTGCGCTCAACCGTATCCAGCAGGTCAACAGGCATAGTTTCAATCGACATCTGCCCCGCTTCGATTTTGGAGAAATCGAGAATGTCATTGATGATGTTAAGCAGGTTCAGCGCTGAATCGCGAATGGTACCTGTCATGCTGCGCTGCTCAGAGCTGAGGGGGGTATCGGCCAGCAGGTCAATCATCCCCACAACACCATTCATTGGGGTGCGGATTTCATGACTCATGTTAGCAAGGAACAGGGATTTGGCCTGGCTCGCTGCGTATGCATCTTCTTTTTCCCTGCGCAGCAGAATTTGGGCATTCTTCTCTTCCGTGACATCCAGGTTAACTCCGCCCATGCCGATAGGCACATTGCTGTTTTGATCAAACATTACATCAGCAGAGGCGCGAATCCACCGGAGCTCTCCACTCGGCCTGCGAATACGGAACTCAGCAAAATAACGCGTAAGGCTGCTGCGTGCAGCCTGTAGATCAGCCTCAGCCTGTTCCCGGTCATCTTCAAATATACACTCACGCCACACATCATAAGTATTGCGAACCTCAGTGGGCTCCACCCGGTACATACTGTACATCCGGTCATCCCACTCAAGGGAATCGGTAAGAAAGTTCCATGTCCAGATACCGATACCACCAGCTTCAGTCGCCAGGTTCAGGCGCCGGATGGTCTCTTCCAGATTTCGCTGGCTGTATTTCAGTTCAGATTCAGCGTGTTTACGCTCACTGATATCACGCAGGGTAACCAGATAACAGTTTTTACCATCAAGCATAAGTGGAGCGACCAGTATTTCGACCGGCAGAAGGTTTCCCTCTTTGGTCACCGCCACCGTCTCACGCAGACACTCATTCAGCGTAGAGCCTTCATTATAGTGACAATCACGCAAGTAATTAGTCTGCTCAACGTTAAACTCCTGTGCCAGCAGGCACTCAAACAGGCTGCCAACGATTTCTACTTCTTTCCAGCCAAACATCCGCAACGCTGACTGGTTCATATCAATAATGGTCTCTTCATCACTGACCACTACCATACCGTCAAGTGCAGACTTAAATACGGCCTGCATCTGGCTTTCTGTGCCTTCCAGTTTACTGGTGGTCTGCTCCAGCACCTGCTCCAGTTTCTGGTGAGTCTGGTTAGTTTCCGCCTGGGCAGCCCTCAGTTCGGTGACATCATTGTGAACCAGCATATAGTGCGTCAGCTCATCACCGTTACGAAATACCGGACTGACAACCACTTTGTAGTAGCGGAGCTGATGATAAATGTCATAAAGACTGATAGTGGTTTCAAGCGGCCGATTGAGAGACATTGCGTCCTGAATTTCCGCCAGCTGTACCTGATTGAGTTCACGGTGGTAGAGATGATCCCAGCGGGAACTGAAAAGTTCCTGCTCACTGCAATTGGTAAAGATCTGCATTGCCTGGTTGGCATAAACGACTTTGTACTCACCCTCATCAACATCGAGAATAAGCAATCCGGATGTGGCAGCGTCCATCGCCCTGAGCTGAATATCGAGTTGTCTCTGCTGCAGGCTGTTTTCAAGCTCAAGGATCTGGTGCTGTTCCAGAATCCGCTGCACGCTTACCAGGGTTTCTTCCATCCCATCGATATCGGCAACCACGGTAGTATTGGGGGCCGCGTCCGGGTCTTCAAGCATGCCATTAAACACCCGCCGGACCGAATCAAAACGCCTCTTCATCAGGGCGACGCTGACAGCCACAGACAGGCCACCTGACAGGCAGGCTGCTCCAATCAATACCTCTACAGGCAGGACAATTACAGCAGCCAGCAGGTAGATCCCCAATAGTAAAACCCCATTGAGTACGGCGGCTCCCAATATGACTTTGATATTATGTGCCATACATTCCCTTTGGGATCGCCGGCTCTGCAATCCCTGTAACCCAGCATCTAACGTTATCAGCCAGCCTGTTATCAAAATGTAACACCATGAAAACACAGGCTGTTCATAGCTTAAGTATTGTTGCATATTCACAGAATGCAATGCCGGCCGGAGTGGTTTGCAACAAAATGAGACAAAAGGACGATGCGAATAAGGAGCAGGCACAAAAAACCGGCTGACGGAAAACCGTTCAGCCGGTGATATTTAGCATGATTTACCGGTAAAGATGGCGCAGGGAAATCCCGTCACTGTTGAACAGATGCACTTTAGCCGGGTCCGCTTTAAGACGGACCTGCTCACCTTTGTGCAGGCCAACAATTCCCGGCAACTTGGCTACGATGGCTTCCTCGTGCCCTTCTGCCTCAATATGCAGCAGAGTCACTTCTCCGAGAGATTCAACAAACAATACCTTGCCGGACACCAGTGCGCTGGTCTCATCTGCCAGGATGAAGTCCTCCGGCCGGATCCCCATCTGCAGCGACGTACCGGTATCCAGATTGCAGCGTGGTACCGGCACTTCAATTTCCAGGCCCTGCTCACAGCGGATACGACACTGCTCATTTTGGGTTTCAAGCATAGTCGCCGCCAGCATGTTCATCGCCGGTGAGCCGATAAATCGCGCTACAAATACATTCGCCGGATCGGTATAGAGCTCAAGCGGCGTGCCGACCTGTTCAATACGCCCTTCAGACAGTACGACAATACGGTCTGCCAAGGTCATGGCTTCTACCTGATCATGAGTCACATAGATCATGGTGGTCTCAGACATGGTTTCTTTCAGGTTGGCTATTTCAATCCGGGTCTGAACCCGCAGCGCCGCATCCAGATTCGACAACGGCTCATCGAACAAAAATACCTTAGGATGACGGACAATCGCCCGGCCAATTGCGACCCGCTGACGCTGTCCACCAGAAAGCGCCTTGGGCAGACGGCCAAGATACGGCGTTAACTGAAGCATTTCCGCTGCTTCATTTACCCTCCGGTCGATCTCTTCTTTGGACTCTTTGGCAATCCGCATCGCAAACGCCATGTTGTCGTACACCGTCATGTGCGGATAAAGCGCATAGGTCTGAAACACCATTGCTATACCACGCATCGCTGCCGGGGTGTCGTTCACCCTCGCTCCCTCAATAAACAGATCGCCTGAGGTGATGTCTTCAAGACCGGCAATCATCCGCAGCAGGGTCGACTTGCCACAGCCGGATGGCCCAACAAAGACGATAAATTCCCCCTGGGTGATGTGAAGGTCAATGCCATGCAGGACCTGAGTGTCACCGTAGGCTTTTTTTACGTTAGTTAAGCTTAAACCCGTCATATCATTCCTCACGGTTACACAGTTATTTCACAGAGCCAGACAACAGGCCGCGAACCAGATAGCGCTGCAGAGTAAAGAACACCATCAGCGGCACGGCAATTGAAACAAACGCCGAAGCGGTCAGAATTTCCCAGTTACCACCCCGCGAACCCAGCAGCTCACGCAGCCGCCCGGTCAGTACCAGTTCCTCTTCTCCCACACCGAGGAACACGGTCGCCACCAGCAGGTCATTCCATACCCACAGGAACTGGAAGATGGCGAACGATGCCAGCGCCGGAAAAGAGAGCGGCAGTACGATGCGCATAAATATTTCAAAGTGGGTCGCACCGTCTACCTTGGCCGATTCAATGATTTCCCGCGGCAGACTGGAGATGTAGTTCCTCAGAAGATAGATCGCCAGCGGCAAACCAAAGCCGGTATGCGCCAGCCAGATCCCCAGATAAGTTTTGGCCCCCACACCAAAAAATGACCCTATGTCGTTATACAACCTCAAAAGCGGGATCAGTGACATCTGCAGCGGAACCACCAGCAGGCCAACGATCAGCGCAATCAGTGCGGTTCTGCCCGGCAGCTTCATCCACGACAATGCGTAAGCGGCAAAAGCTGCGATAAGAATAGGAATAACCGTAGAAGGAATGGTGACCGTCAGCGAGTTGATAAACGACTGCCCTATCCCTTCTGCCGTCAGCACTTCCCGGTAGTTATCCAGGCCGAATTTCGGCGGCACCAGCGCGGTATAGAAAATCCGCTTGCCCCGCTTTCCGGTAAAAGGTTTTGGGGAGACCATTTCATAGCGGCCATCCCCGTACACCACCAGAGTCACTCCGCGGCGCATCTCAGCTGTGTCGCCCGGTTTAAATGCAGTCGGATCTTTGGAACTCCAGCCAAAAGCGTGGACTTCCAGCGCTTCGCCATTTTCCCCGAGCATGCCTTTCAGCACATAGTTATCACCGTCCTGAACCTGGGTATCCGGATGACCGGTACGGGCAATAAGATTTTGCTCTGAAGCAGAAAGCGAGGTCCACCAACCGGAGACTGCCAGCTGGTCTTTGTCACGAAATGAGGAGATAAGCAGACCTGCGGTCGGAATCGTCCACAGCACCACCAGAATAAACACCGACAGATGCACCACGATCGTCAGCGGTGAACGGCGCAGGGCACTCATACTAAAACGCGCACTCATACTACCTGCCCTCCATCTGCTGCTTCGCCTGACGTATGTTCCACACCATTACCGGTATCACCGCAACCATAATGATCACTGCAATGGCCGCGCCACGGCCAAAGTCACCTCCACCGCGGAACATCCAGTCAAACATCATATTTGCCAGTACCTGTGTACTCCACTGACCATTGGTCATCGCCAGCACGATATCGAAGACTTTCAGAACCAGAATGGTAATCGTGGTCCATACCACGGCAATGGTGCCCCAGATCTGGGGGATCAGGATTTTGAAAAAGATTTGAACGCCACTGGCGCCATCAAGCACCGCCGCCTCCACGGTTTCCTCCGGAATACCACGCAGCGCTGCAGAGAGGATAACCATGGCAAAACCGGTCTGAATCCAGATAAGGATCACCATTAAGAAAAAGTTGTTCCAGAAAGGGATGGTTATCCAGGCCTGTGGGGTACCGCCAAAATATTCCACCAGCGCATTAAGCAGGCCAATTTGCTCCGAGCCCTCTGCCCGGTAGTCATAAATAAACTTCCAGATGATCGACGCACCAATAAAGGAGATCGCCATCGGCATAAAAATAAGGCTTTTGGCTATGTTGCCCCAACTGACCCTGTCGGTCAGCGCGGCGATCACCAGGCCAAAAAAGGTCGATGCCGCCGGTACCACCAGCAGCCAGAGCAGGTTGTTAAATAGCGACTCCCGGAACTCAGGGTCATTGAACAGCCAAAGGTAGTTATCCAGCCCGACATACTCTTCCCCTGCCCTGTCATGCAACGACAAAATAAAGGAATCGAATACGGGATAAACCAGATAAAGGCCGAGAAAGGCAAGCGCCGGGCCAAGAAACAGCCAGGGCCGGATGGCCGCTGCACGCTGGATATTACGCGCCATGACCGCATTGGAAACGCCCCGGACCGGAAACAGGATAACCAGCAGCCAGTTCGTTCCGAGGAAGTACAGGGCGCAGCCAAGTACGCCAAGAACCATGATAAAGATCGAGTAATAGAGTTGATCCATAACTACCTCGCTCATGCAGGCTCAGCCCGCGATACACAGGCTGAGCACATCCTCCTGCCACCAGAGGCAGCAGGAGGCAGGACGGTTACTTCAGGGCATCCCAGGTTTTCTGGATGTCATCCGCAACCTGTTTGGCAGGTTTGCCACCACTGTAATCCACCATACCTGTCCAGAACGCACCGGCACCGATTTTACCCGGCATCAGGTCTGAACCATCAAAGCGGAAGGTGGTGGCATCAAGCAGGATCTTACCCTGTTTCTTAAGGGTTTCATTGCCATACGCCTCAACATTGGCGCCTTTAAACGGAGTCAGGAAGCCAGACTGTGCCATCCAGATCTCATGGGCGACCGGCGAGCGCAGGAACTGCATAAACGCCTGTGCCCCTTTCGAATCTTTGGTGATGCTCCACATAGTACCTGCGCCAAGAACCGGTTTACCCAGGTCTTTGGACTCATAGGCCGGGAAGTAGAAGAAGTCGGCATCCAGGCCCAGCTCAGTACCTTCAGGGAAGAAGCTAGGAATAAACGAAGCCTGACGGTGCAGGTAACATTTAGCCGGAGAGCTGAACAGACCTTTCGGGCTGTCACGGAAATCCGTCGCCGCTACCGCGCGCGAGCCACCGTCCACGTACTTGTCATTCAGGAACCAGCCAAACTCTTCAATGGCACCCACCACCTTAGGATCGTTGAACTTCAGCTCATTGGTCGTCCACTTATCGTAATCAGACGGGCTTTGGGTACGCAGCATAAAGTCTTCCACCCAGTCTGTCGCTGGCCAGCCGGTCGCACCACCACTGCCAAGACCAATACACCATGGGGTATCGCCATCTTTGGCGATCTGTTCGGTGAGCGCTTTCAGCTCTTCCATAGTCTGAGGGACTTCGTATCCGGCATCCTCGAAGTTTTCCGGTACATACCAAACGAGGGATTTCAGGTCGACTTTGTAGAAAAATCCGTACAGATGATCTTTACCCATCTTGTCAGGGAAAGTACCCAGATCTACCCATGAAGAGCCAGCCGCGTAGTTCTGTTTAATCCAGCTGTCCCAGTCACCGCTGAGCGGAGTCAGGAAACCTTTTGAGGCCAGATCGGCAGCCAGGCCAGGCTGAGGGAAAATAGCGATGTTCGGGGCACTGCCTGCCTGAACATCAATCGCGATCTGCTGCTCGAATGAATCCGAACCCGCGTACTTCACATCCGCGCCGGTCGCGGCTTCAAAGTATGCGATTACGCTTTCTACCAACTCTTTGTCCGGACCAAGCCAGGGACCGCTGATGGTGATCACATCACCCTTCAGATCCATTTTCTTCAGTGCTTCATAGCTTTGCCAGTTGAAACGGGGATCTTTACCCGGCTCATATTTCAGATCCGCAGCAAGGACGCTGCCGGAAGCAACGGCGAGGGAAACAGCAGTGGCCAGAATGGAAGTCTTCATGGTTAAACTCCGTTTTAGTAGGGTACTTTATGGTTATGCTTTAACCAGACTTAATCGGTTAAGTCCTGATAAGTACATTAGTAACGATTGGTTATTTCGCCCAAAAAACAAACACAGAATGTGCCTGCGATCATATTTCTGTACAAATTTCACTCACTGTAGTGATGGCGCTCAAATTGTTATCATCTGTTTACCGAACGGGTTTCTGCTTTTATCTTAATCGTTCTAGAATTCATCAGGGATACTCATTAAGACGGGTATTAATTCTGATACGGCTTTCAGAAGAATTTCAGACGGGTGTGTGATGGACCAGAAAAAACCAACCTTAAAATCTATCGCCAAATCGCTCGGGGTCTCTACCGCGACGGTCTCCAACGCCTTTAACCGCCCGGACCAGCTTTCCCTGTCGCTGCGGGAACGGATCCTCAACGAATGCAAAGCCATCGGCTATACCGGTCCCAGTGTCACCGCCCGGGCCCTGCGTACAGGAAAAACCGGAATTATCGGTGTACTGCTGGCGGACTTCCTCGCCTATAACTTTACCGACCCGGTTGCCACCGAATTTATGCGCGGTGTCTCTGAAGCCCTGGATGAAGTGCACGTTAATATGCTGCTGCTTCCGTCCGATGCTGAGAACTATCAAAACACCCAGGTCGATTCGATTCCCGACAGTTTCATTATTTACGGCAAGCCGATGGACAGCGGCATTGTTGAGCGTCTGAGAGCCCAGGGTAAACCTGTGGTTGCGGTGGACTTTCACGCTGAAGGGATGGCCTCAATCAATGTGGACAATCATCAGGCCTGCTATGAAATCGCCAAACACGCGCTGGCCGGAGGGGCCAATAAAGCACTGATCCTCGGGCTGAGGCTTGAGTCTTCCACTTCCCTCTCTCTTGCCAGGCTCGATCAGCTCTATGACCGTGATGAGTCCATCTCCCGCTGTCGCTACGATGGCTTTATGCAGGCGCTGGATGAAACGGGAATAAAAATGAGCCGCAAAGACGTATGGCAGATCCACGACCTTGAGCCTTCATCCATGAACACCTTCCTGCGCGGCGCACTTACCGCCCCTGACCGCCCGGATGTACTGCTGTGCATGAGTGACCGGCTGGCACTGGCAGCCAGCTCGGTAGCCGCCCAGCTCGGAATAGCCGTTCCGCAGCAGCTGAAAATTGTCGGCTTTGATGATATTCCGGACGCCAAAGCCGCCGGGATCACCACCGTCCGCCAGCCTATTGCAGAAAAAGGCCGCCTCGCTGCCAAAATGGCGCTCGGCCTGGTTCCTTATGAGTCCGTTATTCTCAATACCGAGTTAAAAGTTCGTTCCAGTTGCTGATCCATGCCTGGTGCTCACAGGTATAAAATCAGCGCAAATCAGGAGTTCCAGCAATGAGTAAGGAAAATGCGTTTAACCTGACCCCGAAATGGTGGCACGATGCCGTGGTCTACCAGATTTATCCCCGCAGTTTTAATGACTCCAATGGCGATGGCATTGGTGACATTCCCGGTATCACCGCCCGCCTGGACCACATTCAGGCCCTCGGAGCCAGCGTGATCTGGCTGAGCCCGGTATATCAGTCCCCGATGGATGACAACGGTTACGACATCTCAGATTACTATCAGATTGCCCCGGAATTCGGCACCATGGAAGACATGGACACCCTGATCGCCGAAGCGGATAAACGCGGGATCAAAATCGTGATGGATCTCGTGGTCAACCACACATCGGATGAACACCCGTGGTTTACCGAGTCAAAGAGCAGCCGTGATAATCCCAAACGGGACTGGTATATCTGGAAAGACCCCAAAGCCGATGGCAGCGAACCTAATAACTGGGAATCCTTCTTTACCCCTAAAGCCTGGAAACTGGACCCGGCCACCGGCCAGTACTATCTGCACCTGTTCAGTAACAAGCAGCCGGATCTTAACTGGGCCAACCCTGAAGTGCGCCACGCTGTGTATGACATGATGCACTTCTGGCTTAAAAAGGGTCTCGGAGGCTTCCGTATGGACGTGATCAACATGATTGGCAAGCCGGAAGACTACCCGAACGCGACCATATTTGATCAGGGGGTTGCAGGCTGGGAGCACTGGGCCAACAACAGCCTGTGTCATCAGTACCTGCGCGAAATGCACCATGAAGTGCTGCGTCACTATGATGTGCTGACGGTTGGCGAAACACCTTTCACTACCACTCAGGACGGGCAACTGTACTCCAACCCCGCACGCAACGAGTTGTCGATGATCTTCCAGTTTGACCACGTCAGCATCGACCGGGAAGAACACAATGCGGTGCGCAAACCATTTGATCTGGTGGAGTACAAAGCCATTATGACCCGCTGGCAGGAAGCCCTGCACAACAAAGGCTGGAACAGTGTCTACTGGAGCAACCACGACCAGCCCCGCCCGGTTTCCCGCTACGGTGACGACAGCGAGCAATATCGGGTGATCAGCGCCAAAATGCTCGGAACAGTGCTCCATCTGATGAGTGGTACACCCTATATCTACCAGGGCGAAGAACTGGGCATGACCAACCGCCACTTCAGCTCGATTGAAGAGTTCAACGATCTGATGGCCCATTTCCACTATAAGAAGCTGACTGAGCGCGGCGTCTCATCGCAGGATGCGCTCGATTTCCTCAACGCTTTCTCACGCGACCACGCCCGGGTACCGGTTCAATGGGACAGCAGTGCCAATGCAGGCTTTACCTCTGGCACACCATGGCTTCCGGTCAATGAGAACTATGTGACTATCAACGCAGAACAGGCGCTGGCCGACCCTGAATCGGTCTTCCACCACTATCGCCGGTTAGTTGAATTGCGTAAAAGTGAAGAGTATGGCGCGACTATCGTCTATGGTGAACATACCCTGCTCGATCCGCAGGACGATAAAGTTTACGCATATCAACGCTCAGGGAACGGCAAAAACCTTCTGGTGGTCACCAACTTCAGTGGCGAAACTCAGCAGCGTGACTATAACGGGAATATCAGAAAAGTAATGCTGGATAACTATCCGGCACAGAACCACTCACTGGCCAGACTGGAACTCCAGCCCTGGCAGGCGCTGGTGATTGAACTGGCCTGATGCCCTGTCTTGTGGGAAGGTGGCCGGTTCACTCAGGCCACCTTGCACAGAGTTGCAATAGTCGTTTAATTATCACAACATAGCGTTATTCATTGCTTATCTGCGGCGGAAAATATGGACGATCCCATTACCCGGTTACATCAGGATTTCGAACAACTAAAAACCGACTGTCTTACGACTCCATACCCGGAAGTTAATGACCGAATCAACCGCATCCAGGCGATTAAGCAGAGCCTGATCACAAACAAGCACGCGCTGATTGACGCACTCAGTGAAGATTATGGATACCGGAGTGAGTTTGATACCCTTCTGGCCGATATTCTCGCCACCGTTAATCACGCCAACTACACCCTGAAGCACATCCGTGGCTGGACCAAACCGCAGCGCCGCAGCGCCGGCCTGATGCTGTTTCCATCCCGGGTTGAAGTCTTCCCTCAGCCTCTGGGGGTCGTCGGCATCATCACGCCGTGGAACTTCCCGGTAAACCTGAGCCTGAATCCAACCATAACCGCGCTTGCGGCCGGCAACCGCGTTATGCTCAAAATGAGCGAATTTACACCTGCCACTAACAAGGTTGTTCGCGAGGTCCTTAAGCCGGTTTCTGATCAGGTGGTGTTGGTCGAAGGTGAAGTGGAAGTCGCAAAAGCATTTTCCTCACTGACATTTGATCACCTGTTTTTTACCGGGTCGACCAGTGTCGGCAAACAGGTAGCTTTGGCAGCCGCGCAAAATCTGGTGCCGGTGACCCTGGAGCTGGGCGGTAAATCTCCGGTGATCATTGACGACAGGATCGACATGCGCCGGGCCATTGATGCCATACTGCTGGGCAAGTCCGTCAACAGCGGTCAGATCTGTGTCGCCCCCGATTATATTCTGCTGCCGCCAGGCCGGATTCAGGAGTTTATCGACAGTTATCAGAAACGCTTTGACCATTACTATGCGCGTAATAAACAAAACAACCGTCTGAGCTGTATCATCAATCAGCAGCAGTATCAGCGGCTTCAGGATCATCTGGAGGACGCGAGACAAAAAGGCGGCAGACTGCACCACATCAACGCTGCCCAGCCTTTTGGCGGGCACTTCCTTCCCCCGACACTCATCAGCAACGTCAATGACGACATGACTGTAATGCAACATGAAGTGTTCGGCAGCCTGCTGCCACTGGTGGGCTATCAAACACTTGATCAGGCCATTGACTTTATCCGGGCGCGCCATCACCCACTGGCGCTGTATATCATGAGTGACAACAAGACTCTGGTTAAGACAGTGGTCAAACAGACCCACAGCGGCGGAGTGGCCGTCAACGATACCCTGTTACAGGTTGCGGCCGAGGGCGCTCCGTTTGGAGGGATTGGGCATTCAGGTATCGGGTGTTATCACGGCAAAGAAGGTTTTGACACTTTCTCTCACGCCAAAACCGTTCTGCATACGGGCTCATGGCTGCCGAGAAGCCGCTTTCTGCTGAGATACCGGGATCTGTCCGCCCGGCTGCTGGACAAGCTGTTCATCCGCTGACTTCTCATCGCCGCATTTCTGAGCGGCATTTTTCCATACGACAAACAGCAAAAAGCCCGGTACAAAATACCGGGCTTTTTTAATCTGGAGCGACACACGAGGTTCGAACTCGTGACCTCAACCTTGGCAAGGTTGCGCTCTACCAACTGAGCTAGTGTCGCTTTTCATTTTCAACAAAGAAAATGGAGGCGCGTCCCGGAGTCGAACCGAGGTCCACGGATTTGCAATCCGCTGCATAGCCACTCTGCCAACACGCCTTTATTTGTTTCCCTCATCGCGGGAACGAGGCGTACTTTACCCTATCCCCGAAATGAGTCAACACTAAAAATCGAAAAAGCTCTCCAAGTGCATACTATTAAAGCAATTTGCTGATTATTAGCTCAAAACACTAATCCGCTGTGCGGTATTTCGCCAGCGTGGTACCCAGCTCCTGTGACGCACACACCAGCTCCTGGATACCGGTAACCGATGCCTGAGTGGTACTCAGCAGCTGAGCTGACTGACCGCGGATCTCTGACAGGTCGGCAGAAATCGACTGAACGGTAACATTTTGCTGCTCTGCCGCAGCAGCGATCTGCACGCTCATGTCCATCACCTGCTTGGAAGACTCAGCGATAGAACCCATATCCTCGCCGATTTTCTCGATCATGTCCTGGCCTGACTGGGTTTGCGACAGGGTATCACTGGTCATGTCAGCGATGGTGCGGGTGTCATTTTGCAGCTGATCAATCGTAGAACGAATTTCCACCGTGGCCTGCTGGGTCCGGCCCGCCAGGGTGCGAACCTCATCAGCCACCACAGCAAAACCCCTTCCCTGCTCACCGGCACGCGCCGCTTCGATCGCTGCGTTCAGCGCCAGCAGGTTGGTCTGTTCAGAAATCGCAGTAATGGTGCTGAGCACGTCATCGATTTCCACAGCCTTCTCATTCAGGCTGGCAATTGACTCAGATGCCATCTGAGACTGCTCAGAAAGACTCTGCATAGCTTTAATTGCCTGCATCACTCGCTGGTGGCTCTGCGCGACTTTTTCTGCGTCTTTGTCTGCGTGTTCTGCAGCCTGAGCACCATGACCGGCTATCTCACTGGCAGCAGCAGACATTTGCTCTACCGCCGTCGCGACTGAATCTACAGAAGCATGCTGAGCGTTCACATTCGACTCAGACTCACGGGCATTCTGCTCAAAACTGTCGGCCGTGCTGGTCAGGGTCGCTGAGCTGTTTTTCACCGTATCCACCAGGTGACTGATGGTATCCATACTGCGGTCGAGCTCGAAACCGATCATACCAAACTCATCACGACCAACGTGGAAGCCAAGACGGGAAGTCAGGTCGCCATCTGCAATACGGCGGGTTGCCTGATGCATCACCCACAGTGCGCCGAGCAGGTAAGTGGCTACCCAATAGAAAACCAGTCCAATCAGCGCCAGCGGTAAAAGAGAGAAAATCAGAGTTCTGGTGGCCTGAGAACGGACTTCATCAAAAGAAGTGGATTGAGTGAGCTGTGCGTACTGACCCTTGTAAGGAACAGAAACCTGCACACGACCACCTGTGACAACGTCACCTGAATTAACCTGACTTAATATCACCTGCTTGCCTGAAAGCAACTGACCCGCCTGATCCGGTGAAAGTGTTTGAGCAATACCGGTCAGCATCGTCAGCTCTGCCCTGGCAGCGGAAATAGCCGCCTGCTCGGCCTGAGCCAGACTCTGGTGATAGCGATACCCTGCGGCTCCGCCTAAAGACAGGGCGATGATAATGAACATGGCCCAGAACTTGTCTGTGATATTGGTTTTCACAAACAGCCTGTCTATGGTGCGGAAGTCTACTTCTCTCATGGTTGTTCCTTGTAATCTGCAAACACAATGCGACAACAGTCACACTAATTTGCAATTGTAATAAACATTCCATCAAATATAAGTGAGCAGAATCTCATTAGATTTTTGCCAGCTAAAAAAAAGCAGCGTTCCGCGACGCCGCTCTTAACTTAAACGTATCTGTTAAACATTAATCGTATGGCGTATTGCGGATCCGGCTCATATAGAGCACATCCACGTAACGGCCGCCGCGAAAAGCAAAGTCTTTTGCCTCGCCTTCCACTTCAAAGCCAAACTTCTTATACAGAGCAATCGCCGACTGATTATCTTTGTAAACCGTCAGCTCGATCCGGCGCACGTTAAACCAGTTATCCGCAAGTTCCAGCGCGGCACCAAGCAGTGCACTGCCCACACCTTTACCCTGACAGGAGTCCAGCACACCCATGCCCAGAGTCGCCACGTGTTTACGGCGCGGGCGGGTCATTTGTTCCATACCGAGATTGCCCACCACTTTACCATTGAGTTCAGCGACCAGAGCGGTAACGTGCTCCGGCACGTTTTCGAGTCGCTGCTGCCAACGTTTGGCTGGCGGGTATGGGGTTTGCAGGGTTTGGCCACAGGCATTCTCACCTGCGTAGATGGCGCTGACGGCCGCAGCATCGTGCGGCTCAGCGTGACGGACATGAATATCGGACATGGTACCTCCTGTACAGCGAAAACCAACCTGAACAAGCTGTTATTCAGATTGGCACAATACAGCTAAGTTACCGAAATTCTGATGCTTTTTCTACCAGCGCTTCAGGAGGCGGTTCATGACGTTTGGTGTGTAGGTCCAGGTGTGGTCAAACATCGACATCAGCTGGGGGTTACCGTATTTTGACAGGCAGATAGCATGAAAGCGGTTAGCCGTGGATTTCAGCTGTTCTACTTTTTCCAGAATATGCTCCGGCTGTTTGGGCGCGATGAAGTCAGAAATGACCACCAGATCGCCGTTGCGGTAACGGTCACCCTGCATCAGTTCAATCGCCTGCTCTATCACCGGCTCGATTTCGGTCCCGCCGTGAAAACGGTAGGAAAGAAAATCGCTGGCTTCACGCAAACCGTCCTGACGGGTCAGCTCATAGGTGATCTGCTCGGTGGAGAAGATGATAACAAAGCAATCACGCTCTTCAGCCAATGCGATTTGCATCAGGGCATACGCCATGCCCTTAGCGCACTGCTCCGGAAAACCCGCCATAGAGCCTGAGGCATCCACACAGACAATAAACGGCCCTTTCTCTTTATCGACCTGTTTGTTCTCCGGAGCCTGGGCTTTGACTTTGCGCAGAGTCCGGCGCTTACCCTGGGTTTTGTAGTTCATCAGCCGCTTATCGACCAGATGCTTGTAAAACACCACTTCAAGTTCCGGGTACGCCAGAAACATGGTTTCGTTGGGCAGCAGCTTACTCAGATCGTCACTCTCATGGATGCCGACGATATCATCGGTCGCCTCATCGCTCTTCTCTTCAACCATCTTCAGTTCTTCTGCAGGACTGCGGTTGAGACTCGGGTCGTCCACCTCACTCGCCATACGGCCAAGCTGGCGGGCGATCTCCTGAAGCTGAGTGTTCTTTTTCAAAAACTCAGCGTGACGCTTAATCACTGACATATCCGACTTCGAGAGTTTGGCGGAAGCCATATCCCACAGCCGCCCCACACCAGCCTCATCACCGCTTTCAGTTACCGTGTCCATGTTCTTCATGGTTTCGATGCGCTGATACAGGTCTGCGAACAGACGTTCTTTATCTGCCTCCAGCTCAGTTACCTGCGCCTGGCGAATCGCATCACTCAGGTTCTGGTACCACTGGTCACAGAAGTAATGAGCAAACATCGGATTATCGATGCCTTTGTTTTTCTCCAGCAGACGGCGGGCAGGCATATAGAAAGAGGAGTGCCATTCAAGCTGTTTGACCACGTCATGGATGCGCTCAAAGAACTGCTCTTCATCCCAGTAAATCACTTCCTGATACAGGCCAAGCTCGTGCTGAAAACGCTCGGTTTCGCACACTTTGGTCATCCTGTGCTTCACCTTACCGCGCCATTTGAGCAGATGATTTTTGATCGAGGTTTTCATCCCCCGGTTGCTTTCCGCCATCATCATCACCTGCGAGCGGCCAAGCAGGTCGTTCACCGCCGCGTCCACCAGACCGGAGTCGGCGATCATCAGGGCAAGGTTTAGTCCGTCAGCTCCAAGCATCCCGCCTCCTACTCAAAGAACTGGTTAAGGTTCTCAATCCGGCGTGCCGCTTTTTCACTCTCTGCGGTCACTTTTTCCAGCTGTTTTGACAGCAGTTGAATAGTCGATTCCATCTGGGTTGGGATCTCCGGTTCAACAAAGCTGTGTGGCAGTGCGCCGTGAAAATCGGATTTCACCTTACGCAGATGATGTTCTGCCTGAGTCAGCTCAGCCTGAGCCACTTTCGCCCGCTCACACCACTCCTGATAGAGCTCCTCATCAAGGCCTTTGCCCGTTACCAGCGCTACCAGCACCGAACGGTTGGCAATGTCTTTGATCACCAGGCGCTCATGAGCGTCGATATCAAAATGCATCCGGCACATGCTGGTATTCTGGTTTACATAGCCATAAGCGTCACCGCCGCCCTCTTTGACGGCTTTCTCCAGCTCAGCGGCGCTGACATACACCCAGCGGCTGTCGCCTTTTTCCGACTCAGACACCGACATATTAGCCTGCAGCAGAACCAGTTTGTACAAATCGCGGGTAGCGCCGACCTGATATTTTTTGCCCTGGCTCAGGTCACAACTGTAGGATTCTTTCCTCAACAGTTTACCCGGAGCTTCCATGGTCAGTGGCATGGCAAACTCAGACTCGATACTGGCCTGGATATTGGCCAGCTCTTCCTGACAGGTCTCCAGCTGACGATTAATATGGGACTGATCAAAGGCGTGGTGCAATGCAAAGTCCTGCATGACTTCATTGACGATAAGACGTGATTCCGGACTGTGCCACAGACAGTCGCGCAGCAGCAGCAGATCCAGCGGGTTAATCGCGTCCCGGCCACAGAAATAGGCACTGGCTTTTAGCAGCTTGACCGCTTTTTTCCAGCGACGGTCAGAGATATACAACTCAGAGTGATTAAACTCCTCGCCCCGTTCTTCGGTTCGTTTCTCTATCAGGGTTTTCAGGGTATAAAGCTTTTCGAAACAGTCATCCGTAAGCTGCAGCTGGTCAAGCTCCTGCTGCCACTGACGGTATTCGCTGTCAGTAATTGCCAGCCCTTCGGGGATCTGTGCTTCCTGCTCTGTGCCCACTGTCAGCATGGAGCGGAAGTTTTGTTTGTTCTGAATGCGGTTGACAAACACCCGAACCAGCATCCGGTCATACAGGGCTTCCAGGCCGCTGTCTTCATCGGGCAGTTCGTTAGAGGCGGTGATCAGAAGGCGCATCGGCACTTTTTCAACTTCGTTGCCGTTTTTAAAGGTTTTTTCGTTCACCACCGTCAGAAGGGTATTTAAGATCGCAGGACCTGCTTTCCAGATCTCATCGAGGAATACCACCTGAGCAGTCGGCAGGTAGCCCTGAGTCAGACGAACGTACTTTCCGTTGTCTTTCAGCTCCTGGATACTGAGTGGGCCAAACACTTCTTCGGGGGTGGAAAAACGGGTCATCAGGTATTCGAAATAACTGCTGTCATCAAAAGCCTGGATAAGACGCTTGGCGATAAGGCTCTTGGCGATACCTGGCGGGCCAAGCAGAAAGACGCTCTCGCCTGAAAGAGCCGCCAACAGGCAGAGTTTAATGGTGTGCTCACGCTCATACACCCCGTCGGACAGGGCGGTCACCAGCTTATTAATTCGCTCAGAGAGCAAGGCCTTTTGTGCGTGGGAGCGCGGAGTGGTGTTTGGCATTCAGGGTCCCTCAAATCCCGGGCCAGCCCTGGTCCGGGTAATCATATTTTATTATTAGCATGCTTCCCCACCGATTGAGGTCAGGGGGAAGTCGTTATATCAGATCGCAAAATTACAATAAGTTCAGCAAACTATGTTTACCAGAATAGCAACCCCGTCACAATTTCACCTGGTGGAACGCTCATAGGGTGACTTTGCTCAAATTGCGCCTGATGCCTTATAAAACGGAGATGTTGCTTTACAATCCCCCGGGTTCACAGGCAGTATCGCTAAAAACAATACTCAAACGGGCTTCCATGAACCGCACTATCCACCAATGGAAAAACATTTCACTCTGTGAAGAGGACGTCGAACTGCCTGGCGGAAAGAACGTCCTGCACACTAATATCGTCCACCCTGGCGCCGCTGTCATTCTGCCGGTCTTTGACAATGGCGAGATCCTGCTGATTAATCAGTTTCGTCCTTCATTAAAAAAGTGGCTGCTTGAGTTGCCCGCAGGAACCCGTGAGCCCGGGGAAGACCCGCTGGAATGTGCCCGCCGTGAGCTGGAAGAAGAAACCGGATACAGCGCAACAGAATTTATCTCTCTGGGACAGGTAACACCGCTGGCAGGCTTTTGCGATGAAATCCAGTACCTGTATGTCGCCAAAGGGCTCTGCAAAACCGGGCGTCTGGAGTGTGATGAAGACGAAGTGATCCTGAACCGGACCATCACCATGGATGAACTGGAGCAAATGATTGCCGGTGGCAGTCTGACCGATGCCAAGACCATCGCCTGCCTGTATAAGGCTAAACTCTGCGGACACCTCTCCTGAGCAGTAAAATCGCTTGAGCTTCCCCCTGCGGGAAGCTTTATGCTCATAGCCATTCCCATTAACGGAAATGAACATCATGACCCGCTTTTTCGTAATGCTTTGTGCGTTATATTCCCTGAATGCGTTTGCCGCTGACCCCGAAGCCGGCAAACTCAAATCCCCAAGTTGTCAGTTCTGCCACACTCAGCAGGGTGTAAGCCAGGATGGCTATCCCAGCCTGAACGGGCAAAATGAAACTTATCTGTTCAATTCAATGAAGGCCTACCAGCAGGGCCTGAGAGAGGGAGCGATGGCCGAGCTGATGAAAGCTCAGCTACAGCACCTGAATGATGAGGATTTAAGGGATATTGCGGCTTTCTATACAAACCAGTAAACCGCATTCCAATAAGTAAGGCTCAAGCGATTAACGTTTCTTACCCCGCCCGGCGTGGATCTTAAGCTTGGCTTTCATTTTACGCTTTTCTGAGGAACGGGAGCGGCGACGCGGAGCGCGCTCTTCCTCTCTTGCCGGAGCCGGGGACATACCCGGCTCGTAACCGGCCAGCCACTCCTGAGGAAGACGGGTGTCCAGCAGCCGCTCAATCGCTTCAAGCAGGTAATGCTCATCTTCACTCATCAGCGAAATCGCATGGCCCGGATGACCCGCGCGGCCGGTACGTCCGATACGGTGAACATAGTCTTCCGCCTTAAACGGCATATCGAAGTTAACCACCTGCTCCAGCTGCTGAATATCCAGCCCGCGTGCGGCCACATCGGTCGCGATAAGTGCGCGCACCTTGCCGGATTTAAAATCATCCAGTGCTTTCTGACGTGCGCCCTGGCTTTTATCTCCGTTAATCGCCGCCGCTTTGATGCCATCTTTTTTCAGCTCTTTTGCCAGTGACTCACTGCCTTCGCGGGTTTTGGTGAACACCAGTACCTGCTGCCAGTTACGTGAGCCGATAAGAAACGCCAGCAGCTCCGCTTTACGGTGTTTATCGACCGGATAAACCATCTGCTTCACCAGCTCCGCGGTGGAGTTATCCGGCGTTACCTGCACTTCCACCGGATCTTTTAACATTCGGTAGGCAATGCTTTTCACTTTACCGGCAAAAGTCGCCGAGAAGAAAAGAGTCTGACGCTCATCGCTCATACGTTTGAGGATACGGCTGATGGAAGGCATAAAGCCCATATCCAGCATGCGGTCCGCTTCATCGAGTACCAGCACTTCGGTTTTTGCCAGAGTCAGGGTACCAGTGTACATGTGGTCAATCAGACGCCCCGGGGTGGCGATCAGAATATCTGCGCCCCCTTTCAGATTGCGGGTCTGAACGTTAATGCTGGTTCCGCCGTAAGCCGTAACGATCTTCAGCTGATCGTTGGCATAACTGGTCAGGGCATCAAACACCTGTTGCGCCAGTTCACGGGTCGGTACCAGTACCAGCGCACGAATATCACGGCTCTCTTCATCACGCGAAACCGGCTGGCTGATGAACTTCTGGATCATTGGCAGACCAAACGCCGCTGTTTTGCCGGTACCTGTCTGCGCCCCTGCCAGCACATCTTTCCCCTTCAGTACCGGTTCAATGGCCAGTTTCTGGACCGGAGTTGGCTCAACCAGCCCCAGAGTGGTCAGGTGGCTACAGATCTGAGGGTGAATACCCAGGCTTTCAAAAGACATGCTGAAGTTCCGCGTGCATAAAAATGAGCGCGCGATTGTATCAGCATCAAAGGCTTTGCACCATGCCCGCCGCTTTTATCCTGCCCTGCTCCAGCACGTCCGGATACAAACGGGTAAAGCAGTCACTCAGTCTGGCGTATTCCTGCTTCAGAAAATGGCTGGTATTCGCCAGGGGCGCCATGCGTGGACTGCGGGTAGCCATTCGGCTCAGCGCATACGCGATGTTATCAAACTCAGCGTATGACTGAAGCCAGCCTCCGCGCCACATTGCATCCGTAACGGCAATAAAGCGGGCTGGCAGCACCACGTCAGCCGGTTTCGTCTCTCTGCGGCAATGGTGGCAAAACTGCTCCAGCGAAAGGGAATGGTACTGAGACCAGTCACGGGCCAGACAGTGATCCCAGAACATATCCAGCGCTATGGCAGCAAAACGCCGGTGATCGGAAGGAAAGCACAGCTTTGCCTTCCGTGCCAGCGGATGACTGTCGGTATAGCTGTCAATAAAGCGGTGGAGCCGGATACCATTGGCAATATCCGGCGGAAACTGAACACCGGGGTCACCCTTTACAAAATCGCCGAGCAGGTTGCCTGACAGGTCGCTGTCGCAGGCATCGGCAATATGCAGATGGGCCAGAAAGTTCATTGTGACCTCCGGTTAAAAAAGAGGAGCGTTACTCCTCTTCCTGTTGGGGCTTTTCTTCATAATCGGCGAGACTCAGGCCGATTTCCATAGCATCGAGCAATTCCAGTCCCTGCTCATTTACGCACTGTTCACTCATTAATTTTCTCCCTGAGCAAATTGGTCAGCTTTCGTTATACGACATTTAGCGTACGGGTAACACTATGTTTTACATGAATTACACTGCATATATGACACAGATCACACTATCGTCACCCACACGACTGTAAACCAATATTTACACCAAAAGTACAGATTGGCATACATTTGGGGTTGTTTCTTCCTTCATTTTCTGACAAATTAGCCTGCATCACTGGTAAACATGCCACGTTCAGCAAGAAATACTTAGTGTAAACACAACTCCAGAATTATAAGTGTAAAATAAGATGTACAAGAAAAACTCCAGGCTGCTGGGCAGCACACTAATCATCGCCGGAACCACAATTGGTGCCGGTATGCTGGCTCTGCCACTGGCGTCTGCCGGGCTGGGCTTCACCACGTCCACGATGCTGATGCTGCTCATCTGGAGCCTGATGGCATTTACCGCCCTGCTGATGCTGGAACTTCACCAGCATGCCGACCACAAAGCGACGCTTCACAGCCTCGCGGGTCAGTTTCTGGGTAAGAAGGGCCAGGTAATTGCCACCGTTTCAATGCTGTTTCTGTTCTACGCACTGTGTGCAGCCTACATCGCAGGTGGTGGTGGCCAGTTCCATGAAAAACTGACCAACTGGGCCGGGCTGGACGTTGCACCAGAGTTTTCGACCATCCTGTTTACTGTTGTCATCGCTGCAGTAGTAACCTTTGGCACCGCTTCGGTAGATAAAGTGAACCGACTGCTGTTCACTGCCAAGCTGCTGGTGATGGTAGCCGTGCTGTTTTTCCTCTCACCAAGCATCCGGATGTCTAACCTGGTCGCAATGCCGCTGGAACAGGGTCTTGTTATCTCTGCCCTGCCGGTGATTTTTACGTCATTTGGTTTCCACGGCAGTATCCCTGCGGTAGTACGTTACATGGAACTGGATATCAAAGGACTTAAAAAAGCACTGGTGATCGGTTCATCACTGCCGCTGGTCGTATACCTGTTGTGGCAGGTGTCAGCGCTGGGTGTGGTCAGTCAGTCTGAACTCGCTTCCCAGTCAACGCTGACAGCTCTGATCCAGACCCTGGCTTCAACTGTGCATCAAACCTCACTGTCGCCAGCGGTCTCAGTGTTTGCTGACCTGGCACTGCTGACCTCATTTCTGGGTGTAAGCCTGGGCCTGTTTGAGTTTCTGGGTGACTCGATGAGCAAGCGAAAAGGCGTGCAGAGCCGCGTAGCAACCGCTGTGCTGACTTTCACTCCACCGCTCGGCTTTGCACTGTTCTACCCTCAGGGCTTCATTACTGCACTGGGTTATGCGGCTATTGCCCTGGTGATCCTGGCCGTCTTCCTGCCGGTTGCCATGGCTACAAAAGCGCGTCAGCAGATGAGCTACACCGGTTGCTACCAGGTAATTGGTGGCCGTATCAGCCTGATTGCGGCAGCCAGCGCGGGCGCCATTATTATTCTCACCCAGATGGCCATAAGCCTGGGGCTGCTTCCGGCACTATAATGCCACTCTGAATAAGTCCCTGATTAAATCACTGAGCAGGGATTCAGATCAAACTGGTGTAACCAGACTCATTGCGCGCAGATACTTTATCTGCGCGCTTTAATATCTGCCCTCAGAAAACATTCCGCATAGCGTGCTGTTAGTTTATTTAAAAGCTCAGATAAATAGACAGCACAAATCATTTATGCAAAAAAATTTGAGGTGCGCTGTAGTTCGCAAGGGAAAGCGCAAATTGGTTGGTATTATTTTTGAACGGTTGTTATAGTCAAAAGGTGATTATCACACAATTATTCGGTGGCAAACCATTTTATAAAGAGAGGTGTTATGCCTTACAAAGTCACTGCTTCATCAACCCATTATTTCGCTATGCAGCCCATGAAACATTGCCCAAAATGTGGCAGTCAGGACTATATGATTTCTGAGACAGGTAAGATCTTTATCTGCGAAAAATGCGGGTTCCTGACCCGTAATGCTTCGCAGCCGAAGGTTTCTCTCGATGACAGCCCTGCTTCAGAAGAAGATACGGTACACTGACCATAACTAAAATAAGAAAAGGCCCATTACGGGCCTTCTTTGTTTTTATGTTCTGCGACTGCTATAGCTTTTTGTGACGGTCAATCAGCCCGCCCACTTCACCATTGGCACTGCAGCCATACGCCTGACCCGCTTCCTGCAACAGCTGGGCTATTTTATCTGACCAGCCTTTCAGCTCTGCCTGGTCAAAGTCATAGTCGTTGGTAGTGGTATTGAAGTTAGTACATTTACCAATAGCCGTGTTTCCTGATGCTTTCTGGTAATGAAGGTCTTCAACTATATCAAACTCACTTTCGTAGTTAAGCTCTAAATACTGCTTAGGATCATCTGGCTGCAACTTAATCAGAGCAAATCTGACGTGCGGATGGCGCTCACGCACCTTGGCAAACAGACCATTTTGACCTGAGATCAGCGTTTTGGTCAGCATGTCCTGACTAAACGGAACTTTTTCATAATCCTTGGCCAAGCGCTTCGGATTACTATTGCTGTTCGGCGTATCCGGGCCACCAACCACTACCACGAATAATAGTGGTTTATCCCCATTATGCGCCTGAAGCTCCCTTATACCGCCCAGAATACCCTGAAAAGATGAAGTCCAGCTGCCAAGGTATTGATCTGGTCTGCCATCCATCGCTGGCTGCCAGGCACTGCCTGAGTTAAAACGACGAACCAGGTGAGTATAAGGGTCGTAAACATGGCCATTCCGTTTCAGTGGCGCTTTATTGAACTGATGATCAAAGCCTACCGTCTGCATATTACCGCGGCAAATTCTGTTATATGGCTGCGTTACCAGGTTGTTACCATCAACAGGAAGATCCGCATTGTCATTACGTTTTTTTCCGCTCAACACGCTTTGGATAGTCGCATTCACATCGACTTCCTCTGCATTAAAAGGCAACCAGTCAAAGACTTCCCGGCCATCGGTGCTTTTATTACCTTGTGTAAACAGCGCCTGTGAAACATAAGGCTGCATCAGCGAGCCGCCTTTGGCTATTTGAGCCGGAGACTGCCAGCTGTTTCTCAGCTCCTGTTTCCAGTTAAACTCACCATAACCGGCGCCGCCACCAGATCTGAATTCAAGGTGATTCTCACACATAACCTGCCCAGGAGTACCACTTCGCATTTGACTGCGGGTACCGTTCTCAAATGGCACCAGTGCCAGACGGCCCTGTTTGCTTTCGTCCTGAGTATCAGGCTTTCGGATCTTCTCGATAAACATACGAATCATCTGATGTGTCACTGCTACCTTGGCGCTTTGAAGACGAGGCTTCATAGCTGTCTCAGGCCACGAACAGGTGTTCTGGTTCATCGACATCGAGTGATCCACCACCAGCACAACGTCACCATTGTCCCCACCCGCAGAACCGGAAGGCTGCTTGGCTGCTGCGGCAAAGTTAGCGATATCCTGAGTCGGGCCAAATGAAGGCGTGGAGGCGTACGACATCCAGCTGTTGTAGCGGGTTGTCGCGGCTACCCGGTAGGCAAAACCACGCTCTGGTAACCGAATCACACTGGCTTTGACCTCAGGGAATGATTCAGTATCATGCAGATAAGCCTGAATGGTTTGCTTAACCAGCTCATGAGAGCGTTCGATACGCTCCTTTTTTGGTTCGCCATTCAGTTTCAGCTCCCGTTCCGCCCGATCGGCAGCCAGGATAAGCGATGAGGTTTCCAGCGCGTCACCCAGACGCGCCTTGTAAGTCAGGTAACGCGAGCCTTCAATGCCCAGCGCAGTAATACTGGCAAGCGCAGCGAAGATCAGTACAAACCAGATCGCTGCAACGCCCTGCTGTTTTTTCATTTCAATTACCTGCTGACACTGATACTGGAAGAAACCAGCGCCGTTGGCTGGGTAGCTTCATCAAAGAAACGCGGAAATACATTGTGTGGCCGGTAGTACACAGACACCCGGTACATTGGCTTATAACGCTTTTTCGAGGTGTAAGGAGACAGACGAACCAGGTCAGACAGGCTCTCTTTCTTACCCGCGACATCCCGGTTACCCAGCACACTGGTAAATGCACGGTGCAGCTTGCGAACATCAGGGTCATTTTTCAGTGTCACCGCTTCAACTCTGAGCGCGTAACGCTGCTCATCGAAATTTGGCCACTGAAACGCCAGCTGCTTTCTGACCACCTGATCAATAAGCAATGCCTGGCGCAGATTCGAGCCACCGTCATGCTCGGATGCCTGCATCTCTTCTTTAAAAAGCAACTCCTGCTCACTGAGCATATTGACTGCGGCATAACTCACGTTATCCAGCTCTGCCTGAAGTGAGGTCTGACGCGACAGCTCCGAGGCGAAAACTACCCCCAGCGCCAGCGCGCCGAGAATAAAGGCCATTTCTATCGCGATAACTCCGCGATACTGAGAAAACTTAATCATGTTTGGCGGCCTCCTGAACCACAAGTACGCTACGCCTGATCTCATTGACCGGCATCAGGCTGAAAGTAAGCAGTGGCTTATAGGTATAGGAAACCTGATACTGGGCAATCGGGGCCCGCTTGGAGTGGTGCTGTGAAGAAGGCAGATCATAGGCGAACGCTTTCAGAGAGTGATAATGCTTCACCTTAACCCTGAGCTCCCCCTGATTAATCAGAATCCCCCACAGGGAAAAATGGTTACGCTTGATGATTTTGCGAAAGTTCTCTTCAAACTGCGCTTCAGTGGTCAGGTTCTGAACCTTAACGTCCCTTGCAGATTCGGAGGCGGCAAAGTTGACGACTGCCACGCTGTAGTTCTGCAATCCAATATCCATCAGCAGAATAGTTACCAGCCACAGGGCAATAAAACTGAGCGCAAACTCAATCGTCGCTACGCCTTTTTGTCGCATTTTGTGCGCCATGTCATATCCCGGGGTTGAAAAATGACGAGATATTACGACATAAAACTTATATTAATCAAGAAATAAAAGCCGTCAAAAACGTCAAATTGACCGGAGATCAGATGTGTTGGCGATGAACTATTCAGCAAACATGAGTACAAAGCGTATGATGACTAAGCTATTCTTTCGCCACGCGGTAAAAGCACTTCAGGCGCCAGCTGTCCTATTTGCATGATGGTAGAGACCTGCGGATGAGATATAGATACATCAGCAAGGTTCGGGCGGAAATAGTAGGTACGGATCCCGGCGGCAATGCCGGCTTTAACTCCCTTCAGGGTATCGTCCACATAGACACACTCGGAAGGCATGAAACCCATGTTCATCGCGGTATAGAGCAACAGATCCGGTTCAGGCTTCCAGCTGTTGGCTTCAAATGCGCTGAATACAGCATTGGGGAAATAGTCAGACAGCCCCGTCAGGGCAAGCGCGTGTTCAATACGGTCTTTTTCGCTGTTACCGGCAATGCACAGAGCAATACCGGCTTCACGCAGATCGCCAAGCAGTGACACCACCCCGGGCATCGCTCTGAGCTCTGCATCATAGAGTTGCTGCTTACGGTCGCGATAGCGGGGTTCGAGTTCATCAACAGAGATATTAAGGCCATATCGCTGGCAGGCTTCGGTAAGAATGTCGGCAGGCTTGCCTCCCTGAAAATGACGCAGCGCATCAGCCAGGGCAACTTCGCAGCCGTAACCGGAAAAAACGTCAACCAGCGCACGACAGCAGAGGGTTTCACTGTCCACCAGCGTCCCTTCACAGTCAAAAATGACACATCGGGTTTTCTGCAACATATCTCACCTCGCGTCCTTCCGGGAATTTCAGTGTTGTTCACCTGTTCCCATTTGCAAAGTCCGAGTAGTGAAATCTGCTAACCGTCACCGTTTTTTGATAGTAAAGCGGAGATGAGATCACGAAAAGTGACGTTTACTGCCTTTTTTATCAGCACGTTAACCGGTCACTGTTCGGTCACAACCTCATCAGGTGTCTTCTGTTACCAGCAACGTCAGCCCCGGATGCCGGGTACTCACCTCTGCGGCCACCTGGCTGATAAAGGCCTCTCTGACAGCCGCATCTTCAGCGAATATATCGCTGATCAGCAGGCTATCACCTTCAACCAAGCACAGGGCACACGCCTGAGGCTCGCCATTGAAGAAGCGGATATAGATAGGGTATTGCGGATCCAGAATAATCTGAGTCAGGAATTCGACAATCAGGGACTGATCGGACTCCTGTTGCCAGTGTCTCGACATCATCAGAGAAAACATGATGGTCAAACGATGAAAATCAACCAGATACAGTTCTGATTCATCAGGAGAGAAAGGAGGAAGCTCAGCGAGCTCGCTTTGGGTGTAACTCAGTTCGTCGGCCCGGGCCTGATACAACTTGCGGCCACTCAGGCTCTCTTTGGTAGGAAACTCTACATCTACCTGGCTGTATAACCAGGCCTGCTTCCGGGAAATCAGGCTGGCTGTCTTATCGTCAGTCATAAATCATCACTTATTCAGCCCCAGATATCACAACCGCGGGAATTGCAGATCGGGCGGGGCGTGGAACTACAACCGACAATGATAGTCGCTAACACCACACACAACAATACTTTAGACAGCATAACTACTCCTGGGCAGCAGTATAAAATCAGGATTCCACACCAACAGGGTTTCGTCCCGGCTCAACAGCAAGTATAGAAGGCCTGATCTGCCTTTTAGAAACTTTGCTACGCAGAAACAACCATGATTGTGACACTGATGCGAACGCTGGGGCCCGAATTGAGACTATATGAAACCTTTAAGAATTACTGAGATAATTACGGCCCACTTGCCGGGCCAGATTTCATAAACTCAACAACAAATCTTAATCTGCTGCATTTACCTCCTGAGAGCATTTGCTTCAGTCAGAGCCTGTTTCCCTTCTTATACCTGAGACAGAACAGAATTTGAGCTTTGGATTCAATGGGTTTCTGCTCTATCATTGACAGCAAGTACCACAAAGGACGAACAAAATATGAAAAAGATAGTGATTGCGGCCATGCTGGCAGGTGCCCTGAGCGGATGTGACAGAAATGAAGTTGGCGACGTGTCTCTTGGGGTATTTACCACCAAAGACATTAAACTGAACACCCTGACCGACCCTCTGGTGCCGGGCGTAACCTGTCATATCGCCAGCATCGAAGCGGATCTGAGCCTTGCTGATCCAAGCGACAGCTCCATTTCCTGCCGCCAGACCGGTGATATTACCGCCGGGATGATCGCATCAGTCGATAAGTCCAAGTCCGGTGAAGTGGTATTTAAGAAGTCCAAGAGCATCTTCTTCAAGTCAATGAAAATCCGCCGTATCTACGATGCTCAGACCCAAACCCTGATGTACGTATCCTACTCCACCAAAGAAACGTCCGGCAGCTTTAAGCACAGTCTGTCGACAGTCCCACTGTGGGGAACGAAAGCTTACGTTGAACCAACCGCTGAAGCCAAGTAAATCTCCGGATCACGCAGCCCCTGCCACGGGCTGCGTGAGCGATTGCTTTCGTTTCAGCGGCGGTTATTTAAGCACTCAATGAAATCTGCTCCATTTCCGGCCATTTTTATTGCCAATTTGCCCGCAACAAGTGTCAATTTGATAAAAAAAGTGTGGTAGAATTCGCGCCCTGTTAACCAATCACCTTTTTTTTCATGAAATTTCCTGGTCAGCGTAAGTCGAAGCACTACTTTCCAAGCCACTCCAGAGATCCTCTGATCAACCAGATCCGTCAGGCACCAAGGCTGCACCGCCCTACTATTGTGGGCGTAGGACAAACCATCGTTGATATCGAAGCACGGGTAGACGATGACTTTCTTGCCAAATACGAACTGAGTAAAGGCCATTCGCTGGTTCTTGAAGAGAGCAAAGCAGACGCCCTTTACCAGGAGCTGAAAGAGAAGCACCTGATCACCCACGAATACCCGGGTGATACCATTGGTAACACACTGCACAACTACTCTGTTCTGGCCGACAGCAAATCCGTCCTGCTGGGCGTAATGAGCAAGAACATTGAAGTGGGTTCTTACGCCTATCGTTACCTGTGTAACACCTCTGCCCGTATGGATCTGAACTACCTGCAAACGGTAGACGGGCCTATCGGCCGCTGTTACACCCTGATCTCGGACGATGGCGAGCGTACTTTCGCGATCAACGAAGGCCACATGAACAAGCTTTCTCCTGAAAGCATCCCGGACAAAGTGTTTAAGAAAGCGGCAGCCCTGGTTGTCTCTTCGTACCTGATGCGTGGTAAACCAACCGACCCAATGCCGCAGGCCGTTCAGCGCGCGATTTCACTGGCTAAAGAGAATGACGTACCAGTGGTACTGACCCTTGGCACCAAGTACGTGATTGAAGGCAAATCAGAGTGGTGGCAGGAGTACCTGAAAGAGAACATCACTGTGGTTGCGATGAACGAAGAAGAAGGCGAAGCCCTGACCGGTGAAAGCGATCCTCTTCAGGCTGCAGACAAAGCGCTTGAGTGGGTAGACCTGGTTCTGTGTACCGCAGGCCCTGAAGGTCTGTACATGGCCAGCTACACCGAAGAAAGCGTGAAGCGGGAAACCAACTACCCGCTGCGCGAAGGCAGTATTGAAAACTTCAACCAGTTTGAGTTCAGCCGCGCGATGCGCAAACAAGACTGCACCAACGCGATGAAGGTGTACTCGCACATTGAGCCATACCTTGGCGGCCCGCTGGAAATCAAGAACACCAATGGTGCCGGTGATGCTGCGCTGTCTACCCTGCTGCACGACATGGCTGCAAACCTGTATCACAAGGTGAACGTGCCAAACTCAGTGAAGCACGACCACCAGTACCTGAGCTACTCATCACTGGCGCAGATCTGTAAATACGCCAACCGCGTAAGCTACGAAGTACTGACCCAGCACTCTCCACGCCTGACCCGCTCTCTTCCTGAGCGGGAGGACAGCCTGGAAGAAACATACTGGGATCGGTAACCCAATTTTAGCCAGCGCTCTGTCGCTGGCTTTTTTATTTATACAAACATCAATTATACTGAGTTATATATCCAGCCGAAGTGATTTATCACTAACGAAAACACTTTACAAAGCCGAATAGCAAGGTATATTGCCCACGCAAACGTTTTCGTCTCTGGCTTTATGGCATTTAGGGGGTTTTAAATGCTGAGCGATATCGATATCTGTCGTTCCACTCCACTTTCTTCAATTGATACTGTAGCCCGCAAAGCAGGCCTGCAGGATAACGAATTTAACGCGCACGGACGCCACAAAGCGAAAATTTCTCTCGACTGTCTTAACCGTCTTGCAGATAAACAGGAAGGTAAACTGGTCGTTGTAACGGCAATTACCCCTACCCCTCTGGGTGAAGGTAAAACCGTTACCACTATTGGCCTGGCCCAGGGACTGGCTAAGCTGAACAAATCTGTGATGGCGTGTATCCGTCAGCCATCCATGGGCCCGGTATTTGGTGTAAAAGGCGGCGCTGCAGGCGGCGGCTACAGTCAGGTTGCTCCAATGGAAGAGCTGAACCTGCACCTGACCGGTGACATTCACGCGGTAACCGCAGCTCATAACCTCGCTTCTGCGGCTATCGATGCCCGTCTTTTCCACGAGCAGCGCCATGGCTACGAAGAGTTCAGCGCCAAAACCGGCATGAAAGCCCTTCGTATAGACCCTGAGCAGGTCGTATGGCGTCGTGTGATGGACCACAATGACCGCGCTCTGCGCATGGTCACCGTGGGTAAAAACCAGCCAGGTAAAACCATTAACGGCTTTGAGCGTGAAGACGGCTTTGATATTTCTGCCGCTTCTGAACTGATGGCAATTCTGGCACTGGCCAGTGACCTTCACGACCTGCGTGCCCGTATCGGCCGCATCGTAATGGCATACAACCTGGACGGTGAACCGGTAACAGCAGAAGAACTGCAGGTAGCCGGTGCGATGACTGTCACCATGAAAGAGGCCATTGAGCCAACCATGATGCAAACGCTGGAAGGCGTTCCGACTCTTATCCATGCGGGTCCTTTTGCCAACATTGCACACGGTAACTCGTCTATCATTGCTGACCGTATCGCCACCAAACTGGCTGATTACACCATCACTGAAGGTGGTTTTGGTTCAGATATGGGCTTTGAGAAAGCGTGTAACATCAAAGCGAACATGTCCGGCAAAGGTCCGGATTGTGCGGTTGTCGTTGCTACCCTGCGTGGCCTGAAAGCGAACTCTGGTCTTTACGACCTGCGCCCGGGTCAGCCATTGCCGGAAGCGATTTTCGGTGAAGATGAAGCCTCACTGAAAGCGGGCTTTGAGAACCTGAAATGGCACATCAACAACGTTGCCAAATATAAGGTGCCTGCCGTAGTTGCAATCAACCGCTTCCCGCAGGACAGCGACAAAGAGCTGAAACTGCTGGCATCGTGGGTTGAAGCACTGGGCGCGAAAGTCGCGATCAGCGAAGCCTTTGGTAAAGGCGGCGAAGGTGCAGAAAAACTGGCTGAAGCTGTCACACTGGCCTGTGAAACTCCATCTGACTTCACTCCGCTCTACACCCTTGAGCAGAGCCTGGAAGAAAAGCTGATGGCTGTGAGCGAGACCGGCTACGGCGCACGCAACATCGCGCTGTCTGAACTGGCTCAGAAGCAGCTGACCCGCTTTAATAAGCATGGCTTTACTGACCTGGCCGTTTGTATGGCTAAAACACCAGCGTCGATTTCTGCAGATGCATCAATGAAAGGTGCACCATCAGACTTCGAAGTTGAAGTCCGTGAGCTTAAGCTGTGTGCCGGTGCAGGATTCATCTACGCGCTGTGCGGCAACGTGATGACCATGCCAGGTCTTCCGGAAAAGCCAGCCTTTATGAACCTGGATATCGATGAGAATGGCGATATTATTGGGTTGAGTTAATACTCTCAGCTCTCTAATAAGAAAGCGGTCACTTTGGTGGCCGCTTTTTTTTGCGTGGTTCGCGGGACGCGGTTCGGGAGCCTTTTTCATCCCCCTGCCTTTCTCGTTCCCATGCTCTGCGTGGGAAAGCATACCTGAGCTGCCATTTGCCCATGATCAGAATACTGCTGATACTATTGACCGGCAGATAATTCCTGTCAGACGGGAAGCACGATATGTATTCCCACGGAGGACCGTGGGAACAAGCATTTTAATTTAAGAGCCGGATGGTTGAACGGGTGATCTTTCGGAGAAAGGAATGCAGGGAAAAGCAGAATTACAGCTTGGAAGCCACCGACTGAATAAACATGATCTCAACCCTGCGGTTACACGCCTTACCCTGGCGGGACAGGTTGGTGCAGCTTGGCAGGTGTTTGCCGTAGCCGCGGGTGTAGACATTTTGCGGGTTGACCTGGGCGCCGGTCAGCAGCAGTTTAACTTCCAGCGCGCGTTTGTCGGACAAAGGATCGTTAACCCTGTTACTGCCGGTGCTGTCGGTATGGCCATCAATGATAGTTTTGATATTAGGCCGGGTCGCCAGAAAGCGGCCCAGTTCCGTCAGCCAGATTTTGGAATGGGGAGAGATTTTAGCAGAGCCGGTCTGAAACAGTACCGTCTCTTCCAGCTTTACCACTGTATGAGCTCCCGGAATAACGTCATATCTGAGCTGCTGATTCTCCATATACATAAGCAGAGCACGCATATCGTCCATCGGCAGCACCTGCTTCGCATTGAGCGGTGATGGCTGAGCCTTCTGCGGAATGGCAGCGGCGCTTTCGTCTTCACCCCAGTCAGGATGACGGACTTCCATATCAGTTTTTGGCGCAGTATCGAGCATACTTGGCGGGGTCAGCGCACTGCACCCGGCAAGGCCAAGGCCGGCCAGACCAAACAAAGCGAGTTGTGACAGCATTCGCCCTGCTGACAGCTTTAATCCCATTTTCATCCTCTGTGCCTTTTCATATCACTGTTTTTCCCGGGGTTTGATACTATGCATATCGGCCGCAGCACAAAATACTTTAAGCCAACCGGAACCATTTTTGCCACGGTCTATCTAATTATATCAGTTAACATCACAAACTCCTGTACGTCTGACCCCGGCCATTCAGAGCTGTGGCAGACAAATCTTGCAGTAAACAACGAAGAACCACTACATGCTCAAACAAAAATTCTCCATTCTTTTGGCTGCCACCCTTGGCTTTCTGCTGACCGCGTGCAGCGATAACAACACACCTCAGGAAGGCGTACAGTACCGGCTGCTGCCTACTCAGCTCAGCCAGCCCTCCCTCTCACCCGTTACTGAAGTATTCTCCCTGAGCTGCAGACACTGCAGGACCATGGAAGCCATGCTGCCAGAAATCGAAACTCAGATTAAGCAGCCGATTGGCAAGCTGCATATCATCTTTAACAAGAGTGCTCACGTCGGTGCGCTGATTTACTATGCGGCAGAAATGCAGCTGGGTCACAAGCCGGATCAGGCCATGATGGAAGACCTGTTCAACGCAGTGCAGTCACAGGATTTTTCAGATTCAGCAGAACGCCAGCACGCGCTGGAAGAAGCGTTTAACAGCCGCGGCCTGGTCAGCCCGTACCAGTTTGATGAGATCCAGCAAAAAGCGCTGTTTGAAGTACTTACTGAGGCAGAGACCATCAGCCAGCAAAGCCAGATCAATGCCGTGCCGACATTTATCATCAACGGACGTTACGAGCTCATCACTTCTGGCCATAAAGATGTGAATGATCTGGCAAAAACGATAAACTACCTGCTTTCTCAACCGACTAAGTAAAAAGGACAGCAAATGTCGAAGTTCGTTTTTCCGATTATCATCTTTATCCTCGCGGGCTTTTTTATTTACCGCACCTGGAATAATCATAAGGCTACAGATGAGAACTTTGCTGCCGGACAGGCGTTCCTGGCCGAAAACGGTCAACAGGAAGGCGTGATCACCACCGAAAGTGGTCTTCAGTACAAGGTACTGACTCCGGGAACCGGCACAGAGCACCCGACCGGTGACAGCACAGTAACGGTTCACTACCACGGTACCCTGCTGGATGGTACAGTGTTTGACAGTTCCGTTGACCGTGGCGAGCCAATCAGCTTTAAGCTCAGCCAGGTGATCCATGGCTGGCAGGAAGGTGTTCAGCTGATGACCGTAGGTGAGAAAGTGCGCCTGTTCATTCCAAGCAATCTGGCTTACGGAAACCGCTCAACCGGCCCTATCCCACCAGCATCGACTCTGATATTTGAAGTTGAGCTGCTGAAAATTAAGTAATACTGCACAGACCGCCTCCGGGCGGTCTTTTTTTGCCCAAATTGTTCGTTTCTCACACCAAGCATGGTTCGATAACAAATATAGCTTGTCGACCTCTTCTCCAAATGCCAGACTAGCACAAGCTAACTTATTGAGTTTAGATGGTTTATTCTAAAATGTATGCTATTCAGACGAAACTCTGAACCCTGTCGCATAAGTCGAACATTTATTTTGTGATTTTACTAAAGATTATTTCAATGAAGCCGAAAGGCTCTCATGTGGCAGTGTTAAACTTTGAAATATTATAAAAACGACTATGCTTTTAAAAAGAAGCAATAAACAGAAATGTCAGTTGGATTTGATTAGCGCAGCACCGGCACAGCGCATGGCTTTGCGATTTGAGGTGGCGGCATTACCTCCCATACAGGGGCAAGGTAACGACGGCACAAACTACCAGTTTGGTAACATTTAACGCAAAAAGTAAGTACTATGAATATCAAATCCCGTCTAATTCTCTCCGGCGCTCTGTCCATTTTGGGTATTGTCGCTATTTTAGGAGTCACCGTTAACTTCAACCAGACGGTTGGAGAGCTGGCTCAGGCCCGTACCAACCTGGCTGAGCTCGAGGTAAGGTTGCTCAATCTGCGCCGCAATGAAAAAGACTTCCTGCTGCGTGGTGATGCCAAGTACCTCGACAAGTTCAACAAGAACACTCAGCTGTTTGAGCAAACCAATCAATCCATCCGTACCACCCTGGCAAAACACGATATCCCATTCCCTGCCCGCCTCAGCGATGATCTCAGGCAATACAAGCAGGCTTTTGTTCAGCTGGTGAACGCATCACAAACCCTGGGGCTAAAGGCAGACCAGGGGCTGATGGGTAAATATAACATCGCACTGGAAAATGCCCTGAGCAAAGTCGATACCGAAGGGGACCTCAAACTCAGTATGTTTAATCAGCACATCCTTCAGGGTGAGCTAATGGAAGATCTTGTCAGGGGCGTTGCAGATGAATCCTTGCTTGGTGCCGCGCGCCAGGTTATCGGACAAAAGGAAACCATAGGGCTTAAGTACAACGAAGGCCTCAAAGGCAATGTCCGCAACGGATCTCACCAGATTGAAGAGCAGTTTGGTAAAGCCGCTGAAGCACTTCAGCAAGGCGTCACCGCGATGGAATCGCGCCTGAACACCCTCAAGTGGGGATTGTCTGCGACCATCATTCTGTTGATCGGCGGCCTGATCACTCAAATCATCTTCTCCGTCAGCCGGGTTATCAACGAACTGCTTGTCACTATTCAGGAGATTTCTGAAACAAACAACATTGGCATGCGCGCCAGCCTGAAGGGTAAAAATGAACTGGTTACCCTGGGAAGTTACTTCAATGGCCTTCTGGTGAACATTGAAGATCTGGTTACCGGTTCTCAGCAAAAAGCACGCCACCTGTTCCAGAGCACCGACTCAATGCACCGTGAACTGCAGGGAGTCATTGAGCAGTTTGACGTTCAGTCACAGCACACCACTTCTATGGCGACTGCCGTTCAGGAAATGGTATCTACCATCGGTGAAATCTCTGAGAGCACTGCTGTAGCGGCTGAAGGGGTTCAACAGGCGGCCAATAACGCAAATTCAGGTCGCAGTGTGGTGAGTGATACGGTAGATAACATCAACTCCCTTTCTACAACTCTTGCCAACAGCCAAGCATCGATCTCTTCTCTGGATCAGCACGTTGCTCAAATCGGTGGCGCTGTTGAGATGATTCAGGGCATTGCAGAACAAACCAACCTGCTGGCACTGAATGCGGCGATTGAAGCAGCCCGCGCCGGTGAACAGGGTCGTGGTTTTGCCGTCGTGGCCGATGAGGTACGCGCACTAGCAAGCCGTACTCACGAGTCTACCCAGGAGATCACCTCAGTGGTCAGCGCAATTCAAAGCCAGATGTCTACAGTTGTGGATGACATTGAAGACTGTAACCGCCAGGGCGAAGAGACCAAGCAATACTCCCAGACTCTGGATGAGAACTTTGCTCAAATCATCAATGATATGGAAAACATCCAGAGCAACTCTGAACGTATCGCCTCTGCTATTGAAGAACAGGGTATCGTGATGAACCAGGTCGCGGAGTCCATCACTGAGCTGCAAACTATTTCAGACGGCAATATGGTTTCCGCCAAGCAGTGTCTGGAAGAAGTCGACGGCGTATCCGCTCAGGCGCAGGAAATGGAAAGCGCGGTCTCTCAGTTTAAGACAAGTAATTAATCCTGCTGCAAAAACAAAAAACCGAAGCTGAAAAGCTTCGGTTTTTTATTGCCGGCTGATTACCTCAGACCATGCAGAAATTCGTGACGGGTGGCCGGATTGGACTTAAAAATCCCACCCAGTGCCGTTGTCGTGGTTTCACTGGTGGCATCCATTACGCCGCGTGACTTCACGCAATAATGTACCGCATCCATAGTCACCGCTACGTCATCCGTCTCAAGCAGGGTTTGCAACGCAACCAGGATCTGCTGGGTCATGCGCTCCTGCACCTGAGGGCGCTGGGCGAAAAAGCGTACAATGCGGTTAATCTTAGAAAGGCCAATGATCTTACTGCGCGGAATATACGCGACAGCTGCCTTGCCATCGATAGTAACAAGGTGATGCTCACACGTGCTGGTCACGGTAATGTCTTTTACCCGTACCATTTCACTGCAGGCCATCTTGTTGTCGATAACAGTAATCTTAGGGAAATTGGCGTAATCCAGTCCTGAAAACACTTCGTCCACATACATTTTCGCAATGCGGTGCGGCGTCTCTTCCAGGCTGTCATCGGACAGATCCAGTTCCAGCAGGGACAGGATTTCCCGCATGTGGAACTCAATGCGCTCTTTCTTCTCTTCACGGCTGATATCGTTCGGTACCAGCGGTGTTTCGATCCCTTTTTCGATCAATGCGTCTCTGACCAGAATGGCCGCTTCACTCAGACCCGACATGTTTACCTCTCGCATGCGTGTATGACCCTACCAGAATGGCTGACAAGGATACTCGGATTTTTAAACAATTACACCCATATTTTGCAACCGGTTACTGCTGTGCAACCCGGATTTATGCTATGGTTCGGCAGATCTATACTTATAAATAACAGGAATACTTCAATGGGTTGTTGTGACGCTCCGGGCCTGATGCCTATCGAACACGCAATGGAGAAAATGCTGTCTGCTGTAACTCCGCTTGCACAAACCGAAATCCTTGCATTAACAGAAGCCGAAGGCCGGGTGTTGGCTGAGCCAATCCACTCCCCTATTTCCGTTCCGCCATTTGATAACTCGGCGATGGATGGCTATGCCATTCGACGGGCCGAACTTAAACCCGGTATTGCCATGCCAGTGGCCGGTAAATCTTTCGCTGGCCAGCCATTTGAAGGCCTGTGGCCAGCTGGCAGCTGCGTTCGGATCATGACCGGTGCTCCGGTACCTGCCGGCTGCGATGCCGTGATCATGCAGGAACTGGCACAACAGAGCGATGACGGCATTGTGTTCAGTGTTGATTCGGTTAAAGAAAACGACAATATCCGTCCGCTTGGTGATGACATTACAAAAGGCGCGCTGATCCTCGACGCCGGTCATCGCCTGACCCCGCGCGATATTCCAATGGTCGCATCACTGGGGATTGCCAGCGTATCCGTTTTCCGCCGCCCTGTTGTCGCTTTCTTTTCAACCGGTGATGAACTGAAACCGCTTGGAGAACCACTTGATAAAGGCCAGATCTACGACAGCAACCGCTACGGCATACACTCACTGATCAAAAACTTTGGCTGTGACGCACTGGATCTTGGCATTATTCCCGACTGCCCGGAAACGCTCAAAGTAACGTTTGAACAAGCTCAGCAACAGGCAGACGTAGTAATTACTTCTGGTGGTGTCAGCGTTGGCGAAGCAGACTACACCAAAGATATCCTTGAAGAGCTGGGCGAGATTGGTTTCTGGAAACTGGCGATTAAGCCAGGCAAACCATTTGCGTTTGGAAAGCTGGACAATGCCCTGTTCTGCGGTCTTCCTGGCAACCCTGTTTCCGCGATGCTGACCATGTATGTACTGGTGCAGCCCCTGCTGGCCAAACTCAGTGGTCACAGTCAGTGGCAGCCGCAAGAGTCCATTCCGGCCACCACCCGCTCCCGGTTTAAAAAAGCACCCGGCCGCACCGATTATCAGCGTGCGATTTACCGCATTGAAGATGGGCTGTTTGTCGTGGAGAGTACCGGAAACCAGAGCTCCGGTGCGTTCCGTTCTATGAGTCTGGCCAACTGTTTCGTCGTTCTTGAACGCGAACGCGGCCACGTGGAAGCCGGTGAAACCGTGCAGCTGCAACTGTTCAACCACACTTTATACTGACAGGCGGATTATGGAAGTCTTAAGCGACCAGGAAATGCTGCGGTACAACCGCCAGATCATCCTTAAACAGTTCGATTTTGAAGGCCAGGAAGCACTAAAACAGGCCAGCGTTCTGATCATCGGCGCTGGCGGCCTTGGCTGCGCGGCCAGTCAGTACCTTGCCTGTGCGGGTGTGGGCTCTCTGACCCTAGTCGATGACGACAAAGTCGAGCTTTCCAACCTGCAGCGCCAGGTGCTGCATTGTGATGAGACCATTGGACTGGCGAAAGTTGAATCTGCCGCCAAAGCGCTTGGCAGGCTCAACCCGCATACCACGATTACCACTCACTGCAAGCGTCTTAATGACGACGAAATGGCAGACCTTATCAAAGACCACCAACTGGTTCTTGATTGCAGCGATAACGTTGATACCCGCAATCAGCTCAACCGGCTCTGTTTTGAACATAAAGCTCCGCTGGTATCCGGTGCCGCGATCCGGATGGAAGGTCAGGTCAGTGTGTTTACCTATCAACCAGATCAGCCCTGCTACCAGTGCCTGAGCGCCCTGTTTGGTCAGCAGGCCCTGACCTGCGTTGAAGCCGGGGTAATGGCACCGCTGGTCGGCATCATCGGTGCTACCCAGGCGCTGGAAGCGATCAAAGTCATTGCAGGTATGGGACAGCCGCTGAGCGGAAAACTACTGATGCTCGATGCAATGAGCATGAGCTGGCGGGAAATGCAGCTGGCGCAACTGCCAAACTGTGAGGTTTGTGGGGGGGAAGGCTCGGGGCGCTAGGCTCTCGGTTCTGAAAGAGCCTCCCCCAGAACCCAGAACCTAGAACCTAGAACCTAGAACCTAGAACCTACAAACCCAGAACCTACAAACCCAGGACCTTAAAACAAACGAGAGCCTTAAAAAAGCTCTCGTTTCTCATTTCTAACCTTTCGTATCTGAAGTCAACTCCCGCACCGGCAGCGTTATCCTGAAACACGCCCCACCGAGTGGGCTGTTGTCGACCTCCACCTGTCCGTGCAGGCGGGTGGTTATCTGGCGGACGATCGCCAGTCCCAGGCCGTAGCCACCCTGCTTTTTGTTTCGGGATTTATCAACCCGATAAAACGGCTCAAACAGATGTGGCCAGTGCTCTGCCGGGATGCCTGGGCCATCGTCATGCACACCAATGGTTACCTCTTCCTTCCGGTAATCACATTCAATAATCACCTTTGAACGGGCGTAGCGTGAGGCATTACCCACCAGGTTCACCAGCACGCGCTGAAGTAAAAAGGGATCGCTTTCAATGACCGGCGGTACATTAAGGAGCTGAAGCATGACCTCACAGGAGTAATTGCGCTGCCATTTCAGGTGTTCTTCCGTCAGCCAGCTACTGAGATCGAGCGAACTGACATTCAGCTGCATATCCGGCCGCTCTACTTTGGCATGATAAAGCAGTTCATCCACCAGGTGCTCCATCTCTTCGCTGTCTTCAATGATCGAGCTGATGTCTGCAATATCCTGGGGGGTTTCCAGCCTCTCTTTCAGAATTTCAGCCTGCCACTGCAGGCGAAAAATGGGCGTGCGCATCTCATGGGCTACCGCATTGGTTAACGCTTTGTTACTGGTGATAAGGCCGGAGATCCGGTCCGCCATGTAGTTAAAGCTGCGGTTTAAGTTCCCAACCCGGGCCGAACTTCTCTCTGGCGCCCTGACTTCAAAGTTACCGTCCGCAAACTCATTGGTTACTTTCTCAAGCGCCCTCAGTCTGCGACTTAAAAACCAGATAAGGCCAATACAATAAACAACGAACGTAAAAAGGAAAAACACCCAGACCAGATTCTGACTAAGCTGAGCCGTTTTAATCAGTTCCGCATCATAATCAACGGACAGGCTGTAGAACTCTGAACCACTGTCAAACTGAAACCAGTCCACTTCACCTATCGAATGAGCATGAGACCCGGGATTCTCGTGAAAAAACTCTCTCACCTCATCCGGAGCATCCTTTGCAGGGTAACTTTCGAGCAGGTTATGAATACCTTTTGCATAATCGCCCAACGCATCAACAGCAGCCGTATGACCATTACTGATAGAGATGGTGTTCAGTACCTCACCAAATCCCTGGATATGATGTTCATACAGAGCATCATCCGGATCTGGTCTGGTTTCATAAACGAGAAATTCGTATGCAAACACACTTAACGCAAACAGAACAATCAGTCCTGTCAGAGACTCAAAATAAATACGCCACATCAAAAACAGCCACCGTTACTGATCCCATCCATCCGCGACAAACAGGTAACCTTTACCCCTGACTGTCACAATACCCTGCGGATTGGTAGCATCATCCTTTAGTTTCTTACGCAAACTGACGATCCTGTTATCCACACTGCGGTCAATACCATCATAATCGATCCCGCGAAGGGCTCTTGTCAGGGTATCCCGGGAGAGGACCTCCCCTGCCGACTCAGCCAGAAGCAACAATAAATCAAATTCACTGTCGGTGAGAGTAACGGCTTCTTCTGCAAGATGGCAGCTGCGGCTGGCTTTACTGATACACAGCCGGCCAAACGCCAGGCTGGCTTTATCCGCCGGGTTCCAGTCTCCACGGCGAAGCAGGGTGCGCACCCGTGCCAGCAGAACCCTTGGCTTAACCGGTTTGGTGACATAGTCATCCGCACCGGTTTCCAGTGCCGCAACGTGGTCAAAATCATCATCACTTGCAGTAAGCATAAGCACTTTTCCGTGATATGTTGTCCGGACCTGTCGGCAAATTGTCAGACCATCCTGACCTGGCAGCATCAGGTCCAACAACACAATATCCGGGTCTTCACTGTTGATCACTGCAGCGGCATCCTCTCCGTTGTCACACTCCACAACGCGAAATCCCTGCCCGGCAAAGTAATCAGCCAGCATCTGGCGCAGTTTGTCATCATCTTCAACGATGACCATATTATAATCAGACACAAAAAGACCTATAAGTCAGACGAATGTTGATGGAAACATACCCCTGTTTTATGCTCCAAACAACAAATGGTACGTCAGACTATGACTTTGTGTTGAAGATAGTAGCTGTCTGTAAGTAATGGTCGTAATTTTGTCATTAATCGACGACAAAATCAGAACGAAGCCGCTTCCAACTCCCGCTGTGTCAACAGGTCTCGCGGATAACCCAGATAATACCCCTGTAAAAGCACGACCTTATGTCGTTTCATAGCGAGTAGTTTTTCCAGGGAGTCAATCCCTTCTACGATAACTGCACTGCCAATTTGCTGTGCCAGCTGCAAGGCACCGAGAAGTGGAGCACGATCCATACGCATATACCGGTCAAGCAGTTCCGAGTCCACTTTCAGTACACCCGGCTTAAGCCGCTCTGCGCGGTGGCAGTCCGAGCCCCCTTTACCATAATCATCGATGGCAATACCCAGTCCAATACCCCTGCAATAGTCACATACCTCAGTCAGGGAGTTTTCATCGTCACACTGTTGCTCTGTCACTTCCAGGCACACCTGACCGAGGCTCATACCTTTCTGTTCTATCAGTTCAATAAGGTAATTCATAGCGTCACAGTCACTGGCCAATGTCAGCAAAACATTGGGAGAGACATTGATAAACAGCCGCTTTTTCGCTCCCTTAGGGAAGTTCTTAACGTGGATAATTAAAGAACAGAATTCAAGAGTACTTCGTTCACTGCGGGTCAGGCCGCTCATTACAGGCGCGTTCCCCTCATCAAAGCCATATTCACAGATCCGGCGAAGCAGGGCTTCATAACCGTATATCTGCCCCCGCGATCGATGAATACTTTGATAAACAGAATAATAACGGCGACCTTTAAAATTGATTGTCCAGCCACACTCATCACTAAAGGAGAGTTGGTTCAGGTCAGAGTTCATTGTCTTTCCTCAAGATGTATTTGCCCAGTTCTGAGAGCAGAAACAAGCACACGAGGAATCCGCCGAAGAGGCTGAACAGATACTGTAACGTTTCCATGCTTACCACTTTGATTTCTGAAGTTACCCGGTGCAGGTTGTTCCACTACAAACCTTTCTGCGCCAAGCCTACACTTTTCGTGGCAGTACCCTACTTAAACAAACTAAAACCCCATTCAACCTTTCATTCATGTACAAATAATATTGAATAATGAGCTGATTACGAAAAAGATACCTGAAGATTGCCAAAGCAGAGTTCAACAAAAGATAAAAAGATCAAAACTCTTGCAAACCCGTACTCCGCCCAGAAATCCGCAACCGTTACCAATCTCCCGTCAGATATTGGCTTTGAGGAGATAAACCTCTAAGAGTTCGTTTAAAAAACGTTAATACCGCACCTGAACTGGTTTCAAAATTTTGGATAAAGATCATAGAATGCCGTGATTGCATATCGCACTATAGTAAAAACAAAAAATGCCTATGAATATCACCAAAGAAAAGTTTGTCTTGCTCGACCACTACCTTTTTGACTCCGACCTTATGATCGTCTCCCACCTTGAGCCAGAAAGAAAAGAATCGATCACACTAAACAGAAATGAAACGGCGCTATTAATCCATCTGCTCACCCAATATCCCAACGTCGTTTACCGCAATGAAATGCTCGAGTTCATCTGGAAGGGGCGCCATGTGGTCGATAACAGCCTTAATGTCGTCGTATCGCAGTTAAGGGGGAAGCTGAAACTGCTCGACCCGGCCCTGAAAGAAAGCATCGTCACAGCCCAGGGAGAAGGCTACCGATGGAGAGGACCGGTCACACATGTCAGTTCATACATAGAGCCCCTTCAGGAGAGCTACCCCGGCGTCACAACCCAGGCGACCCTGCCAACGGCCAGCCATATTGTGCTGCTGTTTATCATGATGGTGCTGATCATAGGCATGTTGCTTTATTCGTAGTCGTTGCACACTTGCCCACTATCAGAGAACGATTGCATAATAGGTTATCTGATACCAACAGACAGGGAATAACATGCGCGCAGCCATTATCAGTTTCGTACTCCTCTTTGCCGGCATGTTATTGCTGACTGCGCTGGTGCGCTGGCCAATCACCAGCCCGGAAGGTGAACCCGTGCGGGCTGAAGTAACCAGCAGTGTGTTGACCCAGTCTCTGGATGGTAACCGCTACTATGTGGTGGTCCGCCTGGGGCAGGAAAACCTGCGGGTGTCTGCCGATCCCGCTATCCGGTGCCAGAACGGGGACACAGCCCTGCTCCAGCCTCTGAAGAGTCACCTGCTCTCAGAACAGGGGTACAAGTTGCTGCGCTGTGATAAGAGAGAATAAAGAGAGCGGAAAAACGCGGGACAGATTTCAGCGCTTTATCACCCTGGACAGCAACGCACAGAATGATTTGCAACCAAATTTATAAAACATCAGCATTTGGCTGGAATTTTATGCACAGCTGCTATTTGTCAGGAAGCTCACCAGGACGACCATTTAGACCAAAAAACATTCACTAACAATACATTAGCAAACCAACACTTACTGAGCCCATCCAAATATGGAGCAAGGTCACACTCTTTTATTCAATAATATCAATAGGCGTGACTTCTGCCCCGCCACTGAGATAATACGTCAAAATATGACAGTATTATTTTTTTAACAGGGGTGGTATGCGGAATATCCGGCACAATATCTGGGCGTTATACCGCTTTCTGGTCTTTACCGGCACAATTGTGTTTGCCTTTGTTCTCTGGCAGCAGTACACCGATGTCTCTGAAGCTCACCACGATGAACAGTACAATTCAGTTCAGCTGTTCGCCAGTGGAACCAGTTCTCTGCTTGATAACCAGGAAATGCTGCTGAACATGGTCGCAGAGCGGCTGATGAACTCTCCAAAACTGTCAGATGAAGAGCATCGCCAGTGGCTGAAAAGTCTGCTCGAACTCAACCCAAACATCGCCGGGTTCGGGCTGGTCTCACCATCCGGAAAAGTCATGCTTACCAGCGCAAACCTCAGCCGGGGCCGCCAGCCAAACCTGCTGGATAAAGCCGAAACTCAAACCACTTTTTTGCGCACTCTCAACAGCCACCAGATGATTGTCGGCCGTTCTTATTTTAAACCCGATTTGCACCAGGCCATTCTTCCCATCCGTAAAGCTATCCGGGATGAGAACGACAAAGTGATTGCGGTTATGGCTGCAGGACTGAAACTGGATGGTTCCAGGCTTTTCAATGCCGAGCTTCACGCCCATGACGAACACCAGATAGGCCTGCTCAGATCAGACTATTTCTATCAATACATCGCCGGAGAATCTGAACCTGATCTCTACAGTACTCCGGAGCCCGCGCAAATGGTTAATGCGCTGTTCCAGCAAATTGCTGAGGCAAACAATCTCACCACTGAGGAACTGGAAACGCAAAGTACGCCGGTCTCTGCGACAGTAAAGTACGGCGATGACTATATCTGCTATACCGTTCTGTACCTGCCGCGATATGAACTCTGGGCAGTATCCAGGATCGAGCTGACACACATGCTCAATGAGTACCTCAGCGGTTGCTGGGGTTATATTGTGGTTTACCTCTGTCTGCAGCTGCTGCTCTACTTCTTTGTCCGCTCGATTCACCGTCATGAGAACCGAAGACGTGACGAACTGTTTTATCAGGCCCACCACGATCCTTTAACGGCTCTGCCCAACCGGCACTATCTCCGTGCGCGGTCATACCGCTGGTTCTCAGATCAAAGCCAGAGCTGTGGCCTGCTCTACATTGATATGGACCACTATAAAAGGGTTAATGACAGCGCCGGCCACGAAACAGGCGACAAGGTACTGCGGCAGATTGCCGGGCGTCTGAAAAATCTTCAAACCCGGAATATGACCCTGATCCGCGCCAGTGGTGATGAGTTCCTGTTTCTGGTGACAAACGCCGATTACGAAGAGCTCAATGACCTGGCAACAAGAATCATTGCCAACCTGTCTGAGCCTTATGTGATTGAACAGTTTAGTTTTATCCTGAGTTGCAGCATTGGGATCAGCCGCTTCCCTGACCAGGGTACCAACCTGGATGATCTGCTCCGCGCTGCTGATATTGCCATGTATCAGGCCAAGCAAAAACGTAACAACTTCTGTTTCTTTACTCCTGCGATGCAGCAAAGCTACCTGGATGAGATCCGCCTGGAGCAAAAACTTCGCAAAGCCGTGGCAGAAAAGCAGCTGTTTATGGTCTATCAGCCACAGTTTGATAACCTTGGCAAACTCCACGGCGTTGAAGCCCTGGTACGCTGGCAGGATGACGAGCTGGGTTTTGTCTCACCGGATACTTTCATCCCGGTTGCAGAGTCCTGTGGCCTGATGCCAGCCCTTGGCGACCTGGTGCTTGAGAAAGCACTCTCTGAAATGCGTCAGCTTCAGGAGCAGCTGGGAGTAACCTTCCAGACAGCAGTAAATATCTCCGTTCGTCAGATCACCCAGCCGGATTTTCTCAATAAACTTCTGGTCAGCATTCAGACTGCTCATTACAACCAGCATTATCTGACTCTGGAGATCACCGAAAACCTGTTTATCGAAGATATTGAACTGGTTCGGCCGCTGTTTCACGATCTGGCTAAACTTGGGATACGAATTTCTCTCGATGACTTTGGCACCGGCTACTCCTCGCTGAGTATGCTTGGCGAGCTGCCTTTTAATGAAATCAAGATAGACAAAAGCTTTATTGATAAGATTCTGACTGATGAGGCGGCCTCGCGGATGGCGCAAAACATCATCGCTATCGCCAAGAACTTTGACCGTGAGGTGCTGGCAGAGGGAGTGGAGTGTGCAGAGCATGAAAAGCTGCTGCAGGAGTTTGGCTGTGACCTGTATCAGGGTTACTTCTACGCAAAGCCGGTGTCTGCTGAGGCGCTGATGGCAATGCTGGAGTCTCACAGTGAACAAACGCCCAGGCCGGAAACAACTCAGGCAGTGCTCACATAATACAGGTTACACCTTACGGTTTCAGAACCAGCTTACCTACGGTTCTTCCTTCGCGGATCTTCCTGAGACGGGGACCCAGTGCATCAAAACCAATGATTTCAAGCTCAGGTACCCGAATCACTTCGCGCTCAGTAAGATAGCTGAAACGCTCCCCTGCGTACTGCATATCATGACGACCCAGGCTTCCGTTAACATGCCCGGCACCCAGGCTGAACTGATGAAAGCTCAGGCCACGCATAAAGGCATCCGGGTAGGCTTCCGGCCGCACGGTGCGTACCAGTTCAACCATCTGCCCTTCAAAGCCAAGCACATTGGCACACAGAATGTCGTTGTCACCACCCACACAATCCAGCGCGACATCTACGCCCTGGCCATACGTCAGTGCCATGGTCTCTGCCACCACATCCTGATTTCGATAATCAATGGCATGGGTTGCACCAAGACACCGTACATACTCATGATTGGCCTTACTGCAGGTGGTAATAATAGTTTCAATGCCTGCAAAGCTCGCAAGCTGAATGGCAAAACTCCCGACTCCACCAGAGCCTCCGGCTATAAAAATGCTTGAACGATTTTTGGCATCCAGTTTGTCAAACAGAGCCCGGTAGGCTGTCCAGCCTGCGCATGGGGTAGCGGCAGCCAACTCGGCAGGCACATCAGGATGCGACACAAGAGTGCGGCTGTCGTGGAGAGCGAACTCGGCAAACCCTCCGTACGGACGACGCATGTCACCATGATAGAGCACCCGGTCCCCCACTCCCCAGCCCTCTACTCTGTCACCTGCGTCCACGATTTCACCCGCCACATCCAGTCCGCCAACGAAATCATCGCCCATATCGGGCACCATGCCTTTCCACAGATGAATTTTGGCATCCACCGGATTAAGGCCGGTCGCGTGTACCTGAACCAGCACATCGTAGTCACCTTTCAGTTCCGGAACGGGAAGCTGACGCAAAACAAAGTCATCACTGGCAGCGTGGTAGGTCAGAGCTTTCATGGCGGACTCCTTGTCTGTGAGCCAGGGCAGACAAAACATACCCGAGCAAAAACTCAACACCGCCATTATACCGCTGCAAACACGGTTTCGGTGGTTAATTGAGCAAAATTCAGACAAAAAAAAGCATCCCGAAGGATGCCTGTCGAAAGAACGATAAATTATCTATAGGGGTGTTTAGTTTCAACACAGCCAGTATTGCCCAGGATAATTATTTGAAAAAGTAAATTAAATCGTTTCAGGTGAATTTTTTTCATTTACCACTTCAACCCCCTGATTGCGCAGGTGCTCAATATCTTTTGCCGGGGCATCAGAGTTGGTCACCAGCACCGCGATATCACTAATCTGGCCTACAGATGAGGGATAGATCTGTCCGAACTTGCTCGAATCAGTCACCACGATGTTACGTTTGTTCTTTGCGATAATCGCATTGGCGATATCAGCACGCATCATATCCCGGCTGGTGAAGCCTGTGTCCTGGTGATAGCCGTCAATACCGATAAAGGCGGTGCTGAAATGAGTATGCTCGATACAAAGCCGGGTCAGCGGCCCGACCAGGCTCTCCCCCTGATGCTGATATACACCACCAAGCAGGATCACATTCGACTCACAGTGACGGATAAGGTGAGCAATATAAGCACTTGGGGTAATAATGGTTACATCACCACGGTCTGCCAGGATTCTTGCCAGCAGGGCGTTGGCACTGCCGCCTTCAATCAGTACAGTTTCCCCCGGCACCACCAGCTCTGACGCACGTTGCGCCAGTTGCTGCTTGATATCAAAATGCACTTCCATCCGCGCATCGATATCATCACTCTGCAGGGTAACCGCTGCACCGTGAACCCGCTTGAGGTAACCGTTCTGCTCAAGGAAATTGAGATCCTGACGCACGGTGACACCGGATACCCCTGTCAGCTGCGACAGCTCGGTCACCTGCACTCTCTTGCGCTCATTTACGATTTGCAAAATCTCGCTCTGCCTTGAATTCATGGTTACCCCGTCAGTTGAAAATAAAAAAGCCGGGTTATTGTAACCCAGCCTGGTTTCATTTGAAACTTAAGTGAAAGTCAGGAGTTCCCGGTCCGCCAGTCAGAAGCCACTAAACAAACACGCATGAACCCATCCATGGGGCTTCACCGTTCAGTCCCTTGAACGGAGAGTTTGTTTAGTGACTCCTGACCGGCTCCTATCGATGAACTACAAACTGTGCTCAGTCCTGGCAATAATATCGTCCTGAGCGTCCGGAGACAGCGCAGTGAAGAACGCCGAATAGCCCGCAACACGTACCACGAGATCGCGATACTGCTCCGGATTCTCCTTCGCCGCCAGCAGGGTATCGCGTGACACGATATTGTACTGAACGTGCCAGCCCTTATGATGATTGAAGAAAGTACGAATCAGCATTGAGAGCTTTAGCTTATCACTGTCGGTTGCCAGCGCCGCCGGAGACAGTTTCTGGTTAAGCAGCACACCACCGAGGATTTTTCCGGTCTGGATCTTGGCAATGGAGTTATATACCGCTGTTGGCCCTAAGCGATCCGAGCCTGAGGCCGGGCTGGCCCCCTCTGCCAGAGGGGTGTGGGCTTTACGGCCATCGGGCGTCGCCATGGTCGAGGCGCCAAACGGTACATTGGCTGAAATACTGGATGTGCCTGCGTAGTAGCCACCGCCGATCGGCCCGCGTCCGAAACGGGTATTGTGATAGTGAGACAACTCATCAATATAAGCCTGATAGGCCTGTTCCAGCAGCAGATCGACACTGTCATCATCATTTCCGTATTTAGGTGCAAAGTTGATCAGACGCTGGCGCAGCGCTTCCTGATCTTCAAAATCTCCCTCAAGGGCCTCTGCCAGTTGCTGCTGGGCAATTTCCCCTCTGTCAAATACCAGATGTTTAATCGCAGCCAGGCTGTTCCCCAGGTTTGCAATCCCCACCTGCAGACCGGAAACCCAGTCATACTTCGCCCCACCCTGCTTAACGGTTTTGCCGCGGGCGATGCAGTCATCCACCAGCGCACTGCAGAGAATGTCGTGAGCCTGGTCTTCCAGTACCCAGTCCACAACCGTATCAATCTCAATTGATTTGCGGGTGTAGTAGCGCACCTGTTCGTTCCAGGACTCCATCACCTGGCCGAAGTTTTCAAAGCTGCCATCAGCCAGGGAACGGTTATGAGGCAGGAAAGCTTTGCCACTGGTGGCATCGACACCTTTGTTAAGCGCAGCCAGCAGAATACGGGCAAAGTTAATAAAGCTCATGCCGGTGCAGCGGTAACCCCATTTACCCGGCACGGCAGTTTCGATACAACCAATCGACGCGTAGTTGTAGGCATCTTCACGCTCTACGCCCAGCTTAATAAATTCCGGGATCACGATTTCATCGTTGTTAAACGCGGGCATACCAAAGCCACATTTAATCACTTCAACACACGCCATCAGAAAATCCTGATCAAGGTTCTCATGATAGCGAACACTCAGGTTTGGCTGGGTCGAGCGAAGCTGACCGCAGGATTCCAGAATCGCCCAGGAAAGCGGGTTGACCGCATCATGTGCTTCGCCATTTTTATCCAGACGCTGACCACCGATACAGACATTCTGGTAAAGCGGGCTGCCTGCCGATGCTTTGGAGTGCGCGCCGGAGCGGATTTTGTTCACTTCAAGCAGCTTAAGCCAGCAGCTTTGAAGCAGTTCCAGACCAAACTCACGCTGCAGTCTTCCCTGCTCAAGGTCTTTGGTGAAGAAAGTATTCAGGTACTGGTCCATCCGTCCAAAAGAAACCGAGTGACCGTTAGACTCGATCTGCAGAATAAGCTGGATAAAGTAACAAAGCTGCAGTGCCTGCCAGAAAGTCTCCGGCTTATGGTAAGCAATATGGCGACAGTTCACGGCAATCTGTTTCAGCTCTTCGCTGCGCTCTTTACGGCTCTCTTCACCGGCCATCTTCTCCGCCAGTTCAGCAAAGCGGATAATGTGCTGCTGAACGGCTTCCAGCACGATCTCAACAGACTGATGGAACTGAGCCTTGTGCAGCCCGTCCAGACTGGTCAGTTCCCGTGGCTGAGCCTGCACTTCTTCAAGCAGGCCACCAAGGCCCAGAGAAAGCAGCTTTTCATTATCAATAGCAAGGTGGGCATCGCCCGATGTCATGTTGCCTTCGGCCTTGATGATGGTGGTCGCCAGAATCGCCTGCTGCTCTTTCGTAAACAGGCCGTAGCAACGATCCTGAACGGTATTGCCACGCCAGAACGGAACCAGCTCATGGATGTCTTCTTTATCCTGCTCGCTTACTGCAAAACCGGCACCCGGACGGTCAGCCAAATCATCAATTTCCGCTTCAATCCAGCGCACGGTATATTCAGGGAAAATCGGCGCGGCGCGCACTTTGCTCGCCTGGTTACCGACGATGAGCTCATCGTGTTTAATCCAGATGCTTTTGGTACGCAGGTGCTCTGCCAGAGCCAGAGCCCGGCGGATGATCACAGGTTTATCCTGGTGCGCTTTGTACACCTGAGTATAAGCCTTTGCCCGCTCAGTACAGACTGGCGGAGTTACGATATTCACCAGCGCCAGTTTATGAGCGCGAATTCGCTGGGGTAAGGTGTTGAGTTCCATGCTTAACCTCGTATTGTCACGTTGACGCTGGCGTAGTCCTTAATGCGCTCCAGCAGCTCAGGCTTATTGAGCGGCGTGGTCGCGCACTGGTAAGGCATATCCAGCAGGCGGTATTTGTTAATGCCAAGGGTGTGGTAAGGCAGCAGGTGAATTTCCTGACAGCCCGGCAGACTCTGGGCAAAATCGACGATAGCTTTCAGCTCCGCTTCGGTATCGTTAAATCCGGGAACCACGGGAACGCGGATCACCAGCCGTTTGGCAAGCGGAGCCAGTTTTTCAAAATTAGTCAGAATGCGTTTAAGCGAACCTTCGGCCCATTCGCTGAACTTCTTCTCATCAGTGTGTTTCAGATCGGTCAGCCAGCAATCCACCAACGGCGTCAGCGGCCCGATGTTTTTCCACGGCACATGCATGCAGGTTTCAATCGCAATATTGACCTCCCGCTCCACCAGTTTCTGGCTGACAGAGCGCACTAACTCACTCTGCATCAAGGGCTCTCCACCGGAAAAAGTCACTCCGCCTCCGCTCTGCTGGTAAAAAGGCAGGTCTTTCATCAGTTCTTCAAACAGCTGCTCTTCATCTGCTTCTTTGCCACATACGGTCAGCGCCTGACTCGGGCAAAGGTCATGCAGAGTAATAAGGTCTTCGGTACTGATCTTTCTGCGGTTGATCAACACAATGTCGTCGTGTTTGGTGATAGCAGGCGTTGCCAGGGTGCAGAGTTCACACTCTTCCATACAAAGGCGCTGATCCATCATCAGCTGCGGATGACGGGCACGGCTTTCCGGGTTCTGACACCAGCGGCACGCGAGGCTGCATCCCTTTAAAAACAGAATGCTGCGAATGCCATCCCCGTCGTGAGTAGAGAACCTTTGTATGTTGAAGTACATGTCTGTGTCCTGCTTGCTTTCGATATTTGAAATATAAAAACTTTCATTTGAAATTTCAATTGATCGAAATCAAGATTTCATTTGATGGATAAATTTATATTGAATGCAACTGAAAACGACAGGATTGAAACCATGACTGAACTCTATCTTGATACCGCTGACCTTAACGAAGTCACCCGCTTTGCACGCTGTATGCCACTGAAAGGCGTAACGACCAACCCGACTATCCTTGCCAAACAGGGCTCTGGCGTAAAAGAGACGCTGACAGCCATGTCTGAACTGCTCGGCCCGGATGCCCGCTTTCATGCTCAGGTCGTCAGTGAGACAACCGAAGCCATGGTAGAAGAAGGAATTTCGCTGAGTGAGCTGCCGTGGGATATGGTTGTAAAGGTGCCCGCTACAGAGGCTGGCCTGGCAGCAATTAAGCAACTAAAACAAAGAGGTATCGCAGTACTGGCCACGGCCATTTACTCAACCCAGCAGGGCCTGATGGCAGCACTGAATGGTGCGGATTACCTTGCCCCTTATGTAAACCGAATTGATGCAATGGGCGGAGACGGCGTTGAAGTAGTCGCAGAACTTCAGCAGTTACTGGCGGCCTATAACCTGTCAGCCAAAGTACTGGCGGCAAGCTTTAAGAACACCCGCCAGGCGCTGGAAGTGATGAAACTGGGTATCGGTGCAATCACCCTGCCGGTGGATGTGGCAGCTCAAATGGTGACTCACCCGGCGGCTGAGCCTGCGGTAGCGCAGTTTGGAAAAGACTGGAAAGGGAGTTTTGGGGACAAGCTTTCATTTGAAAGTTGATTATTGCCTGAACTTGTTAGGTTCTCAGATCGCTTGACGGGGTCCCGGCTCAGGGCCGGGATGACAGATTTATGCTTATGAAACAACAGCTAATGACCTGGCGCTGTATCTAACCACGCCCACCGTGTCATTCTGAACCTGATTCAGAATCTTCTTACAGCACGCCGTATATTCACGCGCCAGCTGTCACCGTACTCGTGGCAGCAAATGCGTGTCGCTACCGCGAGGTGAGTCCATCCTCGCGGACAACAGATTCTGAATCGCGCTTTACCTGTTGAGCGCGCGAATAACTCAGGGGAGCGCGTTCAGAATGACCGGGATCGTGGAGAAGGGGATATAACTACTGATTCTCCATGCACTGACAGCATTACCAGGCTGACACTTCAAAATATAATCAGGGTAAACAGATCGTTTCACGAGGTCCCGGCTCAAGGCCGGGATGACAATAGTTTATTGAATGTTAAGGGGAATTTGTCATCCCGGACGCGCTCCACTACCCTTGCCATCCGCACGCAGGTGGGCGCGAGCCGGGATCCCGAACAGCAGGCTTTGTACGGTTCACTCCTGCCCCACAAAAATCAGACGCTCAGTGTCAAAACCACGCTCTTTTGCCATCTGAACAAACTTATCGATGACTTCCTCGTCCACCTGAGGCTTGCGAGCCAGAAGCCACAGATAATCTGTATTCGGGCCTGAGACAAAAGCGTATTCGTAGTTGTCACTGTCTAAAGCAAAAACCACGTAAGAACCATAGAACGGGCCAAAGAAAGACACTTTCAGGTAGCCCTCCGATGTGCTGTTGACGAAATAGGCTTTACCTTCTGCTTCTTTCCATCTGTTTTCGGCTGCCAGAAAGCCTCTGTTCAAAACGGAAACCCCACCATCATCCCTGAGCGTATATTCCGCGGTTACCTGACTCAGTCCCTCTTCAAATGAATGGTCAAGGCGGGCTATTTCGTACCATTTTCCGAGGTAGTTGTTCAGTTCAAAATCAGATACTGGTTTGACTGATTCCGGTATTCCGAGACAACCACTTAAAGCTAAGGAAAGTGCTAACAACAGAATTTTTTTCACAAATACCTCCTGAATAACCGGCTCCCTGTTAAACGACTGCCGGATCACAAACTGGCAGCCGGTCTTTATTGCCTGTCTGCTTTAGTCTCCATTGACGTCACTGTCAGTATCACCGACATGGTCAGCATCACCTGAACCAGATTGGCCGGTATTCAAAGCTACAGCCCATGACAGGAACAGTAAGTTACAAATGTCCGGGCCCCTCTTTCTGATTACCGGAATATCTTCTGCTACTGAGGCCAGAATCAAACAGGATCCAAGCACCGGTACCAGCCAGCTAAAGACAACAGCAGCAATTTTCTGCTTCCTGTTAAGCCCATCTGACAGTACGACGCAATATGACACTACGATATTCAAATAAATGATGGCTGCAACTGACAACCAGATAACCACATAAACTGCCATACTGATCTCCCGTGTACTTCATGCAGCCACATTAATGGTAGTACACCCGAACAACTTCATGAACCATCAGCATTGCAACCTGTTGGATTGCTCCTGCTGCACGCTACCGTTTATACAAATCACGAAACTCCTTTTCGTTTCAGCACGTAATCTTCCAGCTGCGCTCTCTGTACCCGTCTTGTTTCCGACTCAATTCCAAAATCGAATTTAAGCTATTCCATCTGGCCTGGTTCTCCAGCCAGGCAATTAGCCATACCATTTTTCCAGCGATAAGAATCTGCGAACCTGTCCCAACAGACACTTCGCTATTCCTGTCAGTTCTTAGCAAGTTAAATCCTGACCAGTCAGGAGAAGAGGTAGCTAATCATGTCAAAACATCTTGTTTTCTACGTCGAATTCAATGTGAAGCCTGAGTGCGTCGACAAGTTTCTGAAAGGCGCTACCAGCGTACTGGAAGCCATGTCCCATGAAGAGACTTTTGTTTCAACGTATTTCCATCGCGATATCAGCAATCCAAACAAGTTCACCCTTTATGAACGCTGGGATGAGCCATCCATGGAAGCATTCGTAAAGAACCAGCTGGAAGGCAAATCTTACCGCGATGAATACGAAGCCTATTTGCCGGACCTGCTAACCAGTCCGCGAACATTCGCAGTACTTGAACCGCTCGATGAGTGGAAAAGCAATTAACCCGAACGTCAATAAGTAACTGTCACTGCCTCCCGCCAGAACCGGAGACAGTACCAAATCAGAGGAAACAAAAATGGATATGCAGCAAAAGATACAACAACTGCTTGATAAGCAGGAACTGACCGAAATCATGTACAAGTTCGCGCGCGCCCTGGACCGGGTAGACGGTGAGCTAATGAAATCAACCTACTGGGAAGATGCCACTGAAGAACACCAGGATCCAATTTTCCCGGATCTGTTCTTCTACAACGACAACGCTCACACATTCGTTGAACCTGCTATGGAAGGGTTCCGGGCATTGAAAGCAACTCAGCACCGTATCAGTAACCCTCTGATCGAAATCGATGGCGATAAAGCGACCGCTGAGTGCTACGTCTGGGCTTACCACGTTCACGAACAGGATGGTGCCGATAAAGAAGGGATTCTGGGTGGCCGCCATCACTTCCGTTTCGAGCGCCGTGATGGTGTATGGAAAATAAAGCACCGCTCCACTGTATTCGACTGGAACCAGAACCAGGATGCCACGGCTATCTGGGCTGAAAACTACAGTGACAAGCTGCGCGGCAAACGCAACAAAGATGATGACAGCTACAACTACATCAGCTTCTGATTGAATAGCCCTCACCACTCCCTTCAAAGACAGGCAGCAACTGGCAGCTGGTTCAACAGCGCTTTAGTCCGATGCCGGAGCCAGTCACTGCCTGCTATTGAAGGCACCAATTGTGCGAGCCTCAACGTCAGCCCACATTAAAAGGAAAAACTCATGACATCCATCAAGTTCATGCCTGGTACTCAGTTTCCCGCTATCGACTTACCCACTGTCGGCGGTAGCAGGGTTTCTCTTAGCACCCCACAAACAGGCTTCGACTGGCAGTTAGTACTGGTCTACCGTGGCCAGCACTGTCCACTATGTACCCGTTACCTGACTGAAGCAGAAACGCTGAGAAAGGAGTTTCAAAAGCTGGGGATTGATATCATTGCGGTCTCTGCTGACAGCGAATCACAGGCAACTATCCATAAGGAGAAAATGACCATCAGCTTCCCGATTGCTTACGGCCTTAGCATACAGCAAATGCAGCAGCTGGGGCTTTACATCTCATCACCAAGATCTGAGCAGGAAACTGACCACCCGTTTTCAGAACCGGGCCTGTTTGTGATTAACGAGAAAGGCCAGGTGCAGATCCTGGATATGTCGAATGGCCCCTTTGTGCGCCCGGAACTCAAAACTCTGCTTGCCGGGCTGGCTTTCATTCGCAACCCGGAAAATAACTACCCGATTCGTGGCACCTTCCGGTAAAGTACGGCAGCCCGGTCCTCCGGGCAGAATCGAAGCGTTCCCTCATGACATAACGTATTCCGGCTAACAAAACACCGGGTTTGCTGCCAGTTTCTGTTTCATATAGTCAACAAAACTGCGCACTTTCAGCGGGACATGTCTGCTCTGCGGATAAATGGCATTGAATGGCAGTGAACTGGCCTCATAGTCCGGCAGCAATACCTGAAGCCTTCCCGATTTAACATGATCATCAACCATCCAAACCGGAAGCTCTGCGATACCTGTGCCGTTCAGTGCCAGTTCCAGAATCACATCACCACTGTCACACTGACAGTTACCGCTTACCGGTACTGAAAACGCCTCCCCATTGTGCTTAAAGTGCCAGATATTAATTGATTTCAGCAACGAGTAGACCAGGCAGTTATGATGTTTCAGGTCTGCTGGATCAGCAGGCTCTCCCTGTGTTTCGAGATAGTCAGGCGAAGCCACCAGCAACATGGGGTTATCAAACAAATGACGTGCAATCAGTGAAGAGTCTTCCAGCTTTCTGGCACGGAACGCCACATCAATCCCTTCCGCAATCAGGTCGACGTGTTTATCACTCAGAGCCAAATCTACCCGAATGTCCGGGTAAAGAGCCAAAAACTCAGCCAAAACCGGAGCAATAGCTAACCGGCCGAACACCACCGGTGCCGCTACCCTGATGGTCCCCCTTGGAGAGGCCACCTGAGAACGCGCTGTTGCCTCAGCTTCATCCAGCTCACTGATAATCGCCACACATTTTTCAAAGTAACCTGCGCCCGCTTCGGTAAGTGAAAGCTCCCGGCTGCTGCGGGTCAGCAGTTTAACCCCCAGCTTAGACTCCAGTGCAGCGACTTTCTTGCTTATTGTAGCCTGACTGGTGTTTTGCTCTCTGGCCGCAGCTGAAAAGCTGCCTATCTGTACAACCCGGATAAATGCCCGCATCGCGCCCAACTGATCCATCCGCTCTCACCTCATTCAAAACAGGAATAATTAAATGAAAGATTAGCACCCATCTATTCACAATAACAATCCACCCTTTCAATTTTGTTATCCATCGGTCACCTGATACTTAACGAAATTCCTTTTTCGAATAAATGCTATTCGGTTACCCCAGGTTCTCTCCCTTTAAGCACTGCAGTACTTTTTAGGTCATCACACGAAAGATTTCTTAAACGAGGGAAACCGCTATGAACCAGGATATCCTGTTTAACCCATACCCGCTCAGCCCGGAACTGACACTGAAAAATCGCATCGTTATGGCCCCAATGAACCGCAGTATGGCAGACGATGAGTTTGTACCGACTAGGGCTATGGCTGACTACTATGCCCGCCGCGCTGAAGCCGGATTGATCATTACTGAGTCCCTTATGATCTCTCCTTCAGCTCAGGGTTACCCAAATACTCCTGCTATCTTTACCCGCGCGCACATTGAAGGATGGAAAAAGGTAACGGAACAGGTTCACAAAAACGGCGGCAGGATTTTTGCCCAAATCTGGCATACCGGGCGGGTCTCCCATCCTGTTTACCTAAACGGAGAAAAGCCACTGGCTCCTTCTGCCGTTGCCCTTAAGGGCCGGGTTCCGCGCACTGATGATCTGCAATACGGTACACCAAGGGAAATGACAGAGTCTGAAATTGAGCAGATGATCGCAGATTTTGCCCGCGCAGCCGCTAACGCCAGACAGGCGGGGTTTGACGGTGTTGAAATCCATGCTGCCAATGGTTATCTGCTCGATCAGTTTCTGCACTGGGATACCAACCGCCGCACAGATGCATGGGGAGGCAGTGCGGAAAACATGAGCCGCCTCCTGTTTAACGTCCTGGAGGCGGTAAAGCAGGAAATCCCGCACGTTGGGATTCGACTGTCCCCGGTCGCTTATATCCACCTGGAGCATGACGATCGTGATAAGCAAATCTCCGACTATGTTCTGCAGCGCCTGAATCAGTATGAAATAGCCTACGTTCATACCGGAATGTTCGAAGACAGTTACTACCAGCATCTTGCCGGGACCGTTACCCAATATATCCGCAGTATTTACAAAGGCAGTGTGATCGCCTGTGGCAGCTACAGCGCTGTAAGTGGCAGAGAAGCTCTGAATAAAGATGATGCGGATCTTATCGCCATCGGTCGTCCATTCATTGCCAATCCGGATTTTGTTGAAAAAGTCAGGCTCGGTCAGCCCCTCACTCCCTATGAGGCCGGGATGCTTAACGAGCTGTACTGAGCTCATGTGGCCATCAGCCCAAATACAAAAAAAGCCCCTCATAGAGGGGCCGAATAAAATAAAAACAGGCTAATTTTCAATACCTTAAGGTAAACACAATTAATCGCGACCCTATAATGTCCACCACTTACGGGTTACTACCGAACATGGGGCACCTCATCACCTAAAGCACATTTGAAGCGCATCTCATAGGTTCAACCTTTGTTCTCGTCGCCATCTTGCTCAGGTTTAATACCCTCTGCTTTTCTACGAACCTCTATCTCTTGCTCAATTCGCTCTCGCTGAAACTCAACTAAAGAAGCTGGTAGAGAGAACGAAAACATACATGCGATAGAAGCACTAAATAGATAGACATGCTCTAAAATGAGTATGCACTTGGGATACTTGTTATTTAGTAAGATAGATACAAAAATGACAAAGAGTGTGAACAAGTAGAGTTTGAAGAGCCACTTATGCCTATTCAAACGATTAAATGTCAGTTCACTTCCGAGCTGTGCTGCTTGCCACCCCCCGGAAGGCAGTGACTTTGGGTCACCAACCAATGTAATGACCGCTATCAGGAAACCAGCTAAGATAGAGAAAACCGTAACGATTACGTTCACAGCATCTTTGTTCCCATGCAAAAGCGGCTGTCCCAACCATGAGACAAGCCCGCCAATGCAGCAAATAACCGCCGCCCTTAGTACTTTCTTTTTGTCTATCTCAACATTCATTGAACCAATATGCCATTTGCGTCCAGCTGGCCATGATAATCTTTAAGCGCTTTCCAAGCACTAGGTCGACTTAAAGATTTGCCAAGCACTTTAATTGTAAATGTGTCTGATACTCTGATTTCTTCAGATGTAATGACCTGATCATTACTCGTTACTATCACAAAACCATCTTCATTGTGCTTATCGAAAGCATCAAGTACCAAACCAGCGGTTTTGGTTAATCGCTGTCGGCCTTTCTCACCAAAACCAATAGGTAAGTTCTTTCTACGAGCCGCCTGGCCATCAAATTTTATCGACAGGCTGACATTTAGGTTTTCAGTTGCACGTATATCTTTCATACTAGGATCTTTTGCAAACAAGTTCCGTAACTCATCCGCAACTTTTCCACTTAGACTGGCAACTGGAGAGGCATTCTTATTTGCATAGTTCAAACTGGCATCATAAAGACTTGTGTTGAGGCGAATCTCTTTCACACCTTGCTTTTGAATCATGTTCACTTTGCTAACTTTAGCCACTTTGGACAACTCCAGCATAGTTGACTCATGAGGGTAATTCCCCTTGTGCAAAAGGCCAGCCAGATAGCTTACTAAAACTGATTCACGAACTTTAGTTGTGCACATCACAATATCGTTATTTCGAATGTAGGCAAAAACTTCGCCATCAATATAGTCTTTACCCAATGGTGCAGGTTCAGCATCAACTTTTGATGATTTCGCCCCCAAATTCGGCTTGATTGTTGATGCGTGTTCCCCTGGCATATAGGCCGTTATCTGAACAAAAATTCCGGTCCCGGCACCATCGTCTTTAACAAAAGACGCTGTCAATGTACCGGACGTTGTCGCCAAGGTTCTTTCTCCAACATTGCTTAAATGGTTAAAGCAGTCACGAGCAATACTCTCAAGATTTTTCTTAGATTTCGTTTGAGCCCCCCACTCAGCCCGTCGGTAGTAAACTCTTTTACGCTTTGTTTGGTCAGTCTTTTTCTTTGCCACTATTGATAACTCACTCTATAAACAAGATTACTTCTGTCAATGTTGTATCACTTTCAGAAAACGCGATATACACCACAAATCACATTTTATAACTTGTTTATATTTAATGTGGAACTTTTTTTGAGGGATAGATGATGGCCATATACTGCGTAAGCTATGACCTGAATGCACCTGGACAAGACTACGATACTCTAATTGACGAAATAAAAGCACTCGGTGATTGGTGGCACTACCTTGATTCAACGTGGTTAATACATACAAGCTCTTCGACCGCTTCAGATATCGCAACACGACTTAACAAAGCAATTGATAATGATGACAGCTTACTTGTCATTCGAGTGACAAAGGACTTCGCTGGATGGCTACCGCAAAAGGCTTGGGACTGGATTCGAGAACGAGACTAACTTTGAGCCCACTGCAAGTGGGCTTTCCACAAATCAAAACACCTTTGACTCCAGCCTGATAAGGCGGTTGTTGTGCTGCCAGAACATCCCAATAATGACTAGCATTGATGGGGGCAAACCCATCGAAGTTAAGTACTGCAAAATCTCAACCATAACTATTTCCACTCATCTCGCACAGTCTCATACAGACCAATAGCCACCGGTGCCAGTGCACCAATCAGGCCACCGTATTGCACACCCTCTGCGGTCACGCTGGCGGTGATAAGCTCCGGGTGTCCGGTCACCAGTGCAATGCCTGCGCCCAGAAGCGCTACGCCTTTCTTTGTGGATGGTTGGTCAAGGTCGATGCCGATTTTTGCCAGTAAGTCTTTCATAGTAGTTTTGCCTTTTTCAGATATTTAATGGTGTAGGCAGCGAGCACCCCGCCCGCTACCGTCAGTAGTACACTTTTCAGATCTTGCTTGGTCATGCCAGCGCTACCCCCTGCCGGGCGTCACTCAGCGTGTAGTGGTGCCCCACCTCCATCTGTGACATGGCGTGAAGCACCCGCGCTAACAGCTCACTGTCGGACAGGTCAATGGCCGCGTCCGGCGTGGTGCCGACCTTACGCGCCACAAAGCCCGCATAATTGTGAGTCTTGTTTTCGTTTGGCGGCGCAAAGCGGTGAATGATTTCGCCAAGCGTGTACAGGCCATAGTTACGCTGGTAATTGCGCAGCAGCTTGGCACCGGCCCGGAATCCGTATTTGTGGTGTTTGAACGTTTCAAACGACACATCCCGGCTGATTGCCGCTTCACCCTCCCAGTCATTGCCCTTTCGGATGTTGAGCGGGTTGTTATTGCGTATCCCGCGAACGCTTGATTGTGTGTGTGCCATATACAGCCCTATGAGAATTACGGTCAGTAGTACAAAGCGCGTTTTCATGGCTTACACCGGTGAGGGTGACTGATAACCATAGTTCGGCGTTGCGTCGATAGGCGTCACCACTTCCCCAATTACCATGATGGTGCCAGAGCCTGATGAGAGTCCGTTTGGATCCCACTGCATCGTGGTCTGGTGTTTCAGCTCCGGGTGTGGGTTGGTTTTGTCGCCTGTTGGTTCCAGTCGCACAGACATAAAGCCGGTCACCTTATGACGCGAATCATTCTGAAAGGTCGGTGCGAACTTTGGCATTTGCGCCGCGCAGGAGCCGCCATTCATGCTCGGACTGTATCCGTTAGCGTTGGCCGGGTTACCCCGCACAAACACATCAAAATCCACGTAGAGCATCATGGTGACGACTTCACCCGGCTTGGCCTGACGGTAAAGTTTGGAGAGCGCAGCAACAGAAATCTTGCTGTAATCACCACGCCAACCAAGTGAAGTGCGCTCAACTTCGCAGTCATACCCCAAAGCGTCATAGAGCTTTGATTCCATCATCAGGCCCTTATCGCCGCTGTTACGACCAAATTCCACCGGGATAACCACCGCCCCGGTCATATTGCTGACATGGTGCGCCAGAGCCTGAACCTTGTTCTCTGTGCTGCCAGTCCCTAGTTCCACAGTCATTGGACTACCTCGATAAATTCAATGTGATCAGTTTCCCCGCCGGTCATGGCGAGTGCTGCGCAGGTATTCAGGGTCAGTGTCTCGCCTGCTTCGAGACTGAATGCACCGACTTTCACGGCTTCCGTGTTGGCTTTGCTGGCTTTAAGCGTGACGCTCTGCCGCTGGATGTTCTCGGCCAGCTCAAACGGCAACGGCTCAGCGCCGGTGTTGATGCCCTTTGCCACCTCAAGGCCAACCGTCTGGCCGGGCGCAATTTGAGCTTTTGGCATACTGGTGACCGAAAGCGCCTGACCCTGCTCAAGGGCCACTTTGGGCAGGCTGGTTACTGCCAGTTGCTGGCCGTCGGCAATCTCCACCGCTGGCAATTGGGTAACACCCACCGTCTGCCCTTTCTTGATGCCTACCGCTGGCAGTCGCTCAACCTCAAGGCTCTGACCGTCAGCAATACGCATGGCAGGCATAGCGATAACCGCGATTTCCTGACCATCAGCAAGGCGCACCCTTGGCAGGTCGGTAATGGCAAGGTGTTGCCCCTCTGCAATCTCTACCGGGGGCTGTCGCTCAACCGTGACTTTCTGGCCGTCAGCCGGTGGCACATAGCGCCCCATCCCGGTGATGACCTCCACCATGCCCGCTTCGCCCAAGTTCTCCACGGTCACCAGCCCTGACAGCTTGTCATCGAGTACCTGAGCGCCCGGCCTGAGCCGGTACTCACCACGCTCGGTCTGAATACGCAGCTCTGACGGGCAGGACTCGATATAAATAAACTCACCGACCACCTGAAACTGTGCCCGCGCCCTTGGCTGCATCAGCTGTTTCATGCTCATGAGGTCACCGCCTTAGCCACGGCCACAATAGCTGCAGCCCCTGCGATTACGCCCACAACCTTGGTCACCGTGGCGTTAGTGTCTGCGCTGCCGCCGTTAGAGTTGGTTTTTGCCAGTTGCGTCATGGCTTTGAGATTGTCTGAGTTCTGCTTGGCCTGGCTGCCCGCCAGCCCCGCAATGTATTGCAGGTTCTCACTGTGGGCGTTTGCCATGACTTCGCTGTTTTCCCGGCTGAGGTTAATGGCATCCTCGGCAAGGTTTTCCCCCATGCTGAGCGCCGATTGCGTCACTTTGGTGTTACTGTCCAAAGCCGCTTCACTCATCCGGGCGGTCTTATCAATTGCCGAACTGGCAATATCCTTGGTGTTGTTGAGCGCCAACTCGCCCATTTCCTTAGCGGCCTCAATCGCTCCGTGGTCGCTCATGCTCACGTTGATTTGAGAATCCGATACACCGGACAGCGCCACCCCAAGGTTGTCCCCCTGAATGGCGTTTTGTCCGGTGGTGTTTTTGGTGTTGGTTGTTGTGTTACTGGAACTGCTGCCACCGCCGCCCATCAGCACACCTCCATATCGAGTGACAGCACGGAGTCATGCTCACCGCTTGCCACTTGTTGAAATCCAAAGGGGCGCAGAATGCGGCGCATTCCCGGCCGCACCGTGTGATACTTAATGGTGCAGTAACCCCTTGCCCGGACTTTAGCGATGATGGACGGGGCGGCTTTCACCATCCCCTTACCCGTCATGGCTAAAATCAAATACTCGTTGTCATCAGTGACGATGCCGACAAAGCGCACATTCACGCCCTGTCCTTTGATGTGATAGAGACTGGCGCGCCCGGACCTGACCGACTCACAGCAGAAATCAAACTCCTGCTTAGCGCCGTGAACGCCATTAAAGGCCGGGCGCAACAGGTGAAACTGCGCGTTAATATCGGCGCGGCCTGCGCGCATCACTCCCCACTTCATTTGCGCATCACCCACCAGATAAACAGCCCGGTCACACCCGCCACCGCGAGCGTTTTCCACGGCGTCTGACCAAAGGTCACATTGCCATTTCGGGCACCGCCAATGGTGTTGTGAGAGCTGGCCCCACTTGGCCCGGCTGCGCCGCCTCCGGCATTAATCGGCATAGAGCCGCTGTTTGATAAAGTGCCTAATCCTGGAAACATCACTTCACCCCTTTTGTCAGTACGTGGTAAGCGGCATACGCGCCGCCCCCAATCAGGCCAAGTTTGACCGCCTTACTGGCTCCCGAACCTGTCCAGTTACCAAGGCCAAAGCCCACGCCACCTGCGACCAGTGGCAGCAATACAATCAATGGCATGGCTTACCCCTTTTTTGCGACCAGATAGACCAGCGCGCACAAAAGCCCGGTGCCTACCAGCATGGTGGTAGTATTCAGGCGCGGCGCGTAGCCGGTCTGGATTGGCTGACCGTTTGGCTGGCGGGCAGGCTCACTGGTTGGGCGCTGCTCCTCCGGCGCGGCCTGACGGACCCGCTCTGACTCACTGTCAAACCACGAATCCACAAAGCGCTGACTGCCTGACACCACAGAGTCAGAAAGCCCGCTCAGGGTTTCCCCCCAATCGTCAAACATGCCGCCCCCTTACGCGCTGGCGGTAGGCAGTGCGTTTACCTGCTCAACGGCTTCAACAATCACCGGCACAGAGCCAATGGCCGATTTATCCAGCTCAAAGGTCAGCTGTGAACGGGCGGCAGTGTTAAGCATGCCGTCAGCGCCAAAGCCGTAGCGGATAAAGTCCAGACTGAACCAGCCGTCGTTTTGCTCTTTCTTGGCCTGCGCAAGGTCAAAGGCGTTGTCTTCCTTGGTGACGTTGATTTCCTCGTAGGTATCACGCACCACACGCACCCGGTTGATGCTGTCGTCAATGAAGTGAATACGCTTGAGGTTCAGCGCCGGGCTGCGCTCGGCAAAGTCAAACGGGGTACGGCCAGAAGCGGCAGCAAACCACGTCAGCTCATACAGGCGCGGCAGGTAGTAACGCTGGCTTTGCGCTGGCAGAACGTGACCACGGGCGCGAATGGTTGGCGCGTCAGTACCCGGGTCTTTGGCTTTCAGCTGGATATGCACAAACCAGATTTCACCAGGCAGTGTCACAAGGTCGGTCTGACGCACACCAATTTTGGTGCGCAGGGTCGGGTCACCGAATGAGATGATGTAACGACCATCTTCGGCGTAGGTCTTGCGGTGCGCCTGCAGCGCCACCAGTGCTTCGCCCGATACGCTGTATTTAGCCGAACCGTTAAGCGAGACTTCCACGCGCTCAATGTCTTTCGGGTTTTTGATGTTGGTTACCAGCTCGATAGAGTGATAAGTCGGGCCTGACACCAGACGCAAAGAAGCGCGGTTACCCCAGCCAACACCCTCAAGCGGATCCAGCTCTTTAGGACGTGGCGCGAATTTGGTGTTAATGAGTTCCATGGCGCAGCCCCTTAACCAATTACGTCTTCGACTGCATCCACGTTATTGGATGCCCAAACCACCACGCCAGATACCAGCGCAGCAATGCCCGCCACAATGGCAATGTTTTTACCTGTCAGTTTCATCTGTTTTCCTTTTTGAAAATAAAAAAGCCGCTCCACGCAGAGCGGGGAACGACTTCTATTTAAGGGAAAGATTTGGTTTCGATTCCTAATGGTTATTCGGAATCGGTTGGGAATAATTGTGATTTAAATCACAAATCACCAGCGAATGACGCCTTTTTGGAACGCTTTGCCGTCCTGCAGCAGGTACTCAAGCGGGTTGAGCTGGTCAATGTCCTGCGCCGGGATGCCGGTCATTTTTTCCAGATACGAAGCGCTGGCGCGGGTCTTTTGCATCATCACACAGGCCCGCTGACAGTTATCAATGATGGTTTTGGACACCTCCTGCCCCCGCTGAAACAGGTTGATGGTGTGCAGGTTGAACTTGCGCCCAAGGCGTAAAATCTTGCCGTGGTAGCCGGTGGCCTTGCCTGCATTCTCGCTGTGCTCGGCGACTTCCTCACAAATGATTTTAAGCGGTTTATTGTGCTTACCGTTTCCCATTGCCCAAACCACCTGACAGAACCGGTCAAAGTCTTTGGGAGTGGTTTCGTGAGTGGGTTGATAGGCAATCTTAAAGCCCTGTTTGGTTTTGCGTCCGGCGATAAGGGCGGCGGCAAACTCTTTAATGTTGCTGTAACCGCGCACCACCCGCCCGGCCAGCTTGCCGGTGTAATCGCCCATTGGGTCAAAGATAGCGACCTGATCCTTATCTTTGATAAAGAGCTTTTTGGCAGCGGAGGTTTTGCCGCTGCCACTCATCCCAACCGCAAACACATGGCCGTTTTTAAGCGCATTATTCGGGTTAATGGGTTGCATTTATTGGGTCTCCTCCTTTGGCTCGGATTCCGTTTCCTGCTCCACTTCCTTGGCCGCATCCGCCGCTTTAAGGTGACGGATTTGCTGGTAAGAGGAAAAGCCCAGCGCACCCGCTGCCATGACAAAGGCAATCTCTTCCTTGTAAGCGGCCAGCCACGGCGGCATTTCACCGCCATACTTCACCAGCAGCGGCGCGGCAGCATTCGCCACGTTTTCGGCCTGTGATGGGTCAAAAGCAAAATCCTTGTGCCCCATCTGCTTAAAAATCTGCTCGGAAATCCCAAGCACGGCCATCGCAGAAGCCGCACCCTGTGCCAGTGCCTGCTTGTTATCGGCCACCGACAGTCCGGCCTGCTCCGGGTCAAAATCGGCCTCATCGCCAAGCTCACTCAAAAGCGCGGCTTCCTGCTCCGGGGAGTGTTCCTCCACACCCTCAATTTCTTCAATGTCGATTTGGTTTTCTGTGTCTACGGTTGTCATTTACGCCACCACTTTGATTGTTTTTACCAGACCGCCAAACAGCAGCCCCAAGACAGCGCCAATACCGACACAGGTTGCGGTGCCGATTGGCTTCGATTCCGGTTCCGGCTTTGGCTCCGGGTTCGGTTTCGATTCGGTTGGATTGGCAACCGGGGTCGGCGCAGGCGCGGTCAGCGCTTCCAGTTCCGCTTTGACTTCCTCAAGCGGTTTGAAGGCTTTCATTTTCTCCTGCGCGGCTTTGCCGGTTCGGGTATCCGGGCCACATTCACAGCGGCCATGCACAAAAGCCGCCCGCTTGCCTTTGCCCTGCTTAATCGCTTTGGGGGTCAGGCAGGTGCTGCACACCACGTATCCTAAAATTTCGTTTACTTGTTCCATTCGCTGCGCTCCTGCTCTAAGGCGTTAAGTCGTTGGTTAAAGGCTTTAAACAGCCAGACGGTTTTATGTAGCCAGGGTTTAATGAACCCGAACCCCATCGGCGGTTTGTAGGCTTTGGATTCCGTATCCATTTCCTCTAAAAGGCGCTGGGTTTCCGTTTGTAATGTCTTCATTGGTTCCTCGTGCGTTCCAGAACTCCTCCCACTCCGGCGTGCCGCCTCCGTTGAGTTCCATATCTAAGAAAAAGTTGCTGATAATTTGTTGTTGTCGGGTTGGCCTGACTGCTTGCGTACAGTTAGTGCCACTAGTCCAAGGGCGCAGGCTCCCGCCTGCTTGAGAAGCCTCCGGCAAGCCGGACGGCTTTTTAATGAGTTTCCATTCGATATCGCGGGTGATCACGGTCAGGCCGCTACCCTGCAAACCGATAGTTTTGGTGACCGTCTCGCCGTACTTGTTTTCGGATAGCTCCACATAGGGTTTGATTGGACGCAGAGCCTGCGGCAGGCGGTGACCGCCCATGTAATCGAAGTAGGCAGAGAAAAATCCGCTGTCAGCCGCACGGCGCGCTTTCTCGAACTGACAAAACTCCTGCTCGTCAGCAATACGGCGCAGCTCACGCCAGACCGTTACGCTTGGGGTCTTCTGAAACTGGAACTGGCGAAAGCCAAAGGTGCGCGACCACGCCGTGACGTTGGCAATGGTTTCCTGCAGTTTTACCTGCTTCGCATTGAGATCGGACAGGCCGTCAAGACCGAAGCCGTCCACGTTTTTGGCAATGTATTTGGCGATATAGGACACGGCGTCGCCTTTATCCCGGTCGATAACGTCCACGCTTACCCGCGCTTTCATCGCTTTGGGTAACGGCTGGCCATCTTCGGTGTATAGCTCGTCTTGGTCGCGCTGCCACTGGTAGTGCTGCAGGAGCGAGATAAACGCGCCTACATGCTCAAGCGGCAGGAAAAACACGCCATGCCAGTGTGGGGTTCCGTCTGTGTGTGGTTCGACTACCCGCATGCCGTAGTAGGTCAGCTCTGCGCGGTCTGCAGCCGCCCTGAACCGCTGCCAAGACAGGGAAAGCCACTGGTGCGCCAGTTGCGGCGGTGCACCGTTCCACAGAGGATTTTCCACCCAGTATTTACCGCGCATTTTGAGGCGGTGATACTTGCCCGGCGCGGTCATGGTGACGAACACCGCGACATGGTTGTTTGAATCGGCGTATTCCTGACAGCCTGCAATGCGGGTCATCAGCTCATGACGGCGGTTCTCCGGGTTAGCGACAGAACTTCTGTACACATCGCCCATATCCAGTACATCGCCCTTTTCAGACTCAATCGCCATAAGCTCTAACCACTCACGCTGACGGTCTTGGCGGATTTTGAGCCACTCACAGGCCGAGAATGACGCATAAGGGGAAACGTGCGGCGATACCATGCCCACAGCGCGGCGGGCATTTTCAAACGCTGCGGCGACCTGTTTCTCAATGGCTTTTTTCCACACGGACTCATCCATCAGGCGCACCAGCATCGAGTAACACAAGTCATCATCCGACCCTACTTTGTCATCCGGCACCAAGTGCGGCATCCAGAGGCCAGAACCTACATGCTGGTCAATCATCAACAGCGTGTCTTTCACAGAAAGGCCGCTGCCATAGCGCTCACTGGTGGCGTTTTCCAAGTGCATGCGGGCGCGCCCTGCCAATTCCGTGGCAAGACGTGCGCGCTTGAACTCGTTATCCAGTTTCCACCATGGCTCTGGCAGTACCGACAAAGCAGAGAACGCCGCCGGGGCGCGGGACTCGATAAAGGCCAGTGCGCGCTTGAAACCATACTTACGCAGGCGGGCAGCAGAGGCTTTATCCAGATAGTTTTTAATGTCACCCGGTAGCTTGAACTGATTGGCAACCTGCGCAGCAAACGCAAATACCCGCTCACGTGGTGTTTGACCACCAGAGCGGGAGCCGGACACCATTGCCAGTGCCGGCGCGGTTGCCTGATTTTTCACAACGAACGTCGCCAGCTCCTGACGCAGAGCGTCCGGGAGCTTAGTCAGCGGGTTATTGGTGGTTTTGGTGTAAGTCTTCACAACGTAACCGCTTGCAGAGCACCGACTTTGATCAGCACCTCAGCAGGTACAACAATGCGCCCTTTCTCCCAACGTGAGAAAGTCGCTTGAGTTACGTCAAGCTGATGCTTTGCAATAAACTCAAATTGGCTTAAACCGGTGCGTTTGCGGGCTTGTTTCAGCGCAATAGCTGACATTGGAAATTGACTCATGTGTTTGCCTTTTGACGGAATCGGGCGGGAATGTGGGATTTGCGTGCTGGCTTCGTCTGACGGCGAACGTCAGATAAAAGGCGCGATACCCACTCAAGGGATTTTTGGGTTAACTCAGGGTCAGGGTTCACCGTGCCCGCCATATCCGGGCAGGGTTTATGAATAGGATCAAGGATCATCAGAAAGCCTCCTTAAATCGCAGCTTTCCAATCTTCATAAACAGCAGCCTGCTCAACTGCATACATTTCCAGAGCACGCATATTGATCAGGGTTCGGCCACGACGACCACCCTCACGACGGATCACGGGCAGCTTTCCGGTCTGAACCTGGCATTTGACAGCATCCAGCGTGTATCCCGTCAGCTCGGCATACTTCTCCGGTGTAACAAAAGGCGCATAATTGCTTGTTTGACCATTCCCTAATGACTCTTTATGACCTATCATGGTTTATTACCTCTATTGGCATATTCTCGACCTCTCACAACCGTAGAATATGAATTATTAATGACTGATTATGGCGTATTAAACGATCTAATCAGTCATCCGTCAACCTAAAAGGTTATGAATTATGAAGGAATGGTTTTTAAGCTCTGAGCTAGTTGGCCTCCCCGGCATGCCTAATGACGTGAATGGAATAAGCCAAAAAGCCCGCAGAAACAACTGGATAAAACGAAAAGCAGTTGGGCATGGCCGTTCTATGGAGTACCACATTTCCAACTTTCACGATGACGTATTAGAAGTATTAAATCAGAAGTACGGTTCGCTCCCTCCAAGCAACGTGAAGAAGATTGAACCGCTAAAGGACATTAAAGAATGGTGCAGTTTGCCAGTGTATGACGTTCACGCAGCAGCGGGCGCAGGAACGCTAGTAGAATCAGAGTTTCAAATCGGTGTCCAACTTATCCCGTGTGACTGGTTATCCGTCTACGGTCTTTGTGACCAAACCGCCTCGGTGATTTTTGTTGAGGGTGACTCAATGGAACCGACTCTATGCAGTAAGGATCGCCTGCTGGTAGATATTCGGGAAAGGCCGCACCCGGTTGCGAATGGCGTTTATGTCATCAGTATTGACGGTGCCGTTTTCGTTAAGCGCCTGCAGTGGGATATTGAGAACGGCCTGTATGACGTAATTTCAGATAACCCGAAATACAAGAGCTTTAAAATCGACCACAACAACGGCCGTAACTTCAAAATCATTGGCAAAGCCATTACAACTCTGATGAAAGAAGTCCTATGACAATCAAAAAAGACGGTGATAAATGGCTCGTTGACGTTCGTCCTGCTGGCAGGCAGGGCAAACGCTATCGCCGCAAATTTGATAAAAAATCAGAGGCTCTGGCCTATGAAAAACATATCTTGGCGACAGCTCACAACAAAGAATGGCTGGGTTTACCAAAAGACAACCGCCACCTTTCCGAGCTAATTGAGCTTTGGTGGAAAAAAGCAGGACAGTTCAAACGAACTGCAAGCAGCTACCACCGGCACCTGAAACTGGTTTGCAAAGAACTTGGGGATCCAACTGTCAGCCAAATTGATGCCACTCTTATAACTGACTGGCAGAGAGGGCGGGCTGAAAAAGGTCAGGCTACAGGCACAATTCGACGGGCAACTAACTGTATCAGCAACGTTTTCACCGAACTGATAGCAACAGGTGACTTTACTCAAGAAAACCCTATGAAAGGGATAAAACGCCCGGTAGAAAAAAGGCCGGAAATGGCCTATCTGACCAAAGAGCAAATAGCGGTTTTACGTGAACATATCAAAGATGACCGGGATTTAGCCCTGGCAGTAGATGTTTGCCTGTCTACCGGTTCAAGGTGGCGTGAAACTATCACTTTAAAAGCGAGTAACCTATCACCCTATCGAATCCGGTTTACTGAAACCAAAACAGATAAATCCCGGACAGTGCCGATTTCGAAAGAACTGTATGACCGTTTATACCCTAAAGATGGTGGAGCCGTTTTCAGCAGAGATCCCCAGCAAAAATTACGTTATGTAATGACAGAGCTAAAATTCGACTTACCGAAAGGACAAAAGATCCACAGCTTACGCCATTCCTTTGCCAGTTACTTTATGATGCACGGCGGGAATATCCTCACCTTGCAGAAAATCCTTGGTCATAAAGATATAAAGCAAACTATGGAATATGCCCACCTTGCGCCTGACTATCTGCAAGATGCCATAAGGCTCAACCCACTCCAAAGTGACCACAACTTGCCCACATAGTTAATTTTTCCTGACTTTCCCTGATTACAAACAAGAGAGAAATACCATTAGTTTCAATAACATAACCACAAACAACTTTTCTTGACGCATAAAAAAAGCCCCTCATAGAGGGGCAATAAGTACCATCGCTTATAGTTATAAGTTTAGTGCCAGTAAAATAATTAACCGAAATCACCATTTACATAGCCCTGAGTGCGGTCATCGCGGGGGCTGGTGAAGATGGTTTCGGTGTTGTCGTGTTCGACCAGTTCGCCCATCAGGAAGAAGGCGGTGCGGTCTGAGATACGGCGCGCCTGTGCCATTGAGTGGGTAACGATAACGATGGTGTAGTTCTTCTTCAGATCTTCCATCAGTTCTTCGATTTTATGAGTAGCGATTGGGTCCAGCGCTGACGTTGGTTCGTCCATCAGGATCACGTCCGGTGCCATCGCAATGGTGCGGGCGATACACAGGCGCTGCTGCTGACCACCAGACAGGCCAAAAGCGTGTGATTTCAGGCGGTCTTTAACTTCATCCCACAGGGCAGCGCCGCGCAGGGAGTCTTCCACTACCCTGTCGATGTGCTTCTTGTCTTTGATACCCTGAGCGCGCAGGCCGTAAGCCACGTTCTCGTAGATGCTCATTGGGAACGGGTTTGGCTTCTGGAAAACCATGCCAACTTTGATACGCAGGTCTGCCACGTCGATGTTGCCATATACGTCCTGACCATCCATATCCAGCTTGCCTTTGATGGTCACGCCTTCGATAAGGTCGTTCATGCGGTTCAGACAGCGCAGCAGGGTGGATTTACCACAGCCAGACGGGCCGATAAGCGCCGTTACCTGACGTGCAGGAATTGGCAGGTTGATTGCTTTCAATGCCTGGTTGTCGCCGTAGAAAAGATCCAGGTTTTCAATGTTAAATTTGTTCATTTTCGTCATCTCTTAATTCGTAAACTCTGTCAGTGTCAGTGCTGTAAGCAGCTATCCGTTAAACAAACGGGCTTAGTAAGTCGCGGTATTGAATTTCTTCGCGATCAGCTTCGTCAGCGTGTTGATAATCAGTACGACAACAATCAGTACGGTAGCGGTACCGTAAGCCTGATTCCACTCTTCAATAGTGAACAGCTCAGTTGTCAGCTTATACAGGTGAACGGTCAGCGTACGACCAGAGTCCAGCAGGGAGTCCGGGATACGTGCAACCATACCCGCGGTAAGAAATACCGGAGCAGATTCACCGATGACACGACCAATACTCAGAATGACCGAGGTTAAGATACCTGGCATCGCACTCGGCAGAATGAGGCGCCAGATGGTGTAAATTTTGGATGCACCCAGACCGTAAGAACCTTCACGGTAAGTTTGCGGTACTGCCATCAGGGCTTCTTCCGTGGTACGGATAATAACCGGCAGGATAAGAATACTCAGCGTCAGCGCACCTGACAGAATTGAGAAACCCAGTCCCAGGATGGCAACAAAGAACGTCATACCGAACAGACCGAAGATAATCGACGGGATACCCGCCAGGGATTCGGTACAGAAACGGATAACTTTAACCAGCTTACTGCCGACCTTGGCGTACTCAGTCAGGTAGATAGCGGTCATGATACCCAGTGGCGCAGCAACAGCAATGGAAGCTACAACCATGTAAATTGTTGAAACGATCATCGGGAAGATACCGTGCTCTTCACCGGTGCGGGTGTAGTTATCGGTAATGAATGCCCAGTCAACGTGTTTCAGACCGTTAGACAGGATGTACCAGATGATCCAGAACAGAAAGCCTACCGTCAGGGCTGCTGCTGCCCAGACGAAGACATTCAGCATGTTGTCTTTAAAGTTACGTGCTTTTTTAAGCTTTAGCTTGTCCATCTTACTTCGCCTTCTGACGGTTCAGGTATAGAAGAATACCGTTTAAGGTCATGATGAATACCAGCAGAACGACGCCGGTTGCGTACAGTGCGTTGGCGTGAACGCCACTTGCGTACGACATTTCAATCGCAATGTTTGCTGTCAGGGTACGCGCTGAGTCCAGCAGGCCTTCCGGCATCGCCGGGGCGTTACCCATTACCATGATGATCGCCATGGTCTCACCCAGCGCACGGGCAATGCCCAGAATGACACCCGTCATGATCCCCGAGCGGGCAGCAGGAACAAGCAGTTTAAAGATGGTGTAGATTTTCGAAGCGCCCAGCGCCAGCGAACCCTCTTTATATGAGCGGGGTACGGCGCGAATCGAGGTTTCCGATACAGTGATCACCGTTGGCAGGATCATCACACCCAGAACGACAATACCGGCCAGAATGGTGTTACCCGCAGGTACGTCGAATACGTTCTGAATCAGAGGAACAATGATAACCAAACCAAAGAAGCCGTAGACAACCGATGGGATACCCGCCAGAAGCTCTACCGCCGGGCGGATAAGATTCGCTACTGGTTTGGGCGCGATTTCTGCGATAAAGACAGCGGTCAGAACACCAACAGGCACACCCACCACAACCGCACCAAAAGTAGAAACAACCGAGGCAACAATCATGGTTGCAACGCCGTACAGCGCAGGTGGTAACCAGTCCTGGCCCAATACGATGCCGCTTACACCGGCTTCCTGAAATGCCGGGATACTCTCGGCAACGATAAAGTAAGCAATAGTGGCAAGAGAAACGATACCGATAACCGCACTGGAGAGAAACAGCGCATGGAAAATACGCTCTTTAACATCCACACCCTGTTTGGTGCGAAGTTTACTGATCTGCGGTTGTGTGTTTTCACTCTTCAAAGAGTCTTCACTATTTAACGCGATGGACATAACAAATACTCATATCGAAAGTTTCGAGATGGGAAAAGAGCTCAGCTCTTGCGAGCTGAGCAAGGATGATAAAGTTTGATTAGTTAACTGAGATGTAGCCTTTCTTCGCTACGATTGACTGGGCTTCATTTGTCAGCATCCAGTCCAGGAACTTCTGAGTTTCTGCAGAAGGTTTGCCCTTCTTGTAAAGAACCAGGAATGGACGGGCTACTTTGTAAGAGCCGTTCTTCACGTTTTCAACAGAAGCCGGAACACCATCTACCGCCAGAGCGTGTACAGATGCGTCTACCGTACCCAGAGAGATATAGCCGATAGCGTAAGGGTTGCTTGCAACCATGGTTTTCAGTGCACCGTTACCGTTAGCAACCTGAGCGCGCTGAGAGATAGCAGAAACTTTTTTGCCTGCGATTTTCTTCTTCAGCTTCATGATGTCTTCGAATGCACCGCGGGTACCTGAAGCAGTGTCACGGGTAATCGCTACGATTGGCTTGTCAGCACCACCCACGTCTTTCCAGTTAGTCACTTCACCCTTGTAGATTGCCGTTACCTGCTCAGCAGTCAGACCTTTCAGGCCGTTTTTCGGGTTAACGACTACTGCGATACCGTCACGGGCAACCACTTCTTCAACCAGGGTTGCTTCTTTTTCTGATGTCTTCAGGTTACGGGAAGACATGCCCAAATCAGCACTGCCGTTTTTCGCGGCCTTAACGCCAGCAGAAGAGCCGGGCCCCTGAACTTCAATAAATACGTTCGAGTTGGTCTTCATATATGTTTCTGAGAAAACTTCCATCAGTGGCGTTACGCTGCTTGAGCCCACTGCAGAAATAGTTTCTTTCGCCAGAACTGGATTTACTGTTAGTGTGCCAAGAAGAGCTAGTGCACCGATTACTGTCTTTTTCATCACAATTTCCTTAAGAGGCATAGTTGCCGTTGTGTTTCACTTGAACGCTGCTCACTTTAGGAGGGAAATATGACAGTTACGTTTCACCTGTTTGAATCCTGTATGACAGTCACTGTCATTTTTCTGAAACAAAAGCTAACAAATTCAGTTGCCTCAATGGCTCCTGGCCGCGCAAGGGATTCGGGCATCCGTTCTATAAATAATGTGCGCCAACCCAAACTTTTTCAATTGCAACCAGCTGCAGTCCTAATAGAATAAATCCCCTCTAATAACAAAAGGATAAATAATCAGGGCTAGCTATGAACTCATCATTGAAAAGGCTTTCTATTAAAACTCAGGTCATGGTACCTATGCTGTTTACCCTAGTGATTATGGTAGGCGGACTTCTCTTCTCCTCCGGCGAACTGCGCAACGCATTTAATGAAGTAGCCTCATCGGCGGAAAATCTGGCAAACCAGAAAGACGCCATTTCCGGGCTCGATGATGCGGCTTTCCGCATGCGTATTGCCGCGGTCTATGGTCTGAGCGATCTGGATAAACTCAATCAGCTGGATTCCACTCTCAGCCAACGCCACAGCAAAATTGAACAGATGCTGGCACCGCTGAAAAGTCATGGCTCCCTGAGCGATGAGATCAGAACACTGGAACGCTCAATACAGAGCTACAGGGATCTGACCAAAAACCAGATCATCCCGGTTGTTGGCCAATACCTGAATGGCCGCGACGATGAAGCGTTCCTCGATCAGCACCAGCAACTCATCCGAAAGTATGGTGCCCTTGGTGAAGAAATTATTCAGAATATCGACGCGCTTTCAGCCAGTATGGACCGTGAAGCTGAGAAAATATTGCTGTCACGTGAAGCTCAGCACACGCTCGTTCTGAATGCATCAACAGTGGGCATGATCGTTATGCTGTTGGTTGCGCTGACCGCGTGCTGGTTCATCGCCGGTCTTATCGTGGCGCCAATTAAGCGCCTGCAACTGGTAATGCGCGATGTTGCTTCAGGAAATATGACCGTTCAGGCCGGGGTTGAAGGTGAAGACGAAGTAGCTGCGCTGGCTGCCGATGTTAATGCTACCGTTAACCACCTGCGAACCACCGTGGGTTCTCTGGTCGGCATCAGTGACAGTGTGGCCTCTGCAGCAACTGAACTGGCTGCCGTGATGGTCCAGACCCAGGCCAACAGTGAGCAGGAGAAACTGGAAGTTGAGCAGGTTGCTTCTGCCGTAAATGAGCTGTCCAGCACGGCGCAAAACGTCAACACCAACGCCGTAGAAGCGGATACCGCTTCTGCTGAGGCAAATCAGATGGCAGACGCCAGCCTCACGATGTTTAACCAGGCAAGTGAAGCAAGCGAGCAGATGGCCGCTCAGCTGGCACAGGCGGCTGACGTGGTGACAAACCTGAAAGCTCAGTCTGAGAAGATTGGTTCGGTGATTGAAGTGATCCGCGGCGTCTCTGAGCAAACCAACCTGCTGGCACTGAACGCAGCGATTGAAGCCGCCCGTGCCGGTGAAAGCGGACGTGGTTTTGCCGTGGTTGCTGATGAAGTGCGTATGCTGGCCGCGCGCACTCAGGAATCGACCATGGAGATCGAGTCGATTATCGAAGAACTGCAGGCCCAGTCCGGTGTTGCCAACACCAATATGCAGGCGAGCATGGAAGTGCTGGAAAGCAACCGTGAACTGACCGTTCAGGTGCGCGACTCTCTGGATGGGATCAGTGGCGCAATGGATGCGATGACCAACATCAACAACCAGGTAGCAACAGCAGCGGAAGAGCAGAGCCAGGTCACCGATGATATTAACCGTAATATCGCAAATATCTACGAGCTGGTCAGCCAGAACGTCACAGGCGTCCTTCAGTCAAGCGAAGCGAGTAAAGAGCTGTCTGAGCTTGCTGAACAGCAAAAAGACCAGCTGAGGTTCTTTAAGTGCTGATTTAGACAAAATACGTAATCAAAGCGAAGCGCCGGGCGCTTCGCTTTTTTTTTTAACTTTCTTAAGACAACAAAAAGCCCGCATTAAATGCGGGCTTCTCAGCTGTCCGGAGTCCGGTTTGTTATCGGTAAAGACCGATATCGCGCTGCATGTGTGATGACAGCTCGTTTGCGTTGTAGCTCTTTTCTGTATCGCTTACGAAAAGGATGTCCAGAAGGTGAGCAATCAATCCTTTGAAGTTAACAGCGTAAGATTTCTTGTCCATTGACGCTGGAGCTGCGATTGTGCCGATTTGCATTACCTGTGCCATGATTGCCTCACAAAAAATAGTTTTAAGTTTTGATGGGGTAATAATAGGCAATTTCTTCCTGGTTAAATAATGACAAATCTTCCAGATTCGGATTAGATTTTCTTATGCAACATTCCGTTAACACGCAAGATTGGCCCGGATTTAAAATCGTTGCATAACTATTCAGGAAACAGCATGGTGACTGAATAAACGGGATTCATCCCTGCAACGGACAAACGTCAGAAACATTTCGTTTACAATTTGAGCATTTCAATAATTTGAACCTGCTCCCACAAGGGTTTATGCCGTTCTGGCCGGTTCCTGTATCCGGCAGAATAACCGACCGTATTTTGCAAAATCTGCAGCACATCCCTCCCCCACCAGTTTGTCCCCCACAAGCAGGAACATCACCGTTAAGGCCCTGAAAAAACGAGGGTGGCCGCCATATCATGTATAAAAAAGCAATTCTTTCTTCCCTGAATATAACTAATCCAAATATCCACCAACCGGAAAAAGCCATGCCAGTCCCGGATATTTCCAAAAACCAAACGCAAAACCTGTGATCCCTGCTGGCAGGTGTTGCTGTCCGCCGCTTTACGGTATGACACCCTACACACACAGTTACATTTCAACAAACAGACAATTTAATCTAAATTTCATATATTTATATTGAGCAAAATGTAGATTAGATCGCATTTAGCAAAACATAAGGTTCCCTTTATCAATCTCTTCAATAGAATCCATCAACCAGACAAATGAGACCATTTATCAACAAACAGGGACATTATGTTCGCCACCATCCTTAACCGGCTGAAAGTTTCGGCCAAAATTCGTCTGATCATCGCTATTGCGAGTGTTCTGATCCTGGCGGCCAAAATCACTTCGGCTTACAACCTCAAAGAACAAATTATTTATGAACGGATGCAGGCTGCGCAGTCTCTGGTTGAAAGCGCAGTCCATCAGATTGATGCCCTGGGGACAAACAGTGGTAACTTAACCCTGTCGGATGAAGAGTTGCGGTCACTGGCGCTTAAACAGATTGAAGCCATGCGCTATGGCGATAATGGCTACTTCTGGATCAATGACCTTGATGGTCAAATGCTGATGCATGCCACCAAACCCGCGCTGACAGGTAATAACATGGTGACACATCACGAGCACTACATCTCTTATGCCTTCTCGCAGTTCGTCAACACCGCAAAATCGGCAGGCAAAGGCTTTGTAGACTACCAGTGGCCGGTGCCTGGCAGTAAGGAGATGGACGATAAGATCTCATTTGTCATGAAGACATCTTCTCTGCCATGGGTGGTCGGTACCGGGGTGTACTTTGCCGATGTTGAGCAGACCTTTGAAAAAGAGCTGATGACTACCGCCCTGACCACCACGCTTATCGTCGCTGGTCTGATCCTGGTCTCCTCCACCATCGCATCAAACATTCTCAAGCCGATGAACAAACTGACCCGGACCATGGTTCTTATCGCAGACGAGAAGGATCTCTCTGTCGTGATGCAGAGTAAAGGCCGTGATGAGCTCTCCACCATGGCGACCGCATTTAACAAGATGAACGCCAACCTGCGCGAAGTGGTAGTCAATATCCACCGCAATACCGGCTCCCTCGCCTCTCAGGCTGAAGAGCTTTCGTGCGTGACCAGCCAAATCCAGGCCGGGATCCGCGAACAAAAACAGCAGACCAGCATGGTTAACGACCGGATGGAAAATCTGGCCGCTTCAGCAGACCTGGTGACAGACAAAGCCAACCTGGTTCTGAGCGCTACTGGTGAGTCCTCGCAGGCTGTCGCACTCGGCACCCGGGAAATGCAGGAAAATATCGAAGCCATCTCCTGTGTGGCTGAACGGGTCTCTGAGGCCGTAGATGTAGCCAGTGAACTGGAGAAGTCTTCACAGCAAATTGATGCCATCCTGGACGTTATCAAGCAAATAGCGGAACAAACCAACCTGCTGGCGCTTAACGCGGCGATTGAAGCCGCAAGGGCCGGAGAGCAGGGACGTGGTTTTGCCGTAGTAGCCGATGAGGTTAGAACCCTGGCGCAACGCACCCAGGAGTCCACCGGCAGCATTCAGGCCATCATCACAGACCTGCAGGCCGGTGTAGAACAGACGGTAACTACCATGCGAAGCTGTGAAGAACAGACCGGAAGAGGAATAGAAAAAGCCAACCAGTGTGGCGAAGCGCTGGCAAGCATCGGGCAGACCATTGAGACCCTGACCTCAGCAGCCAATGACATTGCGACTTCTGCCGAAGAGCAGCGCCTGCAAATCTCAGACATCAGCGCCAGCCTGAGCAGTATTACGGCCGTAGCCGAGCAGACAGAGGCCGGCACCAGCCAGACCTCTCAGTCGAGCGAGCAGCTGAGCAACATGGCTCAGCGGCTGAATGAGCAGGTTTATGAGTTTAAGGTATAAACGGTTCGAGGTCCTCGGTGCGGGGTCCTCGGTTTTGTGCGCTAAGGTAACAGCTTACGGCATAGGCCAGCCGGATCATAAACGGCGATGCCATCGGATTCGGTGAACTTGTGGCCGTACTCGCAGCGTTTGATTTCATCGGCGCTGGCATCGCCACCGGGTTTCACAAAACTGGTGATGATGCTGCCCATTTTGTTCAGCACCACCGGCTCAGACAGGGTATCCGGTTCCAGATCCTGCTGTGCGCGCGTTCCGTCTATATATAAGTCAGTCTTTTCGCCGGTGTTGAAGTTAGCCACGCGAAAAACACTTTCCGTCTCCCCTTTAGCAACCGGGGCCGGCTTTTCGGTCAGCTTCAGGCGAAGGTCTCCGCCTTTTTTTGTTCCGGCTGCAAACAGATAATACTCGTGGCCCGCCAGGATCGATTGCGGTGCGGTTGAGTAAATAACAGACTGAGTGTTTGGCTCTTTCAGTTCAAACACGACCACCACACTGTCGCCTTCCATCGACAAATCAGACCATTGCGCCGCACCAAACAGGGTGCTGTTCAGCAGAGTCTTCGGCCCTTTGCCTGCGGCAATGGCTGAGACTTCTACCGGAGCCGGGTCAGATGGGTCTGCGTCCGCCGCCATTGAGGTTTCAGCAAGATGATAGACTTTAATTCGGGCTGATTTCAGCTGAGAAGTTGTCTGAGAAGACGAAACGGAAGAACCCTCACCACCACAGGCAGAAAGCAGGACGATAAGAGCGGGAATAGCGATAAATCTGTTGAGCATTAAGGACACCATTTATTATTAATTAATCAATGCTGGTCCGTCAGCAGCGGCCTATGTTAACTGTTATGAGCAAAAACTCAACCAGACAAATTCACAAAACCAATAATAGTGTTGGGCCAGATTGCGGGGTATCATGCTGCTATAAAGCCGAATCAAGCACTTAGCCATGAACACCAGTCATTTGTTTATCCGCTCGCTGTTTTTACAGGAAATGCATAACCACCTCTGCCAGTGGGATGAGCACTCCGCTCCGGCCACTCTCATCCCCGGCTCCGTGTTTTCCAACCCGATGAACCTTATCCCCTGCTCTGAAATGATCCGCTGGTATGAAGAGATCATTCGCAGCTACCCCAGCCCGCACTTTGCACTGGAGATGAACCAGACCCTGAACCTGAAATCACTCGGCAGTATCGGTCTTTGGATGTTTTCCGGAACAGACGCAATCGCCACTATACGGCGTATCAACTTCGGTATGGGGTCTTTGTGTTCAGGGGTGTATATGGCCGGTGCGCAAACCGGCAAGTTCCTGAAATGGAGTTACCGGAATCCTAATCTGCCGGCAGAACTGAGAGTCCACGATGCCATCCGGGTAGCAGTATTCCAAAACAAGGTACTGCGCCACTATCTGGGGGGGAACTTTCGCCCGGCCCGGATAACGCTGCCCGGCAACCGGCCGGACACCGCCCGTTATGAACGCTATTTTGGCTGTCCGGTGGAATGGAACCAGCCGGAACTCACCGTCTGGCTTAACGCTGCCCAGCTTCAGCAGAGCGCCTTCAGCCCACGGCTCAATACCGGCGGAATGTCGGTCAGCTTTAACGACCTGGATGAGTTTCTGGATATGCCCCAGCCTTACGATGAGATCAAAGTGGTATTTGAGGTAATCAACTACAGCCGTCACTTTGGCCTGCCGACCCTGGAGAGAACCTCTGCCCTGCTCGGCCTTTCGACACAGCAGTTCCAGCGCCGCCTGAACGGGCTCGGGCTGAACTTTACTACTGTGTGTTCTTATGTGCTGAGCATCGTTGCGATTAACGCGTTCAAATACACCGACGATATCGACCAGGTAGCGCGCTCACTCGGCTATACCAATACCGAAAGCTTCAGCCGGATGTTCAGGAAAACCCGCGGCATGACGCCAAGGCAGTATCTCTATCATCAGACCTGATGTCTGTATTTTGCGGGTATAAAAAAAGCCGGGTTTCAAACCCGGCTTCTCTTTAACTTATAAGCAGTGCTTACGCTTCCTGGCGACGACCGCGTGATACGCGCTCACCACGGTGGCTGCCACGGTGATCACCACCACGGTTGCGATCGAAACGACGCTCGCCACCTTCGCGACGACCACCGCGTGAATCACGGCCGCCTTCGCGGTTGCCACGGTAACCGCCACCTTCGCGACGAGGACCGCCGTCACGGCGACGACCACGTGGTTCACGGAAGTCATCAAAGTCACATACTACCGCGCCCACTTCTTTCTGACGGATGCGCAGTTTACGCAGCTTGTTAGCAACGTCAGAAGACATAGCTTTAGGCAGCTGTACGAAAGTGTGGCCCTGAGCCAGCTTGATCGCACCGATAGAACCTTTGGTCAGGCCCAGCTCGTTTGCCAGTGCACCAACGATATCTTTAACCTGAACACCCTGCTCACGGCCAACCTGCAGCTGGTAAGTATCCCAGTCCTGGTTACCGCCACCAAAGCCTTCACGACGCTCAGTGCGACGCTCACGACGACGCTGCTTATCACGCTCGATAGCCTCGATCATCGGATCCGGACCAACGTAGAACAGAGGACGTTTGCCCTGCTGACGCTTAAGCAGGATAGCAGCAAGGGTAGCCGCATCCAGTTCCAGAGATTCCTGCAGTTTTTTAACCAGCTCAGTGAATTTCTCCAGAGCTTTGTGCTCTTTCTCAGCTTCCAGCTCAGTGCCCAGTTTAACCAGACGAGCTTCTGCTACTTTGTCACGCTCAGGAAGCTGGATCTCTTCCATAGTTGACTTGGTTACGCGCTCGATGGTGCGCAGCATACGCAGCTGGTTAGTACGTACCAGCAGGATCGCACGACCTTTACGGCCAGCACGACCGGTACGGCCGATACGGTGGATGTATGACTCAACATCGAATGGGATGTCGTAGTTGAATACGTGAGTGATACGCGGCACATCAAGACCACGTGCAACAACATCAGTTGCTACCAGAATATCGATCACACCTTGTTTGATGTGGTCAACAGTACGCTCACGCAGAGACTGAGGAATGTCACCGTGCAGAGCAGCAGCTTTAAAGCCACGTGCGCTCAGCCAGTCAGCCAGACGCTCGGTATCCTGACGGGTACGAACAAACACGATAGACGCATCGGTCTCTTCGGTTTCCAGCAGACGCATCATTGCTTCGTCTTTTTCTACGCCTTTAACAACCCAGAACTGCTGCTCTACTTTAGCAACGGTTTGGTTTTTACCAGCAACGTCAACAGTAACCGGCTCACGCAGGAAGCGCTCAACGATGTTTTTCAGCATCGGAGGCATGGTTGCAGAGAACAGTACGCGCTGTGCTGATTCAGGAGCGTGCTCCATGATCTCGGTTACGTCATCAACGAAACCCATGTTCAGCATTTCGTCTGCTTCGTCCAGTACGAAAGTGTGTACTTCGTCAAGATGCAGGCGTTCGCGGTTGATCAGGTCCTGAACACGGCCAGGAGTACCAACAACGATGTGTGCGCCGCTCTTAAGAGCACGCATCTGATCAACGATAGAAGTACCACCGTAGATTTCCAGAACTTTCAGGCCTTTGATGTTCTTGCCCAGGTTCTTCATTTCTGCTGCAACCTGGATAGCCAGTTCGCGGGTTGGTGCCAGAACGATAGCCTGTGGCTTACGCTGACCCAGATCGATTTTGTTAAGCAGAGGAAGAGAGAAAGCAGCAGTTTTACCGGTACCGGTTTGCGCCTTACCCAGCGCATCTACGCCTTTCATCAGGTGCGGGATAGAAGCCGCCTGGATTGGAGTTGGGGACTCAAAACCCATCGCGTCAAGAGCAGACAGGATGGAATCGTTCAGAGCTAAATCACTGAACTTCATTTCGGAATCTTGCATTGGGATCCTACTATATTAAATTAAAAAACCAGGTCCCATCAGCTCTACCAATTCCAGTACCAATCCAGTTGATTGACTGACTCCGTTCAGATGACGATCAGTATTAAAACGCATCAAGCCACGCAGGGACATTCTTAAGGGAGCGCGATTCTGCCCGAAAAGCATAAAAAAAGCCAGAAAAAATTGAATTTCATCACAAAATTAGTTCAAGACTGAGAAAATCGAATGTAAAGCCGACAAAAAGCGCAACAAAACATCATTCTGAATCCCCGGCTCAACAAAGCATAGCAGGCTTTACGCTGGCATTTGGGCAGTTTGCACATTATAGTGAGGCAGAATTTTTACAGTGATCAGATAAGATGTTTCAAGATAACCCATTACTCGCCCAGCTAAAGCAACAGATCAAAGAAACCCTGCCAACGAAAGAAGGCACGATTAAAGCCACTGATAAAGGCTTTGGTTTCCTGGAAGTTGACAGCAAAACCTCTTTCTTTATCCCACCACCGTACATGAAAAAGTGTATCCACGGTGACAAGGTTGAAGCCATCATCCGTACCGAAAAGGATAAAGAAGTTGCAGAGCCGGACAAACTGCTCGAGCAGTCACTGACCCGCTTTATCGGCCGCATCAAAATGTTCAAGGGTCGCCTGAACGTCGTTCCTGATCACCCGCAGCTGAAAAGACTGTCACTGAAAGCCAAAGCAAAGAAAGGCCTGAATCCTGAAACCCTGGCCGAAGGCGACTGGGTTGTGGCTCACCTGACGCGCCACCCGCTAAATGGTGACAAAGACTTCTTTGTGGAAGTATCCGAAAAGATCACCGACGCCAACGACAAAATCGCACCATGGTGGGTAACCCTGGCACAAAACGACCTGCCAAACTCAGAGCCGGCAGGTATCGACAACTGGCAGCTGAACGATGACGCCGACCTTGAGCGAATCGACATGACTGACCTGCCGTTTGTGACCATCGACGGCGAATCGACCAAAGATATGGACGATGCCCTGCACGCGAAGAAAAATGAAGATGGCAGCTTCTCGCTGACCATCGCAATTGCAGATCCAACGGCCTACATCGCACCTGAATCTGAGATGGACAAAGTTGCCCGCGAGCGCGGCTTCACCATCTACCTGCCTGGCCGCAACATTCCAATGCTGCCACGCGAACTGGCCGACGAGCTGTGTTCCCTGCATGAAGGTGAAGTGCGTCCGGCCCTTTGCTGCAGCGTAACCGTATCGGCAGACGGCGTTATCGGTGACGATATCCGCTTCTTTGCAGCAAACATCAAATCTCACGCACGTCTGGCTTATGACCACGTTTCTGACTGGCTGGAAACCGGCAGCAGCGACAAGTGGCAGCCAGGCGACGAAATTGCTGAAGTGGTACGTGACCTGTACGCCTTCTCTCTCGCCCGCGCTGACTGGCGTGAAAAGAACGCAGTCGTATTCCCGGACCGCCCGGACTACCGCTTTGAGCTGAGTGAAGATAACGACGTAGTTGCGATTCACGCCGACTCTCGCCGCAGCGCAAACCGTCTGGTAGAAGAATCAATGATCACCGCCAACATCTGTGCCGGTGAGTCTCTGAAAGCCAAATTCGGTACTGGCGTGTTCAATACTCACGCAGGTATTAAAGAAGAGAAGCTGAAAGACGTACTGGAGCTGGTAAACCCGGAAGGTGAACTGCCGTTTACCGAAGAGAGCGTAGCAACTCTTGAAGGCTTTGCCGAGCTGCGCCGCTGGCTGGGCAACCAGGAAACCATGTACCTGGACAACCGCATCCGTAAACACCAGACTTTCAGCGAAATCGGCAACCAGCCGCTTGAGCACTTCGCTATGGGCCTGCCTATCTACGCGACGTGGACTTCTCCTATCCGTAAATACGGCGATATGATCAACCACCGCATGCTGAAAGCGCTGATCATGGACAAAGAGCCGGTACAGGTACCGGACGAGACCGTAGGTGAAGAGCTGGCGCTTCACCGCAAGCACCATAAGATTGCCGAGCGCAACGTCGGTGACTGGCTGTATGCACGTACTTTCGTCAACGCACCAAAAGAAGAGACCCGCTTTACCGCAGAGGTCTTTGACGTAAACCGTGCCGGCGTTCGTGTTCGCCTGCTGGAGAACGGCGCTACCGCATTTATCCCGAGCTCACAGATCATGGACAACCGCGAGCGCATCGAATGCAGCGCAGAAACCGGTCAGGTGATCATCGACAAAGTAGTCGAGTGGCAGCTCGCAGATACCCTGGAAGTAGTGCTGATTGATGTCAATATTGAGACACGCAGCCTTGTTGCTAAGCCAACAAAGATATTCCCTGAGCTCCCAGAGAAAGTCGAAATAGCACAGTAAAATCAATAACATAATAACGCCCTCGACCGAGGGCGTTTTTTTATCCTGAAAGAACAAAAGGTTTAATTGTATATTCCTATCAATAGCTTAGACTGTATCTTACACCTCTTGTATCGAAACCTGCTATCGATCATAATTCCGCGCCGCCGGCTTGATTTCGTCTCCGGCTTAGAAATAATTAACACTAAGCAGCACCACAACAGAGCAGCATTATGGCAAAACTATCCCTTCAGCACTTTACTCAGTTCTACCAGCGTAACCGCGACCGCTACGACACCGCGAATCCGGTTATCTTTTATGTCCAGAGTGGCTACGCCTCATTTGTCTTTCCGGACGGGATCAAAGGCGAGCTGAAACAGGGCGAATTTACCCTGCTGGATATTGCCACCCTGTCTGACGTGCAGACCCGCGGCGATGAAGAAGAATTCCGCGCCATCGGCGTTCACATGGATACCGCCCTGCTTCGTGGCCTGTCTGCCGGCAATCAGGAGTACGTGTTCGGTGAAAGCGAAAACGTGTTTGCCAGCTTTGACAGCAGCCACTACATGGCGCACTCCCTGCTGGATCTGCTGATCACTACCATGGGCGACAAACGCCCGACCGAATCCACCGAACTGCTGGCCCGTTCGCTGATCAGTGAAATGCTGGCGACGTATCCTAACCTTCGCCGACTGATCCACAACTCTTTTGAGCTCAAAGTCAGCCAGAAAGTGATTCAGTACATCGAGCAGCACATTCGCGATGAAATCTCGCTGGAAGGGGTATCACGCAGCCTGAGCATGTCTCCGGCCACCCTGAAGCGACGCCTGTCCGCCGAAGGCCTCTCCTTCTCTAACCTGCTCAAGGAAAAGCGCATCAACTATGCGGCCAACCAGCTGCGTGCCTCACCAGAGTCTATCTGTGAGATCGCTTTCCAGAGTGGCTTTAAGAGCGCAGCGCACTTCAGTACTGCGTTCAAGAGTGTTCAGGGCATCACACCAAAAGAGTTCCGCGCCCGCATCAACTGGAACCGCGAAGCGCTCCGTCCGCATCACAGCTGATACCCTGGCGTGTTAAACCCGGGCTCTGAAACCAAAACACCTCCTGAACGGAGGTGTTTTTGATTCGGGAACGGAAAAACATCAGTACCAGATACAGTCTTCCCTGTCGTGTTCAACGACGTTCATCAGCGCAGATACGTCCGAATGGCTGGACAGAACCGGATGCTGACTCCAGACCTTTTGCAAACCGCTGCTGTCCCGTTTACTGATATACAGATGCCAGTGATGATTGTTCGGCTCAAACTCAATTTTCGCCACCTGACAGGAATAACTTGGCGCGCTGGAATCAAGCAGGAAGAATGCCTTAGTAAACACTACTCCGGATTCAATCAACTCATAATACGCCTTACCATGTTCCACCGGAACGCTCTGATTTCTCTGCTCACACAGACGGTGAGCCAGTTTCTCCAGCCGTTGACGTTCAATGTCGCTGCACAACATACGCCTTCCTTTTTTTGCCATTATAGTCAACATTCTAGACACTTAACCCCGCACTGTATGTGATTTAAGAAGCGGATTGGGTAAATCACGATCCTTGCAACAAAAGTGTAACCATTACGACATAGTATAAAGCGCAGTTAACCCCCCTACTGTACCCAAATGGAGTCTATCTATGTTTCGAGTCGCGGCAGCCACTCTTTTATCTGTTCTGGCATTTGGCGTTTCCGCCAAGGAAGTCAATATTTCCGGTTCCACCTCGGTTGGCCGCGTTATGGACGTACTGGCTGAACAGTACAATGTCAGCCACCCGGAAACCTATATTGCAGTACAGGGAATCGGCTCAACAGCAGGTATCACCATGGTCAACAAAGGCGTGGCAGAAATCGGCATGAGTTCCCGCTACCTGACAGAAGCCGAATACAATGAAAAACTTCATGTTTCACCGATCGCGTTCGATGGCCTGGCGGTCGTGATCAACAAAACCAACCCGGTAACCAACCTGACCCGTGAGGAACTGACCCAAATCTATCAGGGCAAAATCACCAACTGGAAACAGCTTGGCGGCAACGATAAGAAAATCGCGGTCGTTACCCGTGAAAGCTCATCGGGTTCACGCTACAGCTTCGAAAGCCTGCTGGGGCTGACCAGAGTTATCAAAGGCCGCATGGTGTCTGACATCAGCGCAGAAAACCTGGTGGTAAACAGTAACAGCATGGTGAAGACCATTGTAAACCACAACCCACAGGCTGTTGGCTTTGTCTCTCTTGGCTCAGTAGACCACTCGGTTAAAGCCATTTCTTTTGAAGGGGTGCAGCCAACCTCTAAAGCGATTGCCAACAACAAATACGAACTGGCACGGCCATTCCTGGTACTGTACAACGAAGACAAGATCACCAAAGACGGCGAATCGTTTATTTCATTTATCCTGTCTGACCAGGGCCAGGCATTGATCGCAGATTACGGCTATACCCCGGCAAAGAAATAACCCCCTAAAACGCGAAAAGGAGCCAAACGGCTCCTTTTCCTGTCTTTAGGCTGCTTATCAGATAACCAAACGGATCACCGACACCACCACACAGCCGGGACGACGAATGCCTTCGATCTCTACCTTAATTTCGCGTTCGATTTCCAACCCTTTGCTGACCGGCGTCACCTTTAACAGTGTGCTGCGCGCGCGAACCCGGTTACCGGCTTTAACCGGATAAGGAAAACGCACCTGGTTCATGCCCACATTAACCGTCATCTTAGCGGTCGGGAACTGAGGCTTTTCCGGATCAACGGCATCGGTCAGACGCGGCAATAGTGACAGCGTCAGGAACCCATGCGCAATAGTGGTTTTAAACGGAGACTCACCCGCCGCCCGCTCAGGGTCGGTGTGGATCCACTGCATATCTTCGGTCACCTTACCGAAAGCATCAATGCGCTCCTGATCTACGGTGATCCAGTCACCCACATGAATCTCTTCACCAATCTGCTGCTGCAGCTCATCAAACAGCGCCTGGCCATCTTCACTCAGAACGATAACTGGCTTGGCACTCTCTTCATTCACCGCCGGCTGCTGGTAGTCGCGGATCCACGGAAAGATTTGATGAGTCTGAGCTTTGTGAACAAAATCGCTCCAGTATTCCCGAAGCGTTGGCGACATCAGATCGCGCAGTTCGCGCAAATCATCCAACGGATGCTTTTTCGCCAACATTTCACTTTTATGCTTGAGAATATCAACAACTTTCATATCTGACCTTGCTAAAAATACCTGTCTCCATAGGAGAATCACAGGCTTATACTGAATGAAAACCGGATTACAGGCAATTTCTTTCGGGCGAACACGCGTATCCTGAGCTCTCAATTAACCATAAATAACAATGAGATACCCAATAAAACAATATTTTATTAATAACTTTGCAATTATGTTTTTGTTACAGAATTTCTACCACTCAGATCACAAATCTGAACAAATACTCTATTTCGTCAAAACCACCCTGTCTCATAAACATAGCAAATAGCATTCCGCTTTCACTACGATATGCCCACAGGCTCACTTCTTCATCCGGGCAAAAAAAACATCACTTCGGAAGCAAAAACATCAGACTGATTAACCTTTGATCGAACGACCCGTTTTTTCTAAAAATATCCTTTACATAACAAGGGATGTTTCTTACTATACGCCCCGCAACGGAGAGATGGCTGAGTGGTTGAAAGCACCGGTCTTGAAAACCGGCATACGTTAATAGCGTATCTAGGGTTCAAATCCCTATCTCTCCGCCACATTCTAAGAAGCCGCTGTTTTTACAGCGGCTTTTTTTCGTCCTGAGAACGAGGATAGAGGGATTTGATGTTAATCCCCCCTGTTCCTTGTCTGGCTCCACCACATTCGAAGAAGCCGTTGAAGATCCCTGCCGAGCCCTTCTATTCCCATGCCATTCCTGCAATGTCCTGATCACCAGGCTCGTTAAACGTCACTGCGACATAATCCTGGTCCGTTCTGAATGCATGTACCAGGCAAGATGCGCGACGGCCAGCAAATAAGGCCGGCAATATTGATTAAGTGAAAGTGAGAGCGTACTATTTGTGCAGGTTCGTTGGAAACCTGCCTCGCGAAAACGAAAGTACCAACATTTACCTCATAACACTGCAAGCATTTCACTTGCATATCATCTCACAGCCGATAGCGAGCAGGCTGACTATAAGGAGAACGATATGCGTCATCAGGAAACAAACGATCTTAAGTTGTGGCTTCGGGAAGCAAAACTGCTGCAAAGAGCGGCTCTGTCATCCTCGCTTTCGCAATCACTGCCTGTACTCCGGCGGCTGATCAACTCTGAAACTCTGACAGGTATTTCATTGCCTGAGTTAAAGAACAAAACCAACATTATTCAGCGTAAACACATACTAAATATGCTGGCTGCAGAGAACGGTGCTGGCTCATGGGCTGAGTTCCGGAAAATGGTCTAGGCATCTCCACAGGGTGAAATGCAGCCATACAGCATTGAACTGCGTAATGCCGGCTATCCGGTTTTATGGTTCCCAACCCAATCAGAAGCTCAGGCATATTTAACCCAACACAACGGAAAGCTGGTGAAAGTTGGCAGCCAGGCAGTCGTCATACCTGCAGAAACAACAGCATAATTCCATAACAAAAAACTCTGAAACGATATGGGGATCGCAGGATTTAAGCAACCTGAACTTATATGAAAATATCACTACGCCAGCCCGGGAAGCTTAAACGCTCCCGAGCTGGCGTTAAAACCTTAAAAATAATATTTCAGCCCAAGACTCAACATATAAAACTCATAATGATGCAGTCTTACCGAATCCTTATTACCGCTTTTAGATGTAGTGATATTTGAGCTGCTTAGCTCTCCGGTTACAGCCAAACGATATCTCGCAGCAATGAACAACTGCGGCAATATCTCATAACCGGCCTCCAGACCGACCTGACCACATGGTTCATACGAGGACAAATCGTAGAGCCCCAGGCCAGCAAAAAGTCCTGCATATAGCTGAGGTGTTATCTGACCGTCTAAGAAAACATTGATGAAAACTGCTGATGCACCATCAAAGTAGAGATACTCTCCTTCAAATCCCCCTATACTGCCAGCCCCAGGTGAAGCGTATCCAGCGGTGATGCTATATGCTGAAGCAACGCCTTGTGTTCTTTCCGTTGTGCACCTGCCTCCTCCCCATATTCCTGAAAAAATGTTCATGCCAGAATCGTCTTCATAACAGGCTGTAATATGGCTGTTAATACTGGTTTCATAACCAACATAAACACCACTCAATTGGTTCGCATGTACCGGAACTACCGTAACACTAAGAGCTATGATAGTTATCAAAAGCTGCTTCATTCTGCCGGACTCCACTGGGGAAAAAAGAGAGCAATATTCAACATCAAGATTAGCCGTTATTTGCGTTGGCTCATGCCTGTTCTGGGAGACGCCGTATATTTGCGATTTAACTGCTCCCTGAATACCTCCGCACCCCGGCCACATACGTCGCCTCAACATTCCTGTCATCCCCCAGCATCATAAGCGCGAACAACTGGTCTTCCAGCTTGGGCGAGTACTGCGCGTGAAGTTTTTGCAGATCGGTAGCCAGCCATTTGAGCACTGCAAAATCGGCTTCTTTGCCTGGGATGAAGTTACCTACTTTATCATCGATGCTGAGCGCTCTTGCTCCGCCTAAGGTGGCCAGGTAGAACCCCATAAAGGCGGAGAGTTTTTCACCCTGCAGCTGCAAGACTTTATAGGCTTCGTTAAGGGTTTGCAGTTGGGAGAAGCTGGTGCCCGCACCAACGTCCGTACCCAGGCCGACGCGGATGTTATTGGCTTCGGCTTTTTCGTAATCAAACAAGCCGCTGCCAAGGAACAGGTTAGAGGTTGGACAAAAGGCAATGACAGAGTCCGTGTCCCGGATTGCCTGCCACTCCTCTGGGGTTAAATGAATCGAATGAGCAAACACGGATTTGGGGCCGGTCAGCCCGTAGTGATGATACACATCGAAGTAATTGCTGTGCCCCGGAAACAGCGACGTCACCCACTCTACTTCGTTCACGTTTTCTGAAAGGTGGGTGTGCACATACACCTCCGGATATTCGGCTTTCAGTTTGCCGGCCAGTGCCAGTTGCTCAGGGGTCGAGGTTGGTGCAAACCGGGGCGTGATCGCGTATTGCAGCCGGGCCTGATTGTGCCATTTTTCAATCAACGCTTTACTGTCTGCGTAGCCTGTTTCCGGAGTGTCCAGCAGATACTCCGGCGCATTACGGTCCATCATCACCTTACCGGCGATAAGGCGCAGGTTCTTATCCTGCGCAGCCTGAAACAGTGCATCCACGGACTGGGGATGGACGGTGCAGAACACCAGCGCACTGGTGGTGCCATTCTTTAAAAGCTCATTGATAAAAAAGGTGGCAATGGCCTGGGCGTGCGCCGGGTCTTCAAACATTTTTTCTGTCGGGAAGGTATAGGTCTCCAGCCACTCCAGCAACTGCTCGCCATAGGCGGCAATCATCTGAGTTTGAGGGTAATGAACATGCGCATCAACAAAGCCGGGAACCACCAGTTTACCCCTCATGTCCTGAATATCCGGGTACAGCTCATTGTCCTCTTCCCTGAACGGCCTGAGCTCGCAGATTAAGCCCTGCTCTACAACCATAAGGCCATCCGGCAGATACTCATACGAATCTTCGGGATTGGCTGATTTCAGCGGATCTTCAGTAAAATGAAGAAAGGCTGAACGAATGCTCACAGACGATGCGGATTTCATAGCTGACTCCTTCCAACGCTTACTCTTTAACTATAATTCACCCCAAAAGGCACGCCACAAACTTACCTGTCCACCAGCGATTTTTTTAAGCAACGCAGTGCACTTAATTTGCCCGCCTCAGCTACGCTTAAGAGAGTCATGAACAAGCAGGCACGTCAGTAAACCGGGGCTATCTTATGGACAACACAGACAACTTCTTTCGTATTGCTCTCGACTCCCTGCCAGAGCAGCTGGCCATTATCGACTCAGAGGGTGAGATCGTGTTCGTCAACCAGAGCTGGCAGGAGTTCGGAGAAACCAATCAGGGTGGCAATCACTGCTGGCAGGGGGATAACTATCTGGCGGTATGTGAACGCTCTGCCTCACAGGGTGACGAAGACGCTGCAAACGTTGCTAAAGGGCTGAGAGAAGTCCTTGCCGGAAATGTGCCCGGCTTTGTTTTCGAGTATCCCTGTCACGGTCCAAAGTCTAAACGCTGGTTTATGATGCGGGTGACGACAATCAATACCGAACAGGGCAGGTTCGTCGTTATCGCTCATCTCAACATCACCGAACGTAAACAGGCTGAGGATAAACTGGCCTGGCTGGCAACACTTGACCCGCTGACGCAGGCTGCCAACCGTTCCAAGTTCGATGAGTTTTTCCTGACCCAGTGGAAAGAACATATGCGGCGGCAACGCCCACTATCCCTGGCCCTTGTTGATATCGACCACTTTAAACTGATCAACGACTGTTTCGGCCATCAATCCGGTGATAAGTGTCTGACTACTGTGGCCGAAATCATGCAGACTCACGCCAGGCGTCCGTGGGACTTATGCGCCCGGCTCGGAGGTGATGAGTTTGCCCTGCTTCTGGGTGAAACCCGCTTAAAAACAGCCCTTGAAATCGCAGACGATATATTGCGTTCAATACGGGAGATCGCTCTGCCCGAAGATGATTCTGAAGAAGCACCAAAACAAATAACGGTCAGCATAGGTATCGCCACTACAACACCCGGAATCGGCTCTGAAATGCTGGATTTGTACTCCGTTGCCGACAGCATGCTCTATAAAGCGAAAAGTGAGGGGCGCAACCGGATTTCATCTCAGGCAGTAGAGAGCAAACAGAAGATATAAGCGGAGATAGTTTCCCCAAACTACCGGGGAAACAGTCTGCTTACCGCCTCCCGGTCAAACCTGTTGCATAACGGGTAATTTGTGAACTCAGCCGGGCACAATCTTATATGCCAATATCCGAAGATGACGGGGCAGCCTGCAAGCAGTATACTCAACCGAAACGCTTGCCATGATGCACGTAATATCGCTGCAGGTTCGACACCCCATCTGGTGTTCTCTTCTGAGTTTCTCCTGACAGCGATTCTTATAATAATTCTATAGCCTGTCTGGAAGGGATAATGAAAACCCGCGATAAAATAATCTATGCAAGCCTGGAGCTGTTTAATCAGCACGGCGAACGAGCTGTTACTACCAATCATATCGCTGCTCATCTCGGTATCAGCCCGGGTAACCTCTACTATCACTTCAGAAATAAAGAAGACATTATCAAGTCCATTTTTCAGGAATATATCTGCTATATGGATGAGTCTTTCCATCCCGCTGACGATAATATTTCTGCTGGCGAGTTTCTCCGCCTCTACTGTGACCAGATTTTTGATGGTATCTGGCGCTTTCGTTTTTTTCACGCCAGTGTACGAGATATTGTTATCCGTGATGAAACACTACACCAGCAGTATCAGGCCAGCCATAAACAACTCAGTGAGCGTGCGCGCACCTCGCTGCTTCGCCTTAAGAAAGAAGGTATCATCGCCATCGACAATGATGACATTGATGATCTGGTTGAGCTGATGAGGCTGGTCGCCGGTTTCTGGATCACCTCCTGGATGGTTAACACCCGAAACCAGTCTATCTCACGCGCTGCCGTATCCCAGGGGGTATTGAAAATGATCGCCCTGCTCAGCCCTTATTCGACAAAAAAGGGTAAGCCGACATTTGATAGTCTGAAAGCTGAATACCGTGCTCTTAAAAACGAACTGGAAGAAAAAGGTGACAGTGAAGAACGGACCCTGATGAAAAGAGGTGACACAGATCAGCGTTCCCTGATCCGCCGTTATGATGAGTTCTTGGGAAAAGGTAAATAGAGATACGAGATTAAGAGGGACGGGGGACGAAGAGCAAAGACGAAATCAAGATCTCTTTGACCAGCCTCCCGTATCTCGTCTCTGATTTCTGTATTCTGGCCTTTAGCAGGCCACTATCTCCTTAATCATAAACTCCCGCCCCCCAAGTAAGCCCCACTCTTCACTCTGGCAGTGAGGACAGCCGGAACGATGCTCAATCACATTAAATACCTTGTGGCATCCTTTACACAGCGCATTGGCTGGCAGCCTTTCAATCTTAAGCCGGGTATTTTCATAAGGCGTGCCGTCTACCGCCGCCGGGTAGCAGGCCTCGATAAACTGCGGCACTACTGAAGAGAGCTCGCCGATTTGCAGCACTATGGTGTCCACCTTTGAAACGCCATTCTGACGTGCAAACCGGTCAACCGTGCGAATTACTTCCATTACCACGCCAAGTTCATGCATAGTCAGACTCCGTTAAAAAGCCGGGGACAGCGCCCCGGCATATTAGGGCGTGTTGAAAACGCCTCTGACTCAGCGGGTTAAAAACGCTGCTTTGATTTGACGAAACGGCTTTTTCACCGCGATTTTAACCTTACGCTTCAGTGCATACTTAATGATGGTCTTCTTCACATCCTTAAGATCCACGCCCTCGGCATCATAGGCCCGCTCCAGAGAAATGGCGTCAAACTTACAGCGGGTAGTACAGGCCCCGCATCCGACGCACATAAACTCATCCGCAACCGCAACGCCACAGCCAAGGCAGCGCTCGGTTTCCGCTTTCACCTGCTCTTCGGTAAAAGTATCCCGCAGATCGCGGAAAGTCTGTCTGGCCTGTTTACCGTCCACATGCGCTATGGTCTGACGGCTGGCATTGTCATAACCGCCAAGCTCCAGCACCTGCTTGTCAAACGAGCGATAATCGCGTTTAATCCGTCCCAGCACCAGACTCTGACCATGCTGCACAAAACGGTGAACAGAAATCGCACCCTCCTTGCCCTGGGCAATAGCATCAATGGCAAACGCCGGCCCCGTCAGGGCATCACCACCGGCAAAGACATCCGGCTGAGCGGTCTGAAAAGTTGCTTCATCGGCGCGGATTGTCTGATTCGGGTTGAGCTCCGCCTGACTTCCTGTCAGCAATTCGCCCCATTCAATCACCTGACCAACCGACAACAGCACATTATCCGCTTCCACCAGCCGGACTTCATCCGGGTCAAAGCACGGATTAAAGCGCCCCTGCTCATCAAAGACCGACAAACATTTCTGGAACTCAACTCCGGTCACCCGGCCATGCTCACTGACGATACGTTTTGGACCCCAGCCGTTATTAATCCCGACTTCCTCCTCCAGTGCTTCGTCCACTTCTTCCTGGTGCGCCGGCATTTCACCAGCCGCTTCAAGACAGTATAGGCTGACGCTATCCCCTTCCAGGCGCACAGCGGTTCTCGCCACATCAATGGCAACATTACCACCGCCGATCACCACGGTTTTTCCACCCAGCGTGCTGCGCTCGCCAAGGTTAACCTCGCGCAGAAAGTCCACGCCACTCATTACGCCAGTGGCATCTTCACCTTCAATCCCCAGACGACGCCCGCCCTGCGCACCCACCGCCAGGTAGAATGCCTGATAGCCTTCGGCGCGAAGCTCATCCAGAGTCGTATCTTTTCCGACATCCACACCGGTTTTAAAAGTCACCCCCAGCTCCCTGAGCACGTCAATTTCGGAGCTGATGACGTCTTTTTCCAGCCTGTATGAAGGGATCCCGAGTGCCAGCATGCCACCGAGCACCGGCTGCCGCTCGAACACCGTGACAGGGTAACCTTCGACCGCAAGAAAATACGCACAGGACAGCCCGGCCGGGCCACCGCCGATCACCGCGATCTTCTTGTCGTAACTGGCTTTGATCTGCGGAACGAAGCGATGCTCTGCATTCATATCCTGCTGGGCGATGAACTTCTTGATATCATCGATGGCGATCGGGTCATCAATGTCGCCCCGGGTACAGTCAGATTCGCACTTCTTCGGACAAATCCGGCCACACACCGCCGGGAATGGATTCTCGTGCTTGATAAGCTCCAGCGCTTCTGAATACTTGCCCTGAGAAGCCAGCTTGATATAGCCCTGAATACCAATGTGCGCCGGGCATTCTGCTTTACACGGACTGGTACCACCTTCGGCTACTACCGCCTTGTTCAGCCGGTAATCCGGGTTCCATTTATCCTCGCCCCACTCCTGGTCGTATGGGAAATCCGTTCTCGGCTGAGGCTGGGCTGCGGTGCCACACAGTTTCTGGCCCAGTTTCAGCGCATTGGTCGGACACGCTTCCACACACTCACCACAAGCCACACACTTCTGCTTGTCCACTTTAACCACATAGTTGGAGCGCACCATATCCGGATTCTGCCACATCTCAGCAAGACGCAGGGCAAAACAGCCACAGCCGCAGCAGTTACAGATAGCGTGGGTTTTGCCCGAACCATCAAGATTGGGAATGCTGTGCATCAGGCCGTTGGCTTCGGCCTTTTTGATCACCTCAAACGCTTCATCACGGGTGACCTTTCGGCCACGCCCGGTGCGGATGTAATACTCCGCCGCATGACCCATCTGAATACACATATCTTCTTTCAGATGACCACAGCCCTCGCCCATGGCTTCACGGGAAGTACGGCAGGCACAGTCTGAGATTGAGAAAGTATCGTTGTCATTAAGGTATTTCGATACCTCTTCATAAGAAGCACTGCGGCTGCTGCCATCAATGGCCGTTTCAATCGGGATCACCCGCATCGGCCCCGAGCCAACCGGGATGTTGCCCGCCGCCAGCGGGCCTTTCTTCTTGCCGAACTCATCAAACGCTGCACCCAGCTGTGGGTATTTGGCGATCAGCTCTTTGTTATTAACGATCATCTCCATGTGGCCCGGTACCCAGACATCAATCCAGTACTTGTCCACCCCGTCGATTTCATTCACAAACGCAGTGCCGGCAACCGCTGATTCCCACAACAGCTTCTCCGTTTCCTCAACGGTTTTTCCGCACATCGGCGCGATTTCTGCTGCGCTTCTTGGCTCTCTCAGCTCAAGGCACAGGGTGGCTTCCGCTACCTCTTCAGAGATGATCGGTTCCAGAATTTTGTATTCCGGGTCATCAACAGTGACACCCGAAGAAGAGCCCCGTTTGGTGCGGCTGATCTTATTGGCCAGATCGAGTACTTTATCCTTAACCATGACAGGCCTCCCCATCCGGCTGCGGCGCTTTCTCTTGCCATTTGGCAACCGTGTTCACCAGCCAGTCAGCCCAGACATCAACCCCTTCGCCGGTTTTGGCGGACACAGGGATAATGGTAATGTTTGGATTCAGCCGTTTAACGCGCGCTTCCAGCACTTCAAAGTCAAAATTAAAGTACTCCATAGCATCGATTTTGTTCACCAGCAGCACATCACAAATGGAGAACATCAATGGGTACTTCAGTGGCTTGTCGTCTCCTTCCGGCACACTCAGGATCATGGCGTTCATCGATGCGCCGGTATCAAACTCCGCCGGACACACCAGGTTACCAACGTTCTCCAGGATCACCAGGTCCAGGCCGTCTGCTTCCAGCCCGGAAAGACCCTGACGTGTCATACTGGCATCCAGGTGACACATGCCACCGGTATGCAGCTGGATCACTTTTGCGCCAGTTTCGGAGATAGTTTTAGCGTCGACATCCGAGTCGATATCTGCTTCCATCACGCCCACGGAAAGCCTCTCTTTCAGCTGCCCGATAGTGCTCACCAGGGTAGTGGTTTTCCCCGCGCCAGGTGAAGACATCAGGTTCAGAAGAAACTGCCCGCGCTCTTTCAGCTCAGTACGCAGCTGCTCTGCCTCTCTGTCGTTATTGCCCAGTACGTTCTCTTTTATCTCTAAAACTTTAAAATTATCCATTGCTCAGCCTTTAATCATGAAAGCCGGACTGAAGCTTTCAGCCCGGCAGAAAATCCGTTTGTTTTAACCGGCGACTACCAGTAACACACCACTTGAAGCCACCATCGCTGCCAGCACTTTCTGTGGCAGATACTGAGCCAGGCGATAACCAATACCGACCAGCATCGCTGAACTGACCAGCATGCCCGGGATAAACTGCATCATGCCGATATCGTGCAGCTCTGCGCCATGTGCCCAGCCGTGAAACAGCACCAGACCAATGGAAATGCTCACCAGCACTGTGCCCGTTGCAGAACGGGTTTGGTACGCTTTCAGAATGGCCACGGCCGCTACAAACGCAGAGCCCAGGATCAGTGCTTCCATTCCGCCAATAACACCAAATAATGCACCCGCTACCGCACCGGCAAACATCGACAGGATCACCCCGCCAGCGAGCAACATGCTCTGTTTTCTGGTCGGAGCCGTGTACGCGAGAACCCCCATCGCCAGCAGAACCAGCAAATGGTCGAAACCTAAAATGGGATGAAGAAAACCATGGGCAAAGGAGTCCACCAGCCCGTGATCACCCACGTGAGCCGATGCAAGAGAAGGGAAAAGTGCCAGTACAGTCCCCGGCAACACAAGATTGCTCTTTTTCATTTTCATAGTGCGTCCTTATTAAAGTAAAAACCAATAATCTGAACGTCCGAAATTATTGGTTTTCACTCTGAAAAAAGGCCGCAGGCTGAACGCCAAAACCGCCTGCGGCCATACGCCAATCTATGACTGGCTGAGCATATCCTCTTTCAGATCTTCATCGGTTGGCTTATCTCCCAGCCAGATCGCCAGCACCGCACGGCGGAACTCCTCACCCGGCGTGACCGACAGTTCGTTACCGTTTTTGTACGCCACGATGCCTTTTTGCGGCACGCTCAGAAAAGTAAACTGATCGCCTTCTTCAATCGGCTCATCGAAGGCGGTCAGGAAGGATTCAATGCTGGATTTCAGCGGGTCGATATTGCCATTGGTTGCCAGCTCAAAGCCGTCATACACTGCTTCGGTCATTTTCTTCGAAGTGATCATTCCCGAAGTGATGTTGAGACGAATCGCCACCGGCTTATCACTGGCCAGCACCTGCTCTGAATCCGACATCAGCGCCGGCGTAAACAGAGAACCCACGTAAAGGTCGACAAAGAACTTACTGCGCACACCCGCGCCGTTAAAGGTCATCTCAGCCCCGTCCAGGGAAATCGTGCCCGGCAGCGTTACACCGGACACTTCTGTATCAGCCATGGCAGGCAGAGAAAAGAGACACGCTGCACCAAGCAGCAAAGCGTTTTTATTCATGGTATATACCCTTGTTTGGGCCGTACCGGCTCCCTGCCGGTACGGGTAAGGAAATAAAGGCAACCGCAGTACGGTGCCTGCCGGTTAAAACGCGTAGTTAAACTCTACCCAGTAGCTGTCATCGGTCGCGTCACTGTTGTCCGACTTGTAGTTAAATCGCACGTTCTGGTGGCTGGTAAACTGGTAAGCCAGAGAAAGCTCACCTTCTACACTCGCCATCTCCATACCGCCATCGAGCACATCCGCATCCCAGCTCTTGCCCTGAATGGAACCGGTGTATCGCGCGCTGCCCAGTACCCACCAGTTATCGTTGATGGTGTAACGCGCATAAGCCATACCTGTCATGATCAGGGATGCCACATCAACCCCGCTGCTGCGAAGACTCAGGGCACCTGCGGTTTTTGGATCCAGGCCGGACTTGGCCAGCAGGTCCAGGTTGTCTTCCACAATCACACCACCCACATACAGAACCGGGAAGATGTAGAAGTCATCCGTTACCGGAATCGTCATCACCGGACCAACCTGCACCGCAGTCATGGTGCCGTAGAACGGGTGCTCACCAATCGCGGCATCAATCGACCAGCCGGTACCGTTGGTGGTATTGATGGTGCCAAAGCGAAGGCGGTAAGAGCTCTTGCTGGTTTCATCATTAAAAGTAGGAACCAGGCCGTATTGTGGGTGAGCAACGGTGCCGGAGAACTTAGGGGTCTTATCACCCTCGTTAAAAATGTTTTTGGCTTCCAGGATCACACCAGTTTTTTGGCCAGATTCACCTTTGGTTTCAGAAAGCATCAGCTGCCCTTTGATATTCATCCCTTCACTGCCGTATGAAACGCCCAGAGAGGTATAAACGTCAGTCGGGTTAGACATATCAATTTCGCTTTTCGCTTCTTCAGCTGCCAGACACAGACCAGGAGCGGTCATAGCCATCACTGCAATGGCAAGGGTTTTCATTTTCATGTTTTCACCTGTTGGATTTTTAAATATTGAAAGTTTTGTTTCCTGGAGCGGCCTTTATATACAGCCGCTCTGTTTTTTATTTATGCGTTCGCTACCTGCTGACGAAGTTTCCATTTCTTACTAAAGAATATGTATGCGTAAACACCATTAATTACGAAGCTTGAAAGACCGGCCAGCAGCATTAATTCATCATTACGTGGCATCATTACCACATTACTTTCGTACATGAACGGGCACGTGAAGTAATACATAAATGAACCTGCCAGGGTAAATGCACGGGCCTGTAGCCAGGTACCTTTCTTGATATAAATAGCTGGAAGCGTGGCTGCGATCAGAACCATTAATTGCGCGGTCGCTGAACCCGGGAAGTTGAGATATACAAACACGATATTCCAGACGTCATAGGCAATAATCCAGAATGAAGTCATCGCCGGCCAAATCATGTCGCGCTCTTTACTCTTGTCTGCGGCAATCTGCGCCCAGCCCGCCAGAGTAATAATCGACAGCACACCACCAATCGCATTCAGAATGTTCGCCAGGTTGCCCATACTGAAGTCCTGCATTACGGCTTCAGAAATGTTGATGGCAAGGAAAGCCGCCGCGCCGAACTTGGCCCACTTCATATCCCCGACTTTGGTAAATCGGATCAGAGTGAACAGCGCTGCTGCGCCAACCACCGAGTAGAGTTTGACCCACTTAAACCAATAGGTCACGCCGTAGCTGCTCCACAATGGGATAAGCACAATCGGCAGTACAAACCAGAACAGGTAGTTGATGTTCTTGTTACGGCGACACAGCTCATTAAGTGCCATCAGGCCAAACAGTACAAAGGTTACGTGCAGCCATGAGCGCCACTGATACCATTTATGGATATTGAAACCGTCATCTTCCAGGGTAAAACGCAGCTCTTCACTGTCTTTTACCGTCATGACTGCGCCATCGAAATCCTTGATTTCATTACCTTCACGGCTTGAGATGGTGACAATCCCATCCTTAACGCGCCAGTCCTGCTGCTCAGTTTTGTTAAAACCGCCTGACTGCTTAGTAACCAGAACGTTGCCGCCTTCTTCAAATTCCAGCCGGTAGAACAGGCTGCCTTCACCTGGTTTACCGTCCCTTGTACCCTGCCAGGTTTCCCCTGCCGGGTTCAGCGACATCTGCTCTGCAGCATTCACCGGCATCACAACAGAGGCCAGCATCAGCAGCGCAGCAAACAGGGCCGCTGTAAAATGTTTAATATTGAGTTTCATATCCGATACTCTCGTCTGCTTCTTCATGTCAGGTGCCCGCAGGCACCTGCTCAGTTTTGTGTTGTTCAGGCTGTGGCTGGTTTTGCCTCGCCCTCTTTGTCCTGCTCAATTTCCGGAGGCGGGTTCTTGCCAAACGGAGGTTCGCCGGTTTCGCTTTGTTTCTGTTTTCGGAAGTACCAGATTGCAAACGGAATATGCAATGCCAGGTTTATCGCACCCCAGTAATAGAGCACGCTGTCATTTGCCCAGCTGGACGAGTCCATAATTGGGGTAAAGATATCGCCCAGCGCACGGACAAGAATATGGAATGCCAGAGTGTAAACACGCGCAATAATATACAACTCAGGGCGACCTTTAATTAATGGGTAAAGTTCTGCTGCCAGCAAAATACAGAATGATGATGCGAAGTAGCCTGCATTTTCACCGTAAACAAACGCCAGGTTCCATGTGGTATACAGGAAGTTCCATGAAGCGGTTGAATAAAACAGAAGATCGTTCGGCTTATCTTTGCCAATCAGCCAGTAACTGCGTTTACCATTCTTATAACGCGGGAATGGAATGGTAATACACAGAATTACACCACACAGGAAGTTAAAGTAATTTCCGGTCACCAGATCTTTTAGTGTTGCTTCTGCGATATTAATAAACAGTACCGCGTACAAAACTTTCAGAACCCAGTCACCACGGAAGAACTTCAGCACGCGGTTTGGGTTGTCATAATAAAGCCAGGCGATCCGCGCACCACCTACGATGATTGCAGTTGGGATCAGTACGCTGACGGTTTTCGCCCATCGGAACCAGCCGTCCAGGTTCTCCGCCCATAGTGGCGCGGTAAACAGTGACAGCAGCCAGAACGCCGCAGTCAGTCTTGGTGTACGTCGCATTGCTTCCACGATAATGAGCAAAATCAGTATGTAAGCGCTCATAGAAACAACATATTGCATAATGGGTATGTCCATTGCCCCCTCCAGGATTGTGTAAGTATTTTCAAATTCGGTTGTCATTGCTGCCCGCTGCCGGCAGTAGTGCCAAAGCTCTACTTTAGAGTCATTGCACTAGACTAGAGCTATTACTCTAGATCTGAAATCGGATCTTTTTTGTGCTCTGGCTCATAAAACAAATCGGTCACATCGGACCAGTTACTGAGTTATTTATAAAAGCGTGAGCAGGCTCCCGTTTGGCTAAATGTTTTCAAATGCGGGGAAAGTGACGCCAAATGGCGCCAAATCACAGAAACTGACAAAAAGGTCACTATCTGTCGGGAAAGTGGGCTAAGTGTTACGTTTGTGTTTAAAGTGGGGCTGATTAGGCATCTTTGTGCTGTGTGCCATATTGTTCGAAACAACGGCAGGAAAGAGGAGTCGCTGCCGCGAGGTGAGTTTTACCCCTGTTGAACGCAGATCCTGAATCGCGCTTTACCTCCTGAGAGCGGGGAAAGTTACCGGGAGCGCGTCCAGGATGACACGATATTTGTTAGTGGTTTCTTGCCGGAAATTGGCTCCTGTATGCTCGGATGGTTTGCTAAATAAAAACGGCCCTGTTTGCAGAACGCACACTGTCCCCACCCACTGTGTCATCCTGAACTCGATTCAGGATCTTCTCACAGCGTGTCGTATGGGTTATGCGCAAGCAATTCTCTGAAATCAAAGCGTTAACCGGGATAACGGTAAGTCTGGTGCCGTCTCTGCCGCGAAGTGGGTTATGCCCCTGCTGAACGCAGATCCTGAATCGCGCTTTACCTCCTGAGAACGGGGAAAGTTGCCGGGAGCGCGTCCAGGATGACACGGTATTTGTTAGTGGTTTCTTGCCGGAAATTGGCTCCTGTATGCTCGGATGGTTTGCTAAATAAAAACGGCCCTGTTTGCAGAACGCACACTGTCCCCACCCACTGTGTCATCCTGAACTCGATTCAGGATCCTCTCACAGCGTGTCGTATGGGTTATGCGCAAGCAATTCTCTGAAATCAAAGTTTTAACCGGGATAACTGCAAGTCTGGTGCCGTCGCTGCCGCGAGGTGGGTTATGTCCCCGTTGAACGCAGATCCTGAATCGCGCTGTACCTCCTGAGAGCGGGGAAAGTTACCGGGAGCGCGTCCAGGATGACACTGTGTTTGTTGGTAGTTTCGTGGATGAAATTAGCTTTTGTGTCTTCCGGATGGTCAGCTTAACGAGAACTGTTTTGTTTGATATGTACTTACGATCCCCTCACAACCAACAACTTCGTGTTACGCTTTATACATAACCAATCACTCAAGGAAGAAACTGATGAAACGGATATTTCAAAAAACACTCGCCACCGCCGGACTGCTCTTTGCGGCGCTGGCTGTTCAGGGCTGCGCGCCGGAAGTAGGCAGCGACGAATGGTGTAAGGACCTGAAGCAAAAACCAAAAGGCGACTGGACTGCCACTGAAGCCAAAGACAACGCCAAACACTGTGTCTTCTGACCGCGTTCTGTAATTGAAAGCGGCCCGGAGCCAAAACAGGAGAAGCGCCTATGATCACCGCAATGTACACCGCACTGCTGGCCCTGTTCTATCTCTACCTGAGCCGGAAAGCGCTGCGGGCCCGCAAGATGGCAAGGATCCCGGTGGGAACCGGAGAGAGTGAAGAGCTGCAGCGCGCGGTGCGGGTACACGCTAACTTTGCGGAGTATGCCCCGTATGCGCTGCTGATCCTGTTTATGCTGGAACAGCTCGGTGGACATCCGGCGTTTATCCATGTCAGTGGGCTGCTTCTGGTCACCGGCCGGACACTGCACGCATGGGGGCTCTCTCAGCTCAAAGAGAACTATCACTTTCGTAAAATTGGCATGGGCTGCACTTTTATCAGCATAGGTGCCGGAGCCCTTTACCTGCTCTGGATCTCGCTGATGAGCTGATACTCTCAGGAAGTTCCACTGAAACAAAACCGCCCGCAATAGCGGGCGGTTTAATGTTATCGGTACAGCTTATCGGAAGTACTCAGGAATAAAGTCCCCGTGCGCTTCAATCAGCTCATCCACCAGTGACCAGATCTGGTCCAGATCCAGTTCCGCTGCGGTGTGCGGGTCCAGCATCGCTGCATGGTACAGGTGTCCGCGGTCACGGGTGGCAAAGGCTTCCACTACCATCTCCTGAACGCCCACGTTAGTGCGGTTCAGCGCTGCAAGATGAGCAGGCATACGGCCCAGTTTCACGGGCTGAAGACCATTGTTATCCACCAGTACCGGCACTTCAACAGCGCAGTCCTGTGGCAGGTTATCAATCAGGCCGTTATTTCGAACGTTGCCATAAATCACCGAAGGTTCACCGGTCCAGATTGCGTTCACTATCTTACTGGCGTACTCATTGCTCTGCTTCACCTCAATGGTTTCAGCGTTGCGGTACTCCTCTGCCTGGGCCTGCCAGCCGGCGATTTGCTCTACACAGCGTTTTGGATACTCATCCAGCGGAATGGAGAACTTCTCCAGAATGTCTTTACGGCCTTCCTTGATAAACCACGGCGTATATTCAGAGAAGTGTTCAGAAGACTCAGTAACAAAGTAACCAAGACGCTTAAGCATTTCGTAACGTACTTTGTTCAGACAACGCGGGTTCCACGGATTCGGTTTCGGATAGTCGCCTTTTTCATAGCCTTCCAGCAGGCGCGGATAGAGCGACTGATAACTGCCGTCTTCCATCTTCTGCTCAAGGTTGAAGTAAAACGCCATGTGATTGATGCCTCCACACACGTAGCGAACCGACTCAGTATCAATATCCAGATCATGGCACAGCTCGTTGACCGTACCCTGAACCGAGTGACACAGGCCAACATATTTGATCTCCGGAGCAAGGCGGGTCATCGCCCAGCTGATCATCGCCATTGGGTTTACATAGTTCAGCATGGTCGCATCCGGACAGGCCTTTTTCATGTCTTCTGCGATATCGAGGAACACAGGAATGGTACGCACCGCACGCATGATGCCACCGATACCCAGGGTATCTGCTATCGTCTGACGAAGACCATACTTCTTCGGAATATCAAAATCGGTAACGGTGGCGGGCTCATAACCGCCCACCTGAAACATGGTCACTACGAAGTCCGCCCCCTCAAGTGCACTCATCCGATCCATGGTCGCACTGATGGTTGGCTCTGCGCCGAGCGTCGCAGCCAGCTTGCGGGCGACCAGAGTGGACTCTTCCAGACGCAGCGGGTCAATATCATGAAGCGCTATCTCACACTGCTTAAAGGCCGGCAGGTGAAGAATGTCCCCCACAATGTTCTTCATAAAAATGGTACTTCCCGCACCGATAAGACACAGTTTTGGTTGTTTCATAATTTCTGTTTCCATAGTTATTGTTGTTTACTGCTGCCGCTATGCTGCGACTTCAAATGCTGCTTTGAGCAATTTGCGCGTGTAATCGGTAGCCGGTGACGCCAGTACTTTCTGCGTGCTGCCCTGCTCAACGATGTTGCCGTGTTTCATCACCACTACCCGGTGACAAAGCGCTTTCACCACCCGCAGGTCATGACTGATAAACAGGTAAGAGAGGCCCTTTTCCCTCTGGAGTTCTTTCAGCAACTCAACGATCTGATTCTGAATCGTTAAATCCAGTGCCGAGGTAGGCTCATCGAGCAAAATCACTTTGGGCTCAAGCACCAGTGCACGGGCAATCGCGATGCGCTGACGCTGACCACCGGAGAACTCGTGGGGAAAACGGTCGAGAATATCGCCGTCCATCCCTGCATCCCGCAGTGCCTGGCGGATTTTCTCCACCCTTTCTTTCTCGTTCGGGTATTTTCGGTTCACGATCAGCCCTTCTTCGAGGATCTGCCGTACCGACAGCCTTGGGTTCATTGACGAGAACGGGTCCTGGAAGACCACCTGCAAATTCTGGCGGATTTGTCTCAGTGCCTCACCCTTAAGCTCATCCAAACGTATTCCTTCCCAGTCCACTTCACCACCCAGTTCGCCTTCATAGAGCAGCTGGAAGATGGCCATCGCCAGGGTGGTTTTGCCTGAGCCACTTTCGCCCACAATGCCCAGTGATTCGCCCTGACGCAGGTCCACATCCAGACCGTTTACCGCCACCAGCTTTTCCTGGGGTTTGCGGCTGAACCAGCCCTTCTTACCCAGCGGAAATTCCACGCTCATATTGCGCGCGCTGAGTATGGTTGTGGCGTCCGCGCTCAGGCTGACCGCCTGTCCGGAGGGCTCAGAGCTGAGCAGCATTTGAGTGTATGGATGAAGCGGCGCGTCAAACAGCGCCTGTGTCTGGTTGTATTCCACCACCTCTCCCTGCTTCATCACGTAAATCTCATCAGCGAACTGACGCACGATGGTGAGGTCGTGAGTGATCAGCAGGACGCTCATATTACGCTCCGCCTGAAGCTGTTTGATGAGCTTGAGGATCTCTGCCTGCACCGTCACATCGAGCGCAGTAGTAGGTTCATCGGCGATCAGCAGCTCCGGATTATTCGCCAGCGCCATGGCTATCATGACCCGCTGACGCTGCCCGCCGGACAGCTGATGCGGGTACTGATCAATCCGCTCTTCCGGCTGAGGGATCTGAACCGAACGCAACAGGTCCAGCACCTGCTCACGACAAGCTTTTTTACTGATGCGGTTGTGAATGGTCAGTACCTCGGCGATCTGAGCACCGACTGTATATATTGGGTTAAGGGAGGTCATCGGCTCCTGGAAAATCATCGAGATCTGATTTCCCCGCAGTGCCGTCAGCTGCTTTTCGCTGCTGGTCAGTATCTCCTGCTGCTGATACCAGACCTGGCTCTTATCACCATAACCGGCGCTTCCAGGCAAAAGCCCCATCAGTGAACGGGCTGAGACCGATTTTCCCGAGCCACTTTCCCCTACCAGCGCGACCATTTTTCCGCGCGGAATGTCATAACTCACGCCTTTCAGGGCCTGTACCGGTCCGCCTTCGGTCTGAAACGTTACGCTCAGATCCTGAACTCTGGCAATTATGTCCTGATTCATCTTATCTCTCCTGGTCTGAGTACGGATCGGCCGCGTCACGCAGACCATCGCCCAGGGCATTGAAGCCCAGAACCGTGATCAGAATGAACACCACTGGTGATAACAACCATGGGTAGGAGCCTATGGTCTGGAACTGCCCGGCAGCATTGAGCAGCGAGCCCCAGCTGAACATCGGCGCTTTAACCCCAACCGCCAGAAAGCTGAAAAAGCTCTCAGTCAGCACTATCCCTGGCAGCATGATGGTTGCCAGCACAATCACATTTGAAGTGACGTTTGGCAGAATATGTTTCAGTACCACCCGCATGTCCTTTGCGCCTACCGAATGGGCGGCTTTCACATAATCGAGCGCGCGAAGGGAGAGCGCCTGAGCTCTCACCTGACGGGCCACAAACGCCCACTGCAGACTGGAAAGGATCAGGATCAGCATGATGAACATGGTCACCGAATCGGCGGTTTGGGGCATCACGGCGATCAGCGCCAGGTAGAGCGGCACTGCCGGGAACGCCAGTGCCAGTTCTGCGATTCGCTGAGTCACGTAATCAAACCGTCCGCCGTAGTAGCCGGAGAGCATGCCCACCAGGGTGCCAACGACCATCACCACCGCAACAACAACAAAAGCAAACAGCAACGTAATGCGGCTGCCAAACAGACAGCGGGCCAGCAGGTCCCGCCCCAGACTGTCTGCGCCAATCAGAAACAGCGGACTTCCGTCTTCCAGCCCGAGCAAATGAGTGGAAAACGTCATACCGAACCACTGGTACTCCCAGCCATCAGCAAGCAGCGTCAGATGAATTTTCCGGCTGGTATCTTCTTCAATAACCGGTAAAAACGTGACCGGATCGAGCGACTCGGTCTGACCATATACAAACGGCCTCAGGCTGAAGTTGCCCTCAGTATCTGTGAAGTGCCACTTTGCCGGTGCAGCATAGACAAAGTCCGCATCCCGCTTCACCGGATCGTTGGGTGAAAAGAACGGAGCAAACACGGTGACCACCATCAGCAGCCCCAGCAGCCAGACGCTCGCCATCGCCATTTTATTTCTGCGAAACCTGCACCATACAAGGCTTGAATAACTTTGCGACATAACTCCTCCTACGAAAGCCGGATACGCGGATCAAGCACCGCCAGCAGAATGTCCGCCAGCAGATTACCGATCACCAGCAGCGCGGCGATCATCAGCATGATGCTGCCGATCACATAGATATCCTGGTCTGCCATCGCGGTGATGATCAGCGGTCCTACGGTTGGCAGGCCCAGTACCAGTGCCGCTTCCATTTCACCGGTGATCATGTATGGCAACGCCACCCCCTGATAAGAGACCAGGCCGTGCATCGCATTGGGCACCGCGTGGCGCATAATCACTTTGCGCTCCGGCAGCCCTTTGGCCCGAGCCGTTTCAACATATTGCAGCTTGAGAACATCAAGCAGGTTGCCGCGCATAATGCGCAGGTTAAATGCCATGCCACCAAACGCGGCAATGGCGACGACAGGCCAGACATGAGCCAGGGTATCGGTGAATTTGGCCCAGGACATGGGCTCAAACAGATACTGGGGAGAGTTCATCGCCCCGAACGAGGCCACATCCCAGGTGAAAATCATGAAATAGACAATAATGATGGTCATCACGAAGCGTGGAACTGTCATCGCGATAAAGGAAATGAAGGTCGCAACCCGGTCACCCAGACGATTCTGATTTACCGCTGCGTACACCCCGGCAATCGCGCCAAACAGGGTCGCACCGATATGGCAACCAAGTGCGATAAAAATGGTCCGTGGCAGCCTTTCGCCCACCACCTCAGTCACCGGCTTGTTATAAGCGAAGGAGTGACCAAAATCGAAATGAAAAACAATGTTGTAAATCCAGTTCCAGTACTGAACCAGTACTGGCTCGTTCAGGCCAAAACGCTCCCGCGCCGCCTGAGCCAGCAGCTCCGCCTGAGCGGGAGAGCTGCCCCCCAGCGTGATCGCCTGATTTTTTACCAGGTCACCGTAGTCCCCTTCGGGCAACTGTATAATCACAAAAGTAATGATACTCAGCACCCACAGCAGACCCGCCGCACCCAGCAGTCTCTTTGCGATAAAACCATACATGAGATTGTCCCCGGAACGGCGGAGCCCGGTGGGCCCCGCCTGATTGAGTTACTGATAAGCCGGCAATGTCTGCGGTCTCAGCTCCTGAATCTGGTCTTTCTTCGCGACCCAGAAACGTTCACGCATTACCGCATCTTCAGCCCACTGGTAAGCGATGATCGGTGCGTTTGGCACGTTCTTGATTCGCTTGTTCATCAACAGAGCGCCAGGGTAAGACACCAGGCCAAGGTGATAAACGTTCTCGGTAGTAATACGGTTAAACTCAAACATCAGCTGCTTCTGCTTAGCCGGGTCAATGGTGGTAGCAAACTCATTGGCAATGCGCTGCAACTCAATTTCAAACGGCTGAAGCTGTTGAGGATCGTTTGAAGTACCACGGTGCCACAGCGGGCCCGTGTTGGTGATCGGCGCCAGCCATTCCAGACGCTGCAGCGGAACAATCAGCTCTTTCTCGCCACGGTGGGTACGCCAGTCAAAGTCACCGGCATCACGGGCGGCATCACCCTGTACGTTATCCAGTGGTCGTGGAATCAGCTTGATGCCCACTTCTGCCATCATGCTCACCAGGTTTTCGTTGTTGGCGATACCTGCGGCCTGATTGCCGGTGTTCATCACGATCTCAACATCCTGACCTTTGGCTTTGCCTTCAGTGAAGTTGAGGATGCCGTTTCCATCGGTATCTTTCAGGCCCAGCTCCGCCAGGTACTGACGCGCCAGATCCGGGTTATAACCGTAGTACACCACGCTCTTTTCATCGTAGTAGGATGTTTCAGGATGCAGACCACCGGCATAAGGGGCAGCAAACGGCCCTTTCACCATACCTTTGGCCAGAGCATTACGGTCTATAGCGTGAGAAATCGCTTTACGGAACTTCAGTGTTCGGTTCAGTTGCCTGATTGCAGCTTCGCGCTCATCGGTCACTGACAGCGTCGGGTTCATGTTCATCTGCAGCTGGGACGACAGGTTACGTGGCCCGAACATCGCTTTGGCCGGTGAATCCTTGTCCGCCAGCTTCCGCAGGGTCTCAATGAACATAGGTGGCGATTCCATGTTAGACATATCAGCCGTACCTGCGATGGTTTCCAGGGTACGGGCGTTCCAGGTCGCCAGTTTAAAGTGCATTTCATCGATGTACGGCAGCTGATTACCCGCTTCATCGACTTTCCAGAAGTATGGGTTACGGCGAAGCACCACAATCTGATCAGACTTAAACTCTACCGGTCCCCATGCACCCATGGTGACGGCAGGGGTCTGCGCTGACGGCAGGGCATTGTTGAAATCCTCGTAAGTCTTGCCTTTGGCGTATTTCGGGTGGTACTCCTTGAGAATATGACTCGGACCAGGACAGAACGTCATGAAGGCCATGTTGTACAGAGCCTGTTGGGAGTTAGCTGACTCAAAGGTCCAGCGAATGGTGTAGTCATCCAGCACTTCCAGCTTCGCGCCCTGGCCGAATGCATTGGGTGATGAAAACGACGGTACATTGGTATCCAGTACCGTGTCTTCCCAGTAGAAACGGACATCTTCAGCATCAAAATCGTCACCGTCTGACCACTTGGCCCCTTTGATCAGTTTCATGGTCAGGACATGACCATCATCAGACCATGTCCAGCTGCGGGCCAGGTTTGGCAACACTTCAAGATCATCGGCATTCAGCTGATACATTGGGCCGGTACGGGTCAGACACTCCTGAACCGTGTAGTTAATGCCACCCCAGCCCTGAGTCTGTGCCGCAGACCAGTTCCAGCCCTGCGGGCGACCACCAATAACGTGACGGAACACACCACCATACTCACCAATTCCATCGGGCATGGATTTACTCATCAATACCATTGGCTCCGGCGGCAGACGCTGCTCGACCGGAGGCAGCTTGCCGGTTTTTACATATTTGTCCGTCACCCATTTCGGCTCATGGTAAGTCTTACGGGCACCAAACTGCACCAGCTCATCACGGTTAAAAAACTGGATTTCAAGACGGTTTGGGATCTCTGGCGCTTTTGGCAGCGCCGATGCTCCGGCAGGGAGATCTGACGCAGCAGCTCCTGTGGTAATGAGCGGCAGAATCACCCCGGCAAGGAGCGATAATCGTAGAGGGTTCATAGTGGCATGTCCTTTTGTTTTGATAATGTTTCAGACTTTCTTATTGTTTCGAATTCATTTCACTCCCTCTTCACAACAAAGGCAACGAAACGGCCACCACACATCACGAAACCTTAGGAAACAGGAGTTATTATGTTATTTACGCGAGTAAACGGGGTGTTAATTTAATTATTCAGACAAAACGAATATATATAAACACTATATTTAACAGCGACCTATATCAGCAGATACATCAACAAGCACCTGAGCCCGCGTAACATTTCCCCGGATAAAGGTTTAAAATGAGACTTACGAAACACTATTTTTCCTGTAACCGATTACACTAAGCAGAATGTCCGTTCATTTCCGCAGGGACGCAGGAAAAATCGCATGGATAACATCGAACACTTTGACCTCTCAGAGCAGTACCCTATAGAAACCCATGAGGCGATGAGCATCAGCCCGCTGTCGCTGTTTTCCCCTGTCCAGGGCATGTTTATTGAAATGCGTGCGCCACACTGTATGGACCGCTTTCACTGGCACAACCATATCGAAGTCAACATCCTGTTTCGCGGCAGCGTGGAATACCTGATGAACGGTGAAAAAGTCAGGATTTCAGCGGGAAAAGTCGGTCTGTTCTGGGCCGCTGTTCCACATAAGATCGTCGCGATAGAGGGAGATGAACCGCTGATGGGGATCGTCAACATACCTGTTCACCAGTTTCTGAGCTGGCCTCTGGATGAACACTTAGCCAACTGCGTGATGAATGGCAGCCTGGTCGCGTCTCACCGGACCCGGCTTCTGAGTGAAGGCGAATGTGAAAGGTGGCAGGACTACTGCCTGAATCAGGATACCGGGCTGCAGCAAATTGCCCGGGAAGAGATTGCCCTGATGATGCGCCGGATCTGTCTGACCGGATGGGAGCACCTGGCGAGCATAAGACGTGGTTCCTTTGAAGGTACAGGAATAACCAACACGCTGCAGTTCAACGTGCAGAAGATGCTCAATTACATCGCCACTCATCATGACCAGCCGATACAGGTCTCAGACGTTGCCGATTCAGTTGGCCTCCATGCCAACTACGCAATGAACCTTTTTCAAAAAGTCATGAAAATGTCGATCAAAAAATACATCAACACCATGCGCCTTAACCACGCAAGAGCCCTGCTCAGTGATACGTCCAAAAGCATCTATGATGTCGGTGTTACCTGTGGATTCAACAGTCAGGGACGCTTCTTCGAACAGTTCAAACGTGCCTACAACATGACGCCCAAGCAATACCGTACTCAGACGCGCAATCAGCCAGGCTGAAGGGCGGAGTTATTCGCCCTTCCTCTTTCCGCTCCTCTCTTACTTCAGTGCCTGAACAAAAGCATCTATGTGCTCACGTCCGGTTTTCGGGTTCATAAACACCGCTTTTTCACCCGGAATGCAGCTGCATGAGCCGCAGCTGTCGTAGTGGGTATGCGCAATTGAAGTAACCCAGTTGGTTTTCAGTCCCTGGCCACGCCGGGCAAGAAAATGCTCACGGTGCCAGAGTGAGTTTTCCACCAGCTTATCCAGCTCAGACTCTTCATGGGGCGCATCCAGTTCCCTGGCAAACGTCCCCTGCGGATCGAGCCCTTTGGCTGGGTCGTACATCCGGAATGCCACGCTCGGCCCCTGGTTTTCCGGTGCCACCACATGACAGTTTCCCAGCTCGTTGAGACGCATACGCAGATAATTGGCATTTTGCAGGCCATGGGCAATCAGGGTCTGGTACCCCTCAACACCAAGGTATTGCAGCGCTGAATAGGCGCTGAACAGCCCCACCGCTCCGCGGGAACACTCTATCGTTGCCTGAAGGTGGGTATGGTTTTGCAGCTCCGGTTCAAAGTAGGTGAAGTACTGAGGGTCATGTTTCAGGGAAGACAAATCAGCTTCATTTTTGACCATCACCAGACTGGAGGTATAAGGCACAAAACCCCACTTCTGGAAATCCACTGTAAAAGAGTCCGCCATGCTGAGCGCTTTGGCGTACTGGGAAAGGCGGTATATCCCTTCAAGGGTCGCCGGATTAATGGCAAGCGGATTATTACTGAAATCATACTCACGGAAAAACAGCATACTCCAGCCAACCGCTGCATCGACGTGGATATGCGGTTTCACCGGCACTTCATACTCCCGGCATAACTTCTCGCGCAGCAGGTACACAGAGCTGATGTCATCCACGGCGAACGTGTCCGTGGTACCAAAGGTCAGCATGATAGTGGGCACCTTAATCCCTTTGGCAAAACAGAGCCTGAGGTGGTACTCAAGATCATCAATATCGATATTGTTACTGTCAGACATCCGGATGCGTATGGTGCGGTTATTCACATCCACACCGAGCAGAGACAGGTTGGTAATGTTGGAGTAATGCCCGCCCTGGGAGTTAATCATCCGGTACTCACCGGTACTGCCCATCCCTTCATACAGGGAGTTTGGCATGCTCTTGCGCAGCCCCATCAGGTAACCATAGAGATTGCAGAAGGTACCGCCCTGAGTAAAAATTCCCGCCGCTTTATCCGGGTCGTACCCCACCAGCGCCGCAATCTGTTTGATCACATGCTTTTCCAGATCAGACGCCATGCCAGCGTACTCGCTGTAGACCAGGTTCGGGTTAACTATGGTAGCCAGCATGGCGCCGTGAATCGCCGGATCACACGGCGCGGTGATCACGTTTTCTACCGCGGTCGGATCATCCCAGTCCTTACAGTTCCCGGCCACATAGGCCAGGGTAGAATCAAAGGCGAGCCCGGCCATTCTGGCGTGATTAGGGATCACCGCCTGCTGACCAAACAGGCCATGTATGTTAATACAACCCGCACCGGGGTCACCTTCACGGATAACCTGACGCTGGCGCATCAGATGACGGATTTCAGGGATGCCGTACAGCGGCCAGCGAACCGCATCACGGCTGAAAAAGGCATTCATAATCTGCTGGTACTGACTGAAAAACGCTTCATCCAGCCTGTTGTGTTGCAACTCTTCTCCAAGAGCGGTATTCGGGTAGGCCATAATGGTTCCTCACAGGGAAAAGGCCGCACGCGCGGCCTTTGCTTTATCAGCGAAGTTTGAAGTTAGATACGAGCCTGTCGAGCTCACCGTTACAGCTGGCCAGTGATTCGGTGGCTGACACCGTTTCCTGGCCGCTCTGCACCAGCGACTCCACAATATCCCGGATCGCCAGCATGTTTCGGGTGATCTCCTCAGCTACACTGCTCTGCTCTTCCGTTGCCGTGGCAATCTGCGAACTGAGATCATCTATCTGAACCACCGAGCCACTCATCACTTCCAGGCTGCCGGAAACGTCCCGGGTTTTCTCTGCAGTCAGCTGACACTGAGCCTTGGTGTTCTCCATTGACGAAACCACCGCATCAGTGCCTTCGAGCAGTTTATTCAGCATCTCTGAAATATCACTGGTGCTGTCCTGGGTACGACCAGCCAGCGCCCGAACCTCATCAGCCACCACCGCAAAGCCGCGTCCCTGCTCTCCTGCACGGGCCGCTTCAATCGCCGCATTCAGCGCCAGCAGATTAGTCTGCTCTGAAATAGCACCGATCACCGACAACACCTCACCAATTCGCAGCGCATTCTGATTCATCGCCACGATCTGTTCAGACATCAGTTCCACATCACTGACCAGCGAGTTCACCGTGGTGACTGCGTTTTCAACATTGACCATCGACTGCTGCATTTCATGGCTCGCACCTTCTGTCACCTGATTAGACTGAACCACACTCTCCGCCACGCTGCGCGAGCTTTCACTCATTTCCGTAATGGAAGTAACTACCTGGTCGGTTTCAGACGAATGATCCAGTAACATGCGCTCGTTTTCACGGGCGGTCAGGCTAAGCTGCTCAATGCTGGATGAAATACTTTGGCTCGCATCAACGATATGTAACATCATCTGCTGCAAATTAGCGGCGAAATTGTTGAAACCTTCGCCGATCTGAGCGAGATCATCATCCCCTTCCACTTTCAAGCGACGGGTCAGATCACCAGTGCCATCAGCCAGATCCAGCACTGCATATTTGAGCCTCAGCAGAGGTTTATAGATGTGATTGAGCATAAACACCATCACCACCATACTGGCCACCAGCAGGCCAAGTCCGGTCATGATCGCATTGCTCTGGGCGGCAAACACGCCCGCCAGCGCAGTGCTCTGATCAACAAATACCATCAGGGTCCAGTGCATATCCGGGCTGAGTTCTACCCGCTTGAAATAACCATCAAACTGGATGCCGAGATACGGAAACTCCAGGTGCCCGGAAAGCTGGCTCCCAAACGCCCTCTCCATATCAGCAAACACCGGGCTGACCTGAGACGGGGTTTTCCCTATGTCAGTCGGGTCATCACTGGCGAAGAATACGTTGTTCCTGTCTGTCAGGGTAGCAGCGCCGCCAGCAAAACGCATATTACTGACCTGCTTAATCACTTCAGTCAGGCTGATATCCCCAAGCAGTACACCAACAAAACGACCCTGCTCAGTAACCGGTGAGACCACGCTGATCACAGGCAGACCGGTTATCGTGTCGGTATAGATATCCGTAATACTGGCTTTCATGGATTGCCGGGTGTCCTGATACCAGGGGCGCTGAGTGAAATCAATCGATGCCTGACTGCCTTCCTGTTTCAGTGACATAAAGGAACGACCATCATCGTAGGCTATGATGACGTTGGAAAGCTGAGCACTGTCTGCCAGAAGATTAACCAGATTCTGATTATCCTCCGCCGAAAGGCGCGAACCAAACTGAGCCGACCCTTTTTGCACGGCCTGGTAACGGGAGTCCACCCAGTACCGCAGCTCTTTAACGTGATAATCGAGCTTCTCCAGAGTCTGCGACTGAAGACTGCTCACCATTTCCCCTTTCAGGGTGACAAGATTCAGCCCGCCAAGTACCGCAAGAGACAGGGTGATTAACAGGGCTACACTTGCGTAGATCCTTGTTTTAAAACCTAAAGACATAGTGAACCTCACCAACAAAGTTGTAATATCAACTCTCTCCCGGCGATACGCGAGGCAAAGCCAGGATTCAGTGATACTTTTTTTATTTTTCAGGTGAGTCTGTTTCAATAGAAATGATGAATGTAATTATGCAGAATCACCCAGCCAACCCCATAAATGTGGAACAAGTCGCACAATTATGCAAATGAATTCAGTGAAACATACAGAATTTATACCAGCTAACTCACAAAATCACTCAGGCAGTAATACTCCAATATCTTGATTAAGCAGGCTTTTAAGCAAAATCAGTGGTAATAAAACGGATGTCTGCTCCCGTTTTAGGCAGGGATGAATACCTGCATCCAGCAGATGGCAGACAAAATTCCGGGTGCCGGCAACAGAAGATATACACCAGCGACCTAAAACGCGGCCACCAGCTTCTGCGCTTTACCGATCACCAGCATCCGGCCATCAGAAAAGTAATCGTGGCGGCTGTTCATCGCAACCTGCTGGCCTGCGCTGATCAATTGACTGACATACTCCGTGCTCCTGAGACTATTCGCCAGCTCATCGCGCTGCCTGTCCACATCCGGGCAGATGGAATGCAGAACAGTCAGGATCCCGGCATACGGCGTCAGGGTCAGTCCGTTATCAAAACTAATCGCTCCCACCCAGACTGGACTTCCCTGGTGATCACCGGCTTTCCACCAGCGAACATGGTTGCGCCTCAGCAAGTCACCCGGTAACTGAAACGCCATATCCTGGACTCTTCCCTGCCAGAACAGATCAGACACCGGCGGCGTCTTCTCTTTTAACAGTCGCCAGTAGTCTTTCCATTCTATTTCATCCCGGGAAAAGGTCTGGTTCTTAAGCCAGCCCAGCTTTTTCATCAGAGACTCAGGGGATTCACCGACATAAACAAGGTTTACCGCCTGAGCAGAATAAACCGATGACTTACCCGGATAAGCTTTAAAACTCGCCTGCTCAATATTAAATGCCTGACTGACCGGCGCGCTCACAGCGTCATCCGCCCGCCAGAAGAAATGGGCGTAATTGGCAACAAGCAGACTGACAAACAGCACCGAAAAGCTCTTCAGCACTTTGCGCTTAACACCCATCCGCCAGCTGATCAGCGCAAATACCAGGGTAACCGCGACAGCAGCCAGACTGTAAGAATGCTCGACGATAAACAACTTTACCTGGTCCCAGCCTGACAGTGCAGAGAGCCCATAAGCCCCAAGATAACCCCACAGCACAAACTGACCAACACCCAGCACCAGACCGACAGATGCAAACAGACTGAAACGCGGCCAGCTCACCTGCTGAGTTCCGGCAATAAAAGGCACCACCCAGGCCACCGGGCCAAGCAGGCGTGAAAACGCCAGTACATAGTTTCCCCGCCGGGCCATCAGACGCCTGCAGCGCGCGATTGGCCGCCTTGTTTTGGGCTGCCAGCGGGTCAGGCGGCGCTGAGCCGGCCTGCCCCATCGCCTGCCTGTCCAGTAACTGGCCTGGTCGCCGATAAAACCGCCAGCAAACACGGCAACAACTGCGAGCCACACCCCCTGATACAGCTTATACCCGGCGGCCAGCATAAATGGCTCGCCCGGTACAAACAGGTTCGGTCCTATCAGAGCATCCAGCAGCGAACCGAAAAACAGACTCCATTCCATGGCTTAGTTTTGTCCGCTGTAGTGACCGAACTTGTATTCCATCTCGTTATTACGCATTTCGCCAAACAGGAAACGGCGCACGTTGGCTTTCAGGTAGGTAAAGCCCATTTTCACAAAACCATCCTGCTCAAGACGGCGGGGATCAAAACGGAAAGTGACCGGCAGCATACGGAACCGCCAGGTCTGACTGGCGCGCTTAACGTAGTCGCAGTCTTCGCACAACACGATTTGCTCATCAAAACCACCTATTTCCTGGTGCAGGCGTTTGGTTGAGAAAATACATGCGCCCACGGCGGTCGGGAAGAAGAACTGAGTAGCAAAAAGGCCGGCGTTGAACAGCCCGTATCCGGCTCGGTAGGCCACTGGCAGAGAATCGGCCCCCATATAAACACCAGCGACTTCCAGTCTGCGGCTTTCCAGTTTATTCAGGGCATTGGAGAGAAAGTCCGGCGCCAGGCGCACATCAGCATCGAGAAACAGCAAACGTTCATTCGATGCCAGCGAAGCGCCGGTGTTACGGCCCAGGCTGACACCGCGGCTTTCCATTTTATGGGTCGTCAGGGAAGGAAGCGCATCTTTGAAAGATTCAGCTACTTCGAGCGTCGCATCATCGCTGTTGGAGTCGACCAGCACCACTTCAAAATCTCTGAAGGTCTGATTGCCAAGGTCGCTCAGCAACTTTCCGATACGCGCTTCTTCATTCAGGGTTATAACAACAATACTTACCGGGTTCATAAGGTTCACCATCTGCTTTGTTTTAGATGGTAAACAGCATAAACACGACAGCATTAACTGCCGGTGACAGCCAGATTCATATTGAGTTAATAATCAGCGAGTTAAGAAATCACTTTTGGTCAGGCCAAACAGCAGGCGATCGTCAAAGCCATCACCACGCTTGTAGTAATCCTTCTGCTGCCCTTCCTGAACAAAGCCGCAGTTAAGCAAAGCGCCTGCCGAACCCACATTGGAGGCATAACAGTCCGCGCACAGCTTATGGGCACCCAACACCTCAAATGCCAGCTCTGTCACAAACCGGCAGGCAGCGGTAGCAATACCCTGACGCCAGGCATGTTCCGGCAACTGGAAACCTACATCAAAGTTCCCACCGAGCATGGCGACCTGACTCAGGCCACACATGCCCATATACCGGCCATTGCGGTCACGGATGGTAGCGGTTGGATTTTCCGGCCAGCGCTGCTGGCTGATCGCTTCTTCGGTATCGGTGATGATTGGCTGAAAAAACGCCTGATAGACTTCGACCGGAGACGGAGCAAAGAACAGATACTCAGCCACACTGGGATTCTCCAGCGTGGCTACGATGTCTTTGAGGTCTTCCCGGCGAATTAAAGAAATGGTCAGGTCTTCAGTCAGTTCGACTGCGCGGCCTGACTTAAAAGCATCAATACTCATACGCTTCTGTCATTAAGTGGCTGAAATCAAATCCAGATATTACCACCACTACAACGAAATCAGCCTATTACTCCTCACAGAAAACGCAGATCCATCAGGAATTGTTTACGCTCATGACGGGTACAGTTTTCGAGATCCAGGCGGGCCATCTCGTCAAAGCGTTTAACCAGATGTTCGGTCTCCACTTCACACAGACGGCGGAACTCTTCATCACTGACATCATCGCCAGGAAACGCTTCCAGATCCCAGCTGGCGCGAACCCCGTCTCCAATCCAGTCAGGCATGGCTTCTCCGTGCATTAAATCACACACACAGATCACCACATCCGGCTTCAACTCCATCCATTTATCCACTGATTTGCTGCGATACAAATCCGGGTCAATGCCGAGGTCTTCCAGGTAAGAAGCGATACGCGGGTCAATGGCCTCAGCGGGCTCACTACCACCGCTGACAATCTGAAAAGATGAGGGTAACTGCCGCCTCGCAATGGCTTCGGCCAGAATGCTGCGGGCGGTATTGTGCTTACAGATAAACAGGATCTTTAACATGACAACCTCTACTCTGCTGCTCCACAGGGGCGAAAACATCCATTTACATTAAGTGTAGACCCGCCAACCCGCATATGGGGGCGGATTCACAGTAACCTCACATTATGCCGGGTTGAGTCCGGGTATGATCTGTGCTTCAGTTAACGGAGCACTTTCCGGAGGGACGTATCGTGAAACTGCAAAATTCTTACCTGCAACTGGGGGATCACTTCCTGCAAAAAACGGATCCCAGGTCATTTCCGGCACCGGAGATGCTGCTGTGGAATCAGCCACTGGCAGACGCCCTCGCGCTGCCGGAAGAAATCCAGCACAGCGCCTGCGACTACTTCAGCGGACAAAAACGCCTGCCCGGCAGCGAACCGGTGGCACTCGCTTATGCCGGTCACCAGTTTGGCAGTTATAACCCACAGCTCGGAGACGGGCGCGCTCACCTGCTGGGCGAAATCACCCTGCCCAACGGCTCGCGCTGGGATCTGCAGTTAAAAGGCTCCGGACAAACCCGCTATTCAAGAAATGGCGACGGCCTGTGCGCGCTCGGCCCGGCGATTCGCGAATACCTGATGAGTGAAGCCCTGTATGCCCTCGGCATCCCGACAACCCGCACCCTGGCGGTGATCATGACCGGTCAGAACGTCATGCGTGACCAGGTTCTGCCCGGCGCGGTGCTAACCCGCATGGCTGCCAGCCACCTGCGGATCGGCACTTTTCAGTATGTGGCTGCCAATGGCAGTAACGACGATCTCACCCGGTTGCTCGACTACGCTATTGAGCGACACTACCCACACTTAAGCAAAACTGACTCAATGGAAGAGAAAGTCGTGCGCTTTGTAAAAGAAGTGATGCAGCGTCAGACAGAAACCGTGGTGGGCTGGATGCGGGTTGGTTTTATCCATGGCGTAATGAACACCGATAACACCGCCATCAGCGGCGAAACTATCGATTTTGGTCCGTGCGCCATGATGGGCAGCTATCATCCTCATACGGTATTCAGCTCCATAGACAGTGAAGGTCGCTATTGCTTTGGCAATCAGCCGTGGATCATGCAGTGGAACCTGGCGCGGCTGGCAGAAAGCCTGCTGCCGCTGCTCGGAGATGATACCGACCGGGCAGTAGAACTGCTTGGCCCGGTGATCTCAGATTTCTCCAGCCAATATACGGAAGCTTTTAACGCCATGATGGCATCCAAGCTTGGTCTTTCTGCTCCTGAGCCGGATCTGGCCCAGGCTATTCTGGATACCATGCAGGAACATCAGCTCGATTACACCGTGACTTTCCACCAGCTGACCAGAGCGCTTGAACATGGAGAGCTTCCACCTGAACTGACAGACCTGGAAGCCTTTACCCGTTGGAAGAAAGCAGTGACGGAGGAGAACACAGAAGAGGCACTGGCGAGGATGAAGCAGGCTAACCCGGTCGTGATACCACGCAATCATCAGGTCGAATACGTACTGGATAAATGCGTTAATGCCCGCTCCGGTGAGCCGGCACAAAAACTGCTTAGCGTGCTGTGCTCCCCTTACGAAGAACAGGAAGAGACGGCCGCTTTTCAAACGCCACCGGAAGACAGAGACAGATATTACCGTACCTTCTGCGGGACCTGATCAGGATAACAGCAAGGCGGTGTCAGGTCGTATGCCTCAGGCTGTCCTGCTCCGCCTTACCGGGAAAGAACCGCGCCTCAAACAGCGCACTTTCCAGAGGTACCGAGAAGTATTCCCCCTGACCAATCCGGCAGCCTTTACCCGCCAGAAATTTCTGCTGATTGAGCGTTTCAATGCCTTCGGCGATCACCTCCAGCCCCAGGTCATGAGCCATGGAAATAATGGTTGAGCACAGTGCCCGGTCGTTGGCATCGGTTTCAATATCACGCACAAAGCTGCGGTCAATCTTAAGTCCATCGACCTTAAACTTACGCAAATAGCCCAGCGAAGAGAAACCGGTGCCAAAATCATCCAGCCATACCTGCATCCCGGTCCCTCTGAGCAGCTCCAGCGTAGCGGCGGCTTCCTTTTCATTGCTCATCAGCAGGCTTTCGGTCACTTCAACGTGAATCTGATGCGATGATACGCCCGAACGTTCCAGCTCACCGGCCAGTACACCGGCCACCTGCTGACCAAACAACTGCCTGGCAGAAAGGTTCACCGAAACAAAGAAGTCATCCGCCAGAACCGACTGCCACTGCGCCCGCTGCTGACAAACGGTTTTGATCACCCACTCACCGATAGGCACAATCAGACCGGTTTCTTCCGCTACAGAAATGAATTCCGCCGGAGACACCACGCCCCGTTCAGGAATACGCCAGCGCAGCAGAGCCTCTGCCCCCAACAGCCTGGAGCCGCTGGTATCGAAGAACGGCTGATACCAGACTTCAAACTGAGACATATCCCGCACCGCCATGTGCAGCCTGCGCTCCATCAGGGCCCGATCACGCACGGCTTTGCGCATTTCATCACTGAAGAAGCTGAGGGTGTTCTTACCTTCCGCCTTGGCGTGATACATAGCAATATCTGCGCATTTGATCAGCTCGTCGGCGGTATGACCATCATGCGGATACACCGACACCCCAACACTGCCACTGACTACAAGCTGCTCATTATCAATCTCAATCGGCCTGCGGATCTCTTCAATCATCTCTTTGGCAAAAGCGCTCAGCACCTCTTCACCCTGATAGCCCGGGAGACACAGCAGAAACTCGTCCCCGCCAATGCGGGCAAGTAAGATCTCATCCTGCTGCCCGCGGATAAGGCGGCGTAAGCGCTTTGCCACCGTGATCAGTAACTGATCGCCGGCCTGATGGCCAAAGTTGTCATTTACCGCTTTAAACTCATCAAGATCGATAAAGCAAATCGCCAGCGGCTGGTGCGAACTTCTTCTGACCAGAAGATAGTGCTCCAGTAATTCGGTAAACCGGGTGCGGTTTGGCAGTTCTGTCAGATGGTCGTGATAAGCCAGAAACTCGATCGCTTCCTGGCGCTCTTTCAGGCTGCGGGCCATATCATTAAACGAACCGGCCAGCGCGCCAAGCTCATCGGTGCTGCGTACCGGAGTGGTACTGTCCAGCTCACCGTCTGAAATGCGTTTGGTATGACGAACCAGCTCCGTCAGCGGGGAAATAATACTCATGGTAACAATAAACGATACCGCGACACTGACCGTACCAAACAGAATCGCCAGTACCACGGCGATTACGGTAGTGCCCTGCTGGGCTTTCATCTTGGTTTCAAGAATGGATGCTCCGGTCTGGGCTATCTGAGCTTTTATTTCGTCTACATCAAAGCGGATGAACAGGCCACCCATCAGCTCATTTCCGATCAGCAGTGGCCGCGCAAACAGATAATCCTCATCTGATATCCGGGTATATATCTGTTGCTGCTCCAGCACCATAGCAACCACCTCTGGTTTACCCAGCCGGTTACCGAAACGGCTCTCGATGCGCTGTCCGGTATGAAAGATCCGGCCGCTGTCATCAAAAACGATAATCTCCAGCACCTGATCGCTGTCGAGAGCGGGCTTTAACAGTTCATAAATCCCTTCCATATCATAGTTATACATAGGATTGATCAGCGCATCAGAGAGGTATTCCCCGGTATACTCCGCCCGGGCTTCAAGCTGCTCAAACAGGCCACGTTCGACCTGCTTGGTGGTCTGTTCCAGTACCCGCTCAGTTCCCTGACGGGAAACAAACACCTGCACCACGGTCAGGGCGGTGATCGCCACCACAACCATAACGGTATTTGCAATTGTGATCCGGCTGAGCAGCTTCATAATCCCCGCTTAGTGCGCCAAAGACGCATCAACAACATTTTTCACATCCTGCGCCCACTCAAGCGCTTTGGTCACCTCTTCTCCTGCCGGCTCGAACTGGCTGGTTTTCTTATAACGCTCCAGCGCCGCGCTTCCTTCTTCGTTATTGTGCATATCGAACAGAATATCCTGCAGGCGGGCTTTAAGCTCTGGCTTCATCCCCGGACGAACCATTTCCAGTGAACGGGGCACAGAACGACTCTGATGGAACAGGGCAAGCTCTTCACGCATGTTGTCCGGCAACTCACGATCCCAGTCCTCACTACTGAACGCTGCTGCTGCAACGATTCCGTTATACACCCAGGAATACATGTTGATTTCACCGCCATCTTTGGTCAGCTCATCAGCAAACAGATAACCTATCTTACCCGCAGGCGGTTTCTCACGCGGCGAAGTCAGTTCAAACAACTCATACCCTTCCTGAAGCAGGTAATACGCCGGAATAAAGTACGCACTGGTGGAGTCACGATCTTCAAACACAATCACCTTGCCGATCAAATCGGAAAAACGCTGAATCCCTGCATCCTGACGGGAGAAAAACACCGTCCGATAGCTGTCTACCCCACCTTTCCAGCGAATGGCCAGCACTTCAGCACCCGCACCCTGAACAAGAATATTGGAAGGCAGTACAGATTCAGACACCATATCCACCCGCCCCTGACGAAGCCAGGTCACCATACGGCGTGAATCCGGCGCAACCACTACCTTACTCTTGGTGATGCCAAACTCCCCCAGACGGGCTGCGATATACTGAGCCAGTGACGCGGTACGCTTTACGGCTTTTCTGGGATTGGAGCTGATGACGCCGATTACGAAGGTATCCGGCTCAAGGGAAGAGGAGTGCCCGGCCACCGCCGGTCCGCCAAACAGCATGCTGCCCAGCAAAATAAAGATAAGCGCCCGCAGGCGGTGGTACAGATTCATACAGCTTCCTTTCTGACAACCCACTGAACAGTGTCGGCACCTTCAAACCGGGTTCCTAACCGGCTGATCCGCACTATTGATGGCACTGATATTAGTCCAGCTAATAACATTGTGTTTATATTCTAATTTGTTACAAAAAAGCCTGCACAAGGCAGGCTGTAAAATGCGAGCTAAAGACGGACTATTTTCCCAGTTCGTCCAGCGGAAGCCAGTCAACTTCCACGCCGGCCTGCTCAAACATGTCCTGGCTGACCTGAATTTTCTCGCCCCAGCGCGACAGGAAGTCTTTGGTCTGAGCCGGGCAATGCACCGCTTTGATGCCGGTCTGAATGATTTTTGCCGCACAGTTTGGACACGGGAAATGAGTCACCCAGATTTCACACTCGTCCAGGTCACGCTTGGCAAACAAGATCGCATTTTCTTCTGCATGCAGGGTTTTCAGGTACTTGGTATCGCGCTCATCGGTATCTGCGCTGTCCGAAATCCCATGAGGATAACCATTGAAACCCACCGACACGATTCGGTTTGACTTGGTGATCACCGCACCTACCTGAGTCGAAGGGTCTTTACTCCATGAACCAACCAGTTCCGCCATCTGGAAAAATCTAATCGCCCACTTTGAAATCATTACCTTTCCTCTAAAATCCGGACTTTTATTAACTGACAAGGATAATAACGCAAAAATTTGATCTTGTACGGGTTTTATTTACTGCTCGGAGGAATGGCCGCACTGTGGCATAAAAAAGCGGTGGCCTGGGCCACCGCTTGGGTATTACAGCTTGTACATCCTGGCGCTGCGGCCCGGAATGGCGATGGTGTGGTAACGGGAGTTCACCGTCATACTGTCACCCGAAAGCACATCGGTATATGGGGTGTACCAGTTAAACTCATGGGCATAAGTATCCACGGTCACGTTTTGGGTATCGCCACACTTGTTAATGGCTACCACCCCGGCTTTACCGCGCTTGAATACCAGAGTGCACTGATCACTGTGTAGCATGGTCATGCTCTGGCCCTGCATCGCATTATGGAAGCTCAGCATGTTTTTCATCAGCGGCTTGTTCCATACGTCTGCCCAGCGGCCGTTATCCTTGTCTTCCGCATCCGGCAGCTCATCACTGTAGATAAGAGGCGTGCCGCCATCTTTACCCAGGATGTAGGCATATGCCAGCTCTTCATCTTTCGGATCCAGGATCTGGTAACGGAAGCCGTCATTGGTTGGAATATCGTGGGTGATGGTAAAGGTCACCGCGCGTGAATCTTCCAGCGCCTGGCCGTATGCCTGCGGGTCGTGAAGCTGGTTAAGACCGCCGCCGTAGGAGAACGCCGCACGGATTGAAGCAAACAATGGGAAATCATACGCCGAATGACTGGTGTTGTTCAGGTACGGTGCAAGGAACGCTTCATAGCCGCCATCGCCTTTACCACCACTGGTGATCACTTCCCCAAACACGTGCATGCCTGAGATGATTTCCTGAGTGAAGATCTGGTCGATCTGATACTGGCTCATGTGCTTAACCGCATCAATCCGGAAGCCTTTAACGCCCATACCTTTGAGCGCTTTCAGGTATTCACGCTGCTGCGACACCACCCAGTTACTCGGGTCCAGATCCGGCAGGCCTTTGTCGCCTTCACCACCACAAAGGCGCCAGTACTGTACATGGCCAGGATCGCCCCAGTTAACAATGCAGCCTTCGTCATGGAAATCATTAGCCGAGAAAATCCCTTCGCTCAGGTTACCAAACAGTTTTTGGCTGGCGTAATACGCACTGCGGTCAGCGTAGTCTTTCAGTACGTCCGCACCCGGGTAGTTCAGATCGTCCCGCTTCCAGCTTTCATTAGCCATATGGTTCAGAACGACGTCTGCGTACACGTCCACGCCCTGCGCTTTCAGCGCATCAATGGAGGCCTGCAGATCCTGCTTATTGCCAAGCGGCGAATCAATCACCCGGATATCCTGCGGCTGATAGCGCGCCCACCACTCGTTCCCGCTCGATTTCAGCGGCGGAGATACCAGCACTTTCTTATAGCCCGCCTGCGCAATTGCACTCGCGTTGGCGGTGATGTCTGAATACTTCCAGTTAAAAGCGTGCAGAATTGCTTCTGCGCTGGCGTTAGCACTGAACCCCGCAGCCGCAACGGCCGTCAACAAGCATAAATTGGATAATTTCATAAGGTATGTCTCTTGTTATTAGCATCATATAATCGTTGTAATAACTCACCTGAACATGCCCCACTACTCCCTCAAAACTTGCGGCACGTCATAAATGAGCTCTCCAATCATAGTGACCAGGCCCCCCTCTTACACCGGACAACGTGCCACATTTTTGTACAGGTCACTTTTTGTAGAGGCTGGATTTATAAATATGTGCTTCATCTGGCATTTTGCAGGGCATTATTAATACTTCTGTCATTTTAACTTGTTGTTATTTAAATGAGTTAATTCGAACCTGCTAACAAACAGGTGCACAGGCCCACCGGTTCAGTGAACCAAAATGCAATGCAAATCTGGCCGGTTTTCTCAACGTTTTACAGTGTAAAGCGCAGCTAATTCCCTGAAAATTAAAGCCTGTTAAATAGCAACTGGCATAATTCCGGCGACTTCATTAGAATGAGCGCCCATTTACTGTGAGGAGAGCCCTGTGGAGCGCGATTACCGTTTTGACTGCCTGGTGAGCATGCCACGCCATGAACTTGAAGAGTTTGCGATGCGTATTCTGACCCGTATGGTGCCGGAAGACATGATGAGCGAACTGTTCACCTTCGACCAGGAAGAAACCGACAACGAAGAACGGATGAAAGCCGCCCAATTCGACGCCATGCTGCGAATGAGCGCCATCGCCCTCGGCCAGGTTAACCTTGCATTCGAAGAATCCGATAACGCGGAACAGAACATCCTGCGCATGAGCCGCCTGCTGCTGTGGCACTTCTACGCGATTTCCTTCAATCTGGAAAAAGCCATTACGCTGGAAACCCACTGTGAGAAAGTGGAAGCCATCCTGAAGAACGCGCCTAAAGATGCACTGGGATGGGTAAAAGAACTGACCGAGCTACTGCATTATTATGCGGAGAAAGCGGAAGGGTGATGGAACGGGCTGAATGGCCCGTTTTTTGTGGGTGGAAATGGGCTCGCATGTTACTTTTCCACCTGTAACATAAACGTCAAACCACTAAGTAAAATCCTCGGCATAACTCAACACCAACCCCGCTCACTGCGCAAGTTCTCCCCCTCCCCGAGGGGGAGTTAGAGGGGGTGAGGTTGGAGCGCTCTTTGGCTAAATTGCCCCGCTAAACATTGAGATACCCCATCAGATCTTAACTCTCCTACAGAAAACTCCTCTACTCATAACACAACAACCCGCTTCGCACATCGCGATACCGAGCATTTGGTTTAACAAAATACAAACAGACAGCACGATTATGAGGACTAAGGTCGGGCCTTGATTCTTGCCCACCATACCCTTGCTTTACCGCAAGTCAAAAGCATCAATCACTCCCGGCAAATCGGACTTTTCACTTAAATCCTGTATCGTGTGACCCGGGATCAGTTAATAATGAATGTTTAAAATATTTAGCTGCAAAAGAGTATCCAATGAAACTAGTGAAACAGTTCGAAGAAAAGCTCCTGGAGTTCATAAGCTCCGAAATGACCCAAGACCAGGCTCACGACCTCAACCATGTCCTGCGCGTCGTAAACACAGCAAAATCACTTTGCGAAAAAGAACAGGCCATTGAAGAGATTGTGATTCCGGCAGCCTACTTACACGACTGTTTTTCATTCGAAAAGAACCACCCAAACCGAAGTAAAAGTTCTGAGGTTGCTGCAGACAAAGCAACACGTTTTCTGAAAGATATTGGCTACCCTTCAGAATATTTGGATGAAATACATCACGCAATCATCGCCCATAGTTACAGCGCGAACATCACCCCGGAAACCCTGGAAGCTCAAATTGTTCAGGATGCCGATCGGCTGGACGCACTGGGTGCAATTGGAATAGCAAGATGCCTTCAGGTGAGCTCAAAACTGGGTCACCCTTTGTATTCAAACGACGATGCTTTTTGTGTAAATCGCGAGCCTGATGATCGTTCGTTTACGATAGACCATTTTTATACCAAGCTGCTGACGCTTGCGGGTACCATGAAGACAGAATCGGCGCGGGCTGAGGCTGAAGTAAGAACGGCTTTTATGAAGGAGTATCTCCGGCAGATGGAAGCTGAGATTAGTAGTCGTTGACGTTTCTGCCTCAGGAGAAGGAGCCTATTCAGCACATACCTCAAGCCTGAAAGTTCCGGGTTAGTTCAGCGCCTTCCTCTGCTCAGATATGCATTACCACGCGGAGCGTGGTAACGAGGTGGATACTCCGATTTCTAATCGCTGAATATAAATCCCAAATAACCGACTTACTACACAACCCATAATTATAAATATTTATCCCGTCCTTTACTCAATCAGAACCAACCACCCACCCATATTAATTCAAACTAAACCCTGCTATTTATCGCTGTTTTTAACTTATTACCCATTCCACATGAAAAATAAGTCACAAAAGATAAATAACGACAAAAACAACAGTATAAATAAACTTTCACAACCACCAAAAACACCCGACACATCACGCTTTATACATGAATCACCACCAAATCCGTGACCAATGTCAAACATCGAGTTTGAGCTGCGCCAGTGGGCGGTATTTGTGATCGCCCTCTTCTTATTAATTAAAAACTACCTAACTGTGCTCGATATGTGATTTTGGTATAAGAATATAATTCTGAACTCTCACACAATGACCTCGCCAACAATAAGGCCATAACTAATAACATAAGCAATCATCTGACTAATTATAATTCAGCGCACCAGTCCCTGGTGCGTTCACGATATTAATTCAAATAATACCCAGCCATTCCCGGCTGTTATTTGCTTATTATTCAATCCACGTGAAATAAATGTCATCAGGAGAATTACCGACATGACTGGCAGTATCATTAAAGTTTCAAGAAACACTGAAAACGCACCACAAAGCACTCTGTCTACTCAAACAGTGGCTTTCTCTCACTACAACAACTTCTCTGCGCAACTGCCTGTAGACCCTGCAACCGGCCAGGTTGTGGCAGGTGATGTAAAAGATCAGGCAAAACAGTGTTTAACGAACATTAAAGCCATTGTGGAAAGCATCGGCCATGTAATGGATGACGTTGTGAAGATCAACGTGTTCCTGAAAGATATTGCAGATATGGAAGCCGTGAACGAAGTTTACGCGACTTTCTTCAATGACCTGCTTCCTGTCCGTACCGTGGTGCAGGTAAATGCGCTGCCTGTGGGTGATGCGCTGGTTCAGATGGATGCGCTGATCTCAAACGGTGAAGGTACCGCGCCTCAGGAGCCATGCCCACTGGTGAAACTGACCCGCAACACCAACAAGGCGCCTTTAAGCACAGTATCTGCGCAGACTGTTGCCTTCTCTCACTACAACAACATTTCAGCTCAGCTTCCGGTTAACCCTGAAACCGGCACCCTGGTTGAAGGTGGTGTAAGAGAGCAGACAGCTCAGTGTCTGAAAAACATGAAAGCGATTCTGGAAAGCATCGACGTACCTTTCGATGACATCGTGAAGATCAACCTGTACCTGACCGACCTGGCTCACGTTGATGCCGTTAACGAAGCGTACTCAACCTTCTTCCCTGATTCCTCTATCGCTCGTGCGGTAGCTTACGTTCCTGCCCGATCTGTGATTGCAGCTGACGCGCTGCCAATGGGCGCGCTGGTACAAATTGATGCATCTGTTTCCCATGGCGATGGCACACCACCTCAGGAAGTGGAAGACCGTCATAACATCGTTATCCGCGCTCACAACACAGAAGCTGCACCGCGTAACCCGCTGCACACCCAGACTGTGGCGTTCTCGCACTACAACCACATTGCAGCTCAGCTGCCACTTGATGCGGCGACCAATGCTATCGTAGCTGGTGGTGCAAAAGAGCAGGCAGAACAGTGTCTGAAGAACATCAAGGCGATTGTTGAGAGCGTTGACCATGTGATGGACGATATCGTTAAGATCAACATACACCTGAAAGACATGGCGGATATGGATGCAATCAACGAAGTGTACACCACCTTCTTTGAGGGTGACCTTCCTGCCCGCACCGTGGTAGGTGTGTCTCAGATTGAAATGGACGCGATGGTACAAATCGACGCGGTTGTTTCTAACGGCGAAGGCACGCTGCCACAGGCATAAACTGCCACGCCCGGGACAGGACTGCCGTCCTGCCCCGGGCGTACTCTTTTACTCTTCTCAAATCTCTATCGACTCTACCCGGTTTCGTCCCGCGTCTTTAGCGCGATACAGAGCCTCATCTGCCGCTTCATAAAGCTGTTCCAGGCTGTAACCGCTTCCTTTGGTGGTGACCAGTCCGATTGATGCAGTAAGCACAGAAGAAACTTTGCTGTACTTGTGTTCATGACCCAGCGCTTCAATTGCTTTTCTTATCTGGTCGGCAAAAGCCGCTGCTTCTTTCGGTGACAGGCCGGAAAAAATGATCCCGAACTCTTCTCCACCCAGGCGGAAGCAAAAGTCAGACGCCCGGTGACATTTCGACGATAGGGTATTGGCAAGGGAGATAAGCATGCTGTCTCCGTTATGATGGCCATAGTTATCGTTGTACTGCTTGAAGAAATCGATGTCCAGGATCACAAAGCTGAGCCATTCTTTGCTGCGCTGCGCCCGGTTGATTTCCGCAGGCAGTACCTGACCATAATGACGGCGGTTAAACAGCCCGGTCAGGGAGTCTGTGATGGCCAGTTTCTCTATTTTTTCTTTTTCTTCACGCAGTTGCTTCTCTATCTGTTTACGCTCCAGAACTTCGTGATTAAGCTTCTGATTAAGGTTAGACAGCTTACGGGCCCAGTAACTGAGCAACAGCAAAATCAACAAGGCTCCAACCACCACTTTCCAGGTCAGGCCGTAATCCACACCATGCTCGTAACGCAGCGTCACCCAGCGGGAGTATATAGCCTGCTTCTCCTGCTCAGACAGAGAGTCTAGCGCTTTTTGCATAATACCGTGCAGAACAGGCCAGTCACTGCGCACCGCCATGCTGAGTTCAAAACGATATGGGGTGACTCCCGATACTTTAAGATTGGTATATCCCTCACGCGTCATCACATAATTGACAGTAGCGATGTTCCCAATATACGCCGCCACCCGACCAGATGAGACCGCCTCAAGCGCATCAGAGATATTGGTGAACTCAATCAGGTCAATTTGAGGATGATTTTCAAGCAACAGCTCATGAGAGGCATAGCCACTCACCACAGCGATGGTTTTTTCATTAAGCGCACTGATGTCATTGACGTAAGGGAGCTCCTGATTGGTGATGATCATCATCGGAAAGCTGAGATAAGGGCGGGTGAAGCTCATATACTCCTCCCGCCCTGGAGTAATAGTCACTGCAGGATAGATATCAAGCTCACGCTGCTTTGTTGCCTCCACAACTTCCGGCCAGCTCATATCCACCGCCGGAATCAGTTCCACGCCCAGCCGTTCTGCGATCAGGTTGATGTAATCCGCCGCTATCCCCTGGTAGACTTTCTGCTCATCCACAAACTCAAAAGGTGGCCAGTCAACATCAATCGCCAGCCGAATCGTGTCATGTTTCTCAAGCCAACGGGTTTCCGCGCCTGTCAATATGAGTGCTTTGGTGTTTTGATAATGAGTATCCAAAAGAGACCGGATACTGAAATCATACAGCTTGCCGCTGCCCTGCTCTTTTGACCGTGCGTTAAAATCAATGCGTTGCCAGTTATCATCAATAAAACTTCTGAAAACCTTTATATTCTGAGGGTTGAGCCCAAACATTCGCGAATGAAACTGAGTGGATTCTGCCGCAAAGTCATTGCCACTCAAATAATCTTTCAGCAAAACCAGCCCCCACGCAGCTTCCAGAAAGTGCCCACCCACAGAGATATAGGGCTCCTCTTTCTGAACGATATGCAGTGCTTCCGGCAACCAGTCAATCCCTCCTACTATAATGCTGTCCATTGGCAGGGATAACTCTTCCATCCCATCCCGTGCTCCGAGTGCCAGAGCATCGGAAGCGGCCCAGACCATATTGATCTCCGGGTATTGCTGGTAATACGCCATAAACTGGCGTTTGGCTTCTTCCCGGCTCCAGCCTGTGCCCGAACCAAACTCAGTGACCACTGTGATCCCCGGACGGTGCCTTATAAACTGATCTAACCCCTGATTCCTCTGCTGAGCAGAAACTTCTCTGAGATTGCCATTTATAACCAGCATATTTACGTCTTCAAACTTCAGCGCCTCCGATTTCAGCAACATCTGCTCCGCCAGCAATGCGCCTGCTTTTCTGTCATCCGGCGTAATACTGCCTATCCATGTCCTGTACTTAGTGCGCGGAAGAAGTTCGGCCGAAACAAAGCCAGTGTTGTAGAGAATCGCCGGGATCTGACAGCGCTCTGTTATCGCAAGGATCTCTTCACCGATCTGTTCGTAGTTCATGAACAGCACCCCATCCACACCCAGCTTACAGGCCTCGTTAACCTGCCGGAGCATGAGTTGTGACTGATTATCTGCATCATAAACGCGCAGAGACACGTCCAAATCGTCTGCCGCGGCACGAGTGATCTTAATCAGAGCCTGCCAGAACGTTGTCTCACTGCGGGGAACAAACAGCGCGACCTCCGCAGCGACGGCCTGCCACGATAAGAGAAAAGTTAACAGAATTATGATGGAGCGTTTTATCATCAGCCATGCTCACGGAATGAGTGTTCTTTGAGTATAGCAGCGGAGTACCGGCCGTAAGGGGAAGGCAAGCGAGCAAAAACTCCGTTACTGCCCCATGCATTCTGCTACACTGCGCGTCTAAATAGCACAAACGCAGGAACAGCCTCAAATGAGCCAGGAACAACCAAACAACCCATTACACGGATTAACCCTGGAGAAGATCCTCGTCCGGCTGCAGGAACACTATGGCTGGGAAGGCCTGGATGCGGAAATCCAGATCAACTGCTTTTACAACAACCCTTCCATCAAGTCATCGCTGAAGTTTCTTCGCCGCACTCAGTGGGCAAGGGACAAAGTGGAAGCGCTGTATATCGATACCTTCTGCAAATAACACCGTCTTTAACCGTACTCAGTGCAGAGCATTTGCCCTGAGTGCGGATTGGTACCCTCCCAATCTCACCCAACAATAAGAGCCTGTTCTCTTATTTTATATGCGCATATAAAAAAACTGGACAATCACTTGCCACTGCGCAAGGCTGGTGCTTGCTTAAAAACTGGCCGGTAACGCATTGTTCAGAAACACTTCCTGACAGCCTGCACCGGTTTCTGTGGATTCTGATTGAGGAACAGTCATGCAGCTCAGGCAACTGCCATACTTAACCCTGGTTTTGGTGACAGCTTCCATAGTGACCTCTTTTGGGGTGAACTACCTGATTTCCGGCTCTCTGTTTGGAAAAGTTAAAGTGCCTGAGCTGGAGCCCTTCGGTGGCTATACCCTGGAGCATATCAAAAACCTGGAACTGTGGAGATTTATCGTCGCCCAGCTTATTCACGTAAAACAGGTCCACATGATTTACAACGCGCTCTCGCTGCTGGCACTCGGATGCCTTCTGGAGCGCAAAGTGGGAAGCATCCGGTTTGCCCTTCTCTGGCTTATTGCCGGCACGGCTGGTACTTTCGCCAGTACTTTTACTGTCCCGGCTCCGTGGAACCTGGGAACCGGAGGCTCGCAGGCCATTCTGGCTCTTGCTGGCTGTGGCCTGGTAATGTTTGTCACCAGACAGATAAAAGGCAAAGTCGCCGTTGCAGTGCTGGCGCTTACCATACTGCCCGCCTTCACCCTTGATCTCATCTATGCAGAAAATCATCTGCCCAAGCTGGGGCATGTTATTAGTTTTGCACTTGGGGCTCTGTCATTCCTTTGGCTTCCGTCTGCAACGAAGAAACAGCCAGCTCCTCAGTAAAATAAGCCAGGTTCGATATTTACCATCTTTCGGCCCATCTTCACCAATACAGACATTCGTCTGAGCCATACAATTCCTGCGTCTGATTAATTTTGAGGAGCCTGAATATGTATCAGTTTGAAAAACAGCGTGTGGCAGTGATTGGCGCAGCAGGACAGGTCGGCACTCCCCTTACCCGCGGATTGCTCTCTCTTGGCCATGACGTTGTACTGCTGTACAGGGCCAAACCAGAAGGCCTGAACCCGGTGCTGGCAGAGTTTCAGCGCAATGGAGCTGAGATCATCAGCGTTAAAAACATGCGTGATACCAATGAGATGGCAGCGGCACTTGAAGGCTGCGATACCCTTATCTGCGCGGTACCTGGCTCTAAAAGCATTATCACCGAAGACGAGCCTCTGTGGCTGGAAGCTGCATTGAAAGCCGGTGTTAAGCGCTTTGTTCCAACCGAGTTTGGCGCGCATACCATGGGCCTGGAATACGGTGACGGTGAGATCTTCGACCACAAGAAAGCCCTGCACGAGAAAATCTTCGACAGCGGTATCGGCTGGACATTCTTCTATACCGGCGGCATTTTCGACTACTTCCTGCCGAATCTGCGCTTTTTTGCCAGCATCACCACCTTTGGCGATATGAGCTTCCCGATCTACACCCATCATATCGATGATATTGGACGCTGTGCTGCGTACGCACTGACCGACAAACGCACCCTGAATCACTGCGTACAAATGGACTTCTCTTGCCTGAGCCAGACTGAAATGCTGGAAAAACTGCACGCGAACTTCCCGGATGCTCCGTTTGAATATCATCATTACAGCAGCGCGTATATCACCCACGCAAACCAAACCGCCGGTGACGATATCTCTGCCAAGAAAGGCGCAGAAACGGATAAAGAGCGCTGGGGTATCAACAATGTTATCTATGTACTGAACAAACTGGCTGGCTTTGATGACAACACCCTGCGTACAAGTGAACTGCTCCCGGATTTTAAGCTGAGCTATACCGCAGACCAGGCGCTGGCTGATCCGAAGTTCGTATTCGAAGATCATGAGTAACTGGCTTACCCTGCTGCCCCCGCTGGCAGCAATTGCCCTGGCGGTCACTACCCGCCAGGTCTACCTCGCCATCGCTACCGGCCTTGTCACCGGCAGCATGATGCTGGAACAGAGCTTTGGCGGTGGCTTCACCGCCAGCTTTGACGCCATCGCTGCAGTTTTTTCTTCCGGATACGCGATTAAAAGCCTGTTGTTCATCGCTATGATCGGTGCCCTGAGCAATGTAATGACCCAGTCCGGTGGGCTCAATCAGCTGCTGAACTATCTGGCAGAAAAACGGGGCCTGGTCCGCTCGCCGGTTCAGGCCCAACTGCTCACCTTCGCGATGGGGCTGATGATGTGTCTGGAAGGGATTGGCTCAATGATGATGGTCGGCATGGTTGGCAAGCCCCTGTTTGCCCGCCACGGCCTGTCCAAATCCCGGCTGGCGTATGTGGCGAACAGCACCGGCGCGCCAATTGCCTGGCTGAATCCGGTCAGTGGTGCCGGGGTGATGCTTGCAGGCCTGCTGGCGGCGCAACCCGGGCTGGTTTCCGGTGGAACGCAGCCAGTTGCTACCCTGTTTGCTTCTGTTCCTTATCAGTTCTATTCATTGCTGGCGCTGCTTTCTGTGCCTGCTTTTGCGCTACTGAAAGGCAATACATCCGGCCACACAACAGCAGAATATGAGTCTGAACCCACTCAGCAAAGCCCGGCTGTCAACCGCTGGCTGCTGTTTGGCGGTGCGCTGCCCATCATTTTGCTGATTGGCTCTATCCTCACTATTTGCTGGAAAACCGGTAACGGCAACCTGCTCAGTGGAAACGTGAGCGGTGCTATTTACTGGAGCGGCTATATCGCACTGATTGGCACCGGCTGTTACTGCGTAATGCTCGGGACCAGTGCAGAGCGCTATATTGGCTGGTGTATCGACGGGATGAAGAACATGCTGCCAGCGCTGATCATCCTGGTACTGGCAATGGCCCTGAGCGGGGTTATCGGTAAGCTGGGTACCGGAGCATTTCTCTCCGGTCTGCTTTCAGAGACGCTGCCTCTGTGGCTGATCCCGGCAGCAGTGTTTGCAGTGGGCATGTTTATTTCGTTTTCCACCGGGAGCTCCGGTGCTGCGGTAACTATACTGACGCCACTGGCAGTCGGCCTCGCCCTGCACCTGCATCTTCCTGTCGCAATGATCCTGGGAGCAATACTCTCCGGCGCAGTGTTTGGAGACCAGAGCTCACCGATTTCAGACTCGGTGATAGTGGCCTCAGGCGCTGCGGGCTGTAAACCGGAACAGCACTTTATCACCCAACTGCCGATCACCAGTTCACTGGCCGGAATAGCGATGGTTGGATATCTGATGCTGGGGCTGAGTTTGTAAGCCACTGTTTTTATTCCTGCGTTTACGCTCTATTTGAACATACAGAGCGTAAATCGCAGGGCTGAACACAGTGACCGGTAAACACATCAATATCGCCATAGCGATTTTCACCTTAATTGCTTCCCAGACTCCCAACCACAAACCATCAGCATATTACCCCATCATATAAGTACTCGCTCAGTTTTAAACACCACTCACTAGCGTATTTACCCCCTTTATAAATGAGAGATTGGTCATTAGTCGCTCATTGTGCTATCGTACCGCGCTTCACGAATCCGTCCTGTTTCGCCGCTCCTGTTCCTAAGTAAAACACTAAAGCCAAGCCGCACTACACATGAAAAAAAAGCTGTTTTTAACGTTTCTGTATGGCTTACTGCCATACCTCTACCTACTCACAATGACCGGAGGTTCTAACCTCGGCCATGGTGCTCCGGTGATAAATCTTCTGGTAATGGCGCTTTGCTGCTCCATAACGCATAAAGCGACAAACCTGATAACCAGGGTGCTCGTGACCCTCCTGTTCTTTGTTCAGGTGGTTGCTTGTTTTTACTACAACTCTTTTCTTAGTTTTGGTGCGTTTTCCTCAATCATGGAAACGAACTCAGGTGAATCTCTGGGATATTTTCAGGAGTTTGGCTACTTCAAGGCATTGCTCGCACTTGGCATCTCAGTACCATTCTTCTTTTTGCTGTCACAGACAAAACTGACAATCAAGAAAAGATATCAGGCAGCACTGCTGATCCTTATCGTTGGATTGCACCCGATCCGCTGGACAGTTTCTGGTAGCAAGTCTTTGGGCGAGTTCATTTCTGAACCATATCTGAAACTTAATAGTCTTTATTACTATACTTTGCTAAATCCTGCGTATAACTACTTAACCTACAAAGCCGAGCAACGCTTTTTATCAGCCCCAGATAGTTTTTTACTGCCAAACCATACTGTAGATACAGGTAATCGTAAGTATGATTACATTTTTTTGATACTTGGTGAAAGTGCAACCAGGCAGCACTACTCCTCGTATGGGTACCCCTACCCAACGACTCCATACTTGAACTCATTAGTCGATGACCCTCACTACCTGCAGGTCGAAAACGCAATTTCTCCAGCGCCAATCACCCGAGAATCTCTTAAGCGAGTACTAACCTATGCTACCGTGGAAAACAAGCGTGGATTCGAGCAGTATATAAATCTGGTTAATGCCGCCAAAACTAAGGGGTACGATACAAACTGGTTATCATCTCAAAGCAATGGGGGCATTCATGACACTGCTATTGGTAAGATCGGCTCTTCAGCTGACTATACTATTTTCAATAACAGTGACGATGACAACTTAATTACCCTCGCAAAGAACAAGTTCAAAAAGGATACCCCTCAGTTTTTTGTACTACACCTTGCCGGTTCACATATTCCCTACATTAACTTTGAAAAAGAAGATATGGAGTTAATGAAGTCTGCTGGCTCAAAGACCCCCGAGTATGACGCAACCCTTCTGAAAACAGATCGCATAATTCAAAATGTCATCGAAGCTGCAAAGCTACAGAAAAATGCACTGGTCGTTTATGCATCAGACCACGGTCAGAAAGTTAACATTGGACATGGCTTGCCATACATGTCAGCAGATCAATATGAAATCCCATTTATCGTTTACGATACAATGGGTAAACCAGACAGTGCTCTAATTGATGCAATGCGCACAGGTGGTAAGTTCAACACGGAGAGACTGATGGAGTATATGATGAACAACCTCGGTTATAGCATTGATAAGGACGCGATAAAGTCCATGCAAAAACCAGCCACCGTGCTGGATGTAAAGAACAATGTAGCCAGCTACGACTTTTCCTGAGCAACGAATACACGAACCCGGTAACGTACCAAAAACAGAATCAACCGGGTTCCTGCAGCGTAAAAAAAGGGGCTGACCAACCGGTCAGCCCCTTTTCTCATCAATGCGCCATCAAAGCATCAGGAACAACAGTCCAACAATCGCTACCCCGATACCCAGCACCATAGGGTAAGCCTGACCACTGATGTCTTTAGCCAGTGGCTGCTCTTCCTGGGCCACTTCCGGCTCTGCCTGCATTGGTTCTTCTGCGCTTGCTTCGTCTGCGCCGAACATTGCCATTACCTGCTGCGGCGTTTTCGCTTCCAGCAGTTGGTCGCGGAAGTCGTCATCCACCAGCGAAGATGTCAGGGTGGTCAGGACTTCCATATGGGTTGAGCCTGCCTGCGCTGGCGGGATGGCCAGCAGGAAGATCATCTTCACCGGCTCGTCGCCGTCCAGGCCCTGCCATTGCAGCTCGTCACGAACGAATGCGCAGGCAAATACCGGCTCAATCACGCCCTCTGATTTACCGTGTGGTACCGCAAGGTACTCACCCAGCGCGGTCGGGCCTTCTTCTTCGCGTTTCAGTACCGCGTCCAGAAACAGTTGCCTGTCGCTCAGTTTTCCTGTGCCGTCCAGTTTGTCGGTCAGGGCTTCGATAGCCATGATGCGGTCATCAAATACCGCGTCCAGCATGATCAGTTCAGGAGAAGTCAGTTGAGATAAGTTCATGTTATTTTCCTTCTGGCTGAGTTAACCAGACAAACTGGTAAGGTTGAAGTTCAAATTCTGCGTCAAACGCACTGCCGCTGATAAGGTCTGTGCCGCCCTGCTCCAGCGTAACCGGTTGGCTCTGAGCACTCAGGTTCACCACAAAGCGAAGTGCGTTTTCACCTTCGCCACGCTCAAGACCAAACAGTGCGCTACCCAACTCCAGCACGCGCTGAGCGCTTTGTGGAGAGAAAGCTTTTTGCTCACTGCGAAGCTCAAGCAGGCTGCGCATTTTGCCAAACACTTTAGAGCGCAGGCTGTTTTCGTCCGCCAGAGCCGCTTCCAGTTGCTCAAGATTCAGTTTCTCGCGGTTGATGCGGCGGTTAATGCCCGACTCCAGCATGCCTTCGATGTGGTTTTCACTGCCCAGCAGGCTGTGGTAGTACATCGCCGGTACGCCGATAAACGACAGCAGAATTGACTGGGCCGCTACAAACTTACGCGCCTTCAGCTCATTCTCATCATCCGGCTCGGTGATCGCACTCAGATAATTTATGTTCAGCTCGTAAGGAGACTGAGTACCGTCACCATTGTTCTTGTAGTTCACCCGGCCGCCTTTACGCTCAACTTCAGTGCACATTGCCAGCCGGTCCTGGTCTGTCAGGATCCCTTCTGTCGGGCGAACACCAATACCATCGTGGCTGGCCAGGAAGTTGAAGTAGGTCGTCTTGTTGCCCGCTTCAAGGTTCGCCATCGCTTCACCGGTCAGACCTTTGGCCCACTGAGTCAGCACTGAGGCGTCCTGGTTGAGGAAGGCGTGAAGCGTCAATGGTGGCAGAGGGAACTGGTATACCATATGCGCTTCATCGCCCGAACCGAAGTATGAGATGTTCTCTTTGTGCGGCACGTTGGTCTCTGTGATCAGCAGCGTACCCGGCATCACTGCGTCCAGCACGATGCGCCACAGCTTGATGATTTTGTGCGCTTCTTTCAGGTGAATACAGCTTGAACCCAGACGTTTCCAGATAAAGCCAATCGCATCCAGACGGATTGAACGGCCACCGTTTGCGGCGTACATCAGCAGAATATCGATGCTTTCCAGCAGCACTTTCGGGCTTTGGAAGTTGATATCGATCTGGTCGTCAGAAAAGGTGGTCCATACATGGACCTGCTCACCCGACGCTTTGGTAAACGGAGTCAGGAGCGGCAAAGCGCGGGGGCGCGTTACGCTTGAGTAATCCAGCGTCGGGTCTGAGTTTACAAAGTAATCCTGATAACGCTCATCACCGGCCAGGTAGCCCTGGAACCAGTCACTGCTCTGCGAGATGTGGTTGATCACGCAGTCGTACATCAGGTCAAAATTTTCCGCCAGCGCGTTCAGCTCGCTCCAGTCGCCCAGATTCGGGTCCACTTTACGGTAATCGACGACGCTGAAACCATCATCTGAGGTGTACGGGAACATCGGCAGAATATGGATGTTGCTGACCGCACCATTCAGGTATTTGTCAGCGAAGCGCTTCATACCGGTGAGCGTTGGCTCGCCTGGCTGTGAGATGCTGTCACCGTAAGTGATAAGGTATGAGGTTTTCTCGTCTACCCAGCTCTCATAGGATGGCGCTTTACCACGCCATTTCTCCATTAGTGACAGGATCTCAGCGGTGATCGCATCGGCCTGATCTTCACCGTACAGTTTGGTGATCTTGTTTCGGATTTTCTGGTCAATCATGGTCATGCTCTCAAATTATTTCCCGGGCCCGGTTTGGGTCGGAGTCAGCAGCAGGTCAATGCTGTTATTTGGCCTTACCACCAGCTCCTGGCTGTCCAGGCGCTGCTCGCGGTAGTTCACCACTTCGAGCTCACGGCAGTTAGCAAATGACTCCGCGCTCAGTTCAATCTGGTCTTCTGTCGGGTTAAACAGGCGCAGTACCACCGCGTCAGCCTTGTTAAATGAGTGGCTGATACTGGAGATTTCCAGCGGCGAACCGACTTCCAGCAGGCTCCACTGAGACGGCAGTAGCTTCTCGTCAAACCGGACCTGGAAACGCTCCAGACGGTTTTCAAAGCTGTTCAGCGACTGGCGCTGGTATGCAAATGGCTGGCTCAGGTAATCCGCTTCAAGAGCGCGCACTGTGGTTTGCGCCGCATCGGATGTCAGCGCAACAGCAAATTCAAACTGCATTGGCTTTTGCAACTGGGCATCCGGGGTGTACACAACGGTGTTGTTGATACCGGAAGCACGGCCCGGGCGCCACAGCAGGTCGTCTTTGCCCAGTTTGCCAGTCGACTTGAACAGGGTCAGAGCCACCTGATGCCCTGCCTCGCCTGGCAGGATCTGGTATTCCTTGATACCGCGGCCAGTAATAACGACCGCTTTCTCTTCCTGCGCCAGAGCAACAGAGCCGTCAGTGGTTTCGATATCCACCGGACATTCGCGGAACCTGTCACGCCAGCCGGAAATATCCGCGCCGATTTCACGCTCCATCAGAGCAAATGGCTGAGTCGCAATCGAAGTACCGGTGACAACATCTGAACCGATCAGCACGCGCACGCGGTGATCCATCAGGTTGTTATCGGTATCCACTGTCACTTCCAGCTGCTGGCTTTGGGCACGCAGTGTCAGGGTGATATCAAACACCATCTCTGCCTGGTTCTCACCGCTCAGGCGGTCTTCCAGCGTCTTCGGTGCCTGCAGGGTCGCACGCAGGGTCATCTGTTGCTTCAGCTCACCGACTTTGGTGCCGAGCAGTTCCAGAGACTGGCTGTATAACGGAGTATCACCTTCCAGCGGAGAGAAATCGTAAGAATCACCGTCATCCGCCTGCTGCTCAAAACTCAGCAGCTGTTTCACTGTACGCCCACTCTTGTTGCTGCTAAGGGTCAGCTCACCGTCAACAAAGCTCAGGCTCAGTGCCTGGTTCCCGATTGTGTTCTGAACGCCAGCGGTCGTCTGGCTGATTTCACCGGCTTCCAGCTGGCATACCTGGTAACCCAGAGCCGGCAGATTCTCAACGTCCACCGCCAGTTCAAAACGATAGTAAGCAGGTACTTCGACCTCTTTTTCCCCATCTTTGGTGACTTCGATAACTTTACCGCCGTCCAGGGTTTCACGGTTCAGTTGCTGCTGGTTCAGTGCTTTGCCATCAATGCACAGCTGCACATTCTCGTGCTGGCTGAATACCACCACTTCGCAAAGACCTGAGTATGGCTGTACGCGGCTGTTAAACAGCATGACTTCACCCGGATTACAGGCGCTGGTCGCCAGCTCTTTCACCACCAGGTTGTACAGGCCGTGACAGGTTTGCTCGGCCTGCGCCAGACGGTGCATGATGTCAGCGTTGGTCGCATCACTGTTACAACCACCCATGCTGTCGTGTGCGTGACACTCCAGGATTTTCTTCCAGGCGATATCCACCAGCTCAGTGTGAACGTTAATGCCATGCGCTTTGGCAATCGCAATCACCGGCTCCAGCTTTTTCAGCAGGAACTGCTCGATTTCGAAGTTCAGCTTCTTGATGTCGTAACGAACTGAACCGATGGTTTTATGAATTCGGGTATAGCGCGGTGCCTTGAACTCACCCAGGTAGGTTTCAAAATCCTGGTTGTTGGCTTTCAGGTACTCAACGTAATCTTCCATCGAGGAAATAGCGTACACATCACCGTCTGAGTTCTGCTCTGTCGCTTTGGCAAGTGTGGCTGGCAGCTCAGGGTCAATGTTCACCTGGTCACCACCGGATGGGATCAGCACTTCATTCAGGCCAGCCAGCTGTTTGATTTTCTCCACCATAGGGAAGATTTTTTGTTCAAACTGAGCCGGTACCACGTTTTTCGCCGCGCCGTAACCGTGAACCAGGTTGTAAGCGACGATTTCATCACCGCCTGCCGAACGCCACATAAAGTTAGAGCGCTCTACCTGCTGGTCGTAGTCGATACCACGCCAGAACACGATGTTGTCGATGCCCGCACCGGCAAACAGAGTTGGCATCTGCGCATTGTGGCCGAAGGTATCCGGCAGGTAGCCCACATTCATGCTGTGGCCCAGTTTGTCTGCGATGTGCATACCGTATTTCAGGTTACGGATGATGGACTCGCCCGCGACGTTGTAGGTATCGGTCTGGGTGTACCATGGGCCGATAAACAGCTTCTTCTCTTTCACCAGCGCCGCCAGGCGGCCTTGCATGTGAGGCAGCACTTTCAGGTAGTCTTCCACAATCGACGACTGTCCGTCTAAGTGGTAGCAGCTGTATTCCGGCTGAGTTTCAAGCGTCTCAATCACTTTGGTGAAGTTATACGCGGCCAGGACGTCACTGTCTTGTTGTGTGAAATACCACTCACGGTCCCAGTGAGTGTGTGGAATGACATGTACTTTAGCCATGAGTCTTTCTCTTAAAAATCTGAAGGATTGGGGCCCGCAGGCCCCCTGACGTTGTTTTAGTTATTTGTGTGAGACAGGTTTGGTGCACAGCAGCAGTGCGATAGCGATAAAGCCTGAACCTGCGATTACCGAGATGGTGTAACTCACCGGGTCAGAGGACAGGAACCAGCCCCAGACTGCCGGCAGTGGCAGGCTTTGCCATACGTTCAGTACCACAGCCAGCTGAGTACCGATAATCGAACCAAGGATCATCACCGGGATCATTTTCGGGTTCTTCAGGATGAACGGGATTGCACCTTCTGAGATACCAATCAGGCCCAGCATCAGAGAGGTTTTACCTACCGTCTGCTCTTCATTGCTGAATACGCGGGGACGGAATTTGCCATCAAGCAGCGCAGCAATACCGACACCAATTGGCGGAATCACGATACCCAGCTCACGGGCAACCAGGTCAAAACCTTCACCCATGCCGTTCAGGCCAAGGGCAACCGAACCCGCGGCTTTGTTGATAGGACCACCAAGGTCAAACGCGGTACCGGCAGCAATCACCATAGAGTAGATACCACGGCCAGCGTCACCCGCTTCGGTAAACAGGTGGATCATCGCCATGTTCAGCGCGCCGAACAGCGGGTTGATGGCGTACTCCATTGTCAGCACCATCACCACACCAGTGATAAGCGGTACCAGCAGCATAGTTTTCAGCGTCGTCAGCTCAGACTTCACCTTGATGGTGTCATTGAGATAGCGAACCAGATAACCAACCAGGAAACCAATCGCAATCGCGCCAAAGAATCCAGACGGTGCCCAGCCTTCCAGGTCAAAGAAGCGTTTGTAGACTTCATCACTCATTATCCCGCCGATAAAGGCTGGAATAAGCGCCGGTTTACCCGCAATGGAATAAGCAAGGTACGCCGCAAAGATCGGGTACATAAACTTGATGGTCATAAACCCAAGCTTATCCAGGGCCTGGATTGGCGTACCGGAGATATCAATAAACTCACCGGTGATCTTCGCCACCGCCATCAGCAGGCCACCCAGTACCACTACCGGCAGCATGTAACTGATACCCGTCATGATGTGGCCGATGAAGACCTGATAAGCAGAGCGCTTCTCATCAATGATTGGTGCAGAGGCATCAGACTTCTGCTTGTCGCGCTTAAACACTTCCGGCAGCAGGGCATCAACGTGTTTGATCAGCTCCTGAGTACGCACTTTCAGTGGATTAGCAGCGTCGAATCGCTCCATATCCATGATTGGCACGTCAACAGCCAGCACAACGCCATCAGCGGTGGCGATATCGTGCGCGGTCAGTTTGTTTTTCACCCCGTCGCTGCCCTGAGTTTCAACTTTGACTTCGTAGCCATGTTTCTCAGCCCAGCTTTGAATTTTTTTGGCAGCCATAAATGTGTGCGCAATGCCTGTAGGGCACGCCGTCACTGCAACCAGTTTTTTCTTTGTCATGGTTTTTCCTACCCATTGTTCTGTCACTGAGCGAAAGTATAAAAAGCCGTGATGTATCAGGATATGGTTTCCTGGTACATGCCGCGTATCACGATACATTTGGGAGGGCGGTCACGGTAATCACCCCGATTTTCCCGCTAAATTGGCCCCTAATTGAAATAAACATCAGGAAACTATGAACACCTTCACCGGCACAGAACGCACCATCTATGAATTTATTATCGGTCATGCCAGTGATCTGGGCACCATTTCTGCCAAGACGATCGCCGCCAAAGCCCTGACCACCACGACTTCGGTCAACCGGGTGTGTAAAAAAATGGGCTATGCCAGCTACACCGAACTGCGCTACAAACTGGCCACCGATCTGGCGAAACAGCGTTCAACCGCCTGTGAAAATGAGGAAGACGAACAGCAAATTCAGTCCCTTGCCGGTATAGTCAGGAAGTCGCATGTGGTCTACCTCTATTCCCGCGGCGCATCCATAGTCAGCGTGAATTATTTATCCCGATTTCTCTCACTGGCCAACGTCCCTCACCTGGTGATAACCGACATCCACCAGCTCACCCGCGCCAACGAAGGCACCCTGGTTTTGATAAGTAAATCAGGTGAAACCCAGGCCGTCGTCGACATGGCTCACACCGCCAAACGCAAAGGTCTGAAGGTCTGTTCCATCAGCCATGTTGGCTCTACGCTGGGACAGATCAGCCACCTGAACATCGGTCTGGAAGAGCAGCTGGATGGGATTTCGCTGTACAGCCGTGAGTCGCAAATACATATTCTGGAGATAGTGGACCGGCTTGGGGAAGAGTTGTTGCGGTTTTGAGAAATGCTCTTTCAACGTGAAACTCAGCGCGCTGGCAACTTATTATTATCACAACCCAAATCGCACACTACGGGTCATCCTGAACTTGATTCAGGATCTGCCGACAACACGCCCTACTGGCTAAGCAACTGCAACCCACGACACCCAAAACGAGCAACGGTGACCGCTTTAATCACTGCACTGTCGCTACCGCGAGCTGAGCCTTATCCCCGCTGACAGCAGATCCTGAATCGCACTTAACCTTATGAGAACATGGTAGTTTAACGGGAGTGCGTTCAGGATGACCGGCGTAGCTGCTGATTACTCTGCCAAACTCATGCTCAACTCGCTGACAGATTATAAGCATCGATAACCACTACTTTCGATTCCGAACCCCAGCAACCAAACGAACACATCCGAAACCATTTCCACGCTCAATTCCGCTCATCTGTTCGAAAACGAAACCAGTAAATCCTGTCCGGCAAAACGCGGCTCTGCACTCTAACTTATCCTGTTGAATAATAAGTAAAATGGCGCTAATCACCCTGTAGCACAACAACTGCACTTTTGTGATGTGCATTCAATTTGCATGAAATATGTACTGAGTGGATACTCTAAAACGGGATCTGCGTTCACTTTATCGCCACATTGACCTCCTATGCTTTAGCCGCGTGACAATAAACGCAATAACTAAAACAAAAGGTGGATACATGAAATATGGAATTTTCCCCCTCGCTGGTGCGCTTTTGCTTTCACAGAGTGCAATCGCGCAGGTAACCAATGGGGATTTTGAACAGTGGGATGGTAATAACCCAACAGGGTGGTCGACGATTGACAGCGGTATCAGCGTATCGCCATCATCCGATCAGGTTAAAACCGGCGGGCTGGCCGCCAAAGTTGTAGTCAACACAGGCTCACAAAGCAGTACCGACTTTTTGCAGTCTGTAAGCGTTGAGCAGGGTAAAACCTACGACTTCTCGGTATCGGTTTTTCATACCGAAGGCGGTGTAAAAGCGCGTCTGTACGTAGATGGCTACCGCGACTACAGCGTTCCAACCAAAACCAACCAGTGGCAGGAAGTTAGCTACAGCTACACCGCTACCGCTAACCAGAACATCACTGTCGGAGTGCGTTTTTACGATGTAACAGGCTTTGATGGTTCCGAAGCAGTCTACCTGGATAACTTCCAGCCAACTGAAACCAGCACTACCCCGCCAACAGGCGATACCTGCACCAAAACAACCGCAACCCTGACACTGGTCACTGACGACTACGCATCAGAAACCAGCTGGCTGGTTAAAGACAGCAACAACCAGGAACTGTATAACGGCTCCGGCTACAGCAACAATACCACCAACACCAAGGCCATGTGCCTCGGCGATGGCGACTATACCTTTGTGATCAATGACTCTTATGGTGATGGTATCTGCTGCGGAACGGGTAATGGCTCGTTCAAAATTGAAGTCGATGGTAAAACACTTGTCTCCGGTGGCGAGTTCCAGCACAGCCAGTCTCTGGCATTTAAGATCGGAGATTCCGGCACTACGCCTCCGGTTGATCCACCAGTCGTTGGCGAATACTACAAAGCGGCAGAAGGCAAAACCGGCTTTGCGCTGAAAACTGCTCTGTATGGCATCATCCGTGATCACAACAGCCAGGGTTACACCAATATCTGGAACCTGGTAAAAGTCGCTGATATCGATAAGTACTACGAGAACGACGGTACAATTCTGGATGTGTACTCAGAAAAACCTGCCGGTGCGGACGCCATCTCCTTCACCAAAGTGACCGACCAGTGCGGCCAGTACAGCCAGGAAGGCGGTTGTTATAACCGTGAGCACTCTTTCCCGAAAAGCTGGTTTGGCGGCAAAGTGGAGCCAATGAACTCAGATGGCCACCACCTCTACGCAACTGACGGCTACGTGAATGCCAAACGCAGTAACTGGCCATTTGGTGAAGTGGGCACTGCGACTTACACCTCAAGTAACGGCTCCAAACTGGGCCCTGCACGTTCAGGCTTAGGCTATTCAGGCACGGTATTTGAGCCAATTGATGAGTTCAAAGGTGACTTTGCCCGCGCTTACTTCTACATGGCAACCCGCTATGAGAACGCCATCGCAAGCTGGGAAGGCAACAGCACCAGTTCAGATGCGGTACTGAATGGCACCAATACCACCGTATTTGAACCATGGCTGCTGACTATGCTGAAGCGCTGGCACAAAGCAGATCCGGTGAGCCAGAAAGAGATTGACCGTAACCAGGCGGTATTTGATTTCCAGGGTAACCGTAACCCGTTTATCGACCATCCTGAGTTTGTGACAGCAATCTGGGGTGAATAAAACTCACCTTACGCCAGTCAAATAACGCAAAAGGGGGAAGTCATTATTGACTTCCCCCTTTTCTGTTTCTGCGACTCTGGCTGTTACTTAGCAAAACCCATCAGTTCAGCTTTCACCGCGTCATCCGCAAAAGAATGCTCAACACTCTGGCGGTAGATCTGGTAGTAATCTTCAACACTCAACTCAAATGTTTCCATCACTTTACGAACTTCATCGGTCATAGTGGTGTTAGACACGGTGCGGTTGTCAGTATTGATGGTGACAGGAATACCGCCCTGGTAGAACTCTTTCACCGGGTGCGCAGCAAATACCGGTACAGCTTTGGTCTGTACGTTACTGCTTGGGCAGGTCTCCAGAGCCACCTGGTCTTCTTTCACGCGCTGGTAAGCCTGCTCGTCATCGCGGATCGCGATACCGTGACCGATACGCTCTGCGCCCAGCATGGTGATCGCTTCATATACGTTCTGGCCACAACCCTGTTCACCGGCATGAATCGTCACGCGGTAGCCTTTCTCCTGCGCGTACTTCGCGTACTCAACGTAATCGTGGCTGAAGCCGTCCAGCTCACTGCCCGCCAGGTCAAACGCAACCACGCCGTTACCCAGGAACTTCACGCCCGCGTCGATCACCGGTTTAATGGTGTCTGACGGCATAAACTTAACCATAGACAGGATAACGTTGCCCTTAATCTCAAACTGCTGCTCGGCACGCTTCATACCTTTAACAACCGCTTCGATAATCTCTTCGTAGCTCAAACCCTGATTGGTGTGAAGCTGAGGACCAAAACGTACTTCCAGGTATTTCACATTCTCAGCAGCTGCGTCTTCAAACAGTTCAAATGAAATACGTTCGATTGCCTCTGCCACCTGCATCACTGATACCGGCAGGTCAAAACGGCTCAGATATTCAGGCAGGTCCTGACAGGTTTCTGGCGCAACCATCATGTCGCGGATTTCATCCAGATTATCGCTTGGCAGCGTGATGCCCTGCTCTTTCGCCAGCTCCATCAGGGTCTGTGGGCGAAGGCTGCCATCCAGGTGGCAGTGGAGGTCAATTTTAGGCAGGTCGATGTAATTCATTGTTTTAATTCCTGTCATTTTCAGTATTCAATTCGGCAAGTCCGGTAATGGCAAGCATAGCGCCATATCTTCCCGTCTGCCCGCTCTTCTCATCAGATTAACACTATGCTACCTAACCTGCTGATTTCGCGACACGACAATTGTCAGGTGCTACAATCGCAGCTTCACAGTTTTAAAGGTATCTGCAGAGAAAGGGTATGAACAAAGGGGAAATCTTAAACGAAGGACTGGAGCGACTCCGCCAGATAGTCAAGAGCGGCGAGTTTCGCACCGTGTATCTCGATAAAGATGACTACATCATCCGCCAGCATCAGGAGCTGAACGAAGTCTACTGGTTCGATGAAGTCCACTTTGTGGTCAACCACACCGCCCCTAACGGGAAAACACTCAGCATGGGCGAGTTCTTTATTGAGGACCACCTGACCGGTGAGATCGAGTTTTTCTCAGAAAAGCTGTGCCAGTTTGACGTGATCGCCATGGCCCCGACTGAAATGATCGCGATCCCCAAAGAGCGTTTCACCGAAATTCTGTTAAATGAACCGAAGATCGCGTTCTGGCTCAGCCACAATATGTCCCGCATGTACCAGGAAACCATGGATATCGCGATTGAACGCTCGCTATACCCTCTGAAGTTCAACATTATCAACGATATTGTCAGAAACCACACGTCAGCGACCCGGCCACAACGCCACAGCTACATGTACCAGGAGGCACAACGTTTTGGCTGTACCGAGCGTGCCTATACCCGCGTTATCAGCGAACTTATTGATGAGGGAATGCTGAAGAAGGGGCCGGATAAGCGTTCGGTGATCCCGGTGGATATGAGCAAGCTGATCGCATACATAGAGCAATATGATCGTTAGCCCAATGCCCGCCGAAATTTAGCGACAACAATCACACCCCTCTCCGCCTTTTTTGAATCCAACTGACAGATTTGCGATTATCTGCCCAGTTGCACAGGAAGGCTTTATGATTTCAGTAGCGTTAGTCGATGACCATATTATGGTTCGCTCCGGGTTTGCCCAGCTTTTGTCGGTCGAATCCGATATAGAGGTTCACAGCGAGTACAGCAATGCACGTGATGCGTACCGGGTGTTGTCTGTGTCGGATGTGGATGTGGCGGTGATTGATATCTCCATGCCTGATGAGAGCGGACTGGTGCTTCTGGAAAAACTGCGCAGGAAAAAGCCAGACTTTAAAGCCATTATCCTCAGCATTTATGATTCCGCATCCTTTGTCAGCAAAGCCATCGATGCCGGCGCTTTTGGCTATCTTTCCAAACGCTGTGGGCCGGGTGAACTGGCGACTGCGATTCGCACAGTCGCATCCGGTAACCGCTATTTGTGCGCGGACGCGCTGGTGAACCTGAGCAATGCGTCAGCCGGGCCATCGGTGCTCGATGAACTGACCAAACGTGAACGCCAGGTCTTTGACCATCTGATCCTGGGTAAAGATGTCAAAGACATCGGCGCTGAGCTTTGCATCAGCCATAAAACCATTCATGTTCACCGGGCCAATATACTTAATAAGCTCGGGCTGTCCAATAACGTTGACCTGGTTCGCTTTGCGCTGCACCACAAGCTGCTTGAAGACGAGCCGGTATGAGTGAGCTTGCCCGGCGGCGTCAGTTGCCGCGCCTGATCCTCACTCATGGATTCACGTACGCCTTTGCCAGCCTGGTTTATGCCATCAGCTGGTTTTGTCTGTGGAACATCAGCCGCTATCTGGTCCCGGATCTGCTGCTCGCCGGGCTGTTTCTGCCAAGCGGACTGAAACTCGCTGTTTACTCTCTGACATCCCGCCGCCTATGGCCGCTGTTTACCTTTACCGAAATCGCACTGATCGTCGCTCTCTCACGGTTGCTTGGTGAAGAGCCTCACACTCTGCTGCTTATTCTGTTCTCCCTGTTCGGCCATGCACTGGCGATCCCGTTCCAGCGGATCTGGCTGCCGCTCGAAGTCTACTGGAAACGACTGCTGGCACTTTGCAGCCTGACTCTGGTGTACGGGGCTGTTTGCGGCCTTTCACTGCTTTTGATGGCAAAACCCGCCGGGCTGAGTGCCCATTACGCGCTTGAGGGCGGAGTGACCTGCATTACAGGCGGTATTCTGCTGACCCCATTTTTCTACCTGCTGTATGACTATCTGCGCCGCCAGATCTGGCAGCCACTCAGCCCGGAGCTTATCCATCAGGAAGTCACCCTGCGCAGCTCTGCCCTGCTCTGGTGCCTGCTGTTTTTCAGCGTTGGACTTATCGCTGAGCTGACCCTGCTGGAACAGATGCAGCCGATGGCGCTGCTGCTTTTCATGCTTCCCAATATCTTCATGGCCTACCGCTATGGCTGGCAGGGGGGCGTACTGGCCAGTGTGATGAACAGTATTCTTCTCGCGGCGGCGCGTCAGGTAACCGGCTCGTTTGATACCGACCTGGAGCTGCAGAGCTTTATTGCTACTCAGGCGCTGGTCGGGCTTGGCCTGGGTATCGCCATCAGCCGCCAGTACCTGCTGGCTCAGCGGCTGCATCAGGCCAACCAAAACCTGGCTTCCGAGCTGGAAAGCAAACAGCAACTGGCGCGCCAGCTGGTTCACGTGGAAGAAGAGATCCGTAAATCGGTCGCCCGGGAAATCCACGATGAAATTGGCCAGAACATCACCGCGATTCAGATCCAGTCGATGCTGGCAAAACGCCTCGCCACCGACACACAGAGCGAGCAGATCGCCGATACCACCAATGATCTGGCAATGCGTATTCACGCCTCAACCCGCCAGCTGCTAAAACAGTTGAGACCGCTGGCGCTCGATGAAATGGGGCTGGAAAACGCCATCCGTCAGCTGGCAGGGGAAATGGGCTTTGCCGAGCGCGGCGTGGATTTCAGGCTCAACTTTGGCATATTCGCCGACAGACTGGACGATATCACCGCAGTGACCCTCTACCGCATTATTCAGGAACTGCTCAATAACGTCTGCAAGCACTCTCAGGCAACTGAAGTTCAGCTGACCCTGGTCCCCGGGGACAGGTTCAGCCTGGAGCTGCGTGACAATGGTATTGGCCTGCCGGATAACTGGCGCAGCAAAGGCCAGGGACTGCGTGGCATTGAAGAGCGCATTCAGGCGCTTGGGGGGCAGTTAAGCATCGACAGCAGCGGTGATGGCAGCCGCTTTATTGTTAACCTGCCCACAAAAATACACACCACCTGATCGAAACTAGGAAATTTTCCTAGTTATTTATAAATTAGTCTCATCCAATTCATTCACCCGTTCGATAGCATCTTTTTACACCAAGGAGAAGCAATGGCCCTGGCAGCAAATACTGACGCAACAACTACTGGTGCAATAAGCACAGACCGGCGTCAGATAAACGAAAGCTACCGCTACTGGCGTCTGCACCTGATGGCAGCCATGTATCTCGGCTATGGGGTTTTCTACTTCACCCGCAAGAGCCTGAACTTTGCCATGCCAGCCATGCTCAGTGATCTCGGCCTGAACACCGCCGATTTTGGCGTATTGGGCACCCTGTTCTACGTGACTTATGGGGCATCCAAGTTCTTCTCAGGCATGGTGAGTGACCAGGCCAAACCCGCCTGGTTTATGGGACTGGGACTTATCGCCACCGGCATTATCAATATTGCTTTTGGCCTGAGTTCATCACTGACCATGTTTGCTGTGCTCTGGACCCTGAATGCGTTTTTCCAGGGTTGGGGATGGCCACCGTGTGCCAAGCTGCTGACCAGCTGGTACTCGCGCTCCGAACGGGGCTTCTGGTGGTCAGTCTGGAATACCTGCCACAACTTAAGTGGCGCGCTGATCCCGGTCAGCATTGGGTTTGCCGCCCTCACCTGGGGCTGGCGTTACGGATTTATTCTGCCGGGCATATTAGCAATCGTTGTCGGTATCGTGCTCTGTTTCCGGCTGCGGGATAAGCCGACCACTATGGGACTGCCAAGTGTCGGAGAGTGGCGCGATGACGAACTGGAGAAAAAGCACGAGGCAGAAGGGCATGGACTTCCATTCCGCCAGATAGTGAAAACCTACGTGCTGGGTAACAAGTATATCTGGCTGCTGTGCAGCTCTTATCTGCTGGTGTACGTGGTGCGAATCGCGATTAACGACTGGGGCAACCTCTACCTGACCCAGCGCCACGGGTACGAGCTGTTGACCGCCAACACCGCGGTCTCGATGTTTGAAGTCGGTGGTTTTCTCGGTTCGCTATTTGGCGGCTGGGGCTCGGATAAGTTCTTTCGCGGTAACCGCGCACCGATGAACCTGATATTTGCGCTGGGGATCTTTATTTCGGTCGCCGCGCTGTGGCTGACACCGCTCAATAACGTGGTGGTGTTATCCGGATGCTTTTTCGCCATCGGATTCTTTGTCTTCGGACCTCAGATGATGATCGGCATGGCCGCTGCGGAGTGTTCACACAAAGACGCCGCAGGCACTGCGACCGGATTTGTTGGCCTGTTCGCCTACATGGGCGCCGCTCTGGCGGGTTACCCGGTAGCCGTAATTATTGAAAGATTTAGCTGGGAGGGCTTTTTCAGCGTCATCACTCTGGCCGCGGCCATGATTGGACTGCTGATCCTGCCTTTCGTTAAAGCGCAGCAACGCGCAGGGATCGCCGTTACCTGACAGTTTATTTCCCTCTTGTTGCAGGCGCTGCGCCAAAACTCATCCAACCCCCTACAGTTGGAACAACAAGAAGCAAGAGGAAATAACATGAAACTCAGAACTAAACGCAGCCTGCTGACAGCCTGCATTCTCGGATCAATGATTGCCGCTCCTCAGGTTATGGCGAAAGGACGTCTTGTAGTTTACTGCAGCGCAACCAACGCCATGTGTGAAGCTGAAACCAAAACCTTCTCTGAAAAGTACGATGTGAAGACCTCCTTCGTACGCAATGGCTCAGGCAGTACCCTGGCCAAAATCGAAGCAGAGAAGAAAAATCCACGCGCTGACGTCTGGTACGGCGGTACGCTGGATCCTCAGTCTCAGGCCGGTGAAATGGACCTGCTGCACGCGTACAAGTCTCCTCAGCTTGAGTTCATCATGGACGGATTTAAAGATCCGGCCAAACGTAAAGGTAACTACTCCTCTGCCGTCTACATGGGCATCCTGGGCTTTGGCGTAAACACAGAGCGCCTGGCTGAGAAAGGCCTGCCAATTCCACGCTGCTGGAAAGACCTGACCAAACCGGAATACAAAGAAGAAATCCAGATTGCTGACCCGCAGAGCTCAGGCACCGCATACACCGCACTGGCAACCTTTATTCAGCTGTGGGATGAAGACAAAGCATTCGACTACTTTAAAGAGCTGGACAAAAACATCTCCCAGTACACCAAGTCAGGTGTGACACCGTCACGCAACTCTGCCCGTGGTGAAATCGCGATTGGTATCGGCTTCCTGCATGACTACTCTCTGGAGCAGTCAAAAGGCGCACCACTGGAGCTTATCTCCCCTTGTGAAGGCACCGGTTATGAGATCGGCGGCGTGAGCATCATCAAAGGCGCACGTAACCTGGATAACGCGAAGAAGTTTGTCGACTTCGTAATGTCGAAAGAAGGCCAGGAAACCGCATGGAAGAAAGGTCAGTCATTCCAGATCCTGACCAACACCACTGCCGAGCAGTCACCAAACGCGCTGGATCCAAAAGAGCTGAAACTGATCAGCTACGACATGGACAAGTACGGCTCGTCTGATGAGCGTAAACGCTTGATCAACAAGTGGGTTAACGTGGTCAAAATGGGCCAGTAATCCGGCTGGCGGGAGTCCGCTCCCGCCTGACTCGTCTCTTTGACAACGCAGGGCCAAAGCTCTGCGTCTGTCCCGCTCATTAATTCAGGTATTAGTAATGAACGAACTTGCCGCACGTATTCAGCCGGAGGCCACCAAACGGGATCCGGTGTTCTACTGGATACTGAGCCTGCTGGCCGCCTTTATCCTGTTACCCGTTTTCTCTCTCGACTGGGGACTGTTTGAGTCCACCCCGGAGGAGTTCCGCGAAGCCATGGGCTGGAGCAGCATGAACATCTCCTGGCTGTGGTTTGCCCTGCCGGCAGTACTGCTGGTGCGCCCTTTATCGCCACTGGATAAATACGCCAAAAAACGCCACTATTTTGATATCGGTTTCAGCGCCTTCTGTATGCTGTTCGTGGTGGTCTCTTCCTGGTATACCGGCAAAGGCCTGGGCTATGCCACTATCGCGCTGTTTATCGCGCTTGGCGCAGTGATGACCCTGGCGTTCTCGCGCCTTGAATATCTGGGGGGCGATACCTTTGTTATCGGCTCACTGATCACCATCGTGCTGCTGATCACCACCTTTATCATCTTCCCGAGCATCGCCATTTTCGTTCCGATGTTTCAGGATGACATGGGAAACTTTGTCGCCTGGCAGTTCCTGGAAATCCTGGGACGGGCGCAGATTATCCAGATTATTCTCAACTCCATCATGCTCGGCACATCAGTCGGTATCGGTGCGACCTTCTTCGGCCTGATCTTCGCGATCTACACCACCCGAATCGCTAAACGCAGCGCCTTTATCGCCCGGGTATTCTCGATTCTGCCTATCGTTACCCCGCCATTTGTAGTCGGTCTGGGTGTGACCCTGATGCTGGGCCGCTCCGGTTATATGACCGAGCTGATGGTGGACTGGTTCGGCCTGACCCAGACCAACTGGCTGTATGGCTTTACCGGGATCTGGATGGCGCAGGTACTCGCCTTCTCGCCGATGTCGTTTATGATCCTCGACGGCGCGATGAAATCCCTGCACCCGTCACTGGAAGAAGCGTCTTATACCCTGCGTGCCAACCGCTACCAGACCTTCTTCAAAATCGTGATGCCTCTGCTTAAACCTGCGCTGGCCAACAGCTTTTTGATCATATTCGTTCAGTCGCTGGCTGATTTCAGTAACCCACTGGTTCTCGGCGGCAGCTTTGACGTACTGGCCACCCAGATCTACTTCTACATTGCCGGTGCCCAGCTCGATTACGCTTCTGCCAGTACCCTTGGCGCGGTTCTGCTGCTGTTCTCACTGGCGATTTTTGTGGTGCAGTATTTGTGGATCGGTAAGCGCTCTTACGTGACCATTTCGGGCAAATCCTACCGTGGTGACGTACAGCCACTGCCTAAGCTGCTGAAAAACGTGGTTTCTGTCCTGCTCTACTTCTGGATGGCATTTAACGTCCTGCTGTACGGCAGCATCATCTACGGCAGCTTTACCGTTAACTGGGGTGTGGACTACAGCCTGACACTGGCTAACTACATCAACCTGTTTGGTCTGGGTATGGGTGAAGGCGCCTGGCCATCACTGATCACCACCATGACCTACGCCGGTATCGCAGCGCCGCTGACCGCACTGTTCGGTCTGCTTATCGCCTATATCGTGGTGCGCCAGCAGTTCCACGGCAAGAAAGTGATCGAGTTTGCCACCATGCTCTGTTTTGCAGTGCCTGGTACCGTAGCCGGTGTCTCCTACATCCTGGCGTTTAATGATGCGCCGGTTTACCTCACCGGTACTGCCGCCATCGTGGTGATTTCCATGGTGATGCGTAACGTCCCTGTGGGTATTCGCTCGGGTATTGCAGGCCTTGGGCAGCTGGATAAGTCGCTCGATGAAGCTTCTCTCAGCCTGCGCGCCAACTCGTTCAAGACCATTATGAACATCCTGCTTCCATTGCTGCGCCCGGCGATTCTGTCGACTCTGGTGTACAGCTTTGTGCGTGCGATGACCACGGTGAGTGCGATCATCTTCCTGGTGACGCCGGAAACACGCGTAGCAACTTCCTATATTCTAAACCGGGTTGAAGACGGCGAGTACGGCATTGCCATCGCTTACGGCTCAGTCCTGATTGTGGTGATGCTGGCCATCATCCTGACCTTTGATTTTCTTGTCGGTGAAGCGCGCATTTCGCGTTCCAAAGCCAAAAACCAAGAGTAGTAACCGGAGATTTAACTCATGGCAAAAGATAACTTTGTAGTGCTCAAAAACGTCTGCAAGCGCTTCGGAGACAAAACTGTGATTGGGGGCCTGGATCTGGAGATCCAAAAAGGCTCTCTGGTGACCCTGCTCGGCCCTTCCGGCTGTGGTAAAACCACCGTGCTGCGCCTCGTCGCAGGACTGGAAAAGCCCACCAGCGGTCAGATCTTTATCGACGGGGAGGACGTCACCAACACCTCAATTCAGCACCGGGATATCTGTATGGTGTTCCAGTCCTATGCCCTGTTCCCGCACATGTCATTACATGAAAATGTCGGTTACGGCCTGAAGATGCTCGGGCTGGACAAAGCGGAGATAAAGCAGCGCGTGGATGACGCCCTGAAACTGGTCGACCTTGAAGGCTTTGGTGAGCGTTTCGTTGACCAGATCTCCGGCGGTCAGCAACAGCGTGTGGCGCTCGCCCGTGCGCTGGTGCTTAAACCTAAAGTGCTGCTGTTCGATGAACCTCTGAGTAACCTGGATGCTAACCTGCGCCGCAACATGCGTGAGACCATTCGAGACCTGCAGCAGCGTTTTAATATCACCTCCATGTACGTGACCCACGACCAGTCTGAAGCGTTCGCCGTATCAGACACGGTTATCGTAATGAAAGATGGCGACATCATGCAGCAGGGCTCACCAACTGAGCTGTACAAGCATCCGGCATCAATGTTTATGGCGAGCTTTATGGGTGAAGCCAACATCTTCGAGGGCGTATTTAACGGAGAACAGATCGATATCCGTGGCTACCAGTTCCCTGCAGCGAAAGACAATGTGGCCGGAATCGACCCGGGTCAGTACCTGATCGGCGTACGTCCTGAGGCCATCCTGCTTGAAGATCACGGTGACCCATCCCAGCAGTGCCGCGTGAGCAGCATCGCCTATATGGGCTCGATGTATGAAGTGGTGGTGGAATGGCAGGATCACGAGCTGTTGCTGCAGCTTAACTCCTCGCAGTTTGACCCGTCGTTTGCCGACCACGCGTATCTGACGATTAACCCCAATGGTGTTTTCCTGCTTCCCCCCGAAGCAGATTCATAAGGTCTGTCGACCAGCCGTTTAGCCGCCTCTTCAGGCGGCTTTTTTTTGTTTTGTTGGTTGCGTGGGACGTGGTTCGTGGGACGCGGGGAGAGTGTTGTAAGTTATTGTGTAACTGTCAGCAACCAGTGAAAATGGCAAGTCTTCCTGAGGACTGACTGGAAACAGCACTAGTTCTGTTTTGCTTCCTGGCTTTTCTGGTAAATGGCTTTGCTCGCTGCTACATGGTCAAGTTCTTTTTGGTATTTTGCCTTGAGGTCTTCAAACCAGCCTATGTACTCTTTCACGTCTGAACGCAGACTGACCACATCCTGGATGTTACCCCGGCTTTCATTAAAATTCGTCATCTGATCGCTGTCAAAACAGTCATCCATGATCACCTGCCAGGCTTTGATCTCCTGGCCAAACCGATGGTGCGCTTTTTCAAGAATGGCAATCTGTTCATTCGCCTGCTTCATGTGTTTGTTCATGTGAGCCTGAACCCCCGGAAGATAATCCCTGATCTCCGGCTTCTCTTCACCCCACAAAGGTGCCAGCATCTGAGGGCTGTATTTATAGTGAACGAAGTTAATATCAAGAGTGTGATCGCTCAGCTTCTCCCATTCATCAAGGCTGTAACGCACGTTCTTTCGGATACTGTTACCATAATCAATCACTTTGTTCCACGATCGCCCGGTACATGCACCATCCCCTGCCTGAGCAGCGCCCGACACCAAAGCGAACAGGGCAAAACCGATTACTTTTTTGTGCATACCTCACCTCCTGTCGCCAGTGTAATAGCTAATTACTTACTGACACCTGTATCAGGTCAATAGATCGCTGCCTTTTATTGATTGCAGCAATCCCGCATTTTTCCCTGCATTGGGTTAACCACAGGACCGGCTCTGATGGTACTATTTCTCCTTCTCCCTATTTACATCAGCCCGTCAGGTACTTACATGGATTTTGGTCTTCCTCCCCAGCTGAAGTTGCTGCTCGACTGCCTGCTCAGCCGCACCTGCGTCTCAGAGCTCACCCCGGAGCAGGTTCAGGTACTGTCAGATATGGAAACGCTGCACTTTGCCCTGCCGTTTTTCATGCGAATGCCTGTGGAGCTTCAAAACCAGATGGGCGACGACTTCCTGCCATATCTGGATTTTATACTCAATGATATGTCGATCCGGGAACGAAACGGCCAGCTCTCTCCTGACTGGAAGATGTCACTAAAACGCGTATCAGAAAAACAGATTGAGCTTGGGGACCTGAACCCAGATACCAGCTTCCAGGTTCTGAGGCTGATGAAGCTGCACCAGGTGCCAGTCAGTAAAGCCAGTATCAACCAGTTGTTTATGCAGGACGCAACCAGTCACTCCCCCAAACAGCGATATAAACCGGTGGAAGAAGATCCCGGGAACGACCTGACCCGGCTGATTGAAGCGGAAGGCATCAATACCGGGCTGGGTTTCTGCCAGTTTATGGCCAGCGAACTGGCTGTGCTGGACAGCTTTGTGGTCAAGGTGATGCTTGAACTTTTTGAGCAGAATAGCTGGCTGCCTGATGCCCTGCTGCTGCTGACTATGTACCCGGACAAAGAGCTGGCAGAAGTAGCGGCCGAAGTGCTCAATCAATTGCCGGAAGAGAGATGGAGTGATATCTCCAACCGTAACTATCTGACCCTGGTGCAGCGTTTTGGACCGGAATCCGTCCGTCACTACCTGCCTGAATGGAATAAGCGGGCAATGAAGTACACCAGGCCCCGCCCTGTTCCTGAAGTGACAGATTTGCAGGTTTCATTTATCGATGGCAGTGGCGCTGCGCTCTTTTGCGGACTGATGGAAGAAGACCAGGTTCTGCACATGTTCGGCGGCGTATTTAAACTCGGCTACGGCATCATCGACAGCTATTTCCAGCCGCGCATCGAGCGTGTCCATTATGAAAAAACCACTGCTGGGATCTGGCAGGATACCCGGGCAGAAATGTGTGACCCGGAAATCCTCGGTCAGATTATGCCCTGGGCGCTTGGCCTTCAGCAAAACAGCGGCGAACCGCTCTCTGCAAACGCCTTTCAAATACTGGCGATGCTGCCCTCAGCCTGGGTACAGCCGCAGGTGTTCGGGCTCGGTGACATTGCCGCTCTTTGCAAAGTCGACCTCAGTGACAACCAATTGATTGAGACTGCCCGTGCAAACAGTAACTCGCTGCGTGATATCCCCCAGATTAATACCTGGCAGGCAGGTGAGTACAAAACCAGCATCAGAAAGCAGTACATTCAGTCGCTCGCTTTTACCGCACTTGTCACACACTACAGCAAGAATGAACATCCAGGCACACCAAAAACCTGCATGGGTTGCGCGGCTGCACTTCATGGGGGCATTGGTGAACAGGAGCCGTTTCCGCTGTTTGACTGGCTCACCTCCCTTAGCCTGAAGCAGGGTTAGCCGCAAACAATTAATATAAATGGCCGCTGCTCAGAGCGGCCATTTTATTACCTCTTACGGACTGCATATCAGACAAGCGTGCCACTAATAGGAAATGACTGAACGCTCAGATTCAATCCAGAACTCAGGACTGACACCAGTTAGCTTCATTGCCTGTCTCCATCATGGTTATTTTGAGGTCTCAATACTCGCCTGAGTAAACTCCGGATAGCCGGAAGGTCTTGAGTTATTGAGGTTGGTTCTGAAGTTACTGTCTTTAAGCGGAATGGTCGCCGAGCCGTAATCAAAGCGGTTGAGCTTGTCTCTCATCGCCTGATTTGAAAGGCCGTCTCCGGTCAGCTGGTACCAACTGGTGACGGCTGGTGTTACCCAGTAGCCATAGTGGTTCTCTGCGATTTCATTTGGCTTGGCAAAACGGAATGCGTGAGTGAGTCCGCCGTCCTTGTGATAGACAAACTTGATATGGTCTCCCTGCATCGGCAGGTCACTGACCGGGCTGGTATTCAGGTCACCGTGAGCACTGTAGCTGCCGTGGGTAATGGCACCATTTTTGGTCCAGACCGCCACATGCTCCCAGTCATGACGGTGACCGAACCAGTCCCAGCCCGCCATCACCTGGTCTTTTTCAAAGTAGAGAGAGTAAAAGTGTCCGCAATAGGTATCTCCCTGACTGTCAATACAGGCGTAACGGTGCAGAGTATTGGAAATTTCCAGGAAACCCGCATCACGGCAGTTGCCGTTCAGCGCACCTGAATTCTTCAGGCCCGGATTCTGCTCACCGCTGCGGCTTATTCCGGCAGCCGGATAGCAACCGTCAGTATCAAAGTCGAATACCGGCTCCTGTCCCTGAATAATGATTCCGGCTGGTAAGGCTTCATCCAGTCTGGGGAACTCTGCGGCATTCACGCCAGATGCCACCACGGCCAGTGCAGAAAGACAGATGATATTTTTCATTGTTATATCCCTTTTGTTTTGGGTAGGTATAAGCAGCCGGCAATCCGGCTGCCCGTTATTACTCTTTATTCAAAGCTACTTCTTCAAATCAACCAGGGTGCCGTCAGCCAGGTTCAGGCTGAAGTGATAACTTGGCTGCCCTTGAGAGAACTTGGACAGGATCGCGAACAGGCCACTGAAACGCTGTTTATAAACATCGCCAAACTGGTCGCCACCTTTTGGTGCTTCGCCCAGCACTTTGGCTAACAGTTCGTACTGAGGCATACGTCCGCGGTCGATATCTTTAAATGCCAGTTCATCTGCGTTTCTCAGGCGATAGAAATCCACAGCGAAATCAAAGCCGCTCCATTCGGCAAAATCGGCCAGTTTCAGTCCGTGCTCTTTCGCAATGGCTTCGGCGCGGGTTTGCGCAACCTGCCAGGCTTTATCGAACGCAGGATCCTTTATCTGGGTTGCATCAAAACGTTCTGAGCTTTCCTGACAGGTTTCAAACGCCTGCCTGCCGCCGGTAAGCAGAGCCACACGCTCTGTTGTCAGGGGGCTGTCCAGCTGACTCAGGATCAGCATCTGGCGGCCATCCAGCGCAAATACCATCTGTTTAAGGTCACAGGGCCACTCCTCAGGCAGAAAACGCATCCGGGTCAGCTCAGTGATATGCCAATTGGTAAACTCGTAATAGTCTTTGGCGGTCAGGACTTCTTTGTTCCAGATATCCTCTTTGCCCTGCTCGTTGAGGTGACGCCACTCTTTCTCATAGTGCTCAAACAGCTCATCAAAACGCGGTACCTTATTGAGGATCACCGTTTCAACATCAACCATCTGCTCCGGTTTGAAGGTCAGCAACTTATACGCAGGCACATAAGCCGCCATGGAAGGAGCCTGGATATTGAACAGGAACGAACCATCTTCGTAGCGTTTCACGCCGGTGTCGTTAAAGTGCATGTGTCCGCCAACGTGCAGCCGGATACCGGTTTTCGCCAGCGCGCGGCTGACATCTTCTTTCGGTGAGCGGGCCAGCTGGAAGTTGCCCGGCCCAAAGATATCTTCGATGGTTTCAGCAGCGCCGTTGTAGAACTCAGTCATAGGGAAATGACTGAACGCTACCAGGGTTTTACCCTCTGCTTTAGCGCGCTCTGTGACACTCTTCATCCACTCGATCACGTGCTGCTTGTGAGTCAGCATCCGGTTGTAGCCCGCATTGCCCGAGCCGGCAAAGTTGGACGCCAGCTCCGGTTTACTGGTATCAGCGTCAGCAACCGGGATGTAGACGTTGGCATCGATCCCCAGAAGCCACAGACCTTCCACCGGCTCGACCAGATAACTGGTATCCGGCACCATGAAGCAGGAGGTATAGTCATCCTGCTTGTACTTACCTCCGGTTCCCTGATGACAGATCTCGTACTGACGCTCTGCATAACCGGACTCATCCAGCGCTTTGCGGAAGCTGTAGTTCTTTTCGCTGTAGTCTGAGTAAGGGGTTTCCCAGTAACGGTAAGACTGCTTAGGGAAGAAGCCGAAATCTCCCATCTCTTTAAGCAGTCCCTCATAACCCAGTTCCCGGATCTCTTCGGTACAAACGGTCGGAAGTTCATAGCCGGCGTCTATCGTGGCGCTCTCGCCCTTGTAGCCCTGGCACTCTTTGGCTCCCTTACTGAAGATCCTCTGGGTCTTGCCATCTTTACCGAGAAAATCGCCCTCTCCGCTCGGGCGGTCGAACGGCCGGACCGGATCGTGGTTACCCGGAGCGGCAAAAAACTCCATACCGTACTCTTTCGAGTAGTGGTCCAGGATGCGGGTCAGGCCGCGGATGTGTACCGGCTGGCCGTCATCGCTGAAATCTCCCGGCAGAGCGACATACTTCACTCCGCGCCTTGCGGCATCATCCAGCGCGGCAAGCAGGGCAAAGTAGTTTTCGTTGAACAGCCGGGTCGAGGTGAGCTGAGCCTGCATGCTGCGGATAGTGGCGTGCTCACCACTCTTACTGTTCTTCAGACCTTTAAAGCTGCCGTCTCTGAAATCACCATATACATCATGAAAGTGAATATCCGGCATAAACGCCACTTTTAATTCCTGCCGGGAATGCTCCGCATAACTGTTTCCAGCACTGAGTGCCAGCAAAATTGCGGCGCTTAATTTTAATTTCATTTTTATACTCCATTACAGGTCGTTATTGGTAATATGCTATTACGCCACCTGAATATTTCACTCAGGTGACAAAAACAAAAAAGCGCAGAAATACCAACCGGCACTTCTGCGCTTTTATTCTTATATTTAACTTCATTATTGGAATCAGGATCACCCTGATTACGCTGACAGATCAGAATACGCATGACGGCAGAAGCCGAACAGGTATAATCAAGCGATTTGATATCGATGGCATGCAAACGGGCAGCAACCGTATCTGCAGCATCAGAACGCTCAGAGCCCCTTACAGGGCGGGATAAAACCATCCTGAAGCCACTCCATAAGCGGCTCCACTGGTGGATTAACACATCGGATTCAGGCTGTGATTCATACTGCAACTGCCGGGTATCCGGCATCAGCGACTGGCAAAATTTTCCAAGCATACGAAATAAAGAAACGCCCACCAGCGCTCCTTTATTTGCCGTACTGGAAAACCATTTATTCATTGCCAAACACCTGAGTATTAATTAGTGGATTATGATTATATCCAGGAGCCAACTTATTTAACCGGACAATGGTCACATATTAGTCAAAGTTACTGTAAATCCAGCATCCCTTATTAAGCCAGACCTTTATTACCTGTTTATGCTGTCTGAACAATTCTTTTCGGCATCTGAACAAATGCATACAGGGCAATTATTAAATATCCACCAGCCGGTACCAGGTAACTCAGCGCCAGCCCTGGCCCTGCTGTAAGCCCGGCTTGCAGCATAGGCACAATACCCCCGCCAACACCGCACATGATCAGAATGGCCGAACCCGCTCCGGCCGCATCCCCCAAACCATCAATGGCCCTTGAGAAAATGATCGGATACATAAATGAGTTACACAGCCCGATAAGGATAAGCGCAATCCCACCATAAAGAGACGGATTAAAAATCGCGTACAGTATCAGCCCAATAGCCACCCAGGAGCCTGCCAGCAGAACCCGCAGAGCTGCAAAGCGCGCCGCAACCAGGCTGTAAAGCAAACGCCCGGCCAGTGAGCCTGCCCAATAAAAGCTGATAAAAGTTGCGGCAGCAGCAGGCGTCAGCCCTCCGTACTCAGAAAGGTAACTGATGGTCACCGTACCTATGCTCACCTCAACCCCGACATAGACGAAAATCGTCACAGCGCCGAACATAAACGTGCGGTGGCGGGCCAGCTCACCAAGATAACTGCGGATATCAACCGGTTTACTGCTTCGAAAATCGGCCAGATCAGAGCGGTATATCACAAACGCAACCGTCACCAGCGCCAGACAGAGCATAAGGTAAATATTGGCCACGCCCAGTGTCAGCATGGCAACCCCGAGCAAAAGCGGCCCCGAAGTGGTACCAAGTGAATTAAGCGTCGACGCAATAGTCAGCCGCCGGGTCGCATCATGCTCCGCACCGGACTGGGTTACGTATGGATTGGCAACCACCTGCAGGGACGCCACACCCATTGCAGTAACAAACACCGCGGCCAGGGCTGCGTAAAACAGCTCCAACCAGAGACCGGCAAACAGACCGATACAACCAAAAGCCGTAAGGGCCAACGCCCCCTGAAGCGTCGTCTTATAGCCCCGCCGGGACATCCATACCGATGTCGGCACACAGGCAGCAAACGGCGCCAGATAAAATGCGACCTGCACCAGCATCGACTGCTGGTAACCCAGGCCGAACTGCTGCTGAAAATACGGCACCAGAATGGTGTTGGCCGAAGTCAGCAGCCCCCAGGCGAAAAAGACCAGCGACAGAAGCGCCAGCGAGTTTCTTTGTTGCATTCCCGTACAGGCCCGCATTACTGCGGGCCAGCTCCTGACATTAAGCGTTGATCACGGCATTAAGGGTTTCGATAACCGCTTCCGGCTTATCAGCAGATTTAAGCGAATCACGAAATTCCTGATGCATCAGCTTGCGGGCGATCTTCGAAAAGATCTTCATGTGGGTATCCTGCCCCTCTTCTGTCACCGTCAGCATAATGATCAGGTCAGCGCTCACGTCCTCACCCCAGTCGATTGGCTTATCCAGCGTCATGACCGAGACGCTGTTGTGAGTCACCTTGTCTGATTTACAGTGCGGCACAGCGACCGAGAAGCCGAGCGCGGTGGAGAAAACCGCTTCCCTGTCCCAGATCGCTCTTTCGACTTCAGCCCCCGACGGTGCCCGTCCCTGAAGCTCCAGATTATCGGTCAGCAGTTTTATTGCCTGCGCTTTGGTCTCAACTGTTTGCTGAGTAAAGACCAGTGACGGGTCGAGCGTTTCACGGCTTTGGCTTCCGGCAAGGAAACGGCTGACCAGCGCCTGAACCTGCTCGCCATTTGCCAGACTGACGGCCTCATCAAGAAGCTCACCACAGTCAGCAGCACTCAGGTGTGCCAGCGCATATTTTGATGCGGCGATCTTACCGCCGGATACCGAAAACTGCCTCAGACCTGCGCCCAGCAGCAGAGGCTGAGCCAGTTCTGACGCCGCCATTTCACCACACAGGCTGACCTCAAGACCTGCCTCATCCGCACGCCGGATGATATCGCGGACAAAGGCGAGAAACGCCGGATTGAAGTGGTCATACAGATGGGCGACCGCCTGGTTCCCCCGGTCACAGGCAAAGAAATACTGTATCAGGTCATTGCTGCCGATGGATATGAAATCCAGGTACTCTTTAGCAACGCCAAGCAGGTAAGCAATCGACGGCACTTCCGCCATCACGCCCAGCTTCACCTTACCAGTCTGATGCCCCTCTGCGGTCAGCTCGCCGGTCACCCGGTCCAGATTTTCACGGCACCAGCGGATCTCATCCAGGTTTGCCACCATGGGTACCATCACCGACACCTCGCCATAAGCACTGGCACGCACCAGCGCCCTGAGCTGGCTGTCGAAAATGTTCTGGTACTCAGGGTACATACGGATTGCCCGGTAACCGAGGAACGGGTTTTCCTCCTGCGGGAAGCCCATATAGTCACACGGTTTGTCGCCACCGATATCCAGAGTGCGGATCACCACTTTTTTGCCCGCGCACTTTTCAATCAGATTGCGGTAGTGACGAAACTGCTCCTCTTCCTCCGGGGCTGAAGGCCGCTCACAGAACAAAAGCTCAGTACGGAACAGGCCGATACCGTCTGCACCATTTTGGAGAACGCCTTCGCCTTCTTCGTCGGAAACCACGTTTGCCAGCACGCTGACACCCTGACCGTCACTGGTTTGGATCTGTCTGGTTTTATACTCAGCGCTGCGAGCTTCCAGCCCGGTCAGCCTGCGTCTTTCCAGCGCGTAATAACGCTCTGTATCCGGATTGCTTTTAAGCACTGCTACGCCGTTTAATGCGTCAACAATAACCGACTCCAGACCTGCTGCACGCGTGCAGATATCTTCTACACCAACCAGAGTCGGGATCTGAAATGAGCGCGCCAGGATCACCGTATGCGACGTCGTTCCGCCATCTCCCATCACCAGCCCTTTAATATGCTGTTTGGGCAGCGCCAACAGCTGGCTCGGCGTCAGCAATGCTGGTGACAGAATGACAACGTCAGAATCAATAACCGGAGCCTGAGTCAGGTTGCGGCCACTGACTGTCGACGCCAGCCGGAGTCCGATATCGCGGATATCCAGTGCGCGCTCTTTAAGATAGGCACTGCTGCTCTGCTCCAGAGACTCACACAGGTCTGCGCACGCACGGGCTATCGCTTCAACCGGGTTGCGGGCGTTGTGATGCCTTGCCAGCGCATCGCGAAGTTCCGGATCACGGCTGATGGTCAGGTGCGCTTCCAGAATCGCTTTACTGTCACCGGCGCAGTTAACAACCTCATCTGCCAGCTCAGCTTCGAGTCCGCTGAGGGCTTCACTCAGCCGGTTACTAATATCACCCTCGCAGCCCAGCTCATCGGCAAGCTCCAGTAAGTCGGCATTTTGCAGGATCAGAGGCCTGGCCTCCCCTATCCCCTGAGACGCCACCGTGCCTCTAAGAAGCTCCGGTGCCGCCATCTGTAAAGAAACCGGCAGAGGCAGAGCGTGTGACTGAGCTGAGCTTTCCGGCGCTTCATCGATATCCGCCAACTCGGTTTCGATAAAGCGGCTGAAGAACTCATACGCCTGCTCTTCATCGCTGCCCGAAATCTCCAGGCTGCACATATCATCGAGCAATACATCCGCGCTGATCAGCGAAAGCACACTCCTGGCATTGGCCGATTTCTCTTTGGTTCGGTTTACCAGGGTGATCTCTGAATGGAACTTTCCGGCCCTGAGCTCGATCTCCTTTGCCGGACGCGCATGAATGCCATTTGGCAGAGGACAAATAAATTCAATACTTTTCATTTTCTTACTTCTCTAACTTCAGGGTAACCGGGCTGCATGGCGCGCTCTGTACGCACAGCTCTGTCTGGCTGGATTCATCTAACTGAACGGCGTGGTATGAAAGCCCGGTATCCGGGCTGCCCGCTGGCATGGCTTCGCGGGTCGGATTAAACATACGCAGGATCAGTCCATCATCCTGTTCAGCTTTTTTAAGGGTGCTGAAGTGAAGTCCGGTATCCCACTCCACCAGGCTCTGCGACTCGCTGTAACTGGCGTCTGATTTATTGAGCCTGAAACGCGCCCAGTCGGTTCCTACGTGCGCCATCACCGGGGTGTTTACTGCTTCTGTCACAGACCAGAATCCGGCCTCATCCTGTGGATTAACCGGCACCAGAGAGAGCTCAAAGCAATGCTTACCGATTAGCTGTGAATCCGGAGAAGAAAGCACCATGCCCGACGCCCGGCCCGGGCGGTAAGTCAGGTTTGCCTGGCCCAGCCAGCCGACACTTCGCATCAGGGTGACCGCAACGGTGCCGGTCTTCTCAGGCTGGATTTCATACTCACGCAGCCCTTTTGTGACAATACCCAGACCTCTGCTTTGGTCTTTCTGCATCACCAGCGACTGCATCGGATACAGAGCCACCGGCGCTTCGGTCCAGCCCTCTTCCTGCCACTGCGCCATCTCCGGCGGGTTGTTAAAGCGCTCGATAAGGCCAAATGGCTGGTCGGCAAAGTGAGTTTCACCGATAACACCGGTTGGGAAGCGCAGCTGGATCCTGTGGTCACACACCTGATTATCCAGCTCAACCCGGGCATCGACTGATGGCCTGTCTGCGCGCAGGGTCAGGGTCATCTCAACCGGCAGAGCCGCGCTGGTTTTCTTTTGCTTACGCTCTTCAAGATCAGCCGGGACCGGCAGTTCAAAGCGAATCGTCATTGAGCTGACCAGCTCGCCTTTGGTGGTTTCGATCTGGTGATCAGCCTCATTGGCACTGAGCAGCCAGTCGTTTTCCAGCGGTGAGAAGTTGTAGTTATCACCCTCATCTGAGCCATCCACCAGCTCAAACAGGTTCCGGTACTGCTGACCGGTACGGTGATCATCCAGGATCAGGCCTTCTGCTCCGCTGTGCGTCAGGGTAAACCACTGGTTGCTGATCTGAGCCTGCTGCTGCGGTTCTGCGGAACGCGCTAACGCCGCCTGCTGGTCCTCCTGCAGGTAAATGGTGGTATAGCCGCAGCCAGGGACTGCTTTCACATCCACCACCAGGGTTATTTTGCGGTACCAGGTCGTCGTCGTGCTGTTCGAGAGCTCCTGGATAATGGTCGACATATCCTGACGTGTTTCGCTCAGGATCTGATACGCCAGTTCGTTGCCCTGCTGGTCTTTAAACGCCAGGCTCTCAGCCGGGGTGCAGATGGTCAGCTCAACCAGGCTGTCTGCCACTTTGGGCTTGCTGTTAAACACCACCACTTTGGTGCCATCCTGTGATGCACTAATACCATCAGCGAGTTTTCTGAAGTTAAGCTCCAGAAGCTGGCTGGCCGTTTCAATCCCGGAGAGCAGACGATTGTGCACCATGGCATTAACGCGGTCCGAGTTACAGCCGCCGATACTGTCGTGAGCGTGGCTTTTCATCGCTTCACGCCAGATGTTATTGACCGCCGTGTGGGGATACGGAAGGCCGTTATGGTAGTTAAGCGCCAGCAGCGGCTCCAGATAACGGCTGACCAGGGTTTCCAGCTCTGCGTTGGCCTGCTTGATATCCATCCGGGTTGAGAAGATCCCGCGGTGGATACGCATATATTTCGGGTCAATCATCTCACCGCGAAACTCAGGCAGGTCCCGGCCAAGCTTTTCAAAATAGTGTTCAAATGAACTGCTGACAAAATGGAATTCATCCTGAGCCTGGTTCACCGCATCCAGCGCCCCTGGCACCTGATACTCAAACGGTGACTGGTCGTTTCCGTTTGGCAGCATGGTATGGTCTGTTGCCGCAAACTGACACTGCTTGCGGGTTTTCTCCAGCAGAGTCTCTGTCAGTTCGCCGGTCTCTGCCGGCAGCCATTTGGCGCAGCCGTAGCCCCAGGGAAAAACTGCAGTAGTCACAGCGCTGCCATCCGGGCTGTGCCAGTTAAACTCTGTGGTTTCCACCAGTCGCTCAGACCAGCCACGCCACAACACCGCTTTATCGATATTGAACTGATTCAGAAACAGGGGCAGTTGTTCAGTCTGGCCGAATGAGTCGGGCACATAGCCGACTTTCATCGCGCCGCCATAGCGGGCGCTGTCTGCCATACCAAGCAGCAGGTTTCTGCTGATCGACTCGGCACTGACGGTCAGAAAGTCGGTCTGGGTGTACCAGGGACCGATCTGAATTCGCCCACCAAAGATAAGTTTATCTAATCTTGTTTTGTTCTCAGGCGCAACTTCAAGGTAGTCTTCCAGCACGACTGTTTGCGCATCTAAAATAAAAGGGCCAAGGTCTAAATCCGATTCCAGACGGCTCATTAAATCTTCCATAAAATAATAAAGAAGAGCTTTTGAATCGTTCTCTGTAAAATACCACTCTCGGTCCCAGTGGGTATGTTGAATTAAATGTATCGTTTTCATAAGGCGCAGTTAACCCGAAGCTTTCGCTCCTAAATAAAGAAATAAGGGGAAGTATTATTAATTGTTGGCTAAATAGCCGTTCCAGATTTCGGTCCGTCTGGCAGATATTGAACACAGACTCACGTAGCCCTTTTCTGGGGCTCCTCCTTGCGTTCCGTGGGGGCCGCCCAGGTGCAAGGAGGGTCTGCTTATCAATATCAGCCTGACTACCAACGAGTAAGGAAACTAACGCGTCACAGTAAACTTCGGCGCGCTGTCCGGCTTGGCTTTCTGTTTGGTTTCTTCACCGTTGAATACCAGCAGAGAACCCAGAGCGATGATCGCTGAACCGGTCGCGATAGCAAGCACGTAGACAAACCAGCTCTCAACCGCCAGCCAGCCATAGAAGCCGGAGATCGGCGCTTTGTTTACCGCCCCAAGGCCTACCGCCATGGCTGCACCGACTGCCGAGCCCACTACGTTCACCGCGATGATCTTCGGGTTAGCCAGAGCAAACGGAATCGCCCCTTCTGACACCCCGATAAGGCCCATCAGAGTCGACGCTTTACCTGCCTCCTGAAGTGATTCAGGGAAACGCTTCTTCCAGATCAGTGTCGCCACACCGATTCCGATTGGCGGGATAATGATCGCCACCTGCGCTGCGGTGTTCGGGTCATAAATACCGGATGCCAGCAACGCCATCGCTGTGGTTACCGCCGCTTTGTTGATTGGGCCGCCCAGGTCAAAGCCCACCATGCCACCGACAACCGCAGCAAGAATGATCTTGTTGCCATCAGACATAGACATCAGCCAGGTTTCCAGACCACGATTAAGCGCAGCCATAGGGTCGCCAATCACATAAGACATCAGCAGACAGACCAGCAGCGTGCCACCAACAGGGATAATAAAGATCGGGCCGGCTGAAGCGAGCGCCTTAGGCAGCTTTATCTTAGTCGCCAGATACTTAACTATGTAACCTGCTAAAAGACCTGCCGCCAGAGCGCCCAGGAAACCGGTGCCGATCTTGCCGGCCAGAAGGCCGCCGATCATACCCGGTGCGATGGCTGGTTTGTTAGCCAGTGCAAACGCAATATAGCCCGCTACCACAGGCAGCATCAGCGACAGCGCCATACCACCAAAGCCATCCAGATCATGGAACAGACGGACCAGGCTGTGAACCGACTCACCGTGGCTGCCGTCCCAGATATTGTCGACACCGTAGAAAGAGGCACCGATACGGGCGATGCCCATTAATACTGCGCCGGCGATAATAAACGGCAGCATATAGGAGACGCCGGTCATGATGGCATTTTTTATATCGGTGCCTACCGATTTGTTTCCGGAATTAAACTGAGTCATTACTGTATCTCCGCCTGCAGGGCTTCAAATAAGGCATCGCCGTGTTTAATAGGGTCTGCAACTTTACACTCTATTTTTGGCAGAGAAGTAAAGCGTTCCAGGCCGTTGATTGCCACATCCGCCGCGATGATCGCTGCATCGGCACGGGCAACGTCTTCGGCCGTAATTTCGTTTTCCGCTCCCATACTTCCCTGGGTCTCTACCTTGATTTCCAGGCCAAGCTCTTTACCTTTGACTTCCAGAGCTTCTGCAGCCATATAGGTGTGGGCAACGCCGGTAGGGCAAGCGGCTACGCATACGATGTACATAGTGTGTTCCTCTTTTTATTGTAAAAAAAAACACACAACGGCAAAACGCTCGTTGTGTGTTCTTTGATTAAGATTGTATTTACAGCAAAACGCGCTCTTTCCAGCACGCTGTACTGACAGGCTTTCAGGATCTCAGTGAAACAAACGCTGGCAATAAAAGTCAGCACACTCAGCGAACGCTGAGCATGTAGTACTGCACATTTGTGTTCATGATGACAACCAGCACCTCCGGCACGGACAAACATACGGCGGAAAGGCGGCACTAACTCAGCACTCTTAGTCCAGAGGCAGGAGTACTGCTCAGACAGATTGAGTTCATCCTTAGCGCTGCTGGTTTGAGTCAGCTTATCGACAGAATAAGGCAGGAAAAACAGACAAAACGCACGCAGCGCCAGTGCAGCGTACTGCAGGCACTCGCTCAGGTTTTGTTTGTTTAACTCAGGTGTTTTCATCACACACGCCTCAATTCCATAATGATGACAACAATAATACCAACAGGATAAAATATCCGTGACCAAAATCTCACTACAGCCAGATTTACAAATTTATTTATAATAAGATCCCTGACATTTAATTCTTAACAAAAATAAAGAGGCGTTAATTTACCCACCTCCCCAGCCGCAAACTTTACAGATTAGTTTTACTAATGCACATGTATTATCAGTTGCAAGCACCGACAGATGCCTTTACCATTCATCCCGTAAATTCAGGCACACAAAGATGAAGTCACTAAAATCCGCGATGGAAGCCATCGCTTATCTCAAACAGCCCCGTATCCATTAGCTGGTTTGGTTCTCACCCAAAGCGGCAGGCATGACTGTGCCTGCTATTTTCTGAACTGAGGAGAACTGAACATGACCAACAAACACTGGACCAAAATGGAAATGCTGCACGAAACCGTGCAGAACCCGAACATCACCATCAGAGGCACCCACAGCTACTACAGCGATGCATACGACAACGGCTTCGAGCGTTCCGTCGTACGTTACCTGCATGGCGATGAGCAGACCCGCGACCGGGAACCACCATGGGAAATCGATAAGCTGCACATCGGCGATTACGTCTGCATCGGCGCAGAAGCCGTCATTCTGATGGGGGGCAACCACACTCACCGCCAGGACTGGTTCAGCCTCTACCCGTTTATGGACAAGATCACCGAAGCCTACCAGAGCAAAGGGGATACCTGGCTGAAAGATGGCTGCTGGATCGGTATGCGCGCGATGATCATGCCGGGCGTGACCATCGGAGAAGGTGCGATTGTGGCAGCAAACAGCGTGGTGACCAAAGACGTGGCGCCCTACACCATCGTAGGTGGTACGCCCGCAAAAGTAGTCCGTACCCGCTTTGAGCCGGAAGTCATTGAGCGTCTGCTGGCGCTGAACATCTACGAATGGCCGGAGGTAAAATTCAACGCGCTGAAAATGCAGATCTGTGACAGCGATATCGACGCACTGGAGCGGGCGTCTGCGCTTTATGATCTTCAGGCAGAGTCAGCTGACGACTAACCACCTTTCTGATATCCGGATCAGGGGACTGATCCGGTATCACCTGAGCCTGTCTCCTACCTGAACGTTGTGCTGCCGGGCAAAGCCCGCATTGGTTTCGAGCACATATCGCACTGGCTGAGAACTCTTCAGCAACTCAGTTGAATGAGGCGTGGTGTTTTCAAAAATCTGCGCCACAATCCCCTCCTCTGTAATAAAAAACATATCCAGCGGGATATAAGTGTTTTTCATCCACATCGAGACATTCACCGGCTCGCTGTAATCAAACAGCATTCCGCATGAATCACACAAACTCTGACGATACATCAGCCCGGTAGCGCGCTGCTCAGGTGTTCTGGCCAGCTCGATATCCAACTTAGCCAGCTCAGAAGAGTCGCGATAAAACGACACCGTGCTCTCACAAGCGGTTAGCAGGAACAGAGTCAGCAGAAGAGTCAGAGATTTACACATAGAAGGCTTATCCATTAAATAGTTAGCAGGACTATGATCAATATAAACCTGAAAATCAATTAATTAACCTGATAAGTTTAAGTCGTCCCGGTTTTCCGGCTGGTTCACCAACTGTCACATTATCCACCGCACAGATCTCTCTGCCGCTTCCGTACAGGTGCACTGATTTGGCATTTCCGTGATTATCACCAATAATTGACTAAAGTAGTCAGGTATTAGTGAGGGGCAGGAATGAAAGGAATCATTTTTACCGAATTTCTGGAGCTGGTTGAAGACAGGTTCGGTCTGGAAGTGGTCGACAAAATGCTGGAACAGTCTGCCGATGATGGTACCTATACCTCTGTTGGCAGCTACGATCACAGAAAACTGGTTACCATGATAATTACCCTGAGCAAAATCACCGGCATCAGCCATGAGGATTTGCAACAGGTCTTTGGCCAGGCAGTATTTGCCAATCTGATTAAAGCACTCCCTTCCACCGCCAGCCTTGGTCAGTGTAAAGATGCTTTTCAGTTTATCCGCCACGTAGAAGACTACATCCACCTGGAAGTAAAAAAACTCTATCCGGACGCCAAACCTCCCCGCTTCTCCTTTATCAGCCAGACAGAAACTGAAATGGTCATGGACTACCACAGTGCCCGCTGCCTCTCACATGTCTGCCTGGGGCTGATAAAAGGCTGTGCAGACTATTTCAACCAGACTGTCGGAGTCACCATGCAGGCGCTGACCAAAGATCAGAGCCAGGTACGCTTTACCCTCGTTCTGGAGCCCTGATGGAAAGCCCGCTTGAACGTAAGCTGCAAAGAGAAATCGCAGCGCGCAAACAGGCAGAGCGGTTGCTTGAGGAGAAAAGCCTTGAGCTCTATCGCTCCAACCAGCAACTCGCCATCGCGCTTGGTGAGCTGGAGAAAACTTCCAGCCGCCAGCTTCAGGAGCTGGAGTTCCAGCGCTTTATTGACGATTTGCTTATCCACTACGGACGGGTTCTGCTGAGAAGAGATCCGGACGAGCTGATTCTGGATGAACTGTTGACTCAACTCGAAGCCAACCCATGGATTGAACACCTCTCACTGACACTCTCTTCCCGGGCAGGTATCCCGGTCAGCCGGTTTAGTGCTGTGCTGCCCCCGGTTTCCCCCGGCTGGGATGATAATCGCCTCACTTTAACGCTTGAACAGGAAGGCTCGCTGCTCGCCATTATGGAGATCCGGACCCGTGGCGAACTGCACGATGAAATAGAAAATGGCCTGACCAAAATTGCCGACCTGCTTTGCAGCGCTTTTCAGCGCCAGATGATATTACGGAGGCAAATTGAGCTGCGTGAACAGGCTCAGGCCTCAGAGCGTGCAACCAGAGAGTTTCTGGCGATGATAAACCATGAGCTGAGAACGCCGCTCAATGGCCTGCTGGGAGGAGCAGAGCTGCTTTCCGAAACATGCCTGGATGACGACCAGAATCAGCTGCTCTCAACGATTAATCACTCCGGCGAACTGCTGCGTTGCATTATTAACGACCTGCTTGATTTCAGTAAACTCAACGCCGGTATGTTTGAGCTTATCCAGCGCCCGTTCCACTTTTCTGAACTGGAGCAGACACTTGAGGGGATTTTTTCGTCGAGGGCACAGCAAAAAGGCCTGAGCTTCTCTATCAGTAGCTCAGACACTATGCCAGCCTGTCTTGAGGGTGATATTGAACGAATAAGCCAGATACTGGTTAACCTGATCGGTAACGCAGTCAAGTTTACCGAGCATGGTTTTGTCCGTGTATCGCTCGACTGGCGAAACGGACTGTTCAGCGCAAGAGTTACTGATTCCGGTATCGGTATCAGCAATACAAAAGGACTGTTTGAACCCTTTACCCAGGAAGACAAAGGTGACAGACGCCAGTACGAAGGAACCGGGCTTGGCCTCGCGATCTGTAAACAGTTGATCGATTTAATGAACGGAGAGATTAAAGTGCACAGCCAGCCAGGTAAAGGCAGCAATTTTTATGTCTCCATCCCGCTTTGTGAAACCCAGGCCCTGCCACCACAGGTCAGTCACTCTGCAGAACAGACCACACCGCTTTCCGGCGAACTGAGTATCCTTGTGGTTGAAGATATCAAAGTCAATCAACTGGTGGTCGAACAGATGCTGAACAAAGTAGGCATTTCCCCCGTCCTCGCAGACAACGGCCTTCAGGCACTGCAGAGCGCAGAGAAAAAGCGCTATGACCTGATTCTGATGGATTGCAGAATGCCCATTATGGACGGTTTTGAAGCAACACGCCGGTTGCGCGACAAAGGGTATCAGCAACCGATTATTGCCCTGACAGCCGGAACCACAGCCGACGAGCGCACTGCCTGCCACGAGGCCGGAATGGATGACCTGCTCTCCAAGCCCTACCGGAGCCATGAACTGGTCAGCATGATTGAAAAATGGGTTCACAGCTCCTGAGCCATATTCCCGCCCCCACTTTAGTCCGCCCAATAACTTCTTATGACTCTTTACTACCCGCGCTTCATGCCGCAGGGGTATACTCTGACCATTCTTTTCTGTGAGGGTAAGCAATGAGCGAAGAAGCACGTCAGGTCAGCCGCCGTGATCTGTTCAGGGGCATAATGCGCCGCGGACAGGAGTCATATCAGGCGACAGAGTTCCGGCTCGAACGCCTTGTGCCCCGCCCTCCCGGAGCGGTTGAAGAGACACTGTTCCAGCACCTGTGTGACGGGTGTGGAAAATGCGCAGAAAACTGCCCACGCTCTGTTCTCAATATGGAGGCAGGATTTCCGGTACTGTCGCTGGATTATAACCACTGCGACCTGTGCGGCACCTGCCAGTCTGCCTGCCCGGCAGGGGCAATTAAGCCCGCAACCAAAACCGGGTTGGTACCGGAGTTTACTTCCCACTGCCATAACAAACTGCTGGGTTATTGTGAACTGTGTATCGAAGACTGCCCGGAAGCAGCGATCAGTGCGGAGCCTGGCCAGCTTCCGCAGCTGGAAGATCAGCGCTGCAACGGCTGTGGTGAGTGCAAAAGCAGTTGCCCTGCGAGTGCCGTGGTACTGACATTGTCCACAAACTGAGCGGCGAATAAGTCAAAAAAACCATCTTTTTTATCAATAAAGATAAAAAACTCCAAACCATTAATAAATCATATAAAACCGCTGGTCCGGTTTGACCTGGATCACACGCCACGACTGAGAATCCCCGATAATTCAGGCCTCTATACTGGAGGCAATCATGTCAAAATCAATAATAAACAGTCTGTTTACCCGCCGTGACTTCATGAAAAGTTCGGCCGCGGTATCCGGTGCTGCCGTTGCAGCAGGTTCGCTCAGCCTGCCGTTCAATGCAGTGGCATCCAAACCAGCTGCTGGCACCCCGTCCGGCGAAGAAAGCATTTCATACAGCGCCTGTCTGGTGAACTGTGGCAGCCGCTGCCCGTTTAAAGTTCATGTACAGGACGGCGTTGCCGTTAAGATTTCGCCGGAAGACGGTGTGGATGAAGCCATTTTCGGTCAGCATCAGATCCGCCCTTGTCTGCGCGGCCGCTCTGCCCGTTTCCGTACTTACAATCCGGACCGCCTGAAATACCCGATGAAACGTGTCGGTAAGCGCGGCGAAGGTAAGTTCAAACGCATCAGCTGGGATGAGGCGACTACTATCGTCGCTACCGAGCTGAAACGCGTTATCGAAACCCACGGCAACGAAGCGATTTACTACCAGTATGGTTCTGGTACCACCGGCGCTAACCTGCAGGGCCGTAACACCTGTAAGCGTCTGCTCAACCTGGCTGGCGGCTTCCTGGATATGCACAACACCTATTCAGAAGGCCAGCTGAACCGTATCGCCCCGTTTGTATTCGGTCAGGCCGGTAATATCTACGGCACCGAGCAGCAGACCCTGTTCTCTGAAATCAAAAACTCAGACCTGGTGGTCATGTTCGGCCAGAACCTGGCTGAGACCCGTATGTCAGGCGGCGGCCAGATCGCAGAGATCTACCACGCGCTTGAGCAAAGCGGTGCCCGCGTCATCATTATCGACCCGCGCCGTACTGACAGTGTGACCGCATTTGATGCTGAGTGGCTGCCAATCCGCCCGGGTACCGACGCAGCTCTGGTTGCAGCTGTCGGCCACACCCTGATCAAAGAAAACCTGATCGACGAAGCGATGCTGAATCAGTACACCGTCGGCTGGAATGAAGACACCCTGCCAGAAGGAGCGCCGGAGAACGCTTCATACAAGTCCTATATTCTGGGCCTTGGCGAAGACAAGACCGAGAAGACCCCTGAATGGGCAGAAGAGCTGACCGCTATTTCTGCAGACCGCATCCGCGAACTGGCGCGTGAAATCGCCGCCGCCAAAGCCGCCTGGATCTCTCAGGGCTGGGGCGTACAGCGCACCCAAAACGGTGAGCACGCTGCTCGCGCTATTATGATGCTGCCGATCATGACCGGTCAGTTCGGCCGTCCGGGCACCAACATCGGAACCTGGGGTGGCAGCGTACCTTACACCCTGTCTGGCCTGTCCATTCCGAACCCGGTGAAAGTGTCTATCCCGTGCTTCCTGTGGACTGACGCGATCGTACGTGGCACTGAAATGACCGCCAAAACCGACTACGTAAAAGGACGTGACCGCCTTAAGACCAACGTTAAGTTCCTGTGGAACTACGCGTCTAACGTGACCGGCAACCAGCACTCTGACCTGAACCGCGTTGATGAAATTCTGCGCGATGAGTCACTGTGTGAGTTTGTACTGGTATGGGATAACCACATGACAGCTTCTGCGAAATACGCAGACCTGCTGCTGCCGGATGTCTCAACGCTGGAGTCTGACGATCTGATCAACAACTCTTATCAGTCCGGCTCGTATCACTACCTGGTCCGCCTGCAACAGGCTATCGAGCCAATGTGGGAAAACCGTCCGACTTACGACGTACTGGCAGAAATCGCAGGCAAGATGGGCCTGAAAGAGGCCTTTACCGAAGGCCGCACATACCAGGACTGGATCGAGCATGCGTACAACGAAGTACGCAAGAAAGAGACACACCTGCCAGAGTTTAAAGACACAGATGGCAAAGGTATCCTGGATCGCCGCATCGCAGACAGCAGCAAACATATCGCGCTGAAAGACTTCCGTGATAACCCGCAGGCAAACCCGCTGAAAACGCCGTCAGGCAAAATTGAGATCTACTCAGAGCAACTGGCGCAGATCGCGGACGAGTGGGAACTGCTGGAAGGTGACCTGATCTCCCCTATCCCGGTTTACTGGCCGGCAGTAGAAGGAATTGAAGACCACAAGACGCTGGAGAAATACCCGCTTCAGCTGACCGGTTTCCACACCAAAGGCCACTGTCACTCGACTTACTCTTCTGTCGCTCAGCTTAAAGAAGCCGCGCCAGACGCAGTATGGATGAACCCACTGGACGCCGAATCGCGCGGGATCCGTAACGACGATATGGTTGAAGTGTTTAATGACCGCGGCACGCTGCGCATTAAAGCCAAAGTATCCAACCGTATGATGCCGGGTGTCACCGCGATGCCGGAAGGCGCCTGGGCGCGCACCAATAAGGCCGGTGTCGATGTTGGTGGCTGTATCAACCGCCTTACCACCCAGCGCCCTACGGCTCTGGCGAAAGGTAACCCTCAACACACCAACCTGGTTGAAATTAAGCGCGTTTAAGGAGCTCATTAAATGAAACAATACGGTTTTTATGTCGACTCTTCTAAATGCACCGGTTGTAAAACCTGCCAGATCAGTTGCAAAGACGAAAAAGCACTGGATGTCGGCCCGAAATTCCGCCGCGTCTACGAGTATGGTGGCGGTAAGTGGGAAAAAGCCGGTCACGCCTGGAAGCAGGAGACCTTTAACTACTACCTGTCCATCTCGTGTAACCACTGTGCTGAGCCGACCTGTGTTAAAGGTTGTCCGACCGGTGCGATGCACAAGCGCAAAGAAGACGGTCTGGTCGTTGTAAACCAGGACGTGTGTGTGGGCTGTCGCTACTGTGAAATGCGCTGCCCGTACGGCGCGCCTCAGTTCGATGCAGAGAAAAAGGTGATGTCCAAGTGTGACGGCTGCTACCAGCGTGTCGCAGAGGGTCTTAAACCTGTCTGTGTTGAGTCCTGCCCACAGCGTGCGCTGGACTTTGGTGAGCTGCATATCCTGCGTGAGAAATACGGTACCGAAAACGCGGTCGCACCGCTTCCGGATCCGGGCCTGACCAAGCCAAGCCTGGTGATCAAAGCACACGCTGATGCGCGTAAGTCCGGTGATACCACCGGTCAGGTTCAGAATCCGTCGGAGGTGTAACAGATGCACGAATTACCACTGGTATTTTTTACCGTACTCGGCCAGAGCGCCGTGGGTCTGGTTGTACTGGCATTTTTGGCCGCGAAAACCGGCCATATTAACCAGCAGCAACTGAACCGCGCTAACCTGATCGCAGCCGTTATTGCCGCTGTCGGCATGGCTGTCGGTGGCACTCACATGGGTCAGCCTCTGCGTGCGATGAACCTGATGTTTGGTGCGGTCCGCTCTCCAATGAGCAATGAGATCCTGCTGAGTGGCGCGTTCTTTGGCCTGCTGGCGGTAACGGCCGGTATGGGCATTGCCAAACTGCGTGCAATCGCCGTCGCGAAGCTGGGTGAAAGCAAAACCGACACACTGCAGAGCCTGGCTAACCTTGGCGCAGCGGTATCCGGTATGGCGTTTGCCTGGTCCATTACCCAGGTGTATCAGCTCGAAACCGTACCAGCATGGAACAGCGTCTATACTTCGCTGCAGCTGTGGCTGACCGTTCTGGTAGCCGGTGGCGCTCTGGCGATGGCCACCGGCGCTCACAAAATTAGTGGCATCGCGGTTATCGGTGGCAGCGCCATCGCACTGGCGACCCGCTCCGGTTACATTGATTTTGTTACCGAAACGGTTCCGCACCTGGCGTCACAGCAGTTCGCATTCTGGAACAGCTACATCGCCGCAGTATTGATCGCTCTGCTGATCGCCCTGCTGACCCTGGTGCGTCGCCGTGCACTGACGCCGCTGCTGTTTACCGGTGCGGCGGTAATGGTAGCCGGTGAGCTGGCCGGACGTATCGCGTTTTACAACCTGTGGTGGATCACCATGTAATCCCCCTGGCCGGAGCGGTATGCACCACTCCGGCCACTGTACAGGAGAGAATAATGATTGCTGTGGTTCCCCGCGTACTTGGCAGCCTGTTTTACTGTTCACCTGGAAGTGAGCAGGCGCAAATTGCGCTGACTGATCTACCATCACTGGACAAACACTTTAACTGGCAGCAGCCAGAGCAGATCGCCGAAATCTGCAGCCGGCTGCCGAAACCGGAAGCAGAGCGCTTCGCCGTTCTGTTTGAAGGTATCGGCGTTATGCCAGCGCCGCCATGGGGATCTGTCTATCAGGATCCCGAGCGCATCGTGATGGGCGAGTCCACCCTCGCCTGGCGCCGCTTTCTGCAGGATAACGGCCTTGCGCCGTCCGGCAGTCAGAGTGAACCGGATGACCAGTTTGGCCTGATGCTGCTGGCACTGGCGCACTTTCTGGAGCAGGAGAACGACCTGGCTGCAGTGGAGCTTCTGGAGCAACACCTGCTGCCATGGGCACCCACATATTTGAGCCGGTTGGAAAACGCCTGCATACAGGATGACTTCTACCACTCTCTGGCCCGGCTTGCTGACCTTTTCCTGAAAGATATGACAGACCAGCTGGACTTAAGTCCCAGAAGTTGCCAGATATTCTCGTAATCCCGAGCCTCTTGCCCCGGCAAGAGGCTTTTCTTTATCAAACCGGCCTCATAAGCCACCACCCTGACCAATCTCCTCTCACCTCAAGAGCTGATCAATAAAGCTTGTTATTCTTGTCATAAATCAATTTACCTTTGCTGATAGATCTATATTATTCACCGCTTCAAAAATATTTATAAAAATTAAAATCTAATGTAGAACTTGCTTATTCACTGTTCACCATGGATGGCACTAAGTGTGGTAGCAAGCAACAAATGACAGGGTAAAAAATGATTGACTACTACAAGAGCCGAACCGTCGGCTTTCAGCTTAAGCTGGTGATAACACTGTGCCTTTTGGTCGCATTCAGTTCGGTAGCCGTACTGGTTTACCGCAATGCTTCCGAGGTTCTGCTCAACAACACGCTTCGTGAACACCAGTCCAAATTACAGTCAATGGCCAAAACCATCTCCGGCCAGTTTGACGCCTACCTGCAGACCGCCAAAGTGCTGGAATCTTCCTTCCGTAACGGCTACCTGGATGGCCTGGAGAAGCAGGAGAACACGGTTGAGTTCAACAACCTCCAGCTTCAGGATCTGACACTGCGCGGTAAGAGCCTTATTGGTGATACCGAGCTTGTGGACGCCTTTACCCGTGATACCGGTGCAGTTGCCACCCTGTTTGTGGCGAACGGCAACGACTGGGTGCGCGTATCCACCTCACTGAAAAACCCGGCAGGACGCCGCGTGGTTGGCTCCCGTCTTGGCGCTGAGCACCCTGGTTACAACAAGCTTCGCAACGGCCAGCCTTACTATGCACAGGTAAAACTGTTCGGCCAAAACTACATTACCTATTACGCACCAATCAAAGATGCTTTCGGTCAGGTGTCCGGCCTGAGCTTTATCGGCCTGCCGGTTGAAGACGCAACCCGCTCTCTTTTCCGCTCACTCGACAGCGTACGCTGGGGTGACTCTGGTTACACCATTATCGTTGATAACCACCGTGACAACCTGGGTAAGTACCTGCTTCATCCGACTAAAGATGAGAACGGCCCATCTATTATCGAAATGCCGGATTATGAAGGTAACCGACCTTTCTCTGCCATCTTCGAAACTGGCAGCGGTCTTATCCGTTACCCATACGAGTACAACGGAACAATTGGTGAAAAATACCTGGTGTTTACCGAAGTACCGGGCTGGGGATGGAAACTGCTTGGCGGCACCTTTATCAGCGAAGTGACCAAAGGCAGCCAGGAGCTGCTCAAGCTGATCGCTGTCGTGGCGCTGGTTGTTGCCGGTCTGACTTTCGCTGTACTGAGCCTGTTCCTGAGCCGCACCCTGAGCCCGCTGGTACAGGTAAACAGCTACATGGAACGTCTGGGCAACGGTGAAGTAAGCCTGGATATCGCACTGGGTAATGAGTCATCGAAAAACGAAATCGTGCGCCTGAACAACGGCGTTGCATCAATGGCACGGAGACTGAATAACCTGGTAGGTGAAATCCGCGCTACCAGTGACCAGGTTGGCACTCAGTCCACCAGCGTTGCTGCTGATGCAAACCAAAGCCTGAGCCAGGCCGATGTGCAGCAGGAGCAGGTTGAACAGGTCGTCACCGCGATTGAAGAGATGGCGACCTCAGCTCAGTCAGTTGCCCAGCAGGTGGAAGCGATTGCTGAAAACGTACGCGTTGCAGATACTGACAGCCAGTCCGGCCTGCAGATCGTAGAATCCGTTTGTACCAACGTTGCCGAGCTGAATGAACAGCTGGACAGCTCTGCCACAGCAATCAACCAGGTAGCCAAGGACAGCGAAAGCATCCAGAGCGTGACCAAGATGATCGATGAGATAGCCGAGCAAACCAACCTGCTGGCACTGAATGCTGCTATCGAAGCTGCCCGTGCAGGTGAGCAGGGCCGTGGTTTTGCCGTGGTTGCCGATGAAGTGCGCACCCTGGCACACCGTACCCAGACTTCGGTTCAGGATGTGGTTGCCATCATTGAGCAGCTTCAGGCTTCAACCGGTAACGCAGTAGACCTGATGCACCAGAGCCAGCAAAACGCCAACCAGGTAATGGATAACGCACGCACTGCGGGCGAATCTCTGGAATCTATTGCTTCACAGGTACGTGAAATCGCTGCTCAGGCGGATGCCATCGCCGCAACGTCTGAAGAGCAGGCCCAGGTATCTCAGGAAGTCGCCACCAACGCGACCGAAATCAGCGAACTGAACAACCTCAACCGCGAGATCAGCGCCAAAACCGCCGACAGCGCCAAACGCCTGCAGGATGAGTCAGAGTCGCTGAAGGAACAGGTTGGGTTCTTCCACTAATAATTTAAAGGCTCTGGGCTCTGGGCTCTGGGCTCTGGGCTCTGGGCTCTGGGCTCTGGGCTCTGGGCTCTGGGCTCTGGGCTCTGGGCTCTGGGCTCTGGGCTCTGGGCTCTGGGCTCTGGGCTCTGGGCTCTGGGCTCTGCAAGCAGAGTTTCTTGCTCAAACCTCACTGTCAACACAATAGCTTCGGTTTCCCACATCACTTATCGCGAGCTCCCCCAGGGCCTAGCGCCCAGAGCCCAGTGCCTTAAACAAGAAAAGCCCCGATACTTGCGTATCGGGGCTATAGTCTTACTCGCAGCAATCCAGCTACTAAAAGTGCTCCATGCATCAAATCCATGATAGTGCGCTGCATTCCTTCAGCGTAGTCCTTTCGTCGCCATCCTAGCGGTGTCCATGACCTTATCCTGGTCTGCTAACCATCCTGATTAGCTCACATCACTTGTTCCCTGAGCGGTGTCCCTTACATCATCCTGATGTCAGTTCCTTTCCCCAATCCGCGGGGTGTCCATTGTCTTTCCTTAGTAGTCATCATCCTGATAACTAATTGAGTCCATTCAATGTCCTGTTGCTCCATGCTGATTATTCATCCTGAATAACCAAATCTTCTTCCTGAAGATAACCAAAATCCCTAGCGTAGTTCCTGTTCCGTGTCAGCATCCTTCCGACACCTTCAAGATTACCGATTCCTGATTCGGGGACAATAGCCTGCAAAGAGTTTTTTTTTGCCCACAACATCACCCCAAGGCCTATATCAATACAAAACAATCACTTAACCTGTCACGCACGCATTCTCTCAGCAGATCAAAGCGTCATTTCCTACACCGTGTGTAAGAGATCTCTCACAAGCATGATGGATTATCTCCTTCTTCACCCGACTTCGGCCAATAATCAAAGTGTGAACTCCGTCACCCCAAAACATAACCAGGTCTGGTTATGCATAACTATTCCGGGAAAATGACTAAAGCAACCAGTTCAAAGGAGGCAGGCGTAAAAACATAAATTGCGCTACCATACCGCTAATCACCAGTTACAGGGATTTGATCGATGCAAACCAAAGACGTTACTCAGGAAATTCAAAGCGTGATTGAGTCGCTGAGCGCTCAGGGCAAAGAGCCAAGCGTGGCCCTTATCCGCGCCAGACTGACCACACCGGTACCCATGCCGGCTGTGATCGCGGTACTGAAAAGCTGGAAAGCGACCGCGAAAGTACCCAAAGTGGAAGTCGCTGCCCAGGCAGAAGAGAGCGCAGAAACGCGTATAGCACGGCTGGAAGCGCAGGTGGCCGCCCTGACTGAGCGGCTGGAAGCACTGGAGAGAAAATAAGGGAAGAAAGCTATTCGGGCGTAAAAACTGTTCGCTCGTAGAAAGCCATTCGCACGTAAAAAACATTCGCGCGTTAAGAAATTACTCGCGTGTAAGGTGGGGCTTCATGGTCTCACTGACAAAGTGATAGAGCTTTTGCCAGGCCCGCGCCTCCTGCGGGTCAAAATCCCCCTGATAGAAGTCACGCAGCGCACTGAGCAGCGCCTGCTCCATCAGGTCGATGTTAGACTGGCTGACGTGATAATCGTTATGCCGCTCTGCCAGTTGTACCAGCATAGGGTGCAGCATTCCCATATCATCCATACCGTAGACCGTCAGCTCCAGCATGGCCACCAGTTTGCGGCCCTGCAGCTCAAGGTCATTACGGAACAGACTGCGGAGATCCGGGTCCAGTTCAAACAGCTTTGCGTAAAAAATCCGGGCAAACGCCGGGGCGTCAGCCGATATCCTTTGATACCCGGTCTGAATCAGTTTTATTTGTTGTTCTGTCAATACCATAGCGGGGTCATTTTCCTTATGCCAACCCCTCCAGACTAGTCAAACACCGGACGAAAGTAAACCCGGCCGGCGTATGGTTAAACCGGTTTTAGTCCTTAAAATCCCACGACAGATTGCTGACCAGCATGCACTCATCGCACTTAAAATCGAACACGTCGTGCAATGGCGATTCCACCGCCCAGTCGCCGCCGCATACCGGACAAACGCGGGCCTGCTCCTCTTCTTTGCTGGTTCCGCCTACCCTGTAGATATACAGGTAAGTTGGAATGCCGCTGACCACCTTCAGGCGACGGCACAGGTCCCAGCCGCGGCGAAACAGCAGGCTCTTGCTTGACGAGATCTCATACAATGACGGATGCTCCACCACCGAACCGTTCATCTGCAGCTGATCACAGGCGCTCCAGTCTTCCTGCCACTTGATGATCTGCTTCTGGTCGCCATTGGCAACTGCCGGCAGACGGTACAGAGGCACCGGTTTAAAGTGCTCGCCACAACGGATTGGGGAGCAGGTATGCAGATAACTGGTATACAACACCTGCCAGGCCGGCGTTTCACAAAAGTCGCTCGGGTCGGAGTTCATATCCTCGCCGACTACCCGTACTTTTGGCTGAAGCAGTCCGGCGTCAGCCAGCTGACTCAGGGCATGCTTCACCTGGGCACTGTGAAAACGCGGATGAAGGCTCTCCTGCTCCGGGCATACCACCCTGGCGGTAAACACCCCATCTTCCTCCATCGCCACCGGCAGCTCACGCCCCAGTACCTGGCCGTTATAGCGCAGGCAGTCAAGCAGGTAGTTGATCGCTTTTTCTACCGCGCCCATTGAGGTATCACGGTAGATCTCAAAACAGATTTCAGTAATGTACATCAGGCAGGCTCCACCACAGGCTCAAGCTGGGCAAGAAATTCACTCACGCTGGCCGCCAGAATGTCACGCTTGTCGGTACCGATGCGCTCGAAGATCACCTCACCGGTCAGGTTGCAAACAGAAATCACGTCCATCTCTGCGTCAGTAACGCCGATAAACACGGTCGGCTTCAGCTTCAGGCGACGCTGCGTCACCAGGTGGCCAAGAATATTTTCCTGCAGGCGGGTAAAGTCATCTTCACTCCAGACCTGAAGCAGAGTCAGGGGCTTGCCCTGCCAAAGCGCAGGCATATCCGCGCTGAACTGACTGCCATAAAACGCCTTGATGTCTTCGTGCAGCGTCAGTTCAATGCCATTTTCAACATTGGAAAAATCCAGCGGTGTTTCATTCTGCAGAGCCTTCCACTCAAGGCTGACACCGTGACTCTTTACAATGCACGGAGACGGGATCCCCACCAGCTCCTCACTTTGCGGCAGGGAGCCTTTCTTCTCCTGCCACGCCTGCTGGTAAGAAAGAGTAAAATCAAACAGGGCGCTGGCCACGCTTTGCGACATGAATACATCCTCAAATCTGGTTCACTTGACTGGACTGTTAAGTGGGTTTAGGTAAACTTTGCCACATTCTAATCGATTTAAACCTGAAGTATGAGCAAATATTCTGACGCCAAAGAGCTGGCAGGCCTGACCCTGGGCCAGAAAACCGAGTACAGCAACCAGTACGACCCTTCCCTGCTGCAGCCTGTGCCGCGCAGCCTGAACCGCGATGACCTGGAACTGGGTGACGAGCTGCCGTTTCGTGGTGTGGACATCTGGACCATGTACGAACTGTCGTGGCTGAACGACAAAGGCCTGCCTCAGGTTGCCATTGGTGAAGTGCGCCTGCCGGCTACCAGTCCGAACCTGATTGAGTCCAAGTCGTTCAAGTTGTATCTGAACAGCTACAACCAGACCTGCTTTACCAACTGGGATCAGGTACAGCAGGCGCTGGCACGTGACCTGTCTGCCTGTGCCGGTGAGACAGTTGAAGTGACACTGGAGAAACTGGGTAATTTTACCCAACAACCTGTGGTAGCCCTGAAAGGTGAATGCATTGATGAACAGGACATCAGCATTGAAAGCTATGAATTTGATACAAAATGGCTCGAAGCCGCTGCCGGTAAAGACATCGTCAGCGAAACCCTTTATAGTAACCTGTTGAAATCTAACTGCCTGATCACCAACCAGCCTGACTGGGGCAGCGTGATGATCGACTATAAAGGCCCGAAAATTGACCGCGAAGCACTGCTGCGCTACCTGGTGTCATTTCGTGAGCACAACGAGTTTCACGAGCAGTGTGTAGAGCGCATATTTACCGACCTGATGCAGTTCTGTAAACCAGAGCAGCTGACGGTTTACGCGCGCTACACAAGACGCGGCGGACTGGACATCAACCCATACCGCACCAACTGTGATGCGATGCCGGCGCACAATCACCGCCTGGCAAGACAATAAAAGAAAAACCGGAGAAGAACTGACATGAGATGGCTGGCTTACGCCCCACTGTTGCTAATCGCATTTTTTACCAGCACTGGCATCCAGGCAAAAGTCTACACTTCTCCGGTACTTAACGAAGCCGCACGGCTGGTTGAGATCGACCCGAGAAAAGCCCGGCTGATCGCCGAAAAATTTCTCACCCAGCGCAAGCTGACCGAAAACAGCAATAAAGGCCCTTCTTCCCTGCCAAGGGAAGATACCGATTCCACCCTGAGATCGCCAAACAGCAGCATCGATGCGTTCCACGTACTAGCACGCTCCGAATTTCTTCTTGGCAAGCCCCGCCAGGCACTGGAGCACACCGATAATGCCCTCCAGCTGGCCGAGCAATTCAACCTGCCGTTCGTCAAACAGGAGACCTGGCTGCTCAAAGCAGAACTGTTGTGGCGGCAAAATCACAACGCAGACAGCGCTACAAAGATCCTGAACCAGGTAGACAGCGCCCTTAAAGAGCTGCCATCCGCGACTCAGCTCGGTTTTGGCCTATACTACCAGCTCGCCATGCAGCGAGGCGATATTGACTCCTGGCTCGGCAAACGGGATAAAGCAGAGCAACAATATGAGCTTGCCGCCATTCAGCTCGAGAAGATCACCTCGGGCTCTGTTCATATCAGCTACCATCTCAAACTCGGAGAGCACTACCTGCGTTTTCGGGCTTACGACAGCGCCATGACCGAGCTGCTGACCAGTTACTGGCGCTCGGTGGAGCAGGATTCCGGCTCCCTGCTGGCAAAATCCAACTACCAGCTGGCCCAGCTGTTTATGCAGCGTCAGGTACTCGACAAAGCACTGGAGCACCTGAGCAATGCCGCAGACTTTTACGGCAACTTTGAGCATTCGCTGGTACTGGCAGACGTGCTCAAGCAGATGGCGGATATCTATTTCCTGCAGGGCAAATACAATCTGGCGCTGGTGCACTACTTCAACGTGCTCGACCACGAGTACTTTTCCCGGGATATCTATGACGTTATCGACCTGCGTCTGAGTATCGCCGATACCTATCTGCAGCTGTTTAACTACCCGCTGGCAGAGCAGTACCTGGCCAAAGCGAGCAACCTCGTCGCCTACACAGACCTTAAGCCGCTCAAAGCGCGCAGCCTGCTGCTGACGTCCGCGCTGGCGCTTCAGCTGAGCGAGAACGAGAAAGCGCTCGCCAATGCCCGGGATGCACTGAAGCTCAGCAATGAGATCGATAATGCGGCCATCAAGCGCAGTGCCTACAAACAGCTTTCACTGGCCTACGAAAAGCTGGGCCGCTTTAACGACTCGCTGGCCGCCCTCAAACACTACACCGTACTGGCCGATAACCGTCAGAAGCGCCTGAACCGCATCAATGAGAACGTCCTGCGTCAGCAAAAAGACATCATTGAACAATCACTGCACTACAAGGGGCTGGAACAGGAGCTTGAAAACAGCCACGGCCAGGCCGAGAAGTTCCAGAAAACCGCATTCGGGCTGTTCTTTGTGTCACTTTTATTCGTGCTTCTGACCCTGAGACGCGGCTATATCATTGACCGGTATAAAAAAAGCGTCAATAGTTTGACGAAGGATCTCTATACCCACACCCGCTCCGGGCTGCGCAACCTGAGAATGCTCAATATCAAACTCCCGGGCTCCCTGAAGCGCAGCAGTGATAACTTTGAGCAATGGCAGATGGGTGAGCTGATCAATGAACCTTTCAGCGACCGGCTGAGATTCGCCATGTTTGATCTGCCCTTCCTGCGTTATACCTACCTGGAGCAGGGCTACAAAGCAGGCCTGATGCTGGAGAAAAGCTTCGGTGACTATATAAAACCGAAGATCAAAAAACCGGCGCGTCTCTACCACTTCTCGGATGCCATGTTCCTGTACGTGGAACCCAATACGAACCCCGACGCACATCCTCAGGATATGTTTGATAAAATTTGTGGCTGGATCGCAGAATTTGAGCCCGAAAGAAAAATTACGCGCAAAGTTCGTGTCGGTATGGCAGATTATCCTTTCCTTCCCCGCGCCTATACTGCGATCAATGATCAGGAGCTGATCGACATCCTGCTGATGTCTACGCACCTGGCCCGCAGTCTGGAGAAAAGGAATAACAGTGAAGAGAGTCAGTGGGTGTACCTGAGGGCGATACAGAACGCCCCGGCAGCCAGTTTTGCCACCGACGATATACGTTCAGCGTGCAAACAAGCGCTCGATCAGGGGCTGATCAAAGCCGTGTCTTCTGCAGAAAATGAGGAAGACCTCAAAAATTTGACACTAAGTGACTAGTTACTAACCGAATGGTTAATTAAAAAAGTGACGTTGTTGCGTTTTTTGTTATCATCGAATAACGAATTTCAGCCATTGAGTGTTTTTGGCAACGCAACTTATGAGTGAATTAACCTCCCTTGAGCAGGAGTTACAACAAGAGCTGCACGGTCTGAAGGAAAAACTTGACCAGTCGCGGCTCTCACAACGTGATGCCCTGTTCAAATTCAAACGGGAGCACAATGTACTCAAGCGCATTATTGCCGGTTTAACTGACGCATGTCAGGGACAGAGCTGCACCCTGGACAGCAGCCTTACTTCACTGAAGCGGGATTTAGAACAATCTCAGGATCTCTCCCGTTTGATCCCCAAACTGGTGATCCTTGAACGGATGCTGAAGAAAAACACAGTGGATATGGAAAGGCAATCAACCCATCTGAATGAGAAAATCCGTAACAGCGGGGAAACGCTGCAACGTATTCCCGGTCTGCCTGCGCAGCTCAAACGTGAGTTGCGTAATCTGCTGCACTTTCCAAACGAGAAACTGAGTAAGGAGATCGATCAGGCAACCCGTCTGCTCGGCCTTTACGAGCGCGCGATCAAAATCATGGCATCCAACTCGCGCAACAGCCTCACCTTTGAACAGAGCTTTGACCAGAGCCAGCTCGACACCCTGACCGACGAACTGCAGAACCTGATCACCGAAATCGACTTTGATGGCGAATCCGGGGATATGCTGTTTGATATCCGGGCTAAACTGCTGATTGGTGTCCCGCCTCAGGAACTGTTCGAACTGATCCTGCGGATACTGAAACTGGTTATTCAGGGGACCCATTTCGAACGCAAGAGCTCAGAAAAACTGCTCGATGAACTCAATTCATCCCTCAGCACCACCCTGAAACACGCCGACACCAGCCTTGAGCAAAGCATCTCTTATACCGGCCACCGCCACAGCATGCATGCTGAGCTTGGCGAACTGGTTACCCAGTCCAAAGCTTCCCTGCACAGGGAAACTGAACTGGAAAGCCTGAAACTGGCCATGAAGCCACTGCTGGACCAGATTGGCAGCCTGACCGAACGGCTGGAACACGTCGAAAAACGGGAGAAGAAACTCATCGAACGCTGGCAGTATGAGCGCAGCCAGCTGCAGTCAGTGCACGAACTGACCCAGAACCACCGCCGCCGCCTGCTGGAACAGGCTCAGCGCATGCAGCTTGATCCGCTGACCAAAGTCTATAACCGCGCCGCCCTGACCGATAAGCTTGAACTGGAATACCGCCGCTGGATCCGCTCCCAGCATAATCTGCGCGTGGCGATCATCGACCTGGATAACTTCAAGTCGATCAATGACAGCTTTGGTTACACCGCCGGTGATAAAGCACTGAAAATCATCGCCAGAACCATTAAAAATGCCCTGGGTGAAGGTGACACCGTGGCCCGCTTCAGTGGTGAAGAGTTTATCGTACTGCTGCCGGAACACAGCAATCAGCAGGTCAACGCCATGCTGAGCAAACTGCAGCAAACCATCAGCGAACTGCCGTTCCGCTTCCGTGAGCAGAACCTGAAAATCACCGTATCAATAGCCAGCGCTGCGTTTAACGACTCCGACACTCCGGAAGAAATCCTCGACCGCCTGAACCTTGCACTAAAGCAATCCAAACGCACCGGGATCAACCAGCTAAACTGGATGTGAACAAATACTCACCAGCCTGCATAAAATCCCCCTTATTTTTGCTAATCAGCTCTTTTTCCACGCTTATTTAGTGGCACAACACGCGGTTCGTGTGTAAGGTGAAAAGGCATAACTACAAGAATTACCAGCTAAGGAGGAGCTTATGATTACCCATATAAGCCCGGCGGGCAGCATGGATTTGCTCTCGCAAATTGAAGTAGAACGGCTGAAAAACACTGCCTCCAGCGATCTCTACCAACTTTACCGCAACTGCACCCTGGCGGTGCTTAACTCCGGAAGCCACACCGACAATTCCGACGAGCTGCTTAACTGTTATAAGAACTTTGATGTCGGGGTCAAACGCCGCGAACGCGGGATCAAACTTGAGCTGATTAACCCACCGGAAGATGCCTTCGTCGACGGCACCATTATTAAGGGGATTCAGGAACACCTGTTCTCTGTACTGCGTGACATTGTTTACGTCAACATGCATCTTGCCGACAACCGCCAGCTGAACCTGACCCGTTCAGACCATATCACCAACCTGGTATTCAGTATTCTGCGAAATGCCGGTGCCCTGCACCCGGGCATGGACCCTAACCTGGTGGTCTGCTGGGGTGGTCACTCTATCAATCCGGTGGAGTACCAGTACACCCGCGAAGTCGGCCACGAACTTGGGCTGCGCGACCTTAACATCTGTACCGGCTGTGGTCCGGGCGCGATGGAAGGCCCAATGAAAGGCGCCACCATCGGCCACGCCAAGCAGCGCTACGATGGCTCCCGCTATATCGGCCTGACCGAGCCTTCGATCATCGCTGCAGAGCCACCTAACCCAATTGTCAACGAGCTGATCATCATGCCGGACATCGAGAAGCGTCTTGAAGCCTTCGTGCGTATGGCGCACGGCATCGTGATCTTCCCGGGCGGGCCAGGTACCGCCGAAGAACTGCTCTACATTCTGGGCATCATGATGCATCCGGAAAACGTCGACCAGCCGATGCCTATCGTCCTGACCGGCCCGAAAGAGAGCGAAGACTACTTCCGCTCGCTGGATAAGTTTATCGGTGACACCCTGGGTGAAGACGCGCAGCGCCACTACGAAATCGTCATCGACGACCCGGCCAAGGCGGCCCGGATCATCAAAACCGCGATGGAAGATGTGCGCGAGCACCGCAAAGCGACCGGCGATGCCTACAGCTACAACTGGTCACTGAAAGTCGAACCGGAATTCCAGATGCCATTTGACCCGACTCACGAGAACATGGCAGCTCTTGACCTGCACCTGAGTCAGGCGCCGGAAGTACTGGCGGCGAACCTGCGCCGGGCCTTCTCCGGTATCGTGGCGGGTAACGTCAAGGCGGAAGGCATCCGTGAGATCAAACGCCGCGGTCCGTTCACCATTGATGGTGACCCGGAACTGATGGATAAGATGGACGCCCTGCTGAGCGACTTTGTTGTCCAGCAGCGGATGAAGCTGCCGGGCTCGGAATACCTGCCCTGCTACCAAATCGCTGGCCGGGAGTAATCTCCCGCCGCCGTTGGTATTAGCTTATTGATTCCATTACACTAGGGGCTCTGGCCCCTTTTTTACTGTTTGTACTATGTCTATCCACCTGGTCATCATCGACGCTCTTAACTTAATTCGCCGGGTTCACGCCGTTCAGCCAGACCCGGAAGACATCGCCCGCACGATTGAGACCACCAGCCGCACTCTTCGCCGCATCATCAATGAATCTGAACCCACTCACATGATTGCGGTGTTTGATCACCACGGCCAGGACAGAGGCTGGCGCGCCAGGCTGCTGCCTGCATACAAACAAAACCGCAAACCTATGCCAGAGCCACTGATGAACGGCCTGGAGCAAATCCAGGACGCCTGGTGGGAACTGGGTATCGACTCACTGCTGTCTGAAGGCGACGAAGCCGATGACCTGGTAGCCACCCTGGCAACCAAAGTGGCCAGCCATGGTGAAAAAGTCACTATTATTTCGACCGACAAAGGCTACTGCCAGCTGCTCTCCCCGACACTGCAGATCCGCGACTACTTCCAGCACCGCTGGCTGGATGCGCCGTTTATCGAAAAAGAGTTCGGGGTGAAGCCTGAGCAACTCTCCGACTACTGGGGCCTGACCGGCATCAGCTCAAGCCAGGTCCCCGGCGTACCTGGAGTCGGCCCGAAAGCGGCCAAAGAGATCCTGACTCAGTACCCGGATATCGAACAGGCGTTCGCTGCTGACGACCTGCCGGCCAAATACCGCAAAAAGCTCGACGAACATATAGAGTCCGCCCGGGTATGTAAACAGGTTGCCGCACTGAAAACGGATATGGAGCTTGGGTTTAATTTGCAGGATATAAGGTTTGAAAGGACCTAGGTCCTGGGCTCTGGGCTCTGGGCTCTGGGCTCTGGGCTCTGGGCTCTGGGCTCTGGGCTCTGGGCTCTGGGCTCTGGGCTCTGCAAGCACGGTTTCTTATCCAGGTCTTACTATCAACACGATAGCTCATCTTCTCACTTCACTTATCGCGAGCTCCCCCAGGGCCTAGCGCCCAGAGCCCAGAGCCAAAAAAAGCGCCCTCAGGCGCTTTTTTTACTTAGGCGAAATGTTCGACAAACACTGCAAATGCACCGTGATCTCTTCACGGTCATGGTAGAGGTGTTTGGCCTGCATGCGGAACTTCACCTTATTCTCGATCAGGAAGACTTTCAGGTTTTCGATGTCCTGCAGTACTTCATCGTAACGGCCTTTCATTGGCAGCTTAAGATTGAAGATCGCCTCTTTGGCCCAGCCTTTGATGATCCACTCACCCATCAGGTGCGCAACGCGGGCTGGTTTTTCTACCATGTCACATACCAGCCAGGTCACGTTCTTACGTGGCGGCTCGAACTTAAAGCCATCTTCCTGATGGTGCTTCACCTGACCGGTCTCCATCAGACTGTCGGCCATCATGCCGTTATCGATAGAGTGCACAAACATCGAACGCTTCACCAGCTGATAGGTCCAGCCACCCGGACAGGCGCCCAGATCCACACCCCACATGCCAGCGGCCAGGCGCTCATCCCACTCTTCACGTGGAATAAACACGTGGAACGCTTCTTCCAGCTTCAGGGTAGAACGGCTTGGCGCATCCGCCGGGAACTTAAGACGCGGGATACCCATAAAGAAGGCGGAGTTATTACCGCTCAGTGAGTAACCGGCAAAACAGTGGCCCGGCGCAACAAAACAGAGGTGCATCACCGGCTTTTTCGGGTTGTCTTTCTTAAACAAGAGGCCTTTGCCGCGCATCGCCTGACGCAATGGCACAGTGAACTTACGGCAGAACTTCAGCAGCTCTTTGGCTTCGTTTGTATCCGGCGTTTCCACGCGCAGGTCACCACACACCGGTAGTTCTCCGGCTTCAGCCAGTTCACCCAGAATCGGCGAAATACGGTCATCCGATGGCAGCTCAGAAAACTCGGCAGCTACCGCAAACATCTGACGGGCAAAGATCAGCGACTGGAAGTCCAGCTCTTTTACCAGACGGGCAGCATCGCCCTGCTGATAGCATTCAAACAGTACATAGCCCGAGTTTTTCACTACGCGGGGAAAGCCAAATACCTCAAGAGCGGTCGCACGGTCCTGGATTTCACCCGCACACTCTTTCTCAAACCCCTGTCGGCAGTAAAGCATTAACTGTTTCACTGAGTTACCTCTTCAATCTTCAACGCAGACATCGCCAGCGCCAGCCAGCCTGCAATAAACATAAGTCCGCCAAACGGTGTGACTGGGCCAAACCATTTGATTCCGGTCAGCGCGAGCGCGTACAGGCTGCCGCTGAAACAAAAGATGCCGATGATAAAGCAAATCACCGCCAGCCGCAGTCTTTTTTGCGCTTTTTCGCCGCTGTTTCTGGCCAGTATGACCGTAACAAAACCTGCCAGTACATGGATAAACTGATACAGGACGCCGGTATTGAACACCTCAAGGTGATAAGCCGACAACATGCCTTTCAGGCCATGGGCGGCAAACGCTCCCAGCATCACTGCAACGCCGCCAAGCAGCGCCAGTACAAACAGCCACAATCTAGTCTGCATGGTTCACCCTGCGGATAAACGCCTCAAGTTCACTGACGGCCAGCTCAATATTATCCTGCTCAGTATGGCCGGACTTCTTGCGCGGCTTAAAACCATGGTCACCATCCGGGATCCATTTCAGGGTGATGCTGTCAGACAGGCTATATCCGGCAACATCGTCCTGATTACCAAACGTGTCACGCTCACCCTGAAGGAGCAGGCATGGCTTATCCAGCGTGGCCAGTTGCTCCCCTTTAAAGTTCTCCGGCTTGCCCGGAGGATGAAAAGGAAAACCCAGACAGGCGATACCCGCTACCAGAGGATGTTCCCCCAGCAGACTGGCCATACGACCGCCCATGGATTTACCACCAATCACGATAGGGCTGCTACCGGCAACGGCTTCAATATGCTGCTCAAAAGCTTCCAGCAGCTTTGGCGCCCTGTCCGGCGGGCGGCGTTTGCCATCTTCAGCCCTTTTCACCATATAAGGAAAGTTAAACCTGACCACCCGGATGCCCTTCTGCGCCAGACCCGCAGCCACTGCCTGCATAAAATCGTGATCCATACCGGCTCCGGCACCGTGAGCAAACAGAAACGTCAGTTCCCCTTCTCCATCAACCAGATAATTATCCATCAGCGCAGCTCCTGCTGCTCTCTGGCGGCTTTGGCCAGCATCCAGTCACGGAAGGTTGAAATACGGCCGGTATCGGCCTGCTGCTCGTGACAGACGACGTAAAACGCGTTCTTACTCACCAGTACTTCATCAAACGGACACACCAGCCGACCGGCTTCGATCTCCGGCTGAGCCAGCACGTTGTTGCCCAGCGCCACGCCCTGCCCGTGTGCTGCCGCCTGAAGTACCATAGTAGTATGGCTGAAAATCGGTCCCTGATTCACATTGACGCCCTCCACTTCGTGGGTGCGAACAAACTGCTTCCACTCTTTTCTGGAGGTGTCATGCAACAGGGTGTGATTTTTCAGATCGTTAAGCTCAGCTAATGGTTTATCTGTCAGTAACAACTGGGGGGAACAGACCGGAACCAGGAACTCCTGGTAGAGTTTATCTGCACGCAGACCCGGCCAGTTGCCCCGGCCGTAATAGATGGCGACATCCACATCGTCAGTCAGCGAACCTTCGTCCAGATCCACCGCTTTGATCCGTACATCGATGTCCGGCTCCTGCTGATTAAAGTCCGCCAGGCGCGGCACCAGCCACTGGATAGCAAAACTTGGCGGAAGGCTGATAGTCAGCGCACCTTTTTCGCTTCTTTCCAATACTTTATCTGTTGCTTCAGAGAGATGGGTGAACACATCCTTGATGTCAAGAAAGTAGCTCTGCCCCTCTTCGGTGAGCAGAAGCGAGCGGTTTCTGCGCCGGAATAACTTCAGCCCGAGGAAGTCTTCCAGAGTCTTAATTTGATGACTAACTGCGGCCTGGGTCACAAATAATTCTTCTGCAGCCCGGGTAAAACTCAGGTGGCGGGCCGCAGCTTCAAACACTTTCAGTGAATTGAGTGGCGGTAAACGTCTTGACATGGATCACCCTTTCTAACTCATTAGTTTTTTTTATTCGAAACATTATAAATTGTCCATTGCCGAGTCGCCAGAGAAATTCTATATTTCACCACGCAACGCTAAGCCTGAACGGCTTGATTATCCCTGATAATCAATTGGTTTGGTTGTTGCGATGTTGTGTTTGCATTAACTCGAAATTCGAGTTGGCAGAGAAATCTGCCACCATGCCCGGGTATTACCCTTACTCAGGCATTACTTCCTGTATTATTTTTGACCTGTCTGTCAAATTTTTTAGCACCGCCTTAATGGCGGTGTTTTTTTATGGGCTTCGCCGGGTCCGCGGTACGTGGGCGCTTCGCTTGGTGGTACGCGGGGTAAGAGCCGGGAACCGAGAACCGGGAACCGAGAACCGAGAACCGAGAACCGAGAACCGAGAACCGAGAACCGATCATCAGTGTTCCTCGTCCCACGCCCCACGCAACCACGCTCCCATGAACAAAAAAAGCGCCCATCTCCCGACAAGCGCTTCTCTTAATTTCTGCACCGCTGTTCCTCAGACCACGTCTCACGAACCGCGTAACCAACAACTCTACGGCCGGTAAACCTTCACATTATTGAAACCCTGCTCCTGCAGGTACAGTGCCTGCAGACGGCTCATAACGCCACGGTCACAGTACAGCAGGTAGGTTTTGGACTGGTCCAGGTCGCCGAATTTGGTCGCCAGTTTGAAGAATGGAATGTGTACCACTTCAACGCCGTCGATTTCCAGAGGATTTTCGTCTTCCTCTTCTGCGCTGCGGATGTCCAGTACCACTGCATGCTGCTCGACGGCTTCAACCATCTCCACTTCAGGAGCCTGCTCTTCGCTCTCTTTGGCGATATCACGGATATCCATTACGCGGGCATCACGAACCACCTGCTCAAGCACAGCAAAATCGAATTTCTCTTCTTCGGTTTCCAGCTTCTCTTTAATCGCTTTAACGGTTGGTTTCTTCGAGATCACGCCGCAGTATTCCGGCATGGTCTTGGCGAAATCTTCAGTACCGATAACACGCGCAAGATCGATGATGTCTTCTTTGTCCCAGTTGATCAGCGGACGCAGGATCAGGGTGTCGGTCACACCGTCGATATGACGCAGGTTAGTCAGGGTCTGGCTTGATACCTGGCCCAGAGCTTCACCGGTAACCAATGCCTGGATACCGAACTTCTCAGCCAGCATGCCGCCTGCGCGCATAAACATACGCTTCAGCACCACGCCCATCTGACCGTCATCGACTTTTTCCAGGATCTCAGCAACCACTGGCTCAAAGTCCACCGCGATAAACTTCACCTTAGCCGATGAACCGTACTTGTCCCACAGGTAGTGTGCTACCTGCTTAACACCGATCTCGTGTGCCGGGCCGCCGAGGTTAAAGAAGCAGTAATGAGTCTTTGAGCCACGTTTGATGTGCAGGTAGCTCGAGACACCGGAGTCAAAACCACCGGAGATCAGGCTCAGCACGTCTTCCTGGGTTCCCAGAGGGAAGCCACCAAGACCTTTGTGACGTGCGATAACCTGGTTCAGTTTCTCACCCGATACTTCCAGGTTTACGGTCACATCCGGGTTCTTCAGCTGCACTTTGGCGCTTTCTACTGCCTGGTTCAGGCCACCACCCACATAACGCTCCAGCTCGATAGAGGTGAAGTCATGCTTACCGCGACGCTTGGCACGTACCACAAAGGTCTTGCCTTCGATCTTGTCACGGTTCAGATCCAGCACCTGCTCGTAGATATGGTGCAGGTCATTAAACTCAGACTGCTGAACTTCCAGCACGTGGTGGATACCAGGGGTCTGGGTCAAAATTGCCAGGACTTGCTCGTAGTATGTGTCTGCTTCAGCCGTCACTTCAATGTGATCACGACGGTTAAACACCGCGACATTCTCAGTATGCTTCTGAATGATAATGCGGATGTTGCATTCCAGAATACGGGTGAAACGCTTACGAACCGATTCACTCTTTACATAGATTTCCGGATGGGGTTTGACAATAAACTTCATAGTAAATCTTCACAATTTCGGTGGTGGCAGTGCCATAAGGCGCGGAATTATACACGAGCCGGGGGCAATAAAAAAGGTGAGCACATGGCTCACCCTGTTTAATTTTCACTCAGCATTATTTGGTGGTAGAGACTTCATCACTGTAATGAGGCTTACCCTGCATAATGGTGATCTCAACCCGGCGGTTTTCGTTACGCCCTTCGGCAGTATCGTTACTCACCCGTGGCTCGGTGTCGGCCATTCCACGCACCCGCAGGCGCTCATGATTAAAGCCTTTCACTTTCTCCATCTCAATCGCCACCGACACCGCGCGCTGAGCGGACAGGTCCCAGTTGGTGCGGTAAAGCTCAGAATCCAGCGGCTGATTATCAGTATGGCCCGATACCCGGATAATACCCGGAACATCTTTCACCAGCTCTGCAATCTGGCGGATCAGCGGGCGGAACTTAGGCTGAAGATAAGCCGAACCTTCCGGGAACGCCCCTTTCTCACGAATGCGGATAACGATCTGCTGGCCAAGACTCTCAACTTCAATCGCCCCTTCATCCATTTCCCGTTCGAGCGCTTTCTTAATGCTCTCGACGATGGTCTCAATCTCTTCCGACTGGGACTCAGACTGAGCTTCAGACTGCTGCTGAGACTCAATCGACTCGGTATTCTGGTTCATCTGGGTCGAGGTTTCCGGCGACTTACCCCCGGTCAGCTTGCCCGCTTCACGTTTGGTACCCCCGGCGCGGTCAGAGTCACCTTCATGGAACTCCAGCGTCTGCTGGGTCATGTCGATGGTCTGCTGCATGATCACTTCAATCGGGGTCGGCTCCGGGCGGCCCGGACGAAATTCCTGGGCGATCACACTGGTGCCCTTGGGAATATCTTTTACTTCGAGCTGATTTTGCACACCGAACGCGAACTTCATCGAACCGGCGATCTGCTTAAACTTCAGTACGTCCATCTCTGAGAAAGAGAGCAGCAGTACGAAGAAACACATCAGCAGCGACATCAGGTCCGCAAAGGTCCCCATCCAGGCGGGGAGCCCGGGTGGTGGACATTTGCATTCAGATTCATCACTCATGACGCTTACTCCGAATCCGGGTCAAGGGCACGCTTGGTTTCATTGAGGTAGTTCTTCAGGTAACTGTCAATAACGCGCGGGTTCTGACCGTCCTGAATCGCCAGCACGCCGTCCATAATCAGGCGGCGGTTAAGTTTCTCCTGCTCACGGCGCAGGGAAAGTTTATCAGCAATAGGGAAGAACAGCATGTTAGACAGGATCGCACCGTACAGGGTGGTAAGGAGCGCTACCGCCATCGCAGGACCGATAGACTTAGGGTCATCCATGTTGGAAAGCATCGCAACCAGACCTACCAGGGTACCGATCATACCCATCGCCGGGGCAACGTCACCAAAGGCTTTAAAAGTCGCGGCACCAAACTCATGACGCTCATCGGTCAGGGCAATGTCTTTTTGCAGGGTTGCCTTTACCACGTCCGCATCGTGACCATCCACCAGCAGATCAATGCCTTTCTGCATAAACGAGTTGCTGATTTCCATCTCTTCCAGCGCCAGGAAGCCACCTTTACGCGCTGCATCTGCCATTTCGACGATTTTTGCGATCAGCTCTTCCGGTTCATCGGTCTTAAACATGAAAGCCTTCACCGCAATTTTGGCAGCACCGAAGAACTGGCCCATGGTGAACTTGGCCAAAACGACAAAGGCAGAACCACCGACCACGATCAGAATGGACTGGGTGTCGATAAAGATACCGATACCACCACCCAGTACCATCGCCATAATAACGAAAGCAAACGAGCCGATAAGGCCTATTAACGTTGCTAAATCCACACAGCACTCCTCATGCTTGCTGGTTACAAATCTCTGCTATAAGTGACTATCGGCAGAAACTGATTAATATTTAGGGCTTTTTATACCGCTTTCTGATCTGTACAGAATAGCAATCTCTGGCAGGATAAGAAATTCGATTACCACATTTTGTAAGCTTCAGCCCAATTCACTCCGGCACACAAAAACTGATATACTGCGTCTTTGTTAAATTTTCCCAATTGCGTTTGACCCTGCCTGATGGCTGGGGTAACGTTCGGGCACCCCTGTAACAGCAGAATCACTATGGCCGGTAAAAAACCTGAAAACATGAGTTTTGAAGGGGCTCTGGAAGAGCTCGACAGCATCGTTGAACAACTTGAAAACGGCGATCTGCCGCTGGATGAAGCGCTGAAGAAATTCGAGCGAGGCATCGGTCTGGCAAGAGCCGGCCAGGAGAAACTGACCCAGGCAGAACAAAGGGTCGCGATTCTGCTCCAGGACGACGATCAGACGCCACTGAGTGATTTTAACCCGGACTCTGAAGAGCAGGCATGACCAACAAGCTGACCCAATACCAGGAGCGCAACAACGCGCAGCTTAACGCCTGGCTCGATACCCTTCCCCACCAGGATCAGGATTTAATCCAGGCCATGCGCTATGGTCTGCTGCTGGGCGGCAAACGCGCCCGCCCTTACCTGACCTATATCACCGGGGAAATGCTGGGCTGTGAAGCCAAAGATATGGACACCCCCGCTGCTGCGGTTGAGTGTATCCACGCCTATTCGCTTATCCATGACGACCTGCCAGCCATGGATGACGACGAACTGCGCCGTGGCCAGCCGACCTGTCACATCCGCTTTGATGAAGCCACCGCCGTTCTGACCGGCGATGCACTGCAGACCCTGGCCTTTACCATTCTGGCAGACGGGCCACTGGCACCACATGCCGAAACCCAGCGTATTGCCATGGTAAGCACCCTGGCGAAAGCCTCCGGCGCGCAGGGTATGTGTCTGGGTCAGGCGCTGGATCTGGCGGCCGAGAACCGTCAGGCCTCTCTCCAGGAGCTGGAAACCATTCACCGCAACAAAACCGGTGCCCTGATCAAATGTGCGATCCGTCTTGGAGCGCTGGCAGCCGGTGACAAAGGCGTTGCGGTACTGCCACAACTGGACAAATACGCTGACCTGGTTGGCCTGGCTTTCCAGGTTCAGGACGACATTCTGGACATCACCAGCGACACCGAAACCCTTGGCAAACCGCAGGGTTCTGACCAGCAACTGAACAAAAGCACTTACCCTTCCCTGCTCGGACTGGAAGGTGCGCAGAAAAAAGCGCAGGAACTGTTAACTGACGCGCTTTCTGCACTGGATGCAATCCCTTACAATACCCAGTTACTTGAAGAGTTCGCCCGCTACGTGGTCGAGCGCAAAAACTAACACTATAAGCGCTGTTATTTATGACTCTTGATATTTCCAAATACCCGACTTTAGCACTGGCCAACACGCCTGATGAGCTGCGCCTGCTGCCTAAAGAAAGTCTGCCAAAGCTGTGTGACGAACTGCGTACTTATCTGCTCAATTCAGTCAGCCAGTCGAGCGGGCACCTGGCGTCAGGCCTTGGTACGGTCGAACTGACCGTTGCGATGCACTATGTGTACAACACCCCGTTTGACCAGCTGATCTGGGACGTGGGTCACCAGGCTTATCCGCACAAAATTCTGACCGGCCGCCGCGATCAGCTGCCGACCATCCGCCAGAAAGGCGGCCTGCACCCGTTCCCGTGGCGTGAAGAGAGCGAGTACGATGTACTGTCTGTCGGTCACTCCTCGACGTCTATCAGTGCCGCGCTTGGCCTGGCTATCTCGGCTCAAAAAGAGGGCCGTGACCGCAAAGTCGTCAGCGTTATTGGTGATGGTGCCATTACCGCGGGTATGGCGTTTGAAGCGATGAACCACGCCGGGGATGTACATCCGGATATGCTGGTTATCCTCAACGACAACGAGATGTCGATCTCTGAGAACGTGGGTGCGCTGAACAACCACCTGGCTCAGGTTCTGTCAGGAAGCCTGTACACCTCTATCCGCGAAGGCGGCAAGAAAGTCCTCTCCGGTCTGCCGCCAATCAAAGAGCTGGTTCGCCGTACCGAAGAGCACCTGAAAGGCATGGTCGTTCCGGGCACTATGTTTGAAGAGCTGGGCTTTAACTACATCGGTCCGGTGGACGGCCATGATGTTACCGAGCTAATCAAAACGCTCAAAAATATGCGTAACCTGAAAGGTCCTCAGTTCCTGCATATTATGACCAAGAAAGGTAAAGGCTACGAGCCGGCAGAAAAAGATCCTATTGGTTACCACGGCGTACCTAAGTTCGATCCGGCCCACAACAGCCTGCCCAAAAACAGCGGTAAGCCAACTTTCTCCAATATCTTTGGTGATTTCCTGTGTGATATGGCCGCTGAAGATCCGAAACTGATGGCGATTACCCCGGCCATGCGTGAAGGCTCAGGCATGGTGCGCTTCTCAAAAGAGTACCCGGAGCAATACTTTGACGTGGCTATCGCTGAGCAGCACGCGGTGACGCTGGCGACCGGTATGGCGATTGCGGGTAACAAGCCAATCGTGGCTATCTATTCGACTTTCCTGCAGCGTGGTTACGATCAGCTGATCCACGATGTTGCTATCATGGACTTGCCGGTGATGTTTGCCATCGACCGCGCAGGCCTGGTTGGCGCCGATGGTCAGACCCACCAGGGCGCATTTGACCTCAGCTTTATGCGCTGCATCCCGAACATGGTGATCATGGCGCCATCTGATGAAAACGAATGTCGTCAGATGCTCTACACCGGCCACCAGCACAATGGTCCGAGTGCCGTTCGCTACCCGCGTGGCTGCGCAACCGGTGCAGATGTGGAAACAGCATTTACCGCGCTGGAGATCGGTAAAGGCCGTGTTGTGCGTAAAGGTGAAAAAGTCGCGATCCTCAGCTTTGGTACTTTCCTGGCCAATGCACTGGAAGCGGCAGAAGCGCTGAACGCAACCGTTGCAGACATGCGCTTTGTTAAGCCACTTGATGAAGCGTTAATCCGCGAGCTGGCAGCATCACACGATGTGATCGTCACTCTGGAAGAGAACGCCATTGCCGGCGGTGCAGGCAGCGGTGTGGTTGAGTTTATGATGAAAGATAAATGCATCAAACCAACCCTGAACCTGGGTCTGCCAGACAAGTTTATCGCTCAGGGCAGCCAGCAGGAGATGCATGCCGAGCTTGGGCTGGACGCTGCGGGAATTGAAAAAGCGATTCGCGAATACATGGGCTAAATACCCACCTAAAAACAAAAAGGTTGCCACCCGGCAACCTTTTTTAATATCTGCTGTTTACTGTTTATGTTCAGCTCAGCCAGCCTGCGTAGCGACCAATCAGCCACAGCGAGACACCAGCCATGACGCCTGCCACAATATCATCAATCATGATACCCAGTCCGCCGTGAATACGCTTATCCAGCCAGCCGATAGGCCATGGTTTTACCATATCGAAAAAGCGGAACAGTACAAAGCCGGTCAACAGCCATTTCCATTCCGATACCGGAAGGTTGAACAGGGGCACCACCGCCATGGTGATCCAGAAACCGGCAAACTCATCCCAGACGATAGAACCGTGGTCGTGCACGCCCATATCATCAGACGTCACCTGACAGATTTTCACGCCAATAATGCAGGAGATCAGCGTCAGCAGCAGGTAAGCCGGCAGCGGCAGCTGAACCAGCAGCAGGTAGAACGGGATCGCCGCCAGGGTGCCCATGGTGCCCGGCACAACAGGTGAAAGACCGCTGCCAAAACCGGTCGCCAGCAGGTGCCATGGATTTTTCAGGGAAAGAAGAGAAACAGGATTAGTCATAATTACTGCGCCTTAAAATGATCATAGCCGGACAGTTCCCAGTCCAGGTTCTGCCCGTCGCGCTGCAGATACAGCTCGCCACCGGTACGGATCTGGCCGATACAGGTCGCTTTGGTGCCGGTCGGAGCCAGCAGGGTATCCATCTGGCCCTTGTGCTCTTCCGGTATGGTGAAGCAGAGCTCGTACTCTTCACCACTGGAAAGGGCCAGCTGAGCTGCTTTGTCCCGGTCGCCACGGCAATATTCCACCAGCTCATTGGAAACCGGCAGTGTATCAACATCAATGACAGCACCCACCCCGGAACCTTTCAGAATATGCCCCAGGTCTGACACCAGTCCATCACTGATATCCAGACAGGCACTGGCCACGTTACGCAGAGCCTGACCCGCCAGCATACGCGGCGTAGAATGATAGTGACGGTACTCAAGGGTATCCGCGTGTGGCATGGTGCGTCTGGCATCGTCCAGAATCACTTCCAGACCCGCCGCACTGTCACCCAGATTACCGGTTACATAGATCCAGTCACCGCCTTTCGCGCCATCACGGCGCAGCGCCTGACCTTCAGGAACAAAGCCCTGCACCGTCAGCGTCATGCTCAGCGGGCCTTTGGTGGTATCCCCGCCAATCAGCTGAACATTGAAGTAGTTAGCGAGATCGAAAAAAGATTCAGTAAATGGTGCAAGCCAAAGCTCATCAGGCTCCGGCAGGGTCAGTGCCAGCGACACCCACGCAGGAGAGGCGCCCATGGCGGCAAGATCACTTAAGTTGGAGGCCAGCGCTTTGTGCGCGACCCAGGCCGGATTAGCATGAGGGACAAAATGGGTTCCGGCAACCAGGGTATCGGTACTGATCGCGATTTGAACGTTATCCGGCGCTTTCACCAGCGCGCTGTCATCACCGAGTGAGAGCTGAACATCCTTTCGCTGGGTCTGCCGGTTAACAAAATATTGGGTAATTAAACTGAATTCACCTGCCATGGCACTGTCTTTATACTTAAAATTTGCTTCATTATACAAAAAGGCCAGCACTGTGGCTGGCCTTTACTTATTCTGTAACACTTACTTCTTGCGTACGTGTGGTGCCGCTTTATCCAGCACACCATTAACGAACTTGTGGCTGTCTTCTGCTGCGAATGTTTTCGCCAGCTCAATCGCTTCGTTGATAACCACTTTGTATGGTACATCTTCGCGACGGGTCATTTCGTACATTGCCATACGAAGCAGAGCCAGTTCCATCATGTCCAGATCCTGCATCGGACGAGACAGGTAAGGACGCAGTTTGCCATCCAGTTCGGTGTGGCTCAGCACAACGCCTGTCAGCAAGTCACGGAAGTAGGCTACGTCAGTCTCCGGAGTTTTCAGAGCTGGTTCAGAAGCGTGATGCTCTTCTTCATCATATTTCCCGCCATTCAGGAACTGCTCTTCAACAACGGCAACATTTTCTTTAGTAATCTGCCAAGAATAGATAGCTTGCAGAGCAAACTGACGTGCATTACGACGTGCGGCTGGTTTCACACTGGCCCCCATTAGGAATCGATTTCAGATAGAACGTTAATCATTTCTAGCGCGCTCAGTGCAGCCTCTGCACCTTTATTACCAGCCTTGGTTCCTGCGCGTTCGATAGCTTGATCAATGGTATCAACAGTCAGGACACCAAACGCCACCGGAAGAGAGTATTCCAGAGACACCTGTGCCAGACCCTTGTTACATTCACTGCACACATAGTCAAAGTGTGGTGTACCACCACGGATCACTGTACCCAGTGATACAATTGCATCAAATTTGCCGGTCTTGGCAACACGCTGAGCAACCAGTGGCAGCTCTACTGCACCCGGGCAACGAACAACAGTAATGTTGTCTTCGCTGACCTGACCGTGACGCTTCAAAGTATCGATCGCACCAGACAGCAGGCTTTCGTTAATAAAACTGTTAAAACGAGAAATAACGATAGCAATTTTTGCATTTGGTGCCGGGAAACCACCCTCGATCACTTTCATAAGCCTTCCTTTAACTATTTGCATCAAGTGAGAATCGGCGGATTCTACCACAATTTTGTGAGGATTATCTAATAAATTTTGACCATCCGCCGCGAAGCAAAAAGCGGCCCGGTGGCCGCTTTTGTCTCACAGGATGATACCCGATCAATAGTGCCACGGGAAGCGGCTGAAGTCCTGATCGCGCTTTTCCAGAAATGCATCGCGACCTTCCTGAGCCTCATCAGTACCATAGGCGAGACGGGTCGCTTCACCGGCAAACAACTGCTGACCAACCAGGCCATCATCCGGCAGGTTGAAGCCGTATTTCAGCATCCGCATTGCAGTCGGCGACTTACTGTTGATCTCTTTCGCCCAGCGCAGGCCCTCTTCTTCGAGCTTATAGTGCTCAACTACTTTGTTCACCATGCCCATTTCGTACGCTTCCTGGGCACTGTAATCAAAGCCGCAGAAGAAAATTTCACGGGCGCGCTTCTGGCCAATCATTTTCGCCAGATAAGCCGAACCATAACCGGAATCAAAGGAAGCCACATCCGGGTCAGTCTGCTTAAACACCGCGTGCTCTTTTGAAGCCAGGGTCAGATCACACACCACGTGCAGGCTGTGACCACCGCCGACTGCCCAGCCAGGAACCAGCGCAATCACTACTTTAGGCATAAAGCGGATCAGACGCTGCACTTCCAGAATATGCAGGCGGCCCATACGCGCCACATCAGCGCTGCCAGGCTCTTCACCTTCGTATTTGTAACCGTCTTTACCACGGATACGCTGATCACCGCCGGATGAGAAAGACCACTGGCCTTTCTTCGACGGACCATTACCGGTCAGCAGCACGCAGCCAACATCAGACCACTGTCGGGCGTGGTCCAGTGCAGTATAAAGTTCATCCACCGTTTTGGGACGAAAAGCATTCAGGCAGTCCGGACGGTCAAATGCAATGCGAACCGTGCCGTGCTCTTTCGCCCGGTGGTAGGTAATATCTTCAAAATCAAAACCTTCCACTTCATCCCACAGTTCAGGATTGAAAATCGTTTTGTCGAACATAGCTGCGCGCTCCTTTCTGTTTTTTCTAAAGCACTTGTTATTTCAATTCGTTGCAAGGGAGCATAACTGGCATGCCCTGCCCAGACCACTCTTTTTAAACCATTTTGCCAATCTGAACTGTTGTCTGAGGCTTACACTAAGGTGAAACGCATGCTGGTCTTGCCTTTTTTGATTTTGATTTCCAGCTCAAATTCCCCAATGCTGCCCGTACCCGAAACGTGCAGACCACCACAAGGCACACAGTACTCTCCACATTGCCAATAACGGAAATCCGGATTCTCCGTATCTGCAAAAGTCGTCACCCTGACATCACTCTCTATATACCGTTGCATTTCTTCCATAATGGCTGCTTTCGCGTCGACCATCTCCTGGTCCGCAAAGTCATAGCGATTGATCCCGTAACCATCCTGGATATCAGATGTTGTCGGTACAGGTAACTCTCTTCCCAGCACCTTCCCGGTAACACAATGCAACAGATGCGCTATGGTATGCGCGCGCATCTGACGGTAACGGAATGCCCAGTCTATGGTTAACCTGACTTCAGCACCACTCAGCAACCGGCAGATTTCAGGATACTGCTCCGGCTTTATGTTACCCATAATGTGCATCACACACTCACCTTCCGCACGGGTATCCGTGATGTCGATAAAACAGGGCTCCCCGTCCACCGGTTTAACTACTTCGATCACCGCCCGGTCACCTTTTTGCCCTCCGCCGTGGACATAGGCCAGGGTTTTATCCAGACAGACATAAATTCCGTACTTATCGTGAACCGCCACACTCACCACTTTTGCTGTGATTTCGGTTGCCTGTGGCTGATTGTAGTACTCCCGTCCGGTCTTCTGCCCGGTTGTATTTAGCTCTGCTACTGTCATGCTCCGCCTCAATCTTTTGTGAACTTAATCACACTATAAGGACTGCTTTGGGCCGGGGCTTGTAAAAAAGTGACAGATACAAAAACGCGAGCCAAAAAGGCCCGCGTTTTCTTAAAGCCGGAGTTGACTACTCACAAACATATTCAACTACGTTGAGACCAAAACCACCCAGAGCGTGGTAACGCTTATTACTTGATGAGAGCAGGCGCATGTCGCTTATCCCCAGATCCGACAGGATTTGAGAACCCACACCGACCCGGCGTGAGGTGCCCTGCCTTTTGGCCATCGCAGGGGCTTCGCCCTTGTCCTGCTGCTCAAACATTTTTACTTTGTGGATCAGGTAGTCACCGGATTCTTCATTCCCCAGAATCACCAGTACCCCGCCTTCATCGGCGATTTTCTTCATCGCTTTTGGCAATGCCCAGCTACGTTCTGCGCTGCGGTCTGAATGAAGAATATCGGTAAACGTATCCTGCAGGTGAACCCGCACCAGTGGTGCCTGACTGCTGTTGCCCTGCTTACACAGCGCATAATGGATCTGGTTATCGATGGTATCGCGGTAGGTTACCAGCTCAAACTCACCGTATTCAGTCGGCAGCTTACATTTGGCCACACGCTCGATAGTGGTTTCGGTGTTGTTACGGTACTCGATAAGGTCAGCAATGGTGCCAAGCTTAATATCGTGTTTTTCCGCAAACACTTCGAGATCCGGGCGGCGCGCCATGGTGCCGTCTTCGTTAAGGATTTCCACGATAACCGATGCGGGCTCAAGACCAGCCAGACGGGCCAGGTCACAACCTGCTTCGGTGTGTCCTGCACGGGTCAGCACCCCGCCATCCTGCGCCGCCAGCGGGAAAATATGCCCCGGCTGAACCAGGTCAGCCGCTTTGGCATCTTTCGCCACCGCCGCCTGCACCGTCACCGCGCGGTCTGCCGCCGAGATACCGGTCGTCACACCTTCCGCCGCTTCAATAGATACGGTGAAGTTGGTGGTGTACTGGGCGTTATTGTCCTGCACCATAGGCGGCAGGCCCAGACGTTCACAACGCTCCTTAGTCATGGTCAGGCAGATCAGTCCCCGCCCGTACATGGCCATAAAGTTGATCGCTTCCGGCGTAATACATTCAGCCGCCATGATCAGGTCGCCTTCGTTCTCCCGGTCTTCATCATCCATCAGGACGACCATCTTACCGGCACGAATATCATCAATAATTTCTTGTGGGGTACTGATTGGCATTGATTGATCCTTCTTATTATTGGTACGCGGTCCGTGGTTACGTGGTCCGCGGAACTTCCCCGAACCGCGAACCACGTAACCACGAACCCGCTTTTTTACGCAAACCCATTCTGTTGCAGGAATTCCATGGTGATTTTCGACTCCGGCTGCTCTTCCTGCTGGCCCTGCAGCAGGCGTTCCATGTAGCGGGCCAGTACGTCGACTTCCAGGTTTACCTTACGGCCGACCTGGAAGCTGTCGATAGTAGTTTCGCTGCTGGTGTGCGGCACGATAGTCAGTTTAAATGCGTTTTTGCGCAGGCCGTTGACCGTCAGGCTGATGCCATCCACAGTGATCGAGCCTTTTTCTGCCACGTATTTTGAAATCTCAGCTGGCATGGAAACCCAGAACTCGATGGCGCGGCCGACCTGGTTGCGCTCAACAATCTCGCCCACGCCATCCACGTGGCCGGAAACGATGTGACCGCCAAAGCGGGTGGTCGGCAACATGGCTTTTTCAAGGTTCACCGCATCACCGACTTTATAGTCAGTAAAACCGGTTTTGTTCAGGGTTTCCAGCGACAGATCCGCGCTGTAGCTGGTGTCGTTAAACTCCACCACCGTCAGGCAAACCCCGTTGGTGGCAATACTGTCACCGAGCTTTACATCGCTCATATCCAGCTTGCCCGATTCCACGGTCACTGTGATGTCTTCGCCTTTTGGTGTAATGGCGGCCAGGCGTCCTGTCGCCTCTACAATTCCTGTAAACATGGTTTCATTACCTGCTCAGCGTTGCGATAACGCGTATGTCTTTACCGACCATACGGGTGTCGGTAATAGTTAAATCAATACAGTCGGCCATTTCAGTCAGGCCCAGACCAGCCAGCACGCCACGGCCATCCCCGCCCATCAGTTTCGGGGCAAGATAGAGCACCAGCTCATCCACCAGTCCGGCTTTAATCATACTGGTCGCCAGTGTTGCTCCGGCTTCGACCCACAGATGGTTGATGCCATGGTCACGGGTCAGCGTATCCATCAGTTCAGGCAACTGATAACCGGCTTCGTCCTGACTCACCTGTGCTTCGCCCTTCGGCGCAACGCGGATGATTTCACCAGGCGTATTAAACAGCTTAAGCTCCGGAGTCAGTTTGTTCTGCCGGTCGAGGATAACCCGGACAGGCTGTCGCAGCTCACTTTCCGGATATTCAGCCTGAACCGATTCAGGCAGCTCACCCCAGCGCACATTGAGGCTGGCGTTATCGGCGATAACGGTCTGGCTGGTCGAAAGAATGGCTCCGGCGCGGGCGCGGAACTGCTGCACGTCACGACGGGCGGCCGGGGAAGTGATCCACTGGCTTTCACCATTAGCAAGTGCGGTCTGACCGTCCAGGCTGGCTGCCAGCTTAAGCTGTACATAAGGACGGGAACGGGTCATCTGAGAAATAAAGCCCGGATTAAGCGCAGCGGCATCGGCTTCAAGCAGACCGATTTCCACTTCAATCCCGGCTTCACGCAGCATAGCGATGCCTCTGCCAGCCACCAGCGGATTGGGATCCTGCATAGCGCAGATAACTTTGCCGACACGGGCTTCAATCAGCGCACTGGCGCACGGTGGTGTTCGGCCAAAATGAGAGCAGGGTTCAAGGGTGACGTAAGCGGTCGCCCCTTCAGCTTTCTCTCCGGCCTGACGCAGGGCGTGCACTTCAGCGTGCGGCTCCCCGGCGCGGTAATGCAGGCCCTCTCCGACAATTTCACCGTCTCTGGTGATCACACAGCCTACTTTGGGATTAGGCGCAGTGGTATAAACGCCGCGGCGCGCCAGTTTCAGCGCGCGCAGCATCATCTGGGAATCAAATTGGGTAAAAGCCATCAGTCTTCCAGCTTGGCGATCTCTTCGCCAAATTCGCGAATGTCTTCAAAGCTGCGGTATACAGAAGCAAAGCGGATATAAGCGACCTTATCCAGCTCTTTCAGCTGCTCCATAACAAGGTTACCGATCATCTCACTCGGTACTTCACGTTCGCCGGTTGCACGCAGTTTGGATTTGATGGTGCTGATCGCCAGCTCAATCGCGTCCATGCTCACCGGACGCTTCTCCAGCGCTCGCTGGAATCCGCCGACCATCTTATCTTCGTTAAATGGTTCGCGGTTACCGTTGGACTTAATCACTTTTGGCATCACCAGCTCGGCGGTCTCAAAAGTAGTAAAACGTTCATGGCACGCCAGGCACTCACGGCGGCGGCGAACCTGATGACCGTCCGCGACCAGGCGCGAGTCAATGACCTTGGTGTCATTCTCTGAACAAAATGGACAATGCATATCACCTCCAAAAAACAGTCGGTTTAGTGTAACGGAAACCCTGAATCCATGGGAAATAAAAAAGGGCTCAAATGAGCCCTTTCATAAACTTAACGCGCGTTTTTGTTAACTGCGAGCCAGATAGTTGGCTTTACCGACCCATTTATAGCTGGTCAGCTCCTCAAGGCCCATAGGTCCACGGGCATGAAGCTTCTGGGTAGATACTGCTACTTCAGCTCCAAGGCCAAACTGAGCACCATCGGTAAAGCGGGTAGAGGCGTTCACGTATACCGCAGCCGAACCGGCTGAGTTAATGAACTTCTCTGCGCTCTCCAGGCTGTCGGTCATGATCGCATCGGAGTGACTGGCGTTATGGACACGCATGTGATTGATCGCTTCGTCCAGGTCCGACACCACTTTCACACCAAGGGTGAAGCTCAGCCACTCGGTATCAAAGTCGTCTGCGCCGGCATCACGGGCTTTATCACCCAGAACGGCCTTCGCTTTTGGCTCTGCCACCAGCTCAACCCTGCTCTGCAGGCGCTCAGCCAGCATTGGCAAAAACTCTGTGGCCACCGCTTCGTGTACCAGCAGGGTATCGAGCGCATTACAGGCTGACGGGCGCTGCACCTTGGCGTTTTCAATCACGTCCAGGCTGCGGGTCAGGTCTGCGCTCTCATCGACAAACGCGTGAGAAATACCAAAGCCACCGATGATCACCGGAATGGTGCTGTTCTCTTTACACATCTTGTGCAGACCGGCACCACCACGCGGGATGATCATATCCACGTACTCATCCAGCTTCAGCAACTGGCTGACCAGCTCGCGATCCGGTTTTTCAATATACTGTACTGACGCCGCTGGCAGGCCGGATTTATCCAGCGCATTCTGGATCACTTTCACCAGCTCCATATTGGAGTGGAAAGTCTCACGGCCACCGCGCAGGATACTGGCGTTACCGGTTTTAAGGCACAGCGCGGCAATGTCGATGGTCACGTTAGGACGGGCTTCATAGATCACCCCAACCACACCCAGAGGGACGCGGCGACGCGACAGCGACATACCGTTCTCCAGTACCTTGCTGTCAATTTCACTGCCTACCGGGTCATTCAGGCTGATCACGTTGCGCACATCACCGGCGATACCAGCCAGGCGCTGTTCGTTCAGCATCAGGCGGTCCAGCAGGGCTTCACTCATACCCGCCGCGCGGCCCGCTTCAAGATCTTTTTCATTCGCTTTCAGAATATCGGCCGCATTGGCTTCCAGCTCATCGGCGATCATCGCCAGCGCCAGGTTCTTCTGTTTGGTGGAAGCGGTTGCCAGGGTAAATGCCGCGTCTTTGCCCGCGACGCCCATTGGGGTTAAATCCATTTCTCTCTCCTGTCAGTCGTGAATAACGACCAAATCGTCACGGTGAATTACTTCTGAACCATACTCGTAACCCAGTATGGCACTGATATCTTTACTGTGTTTGCCAACAATCTTCGCCAGGTCCTGGCTGGAATAACTGCTGAGCCCTTTGGCAATCAGCCTGCCCTGTTGATCGCAGACCCGGGCTACCTCACCACGGGCGAAACTGCCGTGAACCTTCACCACACCTTTGGCCAGCAGGCTGCTGCCACGGCCGACTACTGCGCTTACCGCACCGTCATCGATAACGATGTCGCCACTGGCTGCCGGGCCCGCCAGGATCCAGCGCTTACGATTTTCCAGCGCCTCTTCCAGCGCCACAAAGCGGGTGCCGTGCATATTCTCACCCAGGCTGTCAAAAATCACATTCTCACCACTGCCGGCCGCGATGATCACCTCGATTCCTGCATGACGGGCAATATCGGCTGCCTGCAGTTTAGTCGCCATACCGCCGGTACCAAGCGTGGTGCCGCTGCCACCCGCGATTTTACGCAGGGTATCATCGATGGTCTTGACCTCTTTGATAAGCTCGGCGTTCGGATCATTGCGCGGGTCTGCGGTAAACAGGCCTGGCTGGTCGGTCAGAAGCAGCAGCTTATCTGCACCACACAGAATGCCCACCAGCGCAGACAGATTATCATTATCGCCTACTTTAATTTCTGTGGTTGCCACTGCATCGTTTTCGTTAACCACAGGAACAATGCCGTGCTCAAGCAGGGCGTTGACCGTATCCCGGGCATTGAGGAAGCGTTCGCGGTCTTCAAGGTCGGCACGGGTCAGCAGCATCTGGCCGATCTTAATGCCGTAAATCGCAAACAGGGATTCCCAAATCTGAATCAGCTTGCTCTGTCCCACAGCGGCCAGCAGCTGCTTGCTCGACATAGCGTTGGGAAGTGCGGGGTAGCCCAGGTGCTCACGCCCGGCCGCGATAGCGCCCGATGACACGATAACAACGTTATGACCCTGTTTTTTCAGGGCGGCACACTGACGAACCAGTTCAACCATGTGCGCACGGTCGATCTCTAATGTTCCTCCGGTCAGAACGGAGGTGCCCAGTTTGACCACTATGGTCTGAGGCTTTGTCACTTTCCCTTGGCTTTGATTCATTTGGATAATCAATAAAAAAACAAACACGAACCGTTGTTTTAGCAATGAAGACGGGATTTAACAAGCAAAAAAGGCGCATAAAAGCGCCTTTTTAAGGGGACAAACCGTAATTAGTGTTCGACAGGAACCGAATCAGGATGAAGGCTGTAGCCAAGCTGATGTTTTTCCTCAAGGGCTTTGGTGAGCTTCTGGTCAAATACCGACAAAGTTTTTAAAACTTCCTCATGGGCCTGAGCCGGAACTTCCTCCGCTACCCATTCGCCGGCCTGGTTATAAAGCCCGAGATGAAAGCGCGCTTCAAAACCTTCTTCCTGCTGATTAAACTCCATCCACCAGCCCCAGAACTCCCGTTTTTCCGGAGATTTTTTCTCATCGACACAAACCGACAGACAATCGAACAGATAAAAGCCTTCTTGCGATAACGGCTCTCTCAGATAAGGACCAACAGCTTTAAAAGTGGTAAGCAAGCGGTAATGGGTCGGACTCAGCGTCTTCTCTGACATAGTGAATCTCCATTTCAGTTATAAGAATGATGCAGTTTAACAATTGCACTACATCATCCTTACCTGGATTACAGAGATTGTCACCTAAATAGTTCTTCTTCCAGCCAATTTATTGCCAAATCGAGGGATTGCTCATATCCCCGGGTGATATTCTCAGCCTTGATCTGCTTCGCCATACCACCGTGACTGAACAGTGAAACCAGTTTGTTATCGGTATGAGGACATACCGGATCCCGCTCCAGCCCCATCGCCAGGATCGGCACCTTTGTTTTGCGGCTCACCAGAAAACCCTGAGTCTTGAGCGACCAGGCTTTCATCTGACCGGCAAGGCTGTTGATCTCGACCGGCGATTTACCAAGCCGGGAGGCAAGTACATCCAGGTACATCTTGGGCATGTTTTTCAGCTTTTCTGACGATGCCAGAATATCGTGGATCGGCGCGCCGAGCGTCACACAGGCCTTAACCTTAGTCTGCTCAAGGAAAGAGAGACGTACCATGGAATTACCACCGAAACGGAAACCCAGCAGTCCTACGCGGAAATGGTCAACCCAGGGCACTTTTGGCAACTCATTGAGCACCGCCTGGTGCAGACAGGAGGAGTCTTCACTAAGGTGCCAGTGAACGCTGTGACCAACTGACGGCATATCTATGGTCAGCATGGCGATATTGGCCGGGGCCAGATAATCACGGAACAGACGCCACATATCCGTCTGCAGGCTGTCGAGACCCGCGCTGACGATCACCACCGGCTGCGGCTTCTCTGTACTGGAAAGGTGCAGGTGAGCCACGATCTTACGGTTACGGTAAGGGATCTCCAGCTGCTTGATGATATAGCTGCTGCGCTTTGCCCCTTCATGGTATGCACTGCTGGCCAGAAGCTGAGCCTGAAGAGCCAGGTTGTCCCCACGCAGATGCGGATAACCGGCGATACTGAAACAGAGCGAGGCATTGAAAAAACGCTCCGCCGCTTCATCCCCTGCCAGCTCAATGCCCTGCTTCTGGTGGCGCATTCCGAGTTTGGTCCACTCATACGCCCAGTTACCCGGACGATAGCCCATCACAGTATCGAGCCACTCGTCTTCGGTGCGTGAACCGTCGGACCCGGCGATCCGGGCCAGAACCGCTTCCTGCTCAATCGGGTCGATCCCCTGCCAGACCCACTGCAGGCGGCGGAGGTTCCGGTACCAGGCAAAGCCGTCTTTCTCTTTTTTCTCTTCCAGCCACTCAGCACTGCTCGGCATGTACTGGGTCAGGGCCGAGGTCTCTTTCGCCTGTCTGTGTTTTTCAAACAGGACTTCTGAAAGGTTTACGTTTTGTGTTTCCGCCATATCTCGCTCTTGGCCCGTGGTGTATAGGCTAATCATATAAAAAAAAATGGCCCAAATCCGGGCCATTTTTAAGATTACATAAATATCGCGTTATTTTTTGTTGATAGGGTCAACAAAAGTGATCGCCATATCCCATGGCTGCTCAATCCAGGTGTCCTGCGCAATATCAACGACATAGTCATCAAGCAGTTCAACACCTGCCGGCTTGGCACATACTGCGATCAGCTTGGCTTTTGGATACATTTCACGCAGTTTGCGCGCGGTGTCACCGCTGTCTACCAGATCTTCAACGATAAGGTAGCCTTCACCATCACCTTCCGGTGCTTTCAGTACAGTCATATCCCGCTGATGATCGTGGTCATAGCTTGAGATACAAACGGTATCAACGTAGCGGATGCCCAGCTCACGGGCCAGAATCGCTGCCGGCACCAGGCCACCACGGGTTACACCGATAATGCCTTTCCACTGTTCTGCCGGCATTTGACGTTCAGCAAGCTCACGACAATACATGTGCATATTGTCCCAGGTGATGATAAATTTTTTAGTCATAGTAATCTTCGATCAATCAAGTTTCAGCAGTCATCAAACGTTTGCTTTAAACGATTGCTTATTTACGCCGCTGACAATACAAATTTAAGAATGAAAATGGCAGCCATGATCCACACACTCAGGGAAACATCGCGACCTTTGCCACTGAACAGCTTGATCGCCGCGTAAGCGATAAAGCCCAGGCAAATACCATCTGCAATCGAGAAAGTCAGTGGCATCAGCAAACAGGTCACAACAACCGGAGCCGCTTCTGTCAGGTCGCGCCAGTCAATGCTGACCAGACCAGAGAGCATCAGAATTGCTACATAGAAAAGGGCACCCGCCGTAGCGTAAGCCGGGATCATACCAGCTAATGGCGAGAAGAATAATGCAAGTAGGAACAAAATGCCAACCACAACCGCAGTCAGGCCGGTACGGCCACCCGCCACTACACCAGAAACACTTTCAATGTAAGAGGTTGTGTTCGACGTACCCAGCAGCGCACCCACAGAAGTTGCCGTAGAGTCCGCCAGCAGCGCGCGGTTCAGGCGTGGGATTTTACCATCCTTGCCGATAAGCTCTGCCTTGGTTGCCACTCCCACCAGGGTGCCTGCGGTATCAAACAGGTCAACAAACAGGAACGCGAAGATCACCGAGATCATGCCCACTTCAAAAATGGCTGAGAAATCCAGCTGGAGAAATGTCGGTGCAATGCTCGGTGGCGCAGACATGATGCCGTGATACTGAACGTCACCAAAAAGGATACCCAGACCGGTTACCGCCAGGATTGCGATCATCACCGCACCTTTCACACCGCGGTGAACCAGAGAGATGGTCAGGAAGAAACCTACTGCTGCCAGTACTGCCGGCAGAGAGGTAATTGCGCCCATAGAGACCAGTGTCGCCGGGTTGTCTACTACGATGCCGGCGTTCTTCAGGCCGATAAACGCCAGGAACAGACCGATACCGGCAGAGATACCGGTACGCAGGGAAAGCGGAATTGAGTTGATGATCCACTCACGGATCTTAAACACACTCAGCAGGATAAACAGCACACCGGAAACAAATACCGCTGCCAGTGCCACCTGCCAGGTATGACCCATACCCAGAACCACCGAATAGGTGAAGAAAGCGTTCAGGCCCATGCCCGGCGCCTGAGCGATCGGGTAGTTAGCCACAAAGCCCATGATGAAACAGCCGATCGCCGCCGCCAGACAGGTCGCAACGAAAACCGCGCCACGATCCATGCCGGTGTCCGCCAAAATGGCCGGATTGACAAAAATAATGTACGCCATGGTAAGGAAAGTAGTCACCCCGGCGATAATTTCAGTGCGGACACTGGTTCCGTTCTCACTGAGTTTGAACAACCTCTCAAGCATTGTGGTATCCCTAAAAATGATAAAACTAAACGATTGCGTAAACGATTGGCGCGAATTATAGAGTTATCAAATAGCAATTTCTAGTTCGAAATGGCGTTTTCATCGTATTTTCAGACACAATCTGCGCAAGATAAGCGAAAAAGCAGAGCCACCACAAATCATAAGCCAGGTAAATCAATGGCTAACAACAAAGTTCACTCCGGGTTTGATTCAGGACAATAAAGCATCATGTAGCAAACTTTCACCTAAGAAAGTACGGCTGAAGCGGGACTTAACTGACAATATAGAGGGGTATACGTGCACTCATGCGCACAGGTAAGCAGGAATAAAAAAACGCCACTCAAGAGTGAGTGGCGTGAGAATCATTTCAACCAAATGGTTGTAAGAAAATTCCAAATATTAGGGGGTGAACTTTCGTTCAAATCACATGTTTGGTTAAAACTTAGTAACCGAAACCTGTAAATACGTTGAAGCTTTTGGCGTTAGAAGTACATACGTTTGTGTTAGACCAAAAACTTGCAGAAGACATACCGTTCATAATTATCACCTTAATAAATCAAAACAAAATTCATACTGTTTCTCGGTTCCATGGAGGCGATAGTTCGGACTCATCCTATGAGCATTTAGCGCTTCACTCTGGAAGTGGTTATAAATATACCACCAAGAAATTTTATTACAACCCCAAAACGTGCATAAATCACACTTTTTCGCATAAATTGATTCAAGTCAATTTATACGTGTAATTAAATTACAAAAAGAGCAGTAAACCAGCCTTACTCAGTAGCCAACTTACAAAATGCATGTTCAGGAAATATGACATGCCGCCGGTTTTTGATCTGCTGCAGCACTTTAGACAATCACTTCTCAGTGGTATGCTGTTTTCCCTGCAAAATGAAGGGCAGACAAACCATTTCTGCTGGATCCTCATCCATCCACGGCTGTTTGCCCCATATATAATCAGTTAAGGAGTATTCCGTGTCTGAAATCAGTCAGCTTTCCCCTGCCCCATTGTGGCAGTTTTTCGACCAAATCTGTTCTTTCCCTCATCCTTCCGGTCAGGAAGAAGCTCTTGCGCAGCACATCGTAAGCTGGGCCCAGGAGCAGGGTCTGGACGTACGCCGCGACCCAACCGGTAACGTCTTTATTAAGAAACCAGCTACGGCAGGTATGGAAAACAAAAAAGGCGTAGTACTGCAGGCGCATATCGATATGGTGCCGCAGAAGAATGAAGACACGGATCACGACTTCAGCAAAGATCCTATTCAGCCATACATTGATGGCGAATGGGTAACAGCCAAAGGTACCACCCTTGGCGCAGACAACGGTATCGGCATGGCGACCTGTCTGGCGGTACTGGCTTCTGACGAAATCAAACACGGCCCGCTTGAAGTGCTGCTGACTGTTGATGAAGAAGCCGGCATGACCGGTGCGTTCGGCCTGGAAGCCGGCTGGCTGGAAGGCGACATCCTGCTCAACACTGACTCAGAGCAGGAAGGCGAAGTCTACATGGGTTGTGCCGGTGGTATCGACAGCACCCTGACATTTAAAACTGAGCGTGAAGCCTTGCCACAGGGTTACGTTGTACGCCAGCTGACACTGAAAGGCCTGAAAGGCGGTCACTCTGGCTGTGACGTTCACACCGGTCGCGGTAACGCCAACAAACTGATGGCACGCTTCCTTGCCGGTCACGCTGCAGAGCTGGATCTGCGCCTGACCGAGTTCCGTGGCGGCAGCCTGCGTAACGCCATTCCGCGTGAAGCGTTTGTCACTGTGGCTCTGCCTGAAGAAAACATGGCAAAACTGGAAGAGCTGTTTGAGTTCTACACTAACCTGCTGAAAACCGAGCTTGGCCGTGTTGAGACCGATATCGTCAGCTTCAACGAAGCCGCGCAAGCCAAAGACGTGCTGGCGCAAAACGATCAGCAGCGCTTTATTGCCGCACTGAACACCTGCCCGAACGGCGTGATGCGTATGAGTGATGAAATCGAAGGCGTGGTAGAAACTTCACTAAACGTTGGCGTGATCACCACAGAGCAGGACAAGATCACCGTACTGTGTCTGATCCGTTCCCTGATCGACTCTGGCCGCTCTCAGATTGAAGGCATGCTGAGCTCAGTGGCTGAACTGGCAGGCGCTCAGGTTGAATTTTCGGGTGCATACCCTGGCTGGAAGCCGGATGCGGACTCTGAAATCATGGCAGTATTCCGTGATATGTATGAAGGCATCTACGGGCATAAACCAAACATCATGGTGATCCACGCCGGTCTGGAGTGTGGCCTGTTCAAAGAACCTTACCCGAACATGGACATGGTTTCTTTCGGCCCAACCATCAAGTTCCCTCACTCTCCGGATGAGAAAGTGAAGATCGACACAGTGCAACTGTTCTGGGATCAGATGGTCGCTCTGCTGGAAGCGATTCCGGAGAAATAAGGCTCTGGGCTCTGGGCTCTGGGCTCTGGGCTCTGGGCTCTGGGCTCTGGGCTCAACAAGCAGAGTTTATTACTCTGACCTTACGGTCAAGACATAGCTCAGCTTTTCCACTTCTCTAAGAGCGAGCTCCCCCCAGGGCCAAGCGCCTCGAGCCTAGCGCCTCAAACAAAAAAAGGGTTGGCATCACGCCAACCCTTCTTCTTTTTTACTCTTCGTCTTCCGACTCAGCTTCGCGGGCAGCTTTTGCTTCCGCGGCTTTAGCCGCTGCAGCCAGGGCTGCGGCTTCTCGCTCACTGCGTTTTTCGGCTTTACGATCGTTGCGTTTTGCCTGGTTTGCCACGAACTCTGCCAGAGTTGCTTCAGCCCACTCCATGGCCTTTTCTTCGCTTTCAAAGCCCATTTCGCGCTTTGAAACGATGCTGCGGCGTGAAGTCACCTGACGGGTGATCTCTGCGCACCAGCCGTTTTTCTTTTCAGAAACCTTGATATTAAATTTTTTGCTGTTGGCCATGATATTTTCCACAATGAAGTGCAGATCTCATCACCTGCACAGATTCAAATTCCGGGCGCGCATTAGAGCACATTTTTGGCGATAAAAAAACCGCCGGCTTACGCCAGCGGTTCCGGGGCTAAAAAGAGAGAGAATTAACCCAGGTTCTTACGCGCGTTCTGGAACATACGCATCCACGCACCATTTTCGCCCCAACTGTCCGGGTGCCATGAGTTCGCCACGGTACGGAACACACGCTCCGGGTGAGGCATCATGATGGTCACGCGGCCATCAGCAGTCGTCAGACCGGTGATCGCATTTGGCGAGCCGTTCGGGTTGTTCGGATACTGCTGAGTCGGGTTACCGTGGTTATCCACGTAACGCAGTGCCACCGTACCTGAGTTCTCAATCGCATTCAGGTGCTCACCGTCGCGAACTTCTACGCGGCCTTCACCGTGAGAAACAGCGATAGGCATACGTGAACCTTCCATACCACTGAAGAACACAGAATCAGACTTCTGAACTTCAACCAGGCTGAAGCGTGCTTCAAAACGCTCAGATTCGTTGCGAACAAAGCGTGGCCACAGATCAGCACCCGGGATCAGCTCTTTCAGGTTCGACAGCATCTGACAGCCGTTACATACACCCAGAGAGAAAGTATCTTCACGCTTGAAGAAGCCTTCAAACTGGTCACGTGCCTGTGCATTGAACAGTACTGACTTCGCCCAGCCTTCACCAGCGCCCAGTACGTCACCGTAAGAGAAGCCTCCACAAGCCACCAGGCCGTTGTACTCTTCCAGTACTGCCTGACCGGTCAGGATGTCGCTCATGTGAATATCAACCGCTTCAAAGCCAGCGCGGTCAAACGCCGCTGCCATTTCAACGTGAGAGTTCACGCCCTGCTCACGCAGGATAGCCATCTTAGGCCTGGCGCCGGTTGCGATAAACGGTGCCGCAACGTCTTCGTTAACGTCATAGCTCAGGTTTACGTTCAGGCCCGGGTCAGTGTTGTCTTTCTTGGCTTCAAACTCCTGGTCTGCACACGCAGGGTTGTCACGCAGTGCCTGCATCTTATGGGTCGTTTCCGCCCAGATGGTACGCAGTTCAGTGCGGTTACGCTCAAGAACCACGGTTTCACCAGAGGTGATAACCAGCTCATCTGACGCTTCAACAGAGCCGATAACGTGTGAACACGCTTCCAGGCCGTTCGCAGCCAGTACGGTCTTAACCGCATCCAGGTCTTCGTTCTTAATCTGAACGACAGCACCCAGCTCTTCGTTGAACAGCGCCGCCAGAGCGTCATCACCCAGCGCTTCGATGTTAGCTTTCACGCCACAGTGACCGGCAAATGCCATCTCTGCCAGAGTCACGAACAGACCGCCGTCACCCTTATCATGGTAAGCCACCAGCCTGTCATCACGAACCAGAGTCTGCATCGCGTCAAAGAAACCTTTCAACTGCTCAGCATTGTCCACGTCTGCCGGCTTGTCACCCAGCTGCTTGTAAACCTGCGCCAGTGCGGTAGCGCCCAGACGGTTCTTACCGTTACCAAGATCAACCAGAAGCAGTGAAGTCTCGCCCTTGTCAGTACGCAGCTGAGGCGTCACTGTCTTGCGAACGTCTTCAACGCGGCCAAACGCAGTGATAACCAGAGACAGCGGTGAAGTCACTTCTTTGTCTTCGCCGTTCTCGTTCCACTTAGTCTTCATAGACATTGAATCTTTACCCACAGGGATAGTCAGACCCAGCGCCGGACACAACTCTTCGCCCACCGCTTTAACTGCTTCGTACAGACCCGCGTCTTCACCCGGGTGACCCGCAGGAGACATCCAGTTTGCAGAAAGCTTGATGCGCTTAATGTCACCAATGTCGGAGCCTGCAATGTTGGTCAGGGACTCACCCACAGCCAGACGTGCTGACGCGCCAAAGTCCAGCAGAGCAACCGGAGTACGCTCACCCATAGACATGGCTTCACCGTGGTAAGTATCGTAGCTCGCTGCAGTTACTGCGCAGTTCGCTACCGGCACCTGCCATGGACCTACCATCTGGTCACGTGCAACCAGACCCGTTACCGAACGGTCACCGATGGTGATAAGGAACGTCTTCTCTGCAACGGTTGGCAGACGCAGCACGCGGTCAGCCGCTTCATTCAGCTCAATACCGTCACGGTTGATTGCCGGGCTGTCTACTTTCAGCGTTTTCGCATCACGGTGCATCTTCGGCGGCTTGCCAAGCAGGATATCCATAGGCATATCGATTGGCGTGTTGTCGAAGTGTGAATCTTCCAGAGTCAGGTGACGCTCTTCAGTTGCCTCACCCACTACTGCGTACGGTGCGCGCTCACGCTTACAGATAGCGTCGAACACGTCCATATTTTCAGGAGCAACCGCCATTACATAGCGTTCCTGGGACTCGTTACACCAGATTTCCAGCGGGCTCATGCCCGGCTCATCGTTTGGTACGTCACGCAGCTGGAATTTACCGCCGCGCTCGCCGTCGTCTACCAGCTCAGGCAGTGCGTTAGAGATACCGCCCGCACCCACATCGTGGATAAAGGCGATTGGGTTTTGCTCACCCAGCTGCCAGCAGCGGTCGATCACTTCCTGACAACGGCGCTCCATTTCAGGGTTTTCACGCTGTACGGAAGCAAAGTCCAGATCTTCTGCCGACTGGCCAGAGGCCATAGAAGAAGCCGCACCGCCACCCAGGCCGATGTTCATCGCCGGACCACCCAGTACGATCAGTTTTGCACCAACCGGGATCTCTTTCTTCTGTACGTGCTCGTCACGGATGTTACCCATACCACCAGCGATCATGATTGGCTTGTGGTAACCACGGATCTCTTCACCCGCGTGAGAGGTCACTTTTTCTTCGTAAGTACGGAAGTAACCCAGCAGGTTAGGACGGCCAAACTCGTTGTTAAACGCCGCGCCACCCAGAGGGCCTTCGGTCATGATGTCCAGCGCAGTTACGATACGGCCAGGCTTGCCAAAATCAGTTTCCCATGGCTGCTCGAAGCCAGGAATACGCAGGTTAGACGTGGTGAAACCAACCAGACCCGCTTTAGGCTTGCCACCGATACCGGTCGCGCCTTCGTCACGGATTTCACCACCGCTGCCGGTAGAAGCACCAGGCCATGGCGAGATCGCAGTCGGGTGGTTGTGGGTTTCCACCTTCATCAGAATGTGCGCGTCTTCCTGGTGGTAACCGTACTGACGGCTTTCCGGGTTGGGGAAGAAACGGCCTACTTTAGAGCCTTCCATTACCGCTGCATTATCTTTGTACGCAGACAGAACGTAATCTGGGTGAGTCTCGTAAGTGTTTTTGATCATCTTAAACAGCGATTTTTCCTGGTCTACGCCATCGATAGTCCAGTCCGCGTTGAAGATCTTGTGACGACAGTGCTCCGAGTTCGCCTGAGCAAACATCATCAGCTCGATGTCGTTCGGGTTACGGCCCAGTTTGGTGAAGTTCTCAACCAGGTAGTCGATCTCGTCTTCTGCCAGCGCAAGACCCAAAGAAACGTTCGCTTCCTCCAGTGCTTTGCGGCCACCGGCCAGGATATCTACCTGAGCAACCGGCGCAGGCTCAGCTACAGTAAACAGTGCTGCTGCAGCTTCCAGCTCAGTGAAAACCACTTCCATCATGCGGTCGTGGATAAGCGCTTTCACGGCGTTGGTCTGTTCAGCATTCAAAGGCTGTGAAGATTCGATGTAGTACGCAGTACCACGCTCCAGACGTTTTACTTTGTCCAGACCACAGTTGTGTGCGATGTCGGTAGACTTTGAAGACCACGGAGAGATAGTGCCAGGACGCGGAGTCACCAGCAGTAAAAGACCTTGCGGCTCATGCTCTTCGATAGTCGGGCCGTAAGTCAGCAGCTTTTCAAGTTTGTCGAGCTCAGGCGCGTCAAGGTCAGCGGTCAGGTCAGCAAAGTGCATAAACTCTGCGTAAATACCTGTTACCGGCAGATCTTGCTCGCGGCAAAGTTCCAGTAGTTTGTTAACACGAAACTCAGAAAGAGCTGGGGAGCCACGCAAAATTCTCATGTGCTTAGGTCTCTTATGCAGTTAGTTAAGGTGATATTGGAATAAATTCAGCAGGTTAAGTACAATTTGTAAAACTTATCCCAATTTCACCTCGCTTGTGCGGGCGTATTATAGAGCAAAAATTTTTGTGACGTAACCACAAAAGCAACCGTTTGCGTGTTTTTTTTTAATCGCGGATTTTCCGGTCGCTTTTCACTGTTTTTATTTCTGCTGCTTTGCCCCCCCGGTGGGCTTTGGTATAAAGGCAGGCAGATATGATGTATGAGTGTTGGATTTTGAAGAATTACAGAACCAGAAACGGATGGATTAAAGTAGTCACCATCATGGCCGTAGGCCTTGGTCTGATTGGCTGCCAGATAGAGTCCGATCCGAAAAATGAACTCGAGAAAATTGTCGAGCGCGGCACCCTGCGGGTGGGTACGCTCAACAACCAGCTCTCATACTATATCGGCCCGGACGGGCCAACCGGACTCGACTACGAACTTGCCAAGAAGTTCGCCAATGAGTTAGATGTAAAACTCGAAATGAAACCCGCCTACCGTCTGGCAGAACTTTTTCCTGCGCTGCAGCGTGGCGAGATCGATATGATCGCCGCGGGTCTGAGCCAGACACCGGAGCGGCTGAAAAGCTTCCGCGCCGGTCCGACCTACTACTATGTCAGCCAGCAGGTGGTATACAAGAAAGGCGAGTACCGCCCGCGCAACCTGAAACAGCTGGCCGAAAGAGAGAAAACCCTCACCGTGGTAAAGGGCTCGCACTTTGAGCGCAGCCTTGAACTGCTCAGACAGGAACATCCGGAGCTCAGCTTTGACACGAGTTCAGACTCTGACGTCAACGATCTGCTGCAACAGGTATCGCAGGGAGAGCTGCAGCTGACCATGGCCGATTCGGTGGAACTGTCGCTTGCACAGCGGATCTACCCATCCCTGGCTGTCGCCTTTGAGGTGACCGAAGATCAGCCGACCTCCTGGTTTATGCGACGCTCAGACGATGAAAGCCTGTACGCGCTGCTGATCGAGTATTTCGGTGAAATGAAAGTCTCCGGAAAACTGGACCGGCTGGAAGAGAAATACTTCGGCCACGTTGAAAGCTTTGATTTTGTCGATACCCGCGCCTTTATCCGCGCGCTCGACAGCAAGCTGCCTAAATGGGAACCGCTGTTTAAGAAATACGCCAAAGAGTTCGACTGGCGCCTGATCGCTGCACTGGCTTATCAGGAGTCCCACTGGAATCCGCTCGCCAAATCTCCGACCGGTGTACGCGGTATGATGATGCTGACCCTGCCCACCGCGAAGAGTGTGGGCGTAACTAACCGCCTGGATCCAAAACAGTCAGTGCGTGGTGGCGTTGAGTACCTGCGCCGGATCGTGAAACGGGTGCCGGACTCCATTTCTGAGCACGAGAAGATCTGGTTTGCACTGGCGTCTTATAACGTGGGTTACGGCCACATGATGGATGCGCGCCGCCTGACCAAACGTCAGGGCGGTGACCCGGACTCGTGGGCCGACGTAAAAGACCGTCTGCCACTGCTGAAGAAGAAGAAATACTACAGCACTACCCGTTACGGCTATGCCCGTGGCGATGAAGCGCGTAACTACGTGGAAAACATCCGCCGTTACTACCAGTCGATCATCGGCCACTCAGACAAGAAACAGATCATCGACCAGACTCTGGACACCGGTGACCTGCTGGTGATCGATGTACCGGTTTCATCTGCGGTTTCCGCGGCAGCCTCTGTTGTCGAATCATCCCCGCTCAGCAGCGCGGAAAGCACTTCCTCATCGGCCACAGCCAGCAACAACTAATCCAATACTAAGATGTGCCACCATAATTTGGTGGCACGCCTCACAAATCTGCACTTTGTGGCACACCTCACCCCTTGAAAAGAGACGTGCAAACCCATACATTATTTTTGTGAATCAAAACGATCAGCGAAGTGTCATATAACCTTAATATGCGCCCGCTATAACAAACCTGTCAGGGGATAAACTGTCCTCAGACAGATGATAATAACAGGCCGAAAACGGCCGTCAGTTAGATTGGTAAGGGGAATACGAATGTTCTCTAAAAGAAGTAAAATGAACCGTCTGGTGAAAAAGTCGGTATCGTCCAACCGCCGTAAGCGTATGCTGTCCAATAACAAGAAAAAAGTTATCTGGCGCAGCCGTGGCTTCCTGGCGTGTATGGAATAAACCCTCAAATGGCAAACATCAGCTCTGGTGTTTGCCTTAAGACTCCCTCTCCTGCTTTCTCTTCTCTTTAATTTCCTTACGGCGACGTTTAAAAAACGCCTGCAACTGCTCCCTGCACTCCTGCTCCAAAAGCCCGGACTCTATCGTCGCATAGTGATAAGCCGCCTGGGATTCAAACAGATTCAGCACCGTACCCGCCGCTCCGGCTTTTAAATCCGGCGCCCCAAATACGATCCGCTTTACCCGGCTGTGCAGCAGCGCGCCGGCACACATCGGGCAGGGCTCAAGGGTCACGTACAGAGTCGTATCCAGCAGACGGTAGTTTTGCAGCTTATCCCCTGCTGCGCGCAGCGCCATCACTTCTGCATGAGCAGTCGCATCATTGGTGGTGATCGAACGGTTCCAGCCCTCAGCTATCACCTCTCCGTCTTTGACCAGCACAGCGCCAACCGGCACTTCGCCTTCCTGTTCCGCTTTTTCTGCCTGCGCCATGGCAAGGCGCATAAAGTGTTCGTCCTGAGGGGTAAATCCGGTCACGTGTTGCTCTCTTGGGGAAATAAGGCCGCTTAGTATACCAAACAAAAAGCCCGGCGCGATGGCCGGGCTTGTCATGAGATAAAGGGATCAGAAGCCCAGTGGCAGGCCAAAGGCAAAGAAAGCCACCAGCACACCAGACCACAGGGTCAGGAACGCCACAGAGTAAGGCACCATCATCGCTATCACATCACCAAAGGTCAGCTCAGGCTTGTACTTACGCATAAAGGCCAGTACCACGCCTGCATAGCTCATCATCGGCGTGATAATGTTGGTTGATGAGTCCGCCACGCGGTACGCTGCAGTCACCAGATCCGGGGTCATGTCCGGGTTCACCTGGTACAGCATAGGTACGAAGATCGGACCAAGCAGCATCCACTTAGAGGTCAGGCCGCCAACGAACAGGTTAATAACCGCCGTCGTCAGGATAAAGCCAACCAGCATCAGTGCCGGGAAGTCCTGCAGACCAAGGGACTGAAGGAAAGTCGCCCCCAGATAAGTCACATAAGTGCCCAGACCAGAGTAGCTCAGCAGCGCCAGGAAGTTGTAGCAGAAGAAAGTCAGTACCAGGATATAACCCATGGTGTTCATCTGCTTCACCATGGCCGCAACCACGTCCTGAAGCTTCTTAAACTTACCGGTCGCAAAACCGTAGCTCAGACCGGTGATGGCAAATACCAGCGAAATAAGCAGAATAATGTTGTTCAGGTAAGGAGTAACTTCCTTGCCCGCTTCATTGGTGTAGGTCGCCAGAGGACCAACCGCCAGGCCATAGATCACCGCCAGTGATACCAGCAGGCCAACACCTGCCCAGCGCAGACCTTTATTCTCTGCAGCGGTCAGCTCAAACTCGTCAAAGTTAACTTCTTCCGGCAACTGATAAGACATCTTCTCCAGACGCGGAGTCACAAAACGGGTAGTGATCCATGCGCCAACGATCGCCAGCATAAAAGTGGAAACCAGTACGAAGAAGTAGTGCATAGTCGCCGGGTTCAGCTCTTCACCGTTACGGCCAACGAAAGGCACGTTCTGAGATTCAGCAAAGATCTTGGCGTTCACACCCAGTACCACGTCTACCGGAGTCGCAGGCAGCAGGTTAGCACTGAAACCAGCCGATACACCGGCAAACGCCGCCGCCATACCGATCAGCGGGTTTTTGCCCAGACCAGCGTAGAGAAGACCAGCCAGCGGGATCAGTACCAGGTAACCGGCATCTGCCGCCAGTGAGCTCATAATGCCCAGGAATACAATCAGCATTGGCAGCAGGCGTTCACTGATCTTCAGGCCAACTTTCTTGATTACTGCCGTCAGCAGGCCCGAGTTTTCAGCAATGCCGACCCCCAGCATTACAATCAGAATGATACCCAAAACGCCGTGGCCAAATGCCAGCCAGTTTTGCAGCAGGGCATTATCGAACAGCCAGCGTACGTTTTCAGTCGCCAGCATGTTCTTAATGCTGAACTGAACCGCTTCGCCACCTTTACCGATGGTTTCAAAACTTACGCCATCCATCAGACCTGTGAGCACCAGACAAAGGGTGAACAAAAACATAAAGATGATCACAGGATCAGGGATTTTCTTACCGGCCCGTTCAATGAACCCTATAACGCCGGAGCTTTTTGGTTGTGGGGCTGCCGCCTCAGTCATGGTTACTTCCTATACAATGTTGCGTTTTACTTATAATTTGATGACGCCAAACCCTATCAAAGCCAACACCAGCTGTAAAACTTACCCAGCAACCGACAAAAAGGACATATAGCCATAAACACACAAAAATGCAGTTATTAGCTTCAATTTGAAACCTGTGAACCACAGATAATCAAACGCATCCACCATTAATTTAGTCATTAAATTTTTATAGGATTATTTTAATATTTCAAATTTTTATACAACAAGCAGATTCCGATTCAGCAAAGATATAACAGAAAACAAAAAGCCCCGCATGATGCGGGGCTTTGTCATTAAATCTGTGTTTTACATAGTGTAGGTGTACGGAGCCTGAATACCCAGAGGGATACCCACCGCCCAGTAAGCCAGCAGGAAGATAGTCCAGCCGATCAGCATTGCGATAGAGAACGGCATCATCAGAGAAGCCAGGGTACCGATACCCGTCGACTTCACATAGCGCTGACAGTAAACCACTACCAGTGGGAAGAACACCATCAGAGGTGAGATGATGTTAGATACTGAGTCACCTACACGGTAAGCCGCCTGCGACAGCTCAGGAGAGATACCTACCGCCATCAGCATTGGTACCAGGATAGGACCAATCAGGGCCCATTTAGCCGATGCAGAGCCAACCAGCAGGTTCACACACGCCGTCAGCAGGATCATACCCACAACGGTTGCCTGACCTGGCAGGTTCAGTGCCTTCAGACCTTCTGCGCCGTACAACGCCAGCATGGTGCCGATGTTTGACTGGCTGAATGCCGCCAGGAACTGAGCACAGAAGAAAGACATCACGATGTATGCACCCATGGTCGCCATGGTCTCAGACATCGCCTTGATCACATCGTTGCTGCTCTTGAAGGTGCCAGCCACGCGGCCATACACGATGCCCGGGATGATAAACAGGATAAAAATCAGCGGTACGATAGACTTCATCAGCGGTGCAGAGAACGCGGTGATTTCACCTTCTGGTGAACGCAGCGCCGAGTTTTCCGGCATGATAGCCGCAACCAGCAGTGCGATACCGGCAACCATTGCCCAGCCCGCGTAGCGGAATGCTTTAGATTCGATCGCAGTGAAAGAGCCCAGATCCGGTGCTTCTTCTGCGTCTTCATCTACCGGGGTGTTTTTCAGACGGGGTTCGATGATCTTCTCAGTCACGTACCAGCCGATAGCAATGATGATGATTGAAGAAAGACCGGTGAAGAAAATGTTCGCCAGTGGGTTGATCACGTAATCCTGGTCAAGAACCTGAGCCGCAGTCTGGGTAAAGCCAGCCAGCAGTGGGTCAATACCAGAAGGAATAAAGTTAGCAGAGAAACCGCCCGATACGCCCGCGAACGCAGCAGCGATACCCGCAAGAGGGTGACGGCCAGCTGCGTGGAAGATAATACCACCCAGCGGAATAACCAGAACGTAACCCGCATCCGCTGCCGTGTGCGAAACGATCGCCACCAGGATCAGCATAGGGGTCAGCAGTTTTGCCGGAGTGAAGTTCAGCATCTTCTTCAGGCCGGTAGTAATAAAGCCGGAAGAGTCTGCAACGCCCACACCCAGCATAGCAACCAGTACAATGCCCAGCGGAGCAAAACCAGTAAAGGTCTTAACCATGTTCGCCAGGAAGTGCGCCAGGGCTTCGCCTGTCAGCAGGTTATTAACGATCAGGGCTTCACCGGTACGCGGGTTGATCAGATCAAAAGAAACGTTAGAAAGTAGCGCTGACGCACCCCAAACGATGATAAGTGCCCAAAAGAATAAGATTGCCGGATCAGGTATCTTGTTACCTGCGCGTTCGATAAAATTCAGAAAGCGATCCATCCCCGATGAAGACGGTGACGGCGCCTGCTTTGCAGCTTCGTTACTCATAGTAACCCCGTTGGTTGTGATGTTGGTGTTTAGCGAGCAGATTGTTTGATTATTATTGCTCATCTCCTCAATAGCATATTCTAATTTACCAGCTATTAAAAAGTACAATCAACCATACGGAATTTCAGGCTCAGTCATATATTCCGGTTTTACATACATCAAAACAACATTAACTGCACCCAACATTAACAAGCACGACAAATACGTGTCATCAGCAAGTTAATAACCAGCTGTCAGGCCAATAAAAACAGCGAAAACCATAACTAATGACAGTTCTATAGATATTTTGTATCAGTTACATTTTATTACAATTATCAAAACTTGCTGTGCTTCGAAATCATGGTTTCGAGCGTAATACTCTGAGGCTGGTTTTGGCTGTCTGTCCAGCGGCTTTCTATCGACACTTTGTGCAGAGCTCCTGCACTGTTACCGGTTCCGCCGGTAACAGTCCACCTGAGCGTATAATCCCCCTGACACGTCTCTGTATCACTGGTGATCGCGGCAAAGTCGATACCGCCGGCAACCCCACTGGTGCGAAACCACTCCAGTTTGGACTCTGCACAGTAAAGTGCCTGCTGACTGTGACGGGCAAAATCGAGCTGATGGGTAAAATAGGTGTGCATACTGACCATCGCCAGCGCCGCAACGCTGACCATCACCAGGGAGATCAGCACTTCGGGCAGTCCCGCACCACGGATGTATTTATCAGAAGTCATGCCAGGAACCTGCCTCCCATTTTGGTTTAGTAAATGACGAGCGGGTTTTGTTGATAACATCCCTGTTGTAGTTAAGAGCGAAGGAAGTATAAAACAGAGCGTATTGATCCGGCATGTCCAGAAACATACCGCCGCTGAAAGTAAATGCGCCATGCTGATAGAAGCCCGCTTTTTCGCGAAGAGCTTTATTAAAATCACTGGTAGTAGCCGAAATATACTCGTTAGCTTTCATTCCACCCCAGTCATTTGTTTTAGGCTCATAAGTGGAGTTAAAGGCGACAAGACTGCCTTTAAAAGCCCTGCTTTCCTTGCCTGCAGTTCCTTTCCCCATAACAGATACTGGTCCGTTATGGATAACAATCAGAACACCTTCTGTATCCTGGCTGGCAGCAACCAAAGCATCATACTCTTCTGCTTTTATCTCACACCCCCCTTCAACCCATATCTTGTCCTGCTTTTTATCACCTGTAGATTTGCCTTCAGTATCCGTGGCTGTTATTGCCCGCCTCAATGCCTCACCACAGTTAGCCAACACTAAAGAGGTTCCTGACGGACGTAAAACAGCAAATTCTCCACTGTCACGCACCTGTTTATAGTTAGCTTTATCCTCATTAAAAAAACTCTTAAATGGACTGACATTACCGTCCTTTACCATATCCTGCTTAAGATCCGTTCCCGTTATCGTCTTGTGTGTTGACAGGCAATCTTTCGAAGTATTGGTCGCCGGATTGTAGTTCTCTGTGTCAAAACCGTTCCATGGCTCATTCCCGTGAACTACCCCTTTGTTATCAAACGCAGCACCAAGATGAAGGTAATCCCGGTAAGTGATCGCTGTACACTCCCAACCGTCATCGGTTTCCTTACCTGGATCCGGGGTATAAACAGAAAATGATGAATGAAAGTGCAGGTTTGCACTCGCCTGCAGGGCGCCCCGCAACATGGAGCTGCTTGCGCTCACACGCCGCTTAACCGCCACCTGCTCAAACTGCGAAGCCAGCTCATACCTCCCCCCACCAAGATCCGTCACGCTCAAACTGAGCCCGCTGTTTCCCCCACACTTGTCAGGCGCAGCCGGTACGGCCCCCGTTTTCTGTACCTGGGCATAAATACACTCCAGCCCCCCTTCTGCCTGCCAGGCGTGGGTGCGGGCCAGCAGCTGATTGCGGACTTTTTTGATTTCAAAAAAAGTATTGCGGTGGCTGCCAAGGGTAAGCAGCAACATGGCAATCACAAGAAATACGGTAACCAGTAAGGTGGCGTAACCACGGGAATGAGCAGGCATGTCAGTTCCTCTGCAGGAATGAAACGGTTTGTTGGTAGGGATGTTCGCCGTTTTTCAGTGAGGCGGACAGAGTAATGGTGATGTAAGCTGCCGAGACTGATGGCAAAGCACTGACCAAAAACTGATTCACCTGGATAGTATTTTGATCAGTAAGGTGCTCATGTGAAGAGCCACATGCGGCCAGTCCGGCAGAGGAAGAGACCTTCTTACGGCACAGCTTGATCTGATTGCTCTCTAAAACGAACTGGGTAACATAATGATCTGCCCCATCATAGTAGCGATAGCCCAGTGATGAAGGGGTCACCTCAATAACAGCTCCGGCTCCGGAGGCTGGCAGCAGGCCAGAAGCACTGTAGCCGGCACGCAACGCGTCACGCCGGATATAAGACAATACGTCATCCACCCCCTGCATCACCAGCAGCTGCTCTGTACGCCTGGTCTGGTCTTTGAGCACCGAGATATACAAGGCACCGACAGCGGCGATCACCATCCCCGACAACGCGAGCGCGATCAGCAGCTCAATCATGGTAAAGCCACGCGACCGGTTAACACTTTGGATAGCCATAAACTGCCTTCTCCACTGCACACACTCTTTGTCGTCCGGAAACTGATGAGTTTGTTACTTTTATTGATTCACCCCGGGTGATCCAAAAGCGAATATTCCCAGGAGTTAAAGGCCGGCCATTTAACCGGTTGAACTTAAAGTGGTTTGTTCCGTTAAAGTTCCACTCGACCTTCAGGGAGGAGTATTCATCTCCTGTTATCCTGGCCAATACCTCATCCGTCGCATTGACTCCGGCATGCAGCGTCAGTTTCCAGGGGGAAGTTGCCGTAGCCGGTGTCCATATCAGAGCCAGTTCTTTATTGCGGACCACGGCCTCGTATTTCGCCTGGGAGCTGAAATGCAGCAGGTTATTTGCCAGCTGATGCAACTGCTGCTCTTTGCGGTTTTGCTGATAAGAAGGCACCGCCACCACTGCGATCCCGGTCAGGATCACCACCGTAACCATCATCTCCAGCAAACTAAAACCGCGATCCATTTCCCGCTTCCCAAAATATTCAACCAGTAGCATTTAACAGCAATGCTAACATCACAGCAATCTGGCTCATCTGACATTAAGTAATATATGGAAAAGGCTCGAAAAATTACCTGTAAAGCGCAGCGCTTACATCTGGCGGGAATGACATTGATCGAATTGCTGCTGGCAGTGGCAATTATCGGGATACTCGCGTTTGTCGCGACCGGTGCGTATACAAGTCAGCTGGAGAGCAGCGCCCGTAATGCTGCAATGACAGACATGCTGATGCTGCAAATGGAAGTAGAAAAAAGCTGGGATGGCGCATACCACTGGAGCAATCTGTTCAATGGCCAGCAGTGCAATGACTGCCTGAGCGACCAGGCAAACTACACGTTTTCCATCAACAGTGCCGGCACCAGCTACACCATTACTGCCGTGCCAAAAGGCAACCAGCATAGTGACAGCTGCGGGACACTGAGCCTGAAAGGGAGTGGTGAGCGCCTGCCAGCAAACTGCTGGTAACCAGATTCCGTAAATATGAAAAAGCCGGACACAGGGTCCGGCTTTAAAAAGAGTTGCTGATTATCAGCTGGTCAGGTCATCAAAGAACTTTTTCACGCCTTTGAAGAAGCCTTCTGATTTCGGGCTGTGCTTGTTGCCCGATGCACCGCCACAGCTCTCTTCAAACTCACGCAGCAGTTCTTTCTGACGGGCGCTCAGTTTAACCGGAGTCTCGACGACCAGTTTAACGATAAGATCGCCTACACCGCCGCCACGAACGCCTTTCACACCTTTACCACGCATGCGGAACATACGGCCTGTTTGCGTCTCTTCCGGCACCTTAAGGTTTACGCGGCCATCCAGGGTCGGTACTTCTACTTCGCCGCCCAGTGCTGACATCGCAAAGCTTACCGGCACCTCACAGTACAGGTTGTTGCCTTCACGTTCAAAGATGTGGTGCTCACGCACGTGAACCTGTACGTACAGATCGCCCGCTGGTGCGCCCATTTCGCCAGCTTCGCCCTCGCCTGACAGACGAATGCGGTCACCGGTGTCTACGCCAGCCGGGATCTTCACGTTCAGGGTCTTGGTCTTCTGCTTACGGCCCTGGCCGTGACAGGCATTACAAGGGTCTTTAATGATCTTGCCTTTACCGTGACAGGTAGGACAGGTCTGCTGAACCGCAAAGAAGCCCTGACGCATCTGAACCTGGCCGTGACCATGACAGGTACCACAGGTTTCAGGGGTTGAGCCTTTCTTCGCGCCGCTGCCGTGGCACGAATCACACTCTACCAGAGTCGGTACTTCGATCTCTTTCGAGCAGCCGCGTACCGCTTCTTCCAGAGACAGCTCCATGTTGTAACGCAGGTCTGCGCCGCGCTGAGCACGTGCCTGACCACCGCCACGACGGCCGCCACCGAAGATGTCACCAAATACATCGCCAAAGATGTCGCCGAAGTCAGCACCGCCGCCACCGAAGCCGCCGCCACCAAAGCCACCCGCGCCCTGTTCAAAGGCTGCATGGCCGTACTGGTCGTATGCTGCTTTCTTCTGAGCATCGGTCAGAATTTCGTACGCTTCTTTTACTTCTTTAAACTTATCCGCGGCAGAATCGTCACCCTGGTTACGGTCCGGGTGGTATTTCATCGCCAGGCGCTTATACGCTTTCTTAATATCGCGCTCAGATGCATCACGGCCTACGCCTAATACTTCGTAAAAATCACGTTTCGACATGCTATTTGTCACCAATTTCTTACTGCAAACGGGAGGGAATTTCCCGCCTGGTGGTTGTATCAATCCAGATAAGAGTTCTGGGTCCTGGGTCCTGGGTCCTGGGTCCTGGGTCCTGGGTCCTGGGTCCTGGGTCCTGGGTCCTGGGTCCTGCAACACGCTCGATCTGGTTCTCCCCCTTTGCAAGGGGGAGTTAGAGGGGGTTTCCTGGCCGGGCTCAGTTTAACACCTGACGCACCCTGCCTTTTAACCCCTCCCAGCCTCCCCTTGAAAAGGGGAGGAGCCCGCCCGGAGTCTGCTGTTATTTCAGCACTCATTCTTCTGGCCAAAACTCACGACCAAAAGTGGACAAGCTTCCAGAGCCTCTTATCTTGATTAGCTTTTTACCAAAAACCAAACAAACCAACGGGCGTAAGAGTTACCTCTGACGCCCGCTGACGATCTATTGAAACAAGGAACCTGTTTCAAAATCAGGCAGCAGAACCGTTATCAGCCCTGCTGCGCTGCCGAACAAGCATTATTTCTTGTCGTTTACTTCTTCAAACTCAGCATCAACAACGTCGTCGTCCTGCTTAGGTTGTTCGCCTTCTGCGCCACCCTGAGCAGCTGCTTCAGCCTGAGCTTTCTGCTGTGCGATTTCCATCAGTTTCTGAGCAGCCTGCATCAGAGCCTGAACTTTCGCTTCGATCGCTTCTTTGTCGTCGCCTTTCTTAGCTTCTTCAAGTTCAGCGATAGCAGCTTCGATCTTAGTCTTCTCGTCTGCTGGCAGAGCGTCACCCGCTTCTTCAATCTGCTTGTTAGTCGCGTGGATCATCTGGTCAGCCTGGTTGCGTGCAGAAACCAGCTCTTCGAACTTCTTGTCCGCGTCTTTGTTTGCTTCTGCTTCAGCTACCATCTTCTCGATGTCAGCGTCGCTCAGACCACCAGAAGCCTGGATAGTGATCTTCTGCTCTTTACCAGTCTGCTTGTCTTTAGCAGATACGTGCAGGATACCATCCGCATCCAGGTCGAAAGTAACTTCGATCTGAGGCATACCACGAGGAGCCGGGTTGATGCCTTCCAGGTTGAACTGACCCAGAGACTTGTTGTACATCGCCTGCTTACGCTCACCCTGAAGAACGTGGATAGTTACCGCGTTCTGGTTGTCTTCTGCAGTAGAGAAAACCTGGTTCGCTTTAGTTGGGATAGTCGTGTTCTTCTCAACCAGAGTAGTCATTACGCCACCCATAGTTTCGATACCCAGAGACAGAGGAGTTACGTCCAGCAGCAGTACGTCTTTAACGTCACCAGCCAGTACACCACCCTGAACTGCAGCACCCATTGCTACTGCTTCATCCGGGTTCACGTCACGACGTGCTTCTTTACCGAAGAACTCAGCAACTTTCTGCTGAACCATAGGCATGCGGGTCTGACCACCTACCAGGATTACGTCAGTTACGTCGCTTACAGACAGGTCTGCGTCAGCCAGAGCAACTTTCATTGGCTCAAGAGAACGTTGTACCAGGTCTTCTACCAGCGCTTCCAGTTTCGCACGGGTCACTTTAACGTTCATGTGCTTAGGACCAGTCGCGTCAGCAGTCACGTATGGCAGGTTAACGTCAGTTTGCTGCGCTGAAGACAGTTCGATTTTCGCTTTCTCTGCTGCTTCTTTAACACGCTGCATAGCAAGAGGATCGTTCTTAAGGTTGATACCCTGCTCTTTGTTAAATTCTTCTACCAGGTAGTTGATCAGACGGTTATCGAAGTCTTCACCACCCAGGTGAGTGTCACCGTTGGTTGCCAGTACTTCGAAGGTTTGCTCGCCTTCAACGTTGTCGATTTCGATGATTGAGATATCGAAAGTACCACCACCCAGGTCGTATACCGCGATAGTACGGTCGCCTTCCTGCTTGTCCAGGCCGTAAGCCAGAGCAGCAGCAGTTGGTTCGTTGATGATACGCTTAACTTCCAGACCCGCGATACGGCCGGCATCTTTAGTTGCCTGACGCTGAGAGTCGTTGAAGTATGCAGGAACAGTGATTACTGCGCCGGTTACTTCTTCACCCAGGAAGTCTTCTGCGGTTTTCTTCATCTTTTTCAGAACTTCAGCAGAAACCTGAGGAGCGGCCATTTTCTCGCCTTTCGCTTCAACCCATGCATCGCCGTTGTCAGCCTTAACGATTTTGTAAGGCATGATTTCGATGTCGCGCTGTACTTCTTCGTCTTCAAAACGACGACCGATCAGACGCTTGATTGCGTAAAGAGTGTTCTCTGGGTTAGTAACTGCCTGACGTTTCGCAGGCTGACCAACCAGCGTTTCACCGTCTGTGTATGCAATTACAGATGCAGTTGTACGCTCGCCTTCAGCGTTCTCAATTACGCGAGGCTTGTCGCCGTCCAGAACAGCAACACAAGAGTTAGTAGTACCTAAGTCAATACCAATGATTTTACCCATCAGGCTATCTCCGAAAATCTATAGTCTATCTTTGTATATCCCCAAAAATTGGGGTATCAGGATTGGGTTTCAACCCTGTTTACAAAATTAATTTCAAGCAGTTTGCTTCTTGTATGCACCTTAAATAGGGGCGGGAGAATCCTTTTCAAGGGTGGGGGTGAAAAAAAATGGAAAAAAAAGGCTCTGGGCTCTGGGCTCTGGGCTCTGGGCTCTGGGCTCTGGGCTCTGGGCTCTGGGCTCTGGGCTCTACAAGCGAATTTGCCTGCTCAGCTCTTTCTGACAAGAAAGTATCACTTACTTTGCCACTGGTTCTCCAGCGAACTCCCCCAGGGCCTGGCGCCCAGAGCCCAGCGCCTTAAATAAAAAAACACCCGCCGCTTTCACGACAGGTGTTTCTTCTATTCCGGCTTTTAAGCTGCGATTTACTTCGCAACCATTACCATTGCAGGGCGAACTACGCGGCCGTTCAGCTCGTAGCCTTTCTGCATTACCATCATAACGGTGTTTGACTCGTGATCCGGGCTTTCCTGGATAGACATCGCCTGGTGGAACTCAGGGTTGAACGCTTCGCCTTCAGGGTTGATCTCTTTCAGGCCAAATTTCGCCACAGTATCAACGAAGGTTTTATGAGTCAGCTCAACGCCTTCAAGAACAGGGGCTACTGCTTCGTTCTCTTTGTCTGCAGACTGCATTGCGCGTTCCAGGTTATCAATAACCGGCAGCAGCTCACCAGCAAAACGCTCCAGCGCGAACTTGCGTGCTTTTTCAATTTCCTGCTCGGTACGACGACGCATGTTGTCAACTTCCGCTTTCGCACGCAGCACGCTGTCCTGCTGCTCTTTTACACGTGCTTCGCTGCTCAGAAGTGCTGCTTCCAGCTGAGCGATTTTCGCTTCAGTCTCATCCTGCTCTTCGTTCCAATCGATATCTGCGTCAGTACCTACTGCTTCGACTTCTTCTGTTTCAGTAGTTTCCTGCTGCTTCAGCTCTTCGTCTTTAACTTTGTTCTCTTCGTGACTCATGATATCTCCAGAATTCAGAAGCGAGTATTTCCTTTTCTTTTTTACGACAAAACACTCGCATAGTGCTTCAACTTGCCTTTATTATGGGGACGAAGATTTGCGATTCAAGCATAAAAACTCCCTCTAACCCACAAACTATGGATTTTGCCAATGTCAAAGCCATTCCAGGTTATCGCCATTATTGGTAAACCCCGTGATCACAAAGCCGTACAGACCCACAAAGAACTGTTCCACTGGCTGACCGCTCAGGGCTATCCGGTACTGTTCGACGATCGCCTGAAGGATATTCTCACTGATATTGATACAGAATATTTCACTACCCTGCCCGAAATCGGTGAAAAGGCCGATTTGGCGATTGTTGTGGGTGGTGACGGCAACATGCTGGGTGCAGCAAGAGTACTGTCGCGTTACGACATCTCTGTTATCGGCGTAAACCGGGGCAACCTGGGTTTCCTGACCGATCTGAATCCGGAAGAGTTTGAACAGGCACTGACCAAAGTGCTTGAGGGCGAATATATTGAAGAGAGCCGCTTTCTGCTTGAATCTGAAGTACACCGCCACGGCATGGTAAAAAGCCACAACGCCGCACTGAACGAAGCGGTGCTGCACCCGGGCCAGATCGCACACATGATAGAATTTGAAGTCTATATTGACGACACCTTCGCCTTTTCCCAGCGCTCGGACGGCCTTATCGTCTCAACACCTACCGGCTCTACCGCTTACTCGCTTTCCGGCGGTGGCCCTATCCTGTCACCAAGTCTTGATGCCATCAGCCTGGTGCCTATGTTCCCGCACACCTTATCAAGCCGCCCTCTGGTGGTAGACGGCAACCGCCGTATCAAGCTGCTGATCTCGCCGGATAACCGCGGCACTCAGGAAGTGAGCTGTGACGGTCAGGTATCCCTTCCGGTATCCCCGGGAGATGAAGTCCATATCTTCAAAAGCCCGGACGAACTCAGGCTTATCCACCCTAAAGATTACAGCTACTACCACGTATTGCGCAGCAAACTGGGCTGGTCGAGCAAGCTGTTTTAAGCACAGCAGCCAGGTAAGTCCCTGGTTTTAGCTCACAAAAAAACACCTGTACAACTTTACTGTATAAAGAAACAGTATATACTGTGTCGATATACAGTATTGTTCAGTTATACAGGTGATCAGGATGCTGGCCCATCTCAGTGTAAATAATTTTGCTATTGTAAAATCGCTACAACTCGAACTCGCTTCAGGCATGACCACCATTACCGGTGAGACCGGTGCCGGTAAATCCATTGCCATTGATGCACTCGGCCTGTGCCTGGGTGACCGCGCCGAAGCCGGCATGGTGCGCCAGGGCGAAGAGAAAACTGATGTCAGCGCCTCCTTTATTCTGGATAACAACGTCCAGGCTACACGCTGGCTGGAAGATAACGACCTGCTTGAAGGCAGTGAGTGCATTCTTCGCCGGGTTATCACAAAAGAAGGCCGCTCAAGAGCCTTTATTAACGGCAGCCCGGTACCGGCCTCCCAGCTGAAATCCCTCGGCCAGTTGCTGATCAATATTCACGGTCAGCACGCCCACCATCAGCTGATGAAAAGCGACTACCAGCTCGCGATGCTGGATCAGTACGCAGGGCACAAAGGCCTGCTGGAAAAAGCCCGCAAGCGCTACCAGGCCTGGCGTCAGGCAGATAATCACCTCAAGCAACTGATCCAGAACAGCCAGGAAAACCAGGCCCAGAAGCAGCTGCTCGAATATCAGATCAAAGAGCTCAACGAGCTGGCTCTGGGCGAAGAAGAGTTTGCCGAACTGGAGCAGGAACATAAACGCCTCGCCAACAGCGGCGAACTGGCAAGCTCATGTCAGCAGGCGATTGAACTGCTGTACGAAGGTGAAGAAGTCAACGCACTGGGCATGCTGCAAAACGTCAGCCACACCCTGACCGAACTGGCCGAACTGGATGAGGCACTCAAATCCCTGCCGGATATGGTGGCAGAAGCCATGATCCAGCTTGAAGAAGCCAACAGTGAACTGCGCCACTACCTCGATGGCATCGACGTTGACCCGGCACGCATGGCCTTTGTGGAAGAACGTTTCTCCAAAGTCATGTCGATGGCGCGCAAACACCATGTCATGCCGGAAGAGCTGTACGGCCATCATCAGGATCTGCTGAAACAGGTCGACGCACTGGACTGCTCAGACGAAAAACTCGATGCCCTGACCCAGGACGTAGAAGCCAAACGCAGCGAGTTCCTGAGCGCCGCCGACAAGCTCAACAAATCCCGCCTGCGCTACGCCAAAGAGCTCAACAAGCTGATCAGCCAGAGCATGCACGAACTGAGCATGGAGAAAGCCAAGTTCTGCATTGACGTGGTGCGCGATGAAAACAACGCCTCGCCACTGGGTATCGACCGTGTCACGTTCCTGGTATCCACCAACCCGGGTCAGCCAATGCAGCCGATCGCCAAAGTCGCCTCCGGTGGTGAGCTTTCACGGATCTCGCTGGCCATTCAGGTTATTACCGCACAGAAAGTCGATACCCCTAGCCTTATCTTCGATGAAGTCGACGTAGGTATCAGCGGCCCGACCGCCGCCGTGGTCGGCAAAATGCTGCGTACCCTGGGCGAGTCTACCCAGGTACTGTGTGTGACCCACCTGCCGCAGGTCGCTGGTTGCGGACACCAGCAGATGTTTGTTGCCAAGCAGACCAAAGCAGGCAAAACCGAAACCCAGATGCGCCGCCTGGATAACGACCAGCGCGTGGCAGAACTGGCCCGTCTACTCGGTGGCAGCCAGATCACCGACACCACCCTGGCCAACGCCAAAGAGCTGCTGATCGCTGCGTGACGGCGGTTCCAAACTGTTACCCCTCTCACAGCGTGAGCTTTTGCCCACGCTGTTTCTCTTTTTCCTGTTGCAACTAATCGGTATAACTGTGGTCTGATTATCGGTCAGGGCAAAAACCGGAGCGTATCGCCACGGATTTTGCCTGAAGCTGAAGCGAACATGGCGCATTTGATCTCAATAATGCAAAATGTCCGATTACGGCAGATAGAACTTTTACTTCTCATGCAGAAGTGATTATCATCATTCGCCGAACACAATGAACACAGAGTAAGACGTACCAATATGCAATTTAAGAAGTGGATAATTGCCGTTCCCCTTGCCCTCACCATGCTGACCGGCTGTTCAGTACTGGAAAAACTGGTGTACCGCATCGACATCAACCAGGGTAACTACATTGAGCAAAACGCAGTAGACCAGCTCAAATTTGGTATGAGCAAGGAGCAGGTACGCTATGTGCTCGGTTCACCTATGCTGGTTGAAAACGGCTACCCGAACACCTGGTATTACATCTACCACCATACCGAAGGCCACAAAGACTCAGTTCAGAAGAACCTGTTCGTTAAGTTCAACGACAGCGAGCGACTGGTAAAAGTCGAAGGCGACTACAACATGGGTGATAACTTCTTCGAAGGGATCAACTAACCCTGCCCCATTCAAAAAAAGAGCTCCCATTGGGAGCTCTTTTTGTATCTGAATACCAAAGCCGCAGAATACGGATTAGTCTTCCTGCTTACGCAGCGGATTCACCTTACCACCGGTTACCGGGTCTGCACTGCCTGCCGCTTTGGCCTGCTCGGCGCGCTTACGGCGGATCTCTTTCGGGTCTGCCAGCAGCGGGCGGTATATCTCAATCCGGTCTTTATCACGCACGGTTGCATCCAGCTTCACGTTGCGGCTGAACACCCCAACCTTGTTCTTCGCCAGATCAATCTCCGGGTAACGGGCCAGCACACCGGACTGCTCAATGATCTCCTGCACCGTTGAATCGGCTTCCACCGCCAGGGTGAACACCTGCTGCTCGTTTGGCAGCGCGTACACCACCTCAACGTGGATCATGTTCGGTACACTACTCATACATACACCTGTTTAGCGCGTTGGGTAAACGCATTAACCATATTGCTGGTCAGCTCGTTAAACACTTTGCCAAACGCCATCTCAACCAGCTTGCTGGTAAATTCAAACTCCAGCTTCAGCTCGACCTTACACGCCGCCTCATCCAGCGGAATGAACTCCCAGCCACCTTTAAGCTGCTTGAACGGGCCATCGACCAGGTTCATCAGAATGCGGCGTCCCTCTTCCAGCTGATTGGAAGTGGTAAAGGTCTTACTGATCCCGGCTTTGGAGACATCGACAGACGCCACCATCTGAGATTCACTCGACTCATGAATGCGCGAGCCGGAACAACCGGGCAAAAAATTCGGATAGCTGGCCACATCATTGACCAGGTCAAACATCTGCTCAGCACTGAACGGAACCAGCGCAGAACGGGTCACCTGAGGCATAGTGCTCCCTCTTTACAACAACTTGCCTCACGCCACAAAAAGGTGGTGAGACAGACACAAAAGGATTTCCCAAATTCGGTGCAATCCGTATAATGCCGCCATTATGGCAAAGAAAAAATCAAAAACCAAAGCGACAAGCAACACTATTGCGCTAAACAAGAAAGCCCGCCACGAATACTTCATTGAAGACGAAATCGAGGCCGGCCTGGAACTGCAGGGCTGGGAAGTGAAATCCCTTCGTCAGGGCAAAGCCAACATCACCGAAAGTTACGTTTACATTCGTAACGGTGAAGCTTTTGTCAGCGGGATCAGCATTACCCCTCTTTCGCAGGCCTGTACGCACGTGGTCGCTAACCCGACACGCGTTCGTAAGCTGCTGATGTCACGCCGCGAGATCGACAACCTGTTCGGTCGCGTTAACCGCGAAGGCATGACGCTGGTTGCCCTTTCTATGTACTGGTCACGCTCATGGGTGAAACTCAAAATCGGCGTAGCCAAAGGTAAGAAGCTGCACGACAAGCGTACTGACCTGAAAGACAAAGACTGGCAACGTCAGAAAGCCCGCGTAATGAAAGGTTCGCTGCGCTAAAGTTGACCACTTAAACCTGAATGCCTGTACAGGACTCTGATTTCTGGTATTATGCATTCAACTACTTGGGGCTGATTTAGGATTCGACGGGAATTCTGAAGTCTGAGGTGCATGCCGAGGTGCGGTAGGCCTCGTTAAACAACCGCAAAAAAATAGTCGCAAACGACGAAAACTACGCACTAGCAGCTTAATAACCTGCTCAGAGCTCTCTCGCCCTAGCTTCCGCACGTAAGACGGGGAATAACGAGAGATCAAAACCAAACGCGCTAGCCCGGATTCTCCCGCCTGAGAGATGAACGGCGAATACTAATTCAGGCTAGTCATTCATTCGCGTGTCGGTTCGCAGGTGGGTGGCGAAATTAAAGATCGACTAAGCATGTAGTACCAATGATGAACGGTTTTCGGACGCGGGTTCAACTCCCGCCAGCTCCACCAATTCAATGAATTAAGACGTCCCAGGACGTCTTTTTTTATGCCTACGATAACGAAATATCAACAACTTAGCGTCTGTTAACATCCCATAGCATCCCACCACATCTTTGACTTTTAGTAACCAGTGTAGTAACCATAGATTATGGATACTAAATTATGGTTACTACGATGCCTAGAATCACTAAACCGTTAACAGCTACAGAAGTTAAAAACGCAAAGCCAAAAGAAAAGGAATATCGCCTCTCTGACGGACAAGGGTTACAGCTGCGTGTGCTTCCTAGTGGTTCTAAGCAATGGCAACTCAACTACTACCGCCCAACAAATGGCAAACGAGCTAATTACAACTTAGGTCGCTATCCAGATGTTAACCTTGCACAAGCAAGAAAAAGCTCTTTATTGGCAAAAGAGCTGATCGCACAAGGTATAGACCCTCAAGAAGATCATAAGAAAAAAAAGCAAGAGTATAAAGAAGTTCACGAGCATACCTTTGTAAACGTAACAACAGAATGGTTTGAGATTAAGAAAGACTCGGTGACTCCAAACTACGCTACCGATATCTGGCGTTCTCTTGAACTACATGTCTTCCCTCACCTAGCCGATACACCGGTTAAAGATATTACCGCTCCATCAGTCATTGAGCTTTTAAAACCTATAGAAGCTAAAGGCAGTTTAGAGACAGTCAAACGACTCTCTCAACGACTCAATGAAGTGATGAACTTCGCCACCAACTGCGGTCTGATTCAAGCCAATCCATTAACTGGCATCAAAGCTGCGTTCAAGAAGCCAAAAAAAGAAAACATGGCAGCGCTAAAACCAGCAGAGTTACCCGAACTGATGAGGGCCATCGCAATAGCCAACATCAAACGCACCACCCGTTGTTTGATCGAGTGGCAATTACACACAATGACGCGCCCCGCTGAAGCCTCTGGCGCAAGGTGGGATGAAATTAACTGGGAAGAAAAAGTTTGGACCATCCCCGCCGAGAGAATGAAAAAAAGAAGAGAACACCGCATTCCACTAACAGAGCAAATGCTGGCGCTATTGGAAGTGATGAAACCAATTAGCGGGCATCGTGAATTCATATTCCCTTCTGACCGTAACCCGAAAAAGCCATGCAATAGCCAAACGGCAAACATGGCCCTTAAGCGTATGGGGTTTGCCGGAAGGCTTGTTAGCCATGGTTTACGTTCATTGGCTAGTACAACTCTTAATGAACGAGGCCTTGAAACTGACTTAATTGAAGCGGCTCTAGCGCACGTTGACGATAACCAAGTTCGTAGTGCATACAACCGCACTGACTATCTAGAACGCCGCCGCCCTATGATGTGCTGGTGGAGCGGGCATATAGAAGAAGCAGCCAAAGGCAGCCTCTCTGTTACAGGTACTAAGCAATTGAAAGTGATTTAATCCATTGACTGAACCGAGTTCGCCAAACGCCTCTCATGGCTTAGAGGCGTTGTGTAAAAACGTTGCTCAATACCATAAAGAAGATATTTCAGCTCATCATCAGTTTTGATTTCAAACCTTCCGTTATCTTCATCAAAGCGCAGTTTTTGGTCACAGTAGCTATGAATATAAGAAAGCATTTGGTCGCGTTCATCAGCTTCCATTGCATTAAGAGTATCCATAGCGAGCGCAATACGTTTCCTGTTTGGCTTCGAAACTCTTTCTAAGTCGTAGTCGTCTGACAACTCGATAAAATCCTTTTCCAAAAACTGCTCTACCTCTTGATCCGTCGCTTCTTTATAAAGAACATCAATGCCTTTGAAGACACTTGATATAGTCGCAAGGTTTGTAAAAACCAGCGTATCCGATTGGCTGAGGTAGATAGCATCCGGTTTAACGTTGATTACTAGGCGATTTCCATTCTCTTCAATCTTTGCCGCCTCGCCAAATGCGACCGTCTTGCGGCGAATAAAAAGTGATGGTGTGACTTTTTGAAGGTAAAAGTCTCCATTTTGCACCGAAAAAACACAACCAATCTTCCCGAACTGCTCTTTCTTCAGATCATCATAGTCCTTAGAATCGAAGGGAGACTTGAGAATATCGAGGCAATATCTCCGCTGACTAAAACCCTCAACCTTAAACCATGCATCCTCATCAAGATTATGGTCGGGGTCGTAAGGCACACAAGCATTCACATCAATCTGAACTGTATCAAACAAACTACTATCGGATATGAGCTTGCGATATGGCTTCTTGCGCAACCCCTTCACCTTAGCCAAAACGTGATCCATTACTACCTCGCTCAATAAACGTATAATTATTAATTCGATTTGCTATGGGCACATCGACTTCTCTTGGCTTTTTGTATTTATACCTACTTATCAGAAAGATAGACGTACCGTTCTTCGTAGTAATGTTGTAGAACTCAAATCCAAAAAGCAAGAACAATGGGTTAAAATACAATGCTTGAGACAGAAATGTAAACAGAAACAGTACACCGTATACAAACCACAACGTTTCCCAGTTACCGACACTGAGCGCCACAAAAAAATAACCTAGATAACTGGGTAAAAAGCTATTATTTGCATGCTCGATACTAGCGACTTTATCTGGCTGAAAATCATCTTTTCCAAGCAATGCGCTTAAAATGATACTTAGTCCTGTCAGCAAAATAGGTACAGATAAGTAGGCTAGATACGAGACATAACTCGGCATGCCGACTAAATAGGGACACTTCGGGAAAAAGTGCCCTATTACATACCCCTTTTGAACCAAAAATATAATCACGAGCAACGATGTAGCGTTAAAAGTCAACAACAGCCGATATATAGTATTTATCATCATCACTCCTTAATGTCCGTTCATTGCCACTTGGTGTCAAGTATGGGGCTGAGTACCTCAAATCGATTAGAGAGCCATCCCCGCCCCATTATGCTTCAACCAGGAGACATGTTTTTGGTAGTCCGGCATAATTTTGTCGACTAAATTCCAAAAGGCAGCGTTGTGATTTCGCTCCACACGATGAGCCAACTCATGAACAACGATATAATCCAGCACAGCAAGCGGTGCCATTAGGCAACGCCAGTGAAAGTTCAAGTCGCCTTTCAGTGAGCATGAAGCCCAGTGATGCTGAAGCTCCATCACGCGAATAGCACGGTAGTCGACACCTAATTTGGGTGCGAAATGCTCTACTCGCCTACTGATCCGTGCTAACCCTTTGGTGCGATAGAAATGCTTGAATAGCTCGCTGCCATATTCTGCTTTATCACGGCGCATCAAGAAGTAACCGTTTTTCAGGATCAAGTCTTCTTTCTGCTCCTCCACCAACTTTAAGCGATAATTGCTGCCCAGGTAGGGGAACCCCTCACCGCTAACGAACTCTCGCTCGACCTTGGTACGATTGAGATCTTCCCACTCAGCCAAGTTGCGGTAAATCCAGCTCCGCTTTTCCTCAACTATGCTCTCTACTTTCTCAATATCGTAGCTTTCTGGAGCAAGCACAGTAACACTCCCATCCCGTTCGATAAGAATGCTGGTGGTCTTTCGATTGCTTTGTTTCAAGCTGTATTTGATATCTTTATATTGCATTAGCGGTGCTGATTCTTATCTTGCTTGGATGAAGTACGGTCATGCAGTTGTTTTAGTGCGTCATCAACTAAGTTCTTTTCTTCGGTATAAGAAACCCCATAGTTCGATTCATCAAGCCCGCGCTCTGCACGATTTCGTTCGATCAACGCAGGTAACTCATTTTTAACTCGCTTTCCTTTTGAAACGATATCTTTTATCGGTTGACGCCCCTTCAAAGCAGTCGTTTTAATGACATCGTAGATTAAATTGGTCATTAACCCCACGACAACAGTTATGAACAAACTTCCTTTTGCTGTCTCTTTTAAGGCAACTATAGGCTTATGTTCCAAATCAGGGAAAGTTAGCTCTGATTGAATTGATAGAATTATATCGGCAAGAGCTTCTCGAACATCTTCAGCATTAAGCAAAAACTGCTTCCTGACTTCATACGGCAACGATGAATGGAGTTCTGCCTCTTCAACATAGTTAATATCAGTTGCTACCTTGATCAGAGCTAGCTCGTAGAAGCTCTCATATTGCTCTAGTTCATGGGCGAGATACAAATCAACACCATCCAAGTCATATTTGAGCATGGAGAGAGCAGGTTGTTCGCTGATTTGTTCTTGCAACGCCTCAGGATCAATAGCACGAAGCTTTTCGATAATTTCATCGATTCGTTGATTGATGGCCTGATCGGATAGAATCAACAGCTCCCGTCTACGCGCCAATGCCACCACCTCAATAGTTAGCTGTTCACGCGCTTCTTTCAGTTGCGGTACTTTGCTGAGAATAAAGCGTTTTTTTATGCGCCCTCTCAGCTCTGAAACCAGGTCTTCACGCTCCCAGAAGTCCAAGCTACTAATATTCTCACCCAGCTCTTCCATAATGGCATCAACACAGGCTTTAACCTTGTCCCGTTCTTTAACAAGCTCGCCATCTGGGAATGCAATGCTGACAATCAAATCAAAGAATGGGTCGGAAATTTGAGCGTTAGGGCCACGTCCGGCGTCGATCTCATCTCGCAACGCACTAAGCTCCAGAATCATTTTTTCCCAGTTGCCAGAGTGCTTTTTGATTATCTCATCCAGCTTCTCACTCATTTTTTTGTGGAAGACTGGGTCATCATCCGCATTGACTTTGCAGTGCTTACGAATGGCGTGTTCCATCTCACTCGCTTGCGCTTGTAAATCCGGCTCTTTACCCATGTGCGTCATAAACGCATCACTGAACAGGTCAATCGGCCTAATTTTAGGGTTGATGCCCAGGCTGATCAGATGCTCGTTCACAAGGTGGCGAATTTTTGCGCCCACGCCCTGGAAGCTCATGCTGTCATCCTGGTAGCGCTGACGTGCTTTCGCTTGAATATGCACAAACTGATACATTGGCGTTTTGTAAGGGTTCGCCAAGGAGTTAGGCATAATGATGTCCATGCTTTGAAGAAACTTCTTCAAGAACACATTGAAACTGTCACGCTGGCGAGGGTCTTCTAAAACTGCAATCGCTTGAAGCTGAGCTTGATAGTGTTCATCGACATTGAGCTTCTGGTCCACAAACGCTTCAATGTTGTGAACCTTGAGCTCGGTAAACAGCTGAAGCAATCGGCGATAACGACTTTCCAAAACCGGCACTTCGCTATCAATGCTTTGCAAGCTTTCCAGAATATCGTCTTGGTCATCCTGCGAGTACATTGACAACGCATCTCTCAGGTGATGAGCCAGTCCGATATAATCGACGATATAACCTCGTTTTTTCTCCTTCGCAGTTCGGTTCACACGGGCAATGGTTTGCAGCAAGTTATGCTCTCGCAGTTTCTTATCGAGATACATCACTTGCTCAATTGGCGCATCGAAGCCCGTTAACAGCATGTCGCAGACGATCAAGAAAGCGACGCCAGTATTTGGCTTGCTGTGATCAAACTTCTTCTTGAAGCTCTCGACGGCTTTTATTTCTTTGGCCTGCTTTCTGGCATAGGTGAAAGACGCCGCTTCATTAGTGTCATCACTTGAAATCACTACCGCCGTCTTCAAAAACTCAAGGCGTTCAAGCCAGGCGTTATCAATGCATTGCTCTGGCTGTTTTTTGTATTGCTCGATTTCTTTCGCCAGTGCCTTTTCAATGTAGGTTTGGTAATGAATAGCTGCTTGCTTAGAAGAGCACACCACCTGGGCTTTGAAGCCTGCTGGTAAAATCTGCCGTAAGTAGTGTTTTACTAGGTCCTCAGCAATTTCCTCAATGCGCTTTTCTGCTTCAAGAATATCCCCTTCCGCACCGTATTTTTTACGAATCTCTCTTAGCTCTTCTTCCGTTCTGTCCGCAAAGAGATCTTCAAACTTGGTATCAAACCCCGCTTTATCGTAAATCGCACTGTCAGCAGTTTTACCTTCGTAGAGGATTTTTAACGTTGCACCATCATCGACGGCATCCTGAAGCTTATATTTGTCGATATAGGCTTTTTCTTGGCTGACGCCAAAGCGCTTCCAGGTTGGATAAGTGTGATGGTCAGCGATAAGCGGCGTTCCTGTGAATGCCACTCGGGTAGATTTGGGGAAAGCATCAAACAGATTGTCTGAAAGGCTTGGGCGGTCTTTGCCGCCTCGCTGGGTACGGTGCGCCTCATCCACCAAGATCAGGACTTTTTCACCGGCGTTGATCACGCCGAAAGGTCGATGCATGACGATTTCAGCATCAAAGTCAGCTTCCAGCTCTTCAATGCGCTCTACATCGCCCGCTTCTTTTGCTTCTGCAAGATGCTTAGATAGCAGCTTACGCACGGATTCCGGCAGGAAGCTGCTGTCTTGCTCGCGGAACTTATGCACCATCACCATGTTAGTGTTCGAGGTGTCGTTTGCCAGCTTCTCTTTTGCATCCTTGGTGCTCTTGATCTCAACGACCGTATCACCAATTAACGCTGCGGTATTGGTCAGTTGATCTTCAAGATCACTCCTGTCGTTGACCATCAGTACCTTGTAACTTTTCAGCTCTGGATGGCGACGAAGCTTACGCACCAAGAACACCATGGTCAGGCTTTTTCCGCTTCCCTGGGTGTGCCAAACCACACCGGAGCGTTGAATGCCCGTTTCGCCCTGCTCCATACGCTCAATGATTTTCTGCACCGCGCGAAATTGCTGGTAACGGCAAATCACTTTTACGCGAGGGCCATTGTCGGTATCCATAAACAGGGTGAAACAACGGGTGATATCAAGCAGCCGTTGTGGGTGAAGCATACCCTGAACGAGCTTTTCCTGGCTGCGATGGGTACCAATTTCCGGAGCAATATAGGGCTCAGTCTCGGGGTAGATGGTTTTCCAGTTGAAGTAATAATCTTCATTCGAGGTGATAGTGCCCACTTTACAATCATCACCGTAGGTGCTGATCATCAACTGGTTGGTAAAGAATAGAGCGGGTTCACCCTCACGCAGTTTACTGTGTTCAGGCTCGCGCAAGTCTGCATAGCGGCGCAATTGGTCAATGCCTGCTGCCATTGGGTTGCAACAATGCTGTGACTGCTCTTTACACTCAATCACCACCAACGGCAGGCCGTTGACGAACAATACAATGTCAGGGCGAACATGCTCTTTCCCCAGCCCAGGGGTATCAACGCGGAACTGGTTGATGGCGGTGAAGGTGTTGTTTTCCCAGTTATCAAAATCAATCAGCTGAACTACTGGGTCATCCTCATTTTCCAACTCGTTGCGGTCGATCTGCCACTTGTGCAAACGGCCAATAAACTCTTCATTGGCTGCCAACAATTTGTGAGTACCAAAGTCGGTGACATCATCGAGCAGGACATCTAGTTGGCTATCCGTCAACCAGAGCTTACCGTCATCAGTAGTATTGATGCGCTGGACTGCGGTTTTAAAAATGTCTTTTAAGATGACTTCACGAAAAGAGCTGCGAAAACTGGTGGTTGGGTCCGAAGGCACGCCTTGCCCTAAATCCGTCACATCCCAGCCCATGCTTTTAAGCTGGTTTAGCAGCGGCTTTTCAACCAATTGGTACTCTGACATTGTTTTATATCCTTATTGCAGGCAGCGAGGCGTTTGCCTGCTGCCATTGTTCTAATTTTTTGTTATGCGGGTACTGGGACTATGCCTGTTAAAAGGTCTTGCATTAGACCAGCCTTTTGAAGCTTCAGCTTATCCAATGAGGTCTGATTACCTTCAATATGATTATTTAAATTTTCATAACGTTCATAGATCGCATTTTGTTCTGCTGGCAGAGGAACTACTAGCTTCAGTTTCTTGAGCGTTTGAGACTGGATTGCATCCATAACCCCCCCTTGCGATTCACGCCTAAACCAACTTTCAGCCCAAGGCGAATGGTTCAATTGCCAACAAACTAGTTCAGGTAATATTTGCTCCTTATCAAACGTCATTGTCCATAAATGCTTAGACGATAAAGCCAGCCCTATGGATTCGGGAATAACGCACGATCTTCCGACAGTTCCCATTATCGTAATGACCACGTCTCTTTCTCGAACGGCATAACGAGATAATTCTCTAAACTTCCGCTCAGTAACAAAGCGCTTATAGCTAGCCTTGAATCGCTCAACAAAGATATTATCTATACCTAATAAGGGAATGCCTTCACTGACCAATTCTTCTTTCAACAGAGCACTACCGAATGGCCCACTTCGCATTGGAGTGGTCACATCATCCAGCAGGTTTTCTAACTCAATAACTTTCCACCCCTTCGGTAACATCCCCAAAGGCGTTTTATGATAAAGCTCTGGCGCTTCTTCAAACGTTGGGCGAAGTTCTTTGGTTTCCGGGTCGATACCTCGGCTAAACAAATCGGCCATCATGCCTTGTTTTATCGCGGTGTACTTGTCGATAAGGGCTTGAGTGGCCTCGATTTGGTTGTCGATGGTACGTAAAATAGTCGCGATGTTTCTTTGAACATTCTTATCTTTCGGATATATGATATCTAGTATCTTTCCTAGGTCTTTAGGGACATGGGGAACCCCCGTACCAGTTCGACGAGCTTGAATCCAATCAAATAAACTAACCAGCTTGTAATATAAATACGTTGAGTCGATTTCCTCTGTTGGTGTTAGTCGTGACACAGTAGAAGCGACAACGCCTTGTTGCATGTACCCAACCAGACCAGAACGCTCTCCATCCCAAAGCATCAACAGATCACTAGGTTCAGCAATGACCGCTCCAGCCATATCCGCGAAGCCATCATCCTTACCAGACAAACCTGACGCTCCTAAATAGCGGGCATAACCATTAAGAGCATTTTTTGACGTGTCTGTTTTCCTACCTTTTTGGAAACTAACCAAAGCTCCCAAGGTTTTTTTACACCATCCAGCTGGAAGCTTTGAATCACTCATAACCCAGCTCCTTCATAAAGCCAGCTAATTTGCTCGCTTCCTGCTCTCGCTTGGCAATGATGATTTTGGCGGTAACTAGGTATTTGCGGTGTAGATTCTCGATTGCAGCAATACGGTCAAGCAACAAGGCACGCACATAACTTTGGTATTGGCGATCCAATTCGGTTTTGAACCGGTCCAGAATCAACACTTTTGCCTCTTCGGCAGTAATTTCATTACGCGCAACTTCAAGCAGTTCATCACGAAGCTTTTCAGTTTCCTTTATTTCCGCTTTCAGCAGTCTCAATTCATCTTCCAGCGCTTTGTGTGCTGACAGCTTGGCTTCAATTACAGTTGCTTCAGCCGCCGCAACTGCACCTTTTCGCGCGTGCTCTTTGATCAGCTCAAGGTTATCTAACTGAACGCCAAGTTCATCCGCTAAAGCAAGAATCTCGCTATGGACTGCGAAGTTCGTTTCTTTGCCTGTCAGCCCTTTGGAAAAATCCCCTTGCTTAGTGCCTTTTGGAAGTTCTGCTCTGTTTTTTAACTGGGTAAAGGCATCTTTGATTTGGGCTTTCAGCACTGCCAAGCTCGATTTGATCGTCGCTTTGTGTTCTTTCAGGCCGTCTTTCAGCTGTTTGACATACTGAGATGGCAACGCAGGGTTTTCATCGGTCGGCTCGTAGTCCTCTTCATCTGCTGCATCCACAAAGGCTTGTAGTTCGCTGATACGCGCCTGTTTGGTCTCCAGCTCTTCGACCACATCGGCGCACTGGTTGGCAAACAGCACTTCGTCAGGAATAAGCTCAGCATTCCAGCCGCTTGCAGCAACAGATTTGAAATCTGCTTCCAACGTCTTAAACCAATCTGCCAATGCGCCACGCACCTTGTATTGGTTCAGCAGTTTGATCGGCATTAGGTGCTTTTCAATGGTATTCAGAGATTCACGGCGCAGTGCAAATACACCTTCATCGCCGAGCTTTTTGTCCCCCAGTGTTTCAAAGCCAGCAAAGTCTTGTTTCCAATCATCCAACGCGGCTTGAAAATCCGCATGTTTTTTCAGTACTGCTGGGAAGTTTTCAATATGTGGTTTAAGCGATGACAGCGCTTCAAATTCTTCAGAAAAGTCTTGGAACTCGTTGTTAGAACGCAGAACGAACAGGCTTTCTTTCAAGCCTGGGTAATCATTCCAAGTACTTTGCAGTGCATCAATTTCTTTGGTTGGAATACCGCCGTTTAAGTGCGCTTTAACATTTTGAGGTTCAGGTGCTGGGCTGTTATCGACATAGCGGCGAATATTGAGGTTGTAGTCTTCACGCGCCAGTTCATCTTTGTGTACCAGACGCGCATATTTTTCGACGCCTGGGTGCTCTTCGTCTTCCAGCATGGCTTTATAGACGCTGGTGATTTTCTCAATATCTTCTGGGCGCAGACTGTTTTGGTTTTTGCCTTCACGATATTCACGGTCAGCGTTAATAAACAGCACTGAATCACGGTTTTCACGTCCAGCTTTGTTTAGCACCAACACACTGGCTGGAATGCTCGTACCGTAGAACAAACCATGCGGCAGGCCAATCACGGCTTCAAGAATGCCGCGCTCAATAAAGTCTTGGCGGCAAATACGCTCTTCTGCGCCACGGAACAATACGCCATGAGGCATCACCACGGCAGCTTTACCGTTGGCTTTTAGCGAGGCCACCATGTGTTGCACAAACATCAAGTCCGCTTTCTTACCAGACTCTGGCATAAAGGTGTTGAAGCGTTCTTTGAGCTGCATATCCGCTTTCTTGTAGTTTTGTGAAAACGGCGGGTTGGCAATTACGCGATCGAAAGGACGCACTTCACCATCTTTGGTTCGATGCAGTGGTGTGGCTAGCGTGTCACCATTTTCGATGTCTGCGCCACCCGTTCCGTGCAAGATCATATTCATCTTACAGATAGACCAGGTGCCACCATTGTCTTCTTGGCCGAACAGGTGAATTTTCTTAACGTTACCGCCCGTTTCCTGCACATAGTTGCGGCTTTGGATCAGCATACCACCAGAGCCACAGGTGGGATCGTAAATCTCCATACCTTCGGCAGGTTCAAGAATTTCCACCAGCAAGCGCACCACTTCCGCAGGGGTGTAGAACTCACCGCCTTTTTTACCTGCACTGTCGGCGAAGTATTTGATCAGGTATTCGTAGGCGGCCCCCAAGAGGTCGGGGAATTCGAAATCGTCATTAGAGAGAGGGATGCTGTCAAAGTGCTGAATAAACTCAACCAGACGCTCATCGGGGATAGGCTTTTTACCCACCTTACGGTTGAAGTTAATGTGCTTGAGTACGCCTTCCAAGCCTTTCTTGGTATTGCTCTCTTCCAATGCTTCCAGTGCTTTGTTGAGCCCAGAGCCGACGCTGGTTTTCAAGTGTTTGAGGTTTTCCCAACGCGCTTTTTCAGGCACGAAGAAATCAAACTGTTCTTCGTCTTCCAGCAGAAGTTCGATCTCTTCATCGTCATGTCCCTCTTCCTTTAGCTCGCTGATTTTCGCTTGATAGTCCTTATGGAATTGATCTGACATGCGTTTAAGGAACAGGATGCCGAAAATGTATTCTTTGTATTCAGAGGCATCCATTTTTCCCCGCAGGATGTCACAAGCTTTGAATAGCTTGCTGGACAGTTTATTAAGCGTCAGTTTTTGCATAGTTTTCTCAATGATTGCGTTCAGCCAGTGCGGAACCGTTAAATTCAATGGTGGGTTAAAGATAGAGGGCTTGGTTGCCAATAGGCTATTCAGCCACACCTTTTTGCTTCTCTATCCAGGCTTCGAGATCTTCACGTTTGAAGCGCCAAGAGCCACCCACTTTAAAGCCAGGTAACTTGCCTTCACTGGCAAGCCGGTAGGCCGTTTTTTCAGCAAGCTTTAAATACGCTGCCACCTCTTTCAAGGTTAAAATTTGATCATTCATTTCAGCGTGTTAGCTCTAACCGATTTTGTTGATAAGTTTGATGGTGAGAGAATATGGGAAAATTGGGGAATGGGCAACCTCATAGATCGCATTACAAAATTGAATACAAACACATAACCAACTCACTAAGAAACAGCAATAATTGGCTTTTTTTTCAAACACCTATTTAAATGCACACATACTTGATAGCATAATTCCCCTTTAGATTAGACACTTATGAGTTTCCAGAATGATTATTACGAACGGCTTAGTAGATGAACAGACATTTGCCAAACAGCTAACAGGCCATGGAGAAAGCTGCAGTGAAGCCTGCTTTGTCACAGCCTTTTTCACTCAAGAGCAACAGATAAAAATCATGAGCTTAGCGGGAAAATCCGTTCGACTAACTGTTTCGCTTAGACCACCTACAAGCCCTAGAGCGCTTCGTGAAGTGATGTTGCTTTCGAATGTGGAAGTCCGCTTCTTAGGCCGTGAGCTTCATTCAAAGATCTATGGGTTTGTGAAGGGGGATAGAGATTCATTATTCGGTGGTGAATACAACGTCGCTATTGGCTCATCCAATATGACCAACGGTGGACTATACAATAACATTGAAACCAACGTTCTCTTGACAGGAACTCAAGCAGAACAAGCCTACATACAAGCCGAAGCAATTTTTGATCGTGCTAACCAACTGACTTCTAATGTCCTCGATAGATATGAAGAAGAGTTTGCCGCATATGAGAAACCAGTGTTCAATGATATTGTCTCTTCACCAGCTGAGTTAGATGCTGGCTATGAACGTATTCATAACGCTATCAAGTATGTGTCTAATCTCTGCACTAAGGAAATCTCTCACCACTACCCAGATGTCCCGGTTTCATTTGTTGTCGATCACTTTTGGCATTTCATCGTCGAGGAAAAGAAAAATGAAAAAGATGCGCTACAATTGCAAACGCAGAATGGTCCAAATGAACATTTAACAAAGACACTATTCAGTGAGTTCATCCAGTGGGACCAATCTGGAGAGCAATACTGCCGACAAATGCTGGCTCGTTCGGAAGACCTTAAAAAACTCCTATCAAAATCAGGCCCTCTTAAAGAAGAAGAGCTCAGAGGTATCTTTCTCACATTCCATGCTTCTCGTTATGTGGATAAACGCTATACTGGCAAAGCAGATGATTTCATCAAACGAAACACACCAAAGAAAATAATAAGTTCACTCAAATACTTAGCAGATGAGTCCAAACCGATTATTGAACGAATTACTGCACTCCAGAAAGAACCGTTACATCTATTTGGATTTGGAGAGTCCTCAATCAAGGAGTTTAATGGTTGGTACTACCCAGATAAGTATCCGATTTGGAACAAAAAGTCAGATCAGGCACTAAATATCCTAGGGTTCAGATAACCCCTCCTCTTATGGGAACTTGGCAACAATTAATTAATCTACCCAGGTTCCCCCTAGAAGCTCAGCTCCCCCCCCTTAGGCAGAAAACCGCTCAAACCACATTTGAGATACTTTCTTTGAACGCCAATTTCTTAAAAGTTGGTCAAGGTCAACTCGCTGACGAGTAAGTGAATCCATACAAGTATCACCAAAATTAATCTGGTGATGCTTTGAGTCTATCATTGCTTCCACCAGCTCAGCCTCATCCAGCTCAATGGCTAACATCAATGGTGTATACCCAAGCATAGCCGTATCATGTTTGGCATTAGGATCGGCACCCTGTTCAATTAAGAGCTTTGCTATTTGTCGAAAACCATCAGCAGTAGTGTATTTAGCTATATTGTTTCTCTCTAGCTCCTTCATCACCTCATGCGCACCTCGGAAAATTGGATTGCTTTCTTGCCCCGCCATTACTGCCTTTAAATGCTCTAAATCATGAGGTAACAGCCCTGCTGAGTGAGCTCGAACAGATTGCAAGTTCATATCAGAATACTTCATCATATCCCAATGCATTGCATTGAAATGAGGCCGAGTGTGGTGTGCTATCAGCCCTATAGCGGTGAACAGTGGTGTCTCACCAATAATGTCATGTCTCCTATCCACTGAAGCCCCCATTTCAAGCAATTTCCTGACAACATCTAATCGCCCGGTCTGAACGGCGCATCCTAATGGAGACAACTTTTTCTTGTCAGTCAAGGTATCCAATACACTTCGCTTATGTGGTTTCTGACTCAATAGATTGAATGATTCATCGCTCATCGAGTTCAACGGCACAACGTTAACTTGCATAGATCTAACAGCTAGCAGAATTGCAGATTCATTGCTTGATGAAAGTTGGTTTACATCTGCACCTGCATCTAAAAGTGTCGAAATGGCATCTATATCATCCTGCACCGAGAAATAAACCAATTGGGGCATTTTCTTTACCAGCCCACCTTCTATACCTACGGAAAAGACTTTATTTGTTTTTTTAGAATCTAGCTGATAGCTAGCTTCATCCACCATCCAAACACCATTATTGTCATGTAGATCTTCAGGATAAGGCGCATCAGGGAAGAACGACTCTCTGGTAAAGAACGCGCTGAAGTATTGGCTGAACGCAGCGATTTCCCAGCCTTCAATCTCCTGTGGTTTAGCTTTGAACTCATCACTACAATGCTCCGGTGGCATCAGATCGATCTTCATCACCACAGCCATTCGCCTCAGTCGGTTAATAAGCCTTTTGTTTGGTTTGGGACAGCGGCATGCCGCTACTATCGCCTCGACGATTATTTTCTCTGCATTCTCACCTTGCCTATAGATAACCTGTTCAAATGCCAGCCTATACTCATCAACTGCTGCTGATAACTCTCCCGAATGCAAGAGATAACGAGCGTTCATCCAGTGATAGTAGTATGTCGCTTCATTATCAGTATCAAGCTTCTCTTGCTGCTGCTTAAGTTGATTCAGTAACTCTAAACACCGTACCTGACAGTTAGCTGGTTTAGGCCCTCTCAAGCGTAATAATTCAAACAACCCCAATGCTAACGGCGTCGTCGATTCATACTTACTCTTTCCTTGGTGTAACAGCTTGAACAATTGCTTCGTTAACAGCTCAAGGCATTGCTCAAGTGAGTTATGCCTGAGCATAGCCATATCGGTATATCCACTGCGATAAAAGAAGTAATCCCAAAATCGCGCAGTAATTAACCTCGCCTTGAATGTCCCCCAACTATTCCCTCGTTGCCATTGCTCACCAAGAGAAGCAATGCTTGTTAAGTCAGGCAATTCCGCTCCTGGCCCCAAAGACCACGTTCGCAAGCGTTCTTTCTGAGAGTCAGTACTGTTAATAAGAAATTGTTGCCACTCTGTTGATCCATCAAGTTTTTCTAAAACAAGAGACATCAACGTTCTGTCACTCCAAGCAATATCTCTGTGAGTAAGCCGCATACCATTTAGAGAACTAGAACAAATCTTAGCGACAGCGAAAGTCATAAAATATCGGTCAATAAACTGTCGCGACAGTTCAGCTTTCACGCCATCTAAAGGCACTACCTGTATCAAATTTAGATAAACTTCGATTATGCTTTCAAACTGCGCTAAGACATGATCCGCAAAGTAGATATTCACATACTTGGTCAGCGGTTCATGGATCAACTCTCGTTTTAACGATTCCAGGTGGTATGGGTTTATTTCTGTACTCTTACATGCGTCATCAATTTTTTTACCTGCTAGAGGTTTTGTACCTAAGCCTTTGGCAAACTCTCGAAGCAGATACTGCACGGAGTAATATGGTGTAGTTATTTTTTTATTGGTCATGCTGAACGTTGAATATCTTTACTGAAGTTTCGGAAAGCTCTTTTGTCACTTGGAGTGCCTGGTACTGTAAACCTCTTGCCTGTAGGTGAACAAATAGAACCGTGTTTTTTGCGACGCTGAAATTGCCAATTACATTTTATCAATCGGCATACCAGTTTCTGTATATCCTTGTTGTTGCTATATCTTTGCATTATTAGCTGAGGAGGCAAATGCCTCCTCCCTCCCCCATTTTACTTACCATTTTTCGCAGCAGCCGCTTGTGCCCTGGCAGCAAAGCTTCCCTTAACGACTTGCCCACCGTTTGCTTTGGCTTGCGCACTTTGAATACGAGAAGCCGCTGATGGCGTCATTGGTGTCGATTTTGCTTTTGACATGTTCATTTCTCCTTATGTGCTTGAACAAAAACAAATTAGCAAGAGCACCGAAACCACGCACCCGGGCAAGTGGAGAGTTTTTTTAATAGCTGTCTGATACACACCAACCGGAACTTAGTCACTGGTTCGAATTAGTAGAATTTTTTCCATCCATTCTTCCACCTCACTTTCAATCCAGGCAACGGCCCTATCACCCAAACTTACTGTTTGTGGAAAGCTTCCTTCACCCATCTTTCTGTAGATCGCAGAACGGCTAAGTGCTGTCTTTTCCATCACTTCTTTTAGCTTTAGAAATCTCATGGGACGTCCTCCTATGTTGTGTGTTCCCATGGGATTGACTGGCACGTAGAAAAATACTGTTTGGTGTAACGACCCCTTACTCAAACCCTTTTTAGATATATGTCATCTGCATGAATCCACTCACTAGCAAACGAGAGTTTTATGCGCAGACAAAAACCAACTCTTTACCGTCGTGTTGAAATCGTGACTGAACGACAAGTGCTTGAACAAGCCGCCGAAATAATCGAACGCAACTACCTAAGAGGAGATATGTTCTCTAACCCTGATGCCACCAAAGACTATGTGAAATACAAACTGGGCCATCGTCAACGGGAGGTGTTTGCAGTCATGCTTCTCGACAACCAACACCAACTGATTGAGTTCAAGGTGTTGTTCCTGGGCACCATTGATGCAGCTTCTGTTTACCCAAGGGAGGTAGTAAAAGCCGCCCTGGAAGTTAATGCTGCTGCGGTCATCTTCGCTCACAACCATCCTTCAGGTGACGCAGAACCTTCTAATGCGGATAAGCGCATCACCAGACGGTTATCTGACGCCTTGGCACTGATTGATGTGCGAGTACTGGACCATATTGTGGTGGGGAAAAACGCTGTGTCTTTTGCTGAGAGGGGGTTGTTATGACTCAGTTTACCGTTACAGGCATCCGCACCGACCTTGTGGCTCCCATGCATACCTTCCTGAGCGCATTGTTGGCTGATACTTCAGTTCCAGTCTCAACCAAGCGCTTTGCGCTAAATATCCGATCAACAGATGAACAAGCTCGCTTTCAGCCTATTGAGATCCAATTAGAGCGCTCTTCTGGAGCACGTTCCTGGCAACTCCGGTTTATCGCAACATTTGATGTTGTTTGCGCTGATACCAAACAAAAAGAGCTATCACTTTACTTCAACTTTGCCGGAAGCTGGTTTTATCACCCTGATACCAAGCAATGCAACTTAAGTCATCCTGAAGTACAAGCTCTACTATCCAGTTGGCTTAAAGCCATCACATCAACACTCATCAAATCACCATCATTCTCTGTCGAATTAACCCTGATCCGTTAACCCTTACTTGCCCAAAAAGAGACGTACTATGAATCAATCACCCAACGCACTCGCTTGCGTAATCGAGCGAACTAAACCATCTCAGAAATTACTTAACCTGATAGAACACCACGCTAATAATCAAACGCGAGACGGTGTGATAACCCTCCATTTCAAAGATACGAGTTACACACCAACAGGTGGTGGCTTCCACCCGGTATCTATCATGACTGATATCAAGGGCAACAGTATTACGGTCGCTCAGATCACCGATTCGGCTTATGCATGTGCCGAACTCGAACCCGATCTCCTTTTTGACTTTGCAAACCAAACAGCGTTTGCACGTTTCAGTGGCTGGCTTGATCTGCACCTTAAGGACACCTCAGAGCTCTACCATCATTGGGAAACCAACTTCCTGGCTTACGTTGATTTGGGGGCTTTTGATGACATTACCATCCAGCCATCCAGCTCCTGCGACACATGATGTCGCAGCAATGCACTACCGAGCATAGGCTGCGACATAAGTTGGCGCAGCCTTGCTTAATACTGTCGCGATACAGAACAAAAAGTCATGAATTATGAGCAAAACCAATCGCTCTCAGAACCACATTGAATTGGTGATGGAGATTTATAAACGGATACCCTACAGGACGAAAATTACCGCTAAAGAAATAAAAGCCCAGATTGAGTGCATCGGCATCTTCAGATCCGAACGCACAATTCAAAGGAACTTAGCTGAAATATGTCATATTTTCCCTGACATCGAACTTGATGACCGGGACAAACCTTTTGGTTACAGAAGACGAACAGCACCGGGACTAGAACTAGCACCACATGAAATCGTCCTGCTTTACTGGTCACTATCATCATTTTGTTACCACTCAGGTCCGCTCTTCTCATCTATTTTGAGTGAGTTACAGATCAAGTTTTACAACTCATTCTGTGAATGTGATTCAATTGAGAGGCCACTCTGGATACACAAAGTTCGCTACATTCCCCCTAAATCAAACAAAGCTGTCGAACCAGTAGGTGGGACAGTGTTTCAAACTACATGCCAGGCTGTATTTCAGCAGCGCTATCTTGATGTCACCCTCGTTACGGGCCGCTCATCTGCATTTGAAGTTATCCCTCTGGGACTGGTCTACTATCTTGGATACCCGGTGCTTATTTTCCGCCATGTTCAGAACATGAGCGACAGTGCACTTCTTATCTCAGAAATCGAACGGGTAACACTGTCGAGCTATCAGTTTGCCTACCCTAAAGGGGTCGACCTACACAGCGAAAACCTCAACACCCTCCTTCATTCATCTCTGAACCAGCTTACTTAAGCAAGCCATCGATAAGCATCAGTCTGGATAAAGAGCATCACATAAGTCATAACTCGATAAGGAACTAACAATGTCTATAAACTCGTTTTCCACCGCCTCATTAGGCGTCTTAGCCACATCACTTTTGCTTTTGGGATGTGATGGCAATGCTTCCGACTCACTACAAGAGCAACCCTTTAGCTACTTAAATGGAGAGCGTCAACTGACCCAATACGAGCCATCACTCACCATCAATCAAGCATTCAACAACCGCAAAATCTGTAATGATGTCGAATGGCAAACATTTGAAGACAATCGTGGCAGGAACATTGTTGAGTACCGCTGTGAGCTTGACGTACTTTCTCAGAAATTCTTTGACCAACTGGGTGTCGAGATGAACGAAAGCCTGGACAAGAAAATTCAGACAATCACAAGCGAACACAGCAAACTTGCGAAACTGGCTAACAACCAGGCTAAGTATCAAAAACAGTATGACTCCGCCACCGGATACTACGACAAGAACCGGGCTAAAAACCTGTTAGAGCGAAGCAAGAGAGCCCGCCAAGAGCTACAGGACAAATATCCCGACGGTTTTGAAACTGCGTTAGCAACACTGGAATCCCGGCGCTCTGAGTTCGTTAAACCAGCGAAGGTTGATGAAATCTATCAATGGAGTATTGATGACAAAGAGCAGAGCCACTTCTTATACAACGGCCTGACAGCTCAGTTTTCTGATGGCACAGAACTGATTTGTCAATTTGATTTATTTAAGTCTCTAAAAACTATCTATAAAAACCAATCCGCGGAAAGCTACTTCCGCCTGAATCAAACGCTTGAGCACTGGAGCCATCGCATCAACCTGGGCAGTGATGATCTGATTTACCTCCAAGACCTTGAATGCCAGCGTCAATAAACCACTGCAACTTCCTTTAACCTGGCCCTGAGATTGTCTCAGGGCCTTTTCATTACAGGTATACAATGAATTTACTAAAAGCACTTGGGGTGTATGGATTAAGCCAATTGGCAAAGAGCCTGACCGATAACCTGTTTCATGCAACACAAGCACCAGTCAGAGGCTGCGTTATGTATTGTGACTTAGCCTTCGGACAAGCTGAGCATTCCGGAATTTATGTGGGTGATAAACACATCATCCATCGCAACAGTAACGGCCTCATTGAGAAGGTTACCGTCAATCAATTTCTATTAGGTACTACAGCTATATCGATTTACGTCAGTTGCGACCGGAACGGACGCGCAGTAGGCCATGAGTCTGTCGCTCAAAATGCAGAAGCGATGCTGGGGCAACAGTCTCCCTATTCCTTGCTAAGTAACAACTGCCACCAATTTTGTAGCCACTGCCTCAGCGAAGAGGCCTCCACCAGCACGTTTATGCTCAACCAGCTCAAACAAGATGCCCGGAAGCATCTTCAGGCCCATCAGTGGCGCGTATGGGATTTAAAACAACGACATAGCGCATAGAAGGGGCTTATCCCCCTTCTTCTTTGCCTGCTTATAAAATCTGAGCGATAACTTACCGATAACTGTTACCAAAACAGCGATTTCCCTCACCGTAGTTTTTGGTTCTTTTTTTTGCCAGATAACTGATCCTGTAAAACAGCTTACTGTACCAGTAAGAAAAATCTTTGCTGTTTGAGTCCAGGTAGTAACCGTGATTTCTCGGGAAGTGGACCAGACGACGACATTCTTCATCTTCACAGCCAAGCGCACTCGCCCAGGCTTTTGTCACTAAAGCGGCTAAACTATCTTGCCCTAAGTAGTCACCCACCCTGCAAAAGCGGTCTTTATTGAGAAACAGAACTAAATGGTAATGGTCGTTATATGATGTATCACGCTCTCTTGCCCAGACATACCTGACGTTACAGGGGTGTACCCTTTTTCCCTCTCTGCGTTTCTTTCTTGCCTGAGCTCCAATCCTGGCGCTTAGGGACTCAATAAAGCGTTTCATCAAGTTTGTTCGTCTAAGGTTATAACCGACAATTTCATCACGACTAAGACAATCGAAGAAACTATCATCGACTGGCAACCTGAGATCAATTCGAATGGCATACACTCTCGGGTACTCTTCTAGCGCGTTGTTCATTGTAGTGAGCAACCTGTCGAGATAGAGCGTGTTATTTTCTTCCAGTGAACCCTGAATGGTTAGTCCATGGTAAGTTGATTCTTTCATGAGTTGGTTCCTGTGTTATTCATCCACAGGTATCCCTACTCATCTTATTTTTTACCTTATCTCTATCACCTACTTAGGGTAGGTATAACGCTTATAGTCGCTCCCCTTGTTCTCAGATAATAATCATACCGACACCTCTGCTTCCCCATTACTTGGTCACAAACCTTTTTAGGACGATGCTGCATGTAATCCCGAGATCCCACAATTCACTCGGAAGTTACTGAGCAAATGCAGTATGACTCTTAACGTTCAAATTGCTGCTTCAAAGTTCCCAGCAAACCTCACCAGACTTAAATATAGCCAGACCATTACTTTGCATTTCAATTTCACCAGAGTACGCTTTTCCAAAGTTTGAAAGCACATAGCAAGAGCTCTCGACTCTAATAAAATACACATCGAGAGGGTGCGTTGGTGCGCTAACCGCTACCTGATGATTAATTATCCTTAGAACAAAATCTGAGAACAGGTCAATTTCTCTAGCCCATCTCGACTTAATGTTATGATTTACTTTTTCCTGATCTGTCGACGCAATGATTTCTCTTCTGCAAACAGAGTACTCTTTGGTCAGCTCATCTCGTATCCGTTGAGAAACCAGTTCATCAAAAAAGTGATACAACCTCCCCGCAAGTTTATGGCGATTGATTTCACTCACATCGAAAAGCTGTTTTCTATAGATTCCTTTACCCAATGCTTGGTTAGGATTGCAGCCTAGCAACTCTTCGGCTTGAAACCCTTGAAGCGCAACCCTAAAACCACCAAACACCTTCGAGTCAATGATGCAGATCGAGCTGCTTTTTTTGTACAGAGTAGGAGCATTACCACCAGTTACAAACTTCAAGATAAATCCATCGGCTAACAACTCATTTTTATAACGACGCAACCTCTGAATCGTCATTCCAGTGATAGAGGAAAGATAAGAAAACGTAACGCTTTCAATGATGCCTAAATCATCGCTCAAAGAAACCAATGCAGCTCTAAGTAGTCGCTTTGCCAACTCTTCTGCACGCTCACTGGTTAGTACTGTTCCGACACCTAGTATTTGAAGTATGGCAGCCAACTTCTCTTCAGTTTGCGCTTGAGTACAGTAAAAAGCTGGTGGATAAACGACTGCATATGATGACTGTTCATCGTTAAAAATCACCTTATCACACGCATATAAGCGAGCTACCGAGCCGCGAACTGTCGACTCTTTTATCCTTAGCTTTTCAGCCAGAGATGCGATAGACAGGAACGAACCTTTTTGCTCTCTAGTACACCAAACCCAATGTAAATATACGACCTTATCCTGCGGCTTCAGCCCTTTCCATGACTGGAGAATTACATTAATCATGAGAGTTACATTTCAAACATAATACCTATTAAATTTATAATACCATAACTTTTGACACTCCATACGTTACATGTAAACCTACATGTAACGCAAACAATGCTAGGTATAGTAATGAACTCAGAAGTACGAAAGTTCGAAGAGTGGATGAAATTTGATAACCGTAGAATGTCGGTATGGGCCATGCAGTATTTTCAAAAGCAAGGGATACTCGAAGAAGGCTTGAACATTGCTGGTAAAGGAGAGGAATCTCCCTCAAAAGAAAGCATTATGGAGCAAGCTACGCGCTACTTTTCAGGCCTAGATGCACCTGGAATCAGACAGCGTAACTTAACAAAAATGAAAAGAGCTTGGGACCAGAGAGAGCGACGGCTGAACTCAGCACAAAAAGAACATTCAGTAACCGTTGATCATGATACTTACGACCTCTTAAAAAAAATAAAAGCAGATGGAGAGCTGGATAACCTTGGGCAATCAGTCAGGGCATTAATTGACAATTCAGCATTCAGGAGAGAAATATCCAAATTAGAAAACTCCAACACGTCACTTCGCAAGAAACTTGAGAAACTAAACAGTGACAAAAGCAAGCTCCGCCAGCAGGTGTCTCACCTTGCGGAAATGCATAAAAGAATGAGCGTCCTTGAACAGCAAAATGCCACCTTGATCAACGCTTTGGGAAAACTTACTGCTCATGTGGGTAAAGAAGATACATAACCCTCTCCGGCTCTGCGTAATCTCGTTATGTGTGGGATGGTTCACACATCACTCAATATCCCTATAAAATCTCAGTCAGAATTTTCGGCACAAACCACTTTAGTAACCACCTTAGTAACCAAAACAAAAATCAAATCAACACTTAACAAATAAAATCAAAAGGTTAAATAGCAAATTCAACTTACGCCAGCCCACCAAACGTTTGGAAAGGGCCAACTCGAAAGAGTTGGCCCTTTTTGTTTGTCTGGCGATCGGGCCTATGCACTGTCCACACACCGAACAGGTTCCTCCCCTTGCCCGGAACGCGGAGTGATCGTTAAACCAAACTTCACCAATTGCTGTAGACTTGGTCAGCCGCAACTCCGATAATCCCCGCGAATCTCATGCAATCAGACAGATGGAGCCGTCACAATGAACCCGGGCATGTTAGAAAAATATCTGGCAAAAACAGGACTGTCAGAGAAACCTGAAATCTCACAACAGGGCCTGAAGCAACTCCATATCGCTCAGCACCGCACCATACCATTTGAAAACTTTGATGTGTTTCTGGGGAAATCCATCAGCCTTACCGGGGATGACCTGTTTCAAAAACTGATCGTGAACAACAGAGGTGGCTACTGCTTTGAGCTGAACGGTTTAATGCTGAACGCGTTAAAAGCGCTGGGTTTTGATGCCAGGCCGCTGCTTGGAAGAGTCCACCTGTCCGGTGAGCCATCCGGCCGGGGGCACCAGGTTTGCCTGGTCACCATCAATGAGCAGCAGTGGCTGGTTGATACCGGATTCGGCTCGCAAACCCCAAGGCACCCGCTCCCGCTCACCCCTGACACCGAGCTGCATACTGACACCCAAACTTACCGCTTCGTACAAGACGCCTTATACGGAAACCTGCTGCAGCTAAAAGATGGGGAGAACTGGGTCAGCCTCTACAGCCTGGATATGGGCCACATATGCGCGGGGGATATTGAATATGGCAATCACTATACCTCCACCAGTCACGGCTCTGTCTTCACGTCATCGTGCTTTGTCACACTGGCGACTGACGACGGCATAGTGACACTGCTGAACAACAGACTAAAAACAGTGAAAAGAGACGAGGTTCAGGAAGTCATACTGGAAGATGAACACTCTTATTTAAAAGCACTGCAGGAACACTTTGGCCTGGAGCCGGATCTGCCTGAGCAGTTTCTTCAGCTCGTTACACCTTAAGATCCACACGCTCAGGACAGGCTCCTCCCCTTGAGACACGGGCTGACTATAGACTCAGGTTCATCCGCCAGGGGGAGGCAGGGAGGGATTTGCGCCTGGTGTGAGCATGGGCAAAGCCTGACCCTGGGGCCACACTCACTCACCACCCAGATACCTGACAGGGTTCTCGTTAGCAATCACCCAAAAGTCCTCCTCACCCAGCATCGCCCGAAGATCGACCGACAGGCGTTTTTCGGAATACTTTTCGCTTTCAACCATATAGAAATCAGATCCAAACAGAACCTTAGGCCGGATAGCCGGGTCCTGCAGCAGGACTTTTAGCATCGGCGTATGATCCCGGAAGTTAAAGATGGTGTAGGAAATATCAGCGTAGAGATTAGGGTATTTTTCGCTGCGCATCATAGTGCGGATCTTACTTAGCCAGGTAGGGTTGTTGTCGTCTCGTGGCTCATTCAGATGACGTTCCCATTCATCGATTCCGCCAAAGTGGCCGAGGCAGATCCGCAGCTCCGGGAATGCTTCCATCACCCCTTTATAGTTATCCGGGTCAGCCATTGAATGCGCTTTCTCTCTGCTCATATCCTTACTGTTGACTGAGCCTGGCGAGCAGTGAGCCATCAGCGGGATATTCTGTTCGACCATAAATGGATAGATCTCCTCCATCAGCACTTTATGATCCGGCCGGTAGCCAAGTGGCGGGTAGATTTTTACACCTTTAAAACCTTTGTTTGTTACCAGTTGGGTGAGGCGGGCCAGAGCGTCTGGCCGTCTTGGATCGATATGGGCAAAAGGAATCAATCGGTCCTGGTATTTGTCCATACTGGCGAGCCTGGCCAACATTTCGTGTTGCTCATCTATCTGCTCACGCACCCGGCCTGCGCCCATATAGGCCAAATCCATCGGCAGGATGACAAACTTAGTGGAACCCGGATAGTAACGGATCAGGTGCTCAAGATTCTCTTGCTGGGAGGTTCGGTAAGCCGCATTAATAAAGGCCGAGTAACGGTGTAGCTGGTCGTTTTTACTCCATGGCACAATGGCTTTAAGCAGGCCGCGCATCGCCCCGCGCAAAAACCGGTTACGGGCGACAGCTACCAGCTTAAACGGGAAGAAATCATCAGGAACATTCTCATGGGTAAAAATGTGGCTGTGGCAGTTGTAGATGGTCTTGTCGCTCATGGCTCTTTCCTCACGGGTGGGATTACCCATAACCATATGCAAGCAGTGACACTTTCGGCGTGAACTGTATCTAATTTATGCGAGCGACTGCATATTGTTTTTTAGGCGCATTGAGCTGAACGCGGTACCAGTTGTGTGTGAGTCAGGGTGCGTGGGAGCTTGTCTTGAGTTATTTGATGTGATTGTTGGTGGGTAGGCTGCTGGAAGGCATCCGGGAGTCATCTGATAAAAGGGCTGGCGCTTATTGTTTCTGAAGTGTTCACGGGCTCTGGACTGGCTCCTCGCCTTGGGGTACGAACTGATTGAGAAGCTCAGGTTCATCCGCCAAGGGGAGGTTGGGAGGGGTTGGTGCTCAGAGCCTACCTAATCCATGGGAAAGTATGAAGTCAAGTATGGGCACGGGGCAAGACCTGCCCCTGCCCCCTCCGGATTTTAAGCTAGAGTAAGTGTTTTACTCTTTCAGAGCTTTTTGAGCAATAAGACTGTCTCTGACCAAAAAGTCTCTAGTTGTTTGAAAGTAAAGAGGACCATTTAACCCCGCCCATTTTCGTAGCATAAATCTGAACTTTTTAATATCATTCGATTTTTTGAAGGATGCTAACAGCTTCTCAAAACTAATGTGAACTTCTCGTCTTGCAAGATTAAGACGGTCACAATTCAAGTTAAGCTTTTCGAGAGTCGACTCCAAAAGTTCTGAGCTTGTCTCAAAGTTATTATGTGAAAACACATTTTTGTTTGCGACATCTACATTAACCTCTAGTTTTCCAGAAGCACGAGAATAGTTAAACATATCACTACTTAAATTATCTTCTAATGGGGATACTACCTTCCCTAACCATTTTTTACCTTCGCCATGATTAGTTTCCAAATGTTCCTTATATGAATCACATGACTTGTTATCTGGCATAACAAACTGTTCTGCGCTATTTCTGTCTGTACCGCCAATGCACACTCCGATTAAATTATTCCAATCTAGGTGCCAATTTGGCGGTGCATCGCCTATAACCCACCCAGATTTAGAATTGAAGTGTTCAACTCTCCGATGGTGCTCAAAAACAGTTCTTTCAGACAAATCAATTTCGCAATATGCACAAATGTATCTCTGCTCTTGGAAAATTTTCCTTTTTATTTTTCTTGCATCTTTAGTATTGTTATTGCGAAAATCATCCCAAGTACCATCAGGGTTGCGTATAGCATAAATAGTAAGCTCATTAGGGGGCAAAGATTTATTAATTTTCCTCATACTCTTTCTCCCACTTACGATTATCTATATACAGATCTAATTGGACCAAGTCCTCATAGGCAGCCCCAAAATGGCGAGAAAGTTGTTTTCTCAGTGCTAAAGCATCCTCAGAGTCATACTCATCGGCATAAACAAGCTCTCTGTAACGCTCCAGATTTATCGTTATTTCGTCTTCTGGTGGACGTACTTCAACCTCAAATAAGTTCTTTAATACCCAGGATGACACCGCTCCTCTAGTGCCTTTAGGAGCACGATACTTTTTCCCATCTTTTAACAACCAGATAGATGAACTATCAACAGTATGACAGACTTGTGGACTATGAGTTGTCACTATAAACTGAATGTTAGGGAAAGTAGACTCCAGCCTTTGAATCACCTTTTGTTGCCAAGATGGATGTAAATGCAGGTCTACTTCGTCTATCAGAACAATTCCGGACCCCTCTAAAGGCAATATTGCTTTAGGGTTAAGCAACGTAAGTCTTCTGGCAATATCTGCAACTAACGCCAATATGGTCTTTTCTCCTTGGGAAAGTTGTAACACACTTAATTTAACTCCATCCTTGTCAAGCGTTAAATCGAGTGGTTTTCTTTGAAGCTTCAAGTTACTAAAGCCTGGGAGAAACTTATATATTGCGCCTTTAACAATATCTAATGACTTTTCATCTATACTATATATTGAGTTCAACTCATCTTTATATGCTGCCAATTCCTTTTCATGCGCATCTAAGAGGTACTCCAGTTCAGGATGCTTACTAATCAAATCCTTTAATAATGGGCTGTTAATTTCCGATTCTTTAGCTTGAATTTTCACCCTTAACTCATCGGCGCTACTTGAAACGTCATTATCACTTTCAATCAACTCCTTAAACCATCTAAAAAACAACTTAAAATCTGCTTTACCAGATAAGCTTTTACTATATGCCTTTGCCTTATCCCATACATGTTCATCTTTTATTTCATCAGATTCTTCTATGTCTTTGGTTGTAACATCATTTGCTCTTTCTACTGTATACGAGCAAAACAATGGTAACGACAATTGCGGATCTGATTCATTTGCTTGCCTCAGTATTTGACATATATCATTTATCTGAGTATAGCTTCCTCTGACTCTTTTTGAACTCAAAGAAGTTTTCTGCATAAGCTCCATATTTACAGCTTGCTTCTCTATTTCAAACTCAGCACCTATACTTGAAAAGCTTTCGCCATTCTTTATTTCAATTTCTTCTATTAGGTCGCCATTAGTTGATCTAGTCGCTAGTCTTGAGTTTAGATGTGTTAAGCTTTTTTTTATGGCTTCTAGTATAGTCGATTTGCCACTACCATTATTCCCAACCAAAACAGTAGTAGAATTTAAATCTGAAAAGCCTAAGTCCACATAGTCAAAACCTTTATAGTTGGTCAGCTTAATAGATTTTATTCTAAACGTATTTTTCTTTAGCTGATTAGCACATACGTTTAAATAGTGTTGTGAACGTTCCTTATCCCTCTCCACACTAAAACCTTCAGCATATGACTGTGCTAATTGAAATGACGCAGAAAAGTCACCATTATCAGATCTGGAAATTAACCGTCTAATTGTTTTGCTAATTTTCTCTTCCATCAGTTTTCACCTCCACATCTGAATAAATCAATAAAAATTTTTGTACCGTACCGTGCCTTCATTTTCTCTAAAAAACTTGGTTCAATGTTTTTAGCAAAACCAATAAGTCCCTTCAGGTGCTCAACATCATCATGATTTTTAAGAGATTGTGTAGAAAATTTATGCAGTAAAGCCCTAATATACCTTTTCTTATCTCGCCCTAGAGACAATCTATTATTGTTAGATAATGTTATTCCAGTGACGTGACGATTGTGTGCCTTAGAAGAGTAAACCGATTTGGAACTATTTAATTTAATCTTCCCTAAAAACAAATCATTTAGATGCCCTTCTACAACTCTAGGAATACTAAACAACACGTTCCTATCTGATGTTGAAAATGTCAAATCATCAGCATATCTAGAGTAATTAACATTCAAACTAGCAGTATAATCTGATACAACCCTGTCAAACTTGTACATGATTAAATTCGATAAAAACGGTGAAGAAGGTGCACCCACGCTAAGTACGAGGTTAGGAGCTTTCTTTTTAGTCCTATTCCAGAACAGTAACTCCATTAGTGACTCCACTTCTTCACTAACTAGTTCTATTCCCTGATAGTTAAAAGCGTTTATAAGCATAGATGGGGTTAGGCTATTAAAGAAATTTTCCAAATCAAGTTTCAGCAAGTAATTGGACTTTACATGTACAATTGCATTATCTTTAATATTTACACCTTCAACATAAGCCTTAGCTGAGCTATGAATTTTTACATGAGGTTTAACATATTTAACTATGGTTCTCTGAATGTCCTTTAACTCAGGCGTAGGCTGGGCTATAACTCTGAAACCAAATGTTCGTTTAGGTATTTTATACACTTTATAGTGGCAAGAAGGCTTCTCAGCCAGATACTGGTCAAGACCACTAGGAAAAACTTCTGGTGAGATACGGCTGAGTACTGGAAGCTGCATTGATACAATTACTTACTTAGAAAATAAGTGTGATACAGGTCTCCCTGTATCACGTTAGCTCTTTACTTAAAGGTGCGGAGCGGCATTTCCGATCTGCAATCGTTGCGAAGAATGAGTGACTATTGCAGTTCGGAAATGTTGTTCCGCAACTGCAAAACCACTCAATAAATTAGAGTCTGGCGCAACGCCGGACTAGATTAAATTTTAAACTTAATCCAAATTACGCTAAAGAGCTTTCTCAAGTTAGCTCATTTTTGCTTTCAAATCAATCTTAAAAAAGAGTGGTTTAACTCAATGCTGAGGGTCAGAACATTCTTTGCACTGAACTAAACCTCATATCTTCCAATTAGTTAACTTCGCACCTATGCTCCCCCAACCTCCCCCAACCTCCCCCAACCTCCCCCAACCTCCCCTTAGCGGGGACCTAGGGTCAGGTCTTTCATCTTGCCTAACTCTAAATCCAACGCTTTTCAACAAGTTAAAATCCTCCACCAGACCACAATCACTAAATCACGAAAAGTCGCTACCGCGAACCAACCTCCACCCTCGCTGACAGCAGATCCTGAATCGCGCTTAACCCGTATACCACTTTGCCAGCTAAGTGGAGCGCGTTCAGGATGGACGTGGTGGGGCATGGTGGTTTATTGGGTGCGCAGATCGCTTTGCGGGATCCCGGTTCGCGCCTGCCTTTGTGGGGGTGAACAGTTCAGTGGATCGCGACCGGGATGACCACTTTTTTACTTAATAACAATCGGGGACTTAGGATCAGGTCTTTCATCTTGCCTAACTCTAGATCCAATGCTTTTCAACAAGTTAAAACCCTCCACCAGCCCACAATCACCAAATTACAAAAAGTCGCTACCGCGAGCCAACCTCCTCCCTGGCGGACAGCAGATCCTGAATCGCGCTTAACCCGCATACCTCGTTGCCAGTTAAGTGGAGCGCGTTCAGGATGGACGTGGTGGGGTATGGTGGTTTGTTGGGCACAAGTCGCTTTGCGGGATCCCGGTTTGCGTCAGCATTTTGAACTCAGCTCTGAACGATTTCGATAAGTAAAACAATGGTGTTGTCCCAAAGCAGCAGCCCAACCTTGAGCTGTCCACGCGCTCCGGACTGACTCCTTCCCTTTGGCGACATCCGGCTTTACAGGGAGCCATCCTGCAACAAAGCATCAATTTGCAGCCCTGTAGCCCTACAAACTGTCAACCAGTTAACAGAACAGCTTACCGCCACTAATTAACTCAACAAATCGTGATCCACATCCATTTGCAAGTATTTGATTTTAAATAGATTCACCCCGAAAAATTGATGTATGTAAGGAAGTACAAAATGAAAAAACCAACTCTCATCGCGGCGGCGCTTGTTTTATTAAATGGTTGTGGTGCCGGCAGCAGTGGGATCGATTCTGCACAGGGGGACTGTGCGGCCAATACCAAAGTCGTGCATGTTGTGGACGAAACAGTCTCGCGCAACAGCTATCACTTCTTCCATAACAGTTGCAACAACCTGATGTACACCGGAACCGATAATGGTAGTGAGATCTGGGGTTACCAGGGGACTCTGCCAAACACTGGCATCTGGTGGCACAACATTGAAAGTTACAGCCTGAAGCGAAACTCAGGTACCTATGAGATCAACGCCAGGTTCCCGCGCGCAGCTAACAGCGACGAGCAGAATCAAAACGCGGTGGTTTGCCAGCTCGACGCCAGTGCGAATGGCAGCTACAACAGCTCCAGGATCATCGTCGACAGCTATGATATTACTGAAAATTGCTATGCAGTGGGTGTTGAGAATCCCATTATTTCAACAGCTCGTGATTATACCGACCTGACCAGTGCGCAAGTGGCACTGTTTGAGTCAACCATTCTTAACGGCAACCCGAACTCAGCGAAACTCGCCCAGGCGCTGGACAGCAGCAATGCCAAAGTGTGTAAAGTCGGCAGTGATGATGAGATAGGCAGCAGCCCGTGTGCACAGTAGCCGGACTTGCTGTGATCTAAAACTTTGGGGCTGCCTCAGGCAGCCCCGGTCCTGACCAGATACTCCGGCGCTTAACCCTGCTCCACCGGCTCCGCTTTCTTCCTCGAAAACAGCTTCTTCAGCAGTGAACCAATACCCACCACAATAATCACACCAAACTTCTTCAGGAACACAAACAGTGCCGCGAACAGGCCGGTTTTGGCAGCGACTTTGCCCGCGACCAGCGCGCCGATGCCGTAGGCGGCTACGGTATCAATATCTGCATCAAAGTCCGTGTACTTAGCGCCGCTGTCAAACTCGGCCATCGCCAGAACTGTGTCCAGTTTGGACTCGATCATCGCTTTCTGATCCATACCGGCGATAAAGTTCAGCACCAGTACGCCCTTGCGGCCCAGTACGCGGATGTTGTAGTTCAGGGTATTGAGTTCATACCCGCCGAAGTTCAGCTCTTTGGCCCAGTACAGTTTATGAGTCTGCGCGTTATAGTATGGGGTTGCGGCCCAGCCGATAAGCTCAATAGACTCGTAGCCCTCTTTTACCCGCAGTTTGCTCTCTTCCTGTACGTCCGATTTCATCTGCGCCAGCAGTTCTGTGTAGTCGATGTCACTGGCGTCTTCGTCAGAAACATAGCCGTCTTCTTCATAGCGAATGGTGACTGCCCATGCGTCCTGATCAAATGGGGTAACCTGAGCTGGCATAATCATACCCAGCGTGTTCTGCCCTGGCTGGTTGCCCCATACATCGACCAGAACCGTTTCTGCGTCTTCCGGAGACAGGTAGTAAAAGCCGTCCGGCACATTCAGGGAAGCAACCGCGTCCGCCAGCGGGATATGACCGTTCTGAGGGTTAAGTGACTGCAGAATGCCTTCAGCCCAGGCCTGGTACTGCTCCTCTTCGGAAGTCTGGGTGGCGTCCTGTGCAAATGAGAGCGATGGCAGGAGTAAAAACAGCGAAAAAATTAAAGCCCGAATATTCATTATTATTCCGTTTAGTATTCAAAGTGTGCAGGTGGGCACAGCGCCTTTCAGGACTGGCAGCCCACCCAAAAGGGGCTGAACCATATCACCTTTATTGCTGTACACTCTGAGGCATAAATCACAGGCCACCATTGCATATATGAATACATAAGTTTCACAACATAGACTCCGGGCATGATTGTAAAACTTAGGATCAGACCTTGTATCGCGCTTACCCCACATACCACCTGGTCAGTTAAGTGAGCGCGTTCAGGATGGACGTGGTGGGGTATGGTGGTTTATTGGGTGCGCAGATCGCTTTACGGGATCCCGGTTCGCGCCTGCCTTTGTGGGGATGGACCGTTCAGTGGAACGCGACCGGGATGACAATATTCATTCAAAACAAGAGGTTAGGGTCAAGCCCTTTATCTTACCTAACTCCAAATGCAATATTTTCAATAATTTAAAAGCCTCCACCAGCCCACAATCACCAAATTACGAAAAGTCGCTACCGCGAACCAAACTCCACCCTCGCGGACAACAGATCCTGAATCGCGCTTAACCTACCTACCACTTGGTCAGTTAAGTGGAGCGCGTTCAGGATGGACGTGGTGGGGTGTGGCGGTTTGTTGAGTGCCGGGAGGGGAAATCAGAGCATCACCAGGCTCGCCGTGCCCAGAAATGCGAAGAAACCCACCACATCGGTCACCGTAGTCAGGATCACCGAGCCTGCCAGGGCCGGGTCGAGTTTGAGTTTATCCAGCGCTATCGGGATTAACACCCCAAACAGTGCGGCGGTGGCGATGTTCACCACTATTGCCAGTGCAATGGTGGCACCAAGCAGGGTTGACTGAAACCACAGCCCGGCTATCGCGCCGATGATGACAGCCCATACTATGCCGTTGATTGAGCCGATACTGAATTCATTACGCAGCAGGGCAAGGCGGTTACCGGGCGCTACCTGATTAAGGGCCATGGCGCGTACCATCAGCGTCAGGGTCTGGCTGCCGGCGATCCCGCCCATTGAGGCGACAATCGGCATCAGTACGGCCAGCGCGACCACCTTGGTGATCACATCTTCAAACAGGCCGATGGTGATGGAAGCCAGAATGGCAGTAAACAGATTGATGCCAAGCCACAGGCCGCGTTTTTTAGAGCTTTTCAGTACCGGGGCAAACAGGTCATCCCCCTCATCCATACCGGTACCGGCCATCAGGCGGGCTTCGTAGATTTCCCGCTGGGTGGTCAGGGCGAACTTCCAGTCGATTTCACCCACCAGGGTCTGGTCATCCTCCACTACCGGCAACGCAGGCAGTGCGCACTGCTCCATGCCGTCGATCGCTTCCTGCAGGCTGAGGCGGCTGCCCAGAGTGGTGACGTTCTCCGTCACCAGATTTTTAAGCCGTTCACTCTCCTCTGAGCGCAGGATCTCATAGTAGTTCACCGCGCCTTTAAACTGCTTGTGGCGGTTAATGAGGTAGACCTGCTGAGGCGTGTTGTAGCTGTAGCGTTCCATCAGGAGCCTGGCCCGGCCGACCGAGATATTAAACGGCAGGGTGATCACCTTTCTCTCTGCCCAGCGGCCCAGCTCATCTTCCTCGTACTCGTTCGCCTGGTCGTACAGCTCCAGCTCACTCTGCTCGATAAGCCGGATTGCATCCGAGATGATCTCATCAGGCAGGGAGTCTTCCCACTCGATCAGCGACAGGTTATCCAGCTTGGCGAGGGTCAGTTTGAGCTCGACGTCAGACAGGGCATCAATGATCGAAAAACGCACCTCAGCGCGCATCTCGGTCAATACATCAATGTGCAGCTCCAGCGGCAAACCACGCCACAGGCGTATCCGTTCATCGATGGGGAATGCTTCCAGAATCCGCGCTATGGTGCCGGCCTCAACACCCTGCTCGATAAACTCATTCAACACCGTGTTTTGCTCAGACTCCTGCGCCTGAGATACCAGCTCAATCTGGTGGGATAATTCCTGAAATTCGCTCACTTACTCTCTCTGCCCAACGCCGCTAATCATTCAGTTAACCAGGTATATTCTAAGCAGAGATAGTAACAGCAAATGTGAGTTTGGCGAGTCTCCGCAATAACTAAATCAATGTTCAGAAACAAAAAACACAGTTTCCCGGCTCAGTGCTGGTGCCCCAGCCGCACCTGCAGCCAGGGGATCTGCATCGATAAGCAGCGTAACTTCAGGAGTGAGCATACCGGCAGCCCGTTTTTTCGGGCCATTGCTCATCCCCTTATCGCCTTCAGTAAAACCCGGACAACCAGTACATACACTCCTGACGCAGAACCGGGCAGACCTTCACTCTTCTGGTTATTAATTATACGCTCACTTACCCCTAAACCATTGTTCATAAAACATTAAATCGCCACCCATATCCCGGCGTTATCATTTCTGCGTGCATACACTTTTCCTGATTCATAAACAACAATCAGGAAAATAAAATGAAAAAACAGAAACCGTTATGTACAACCCTTCGCAAGCTGGCAAATACCCTTCCATCTGAACAATCACAACGATGTCTGTTACACACCATAGACAGCTATATTGATTTAACCGGTGACAGCGCACTGTTTGAAGAAATCACCTCCCAACGAATCATCCAGTTATCCAAATCAGACAAAAAACCCGCAGCCAGTAATTTGTTTTATACCTTTACCAGCCCGGAAATGGCCTTAATAACCGAACAGAATGAAATACCCGGCACTCCAGAGTTTTATCCGTTGCTGGAAAAAGCTGCCAATCAGCAGTTTGGTAATATCCTCGCCTGCTGGACGATGCATCGTATATTCAGAATAAAGAAAAACACGCCGGAAAGTTTCGATATATCCGGGAACAACAAAACCGCGTCACACATAAGCGGCGAGCAGAGCTTTCATGCCGAATTAATCCGCGATATTAAACATGATGAAAGATCTTTTCTGACCCATTTTTCAGACAAACCGCTTCGCCTGTCTGATGCCAATGTGCTCATTAATCTTGAAACCTTTGTGAAAGAGCAGCAATGGTACGAAATGCTGTATGATATTGAACTATCTGCAACGGGTGAGCACATTGTTATGTATGAGACAAATGAGCAGGGCCAGATGACACTGCTCTCCTCTGCCCGTATTCAGCGCTGGACAGAAAGAGACAAGTGGCTTGCTTTCGATCCCTTTTTTCAGTCAGATAAATGGACACTTAATGTAACTGATGAGAAAATTTGTTCTCTTGAAAAGTCTGGCGTATTTACTGATGGATTAGTAAATAAATTAGACACAAAATCGGCAGAAAGTCTGGATCGTAGCCTTTCTGCCAATGTGGCATCGGAGGATTCGATGTGTGAGCTGATAAGACTGGCAGTAAGCGGGCCGGCAGAAAGAATGAACCAGATTTTCTTCCTCACAACCAAGCACCTGACGCTGTTACTGAGAGCCGCAAAACTGGAGCTCGTCTATATTATTACTGAGCAGCCTTCGATATTATTTTTTATGGATGCCGCAAACCAGGTCAGCTTTAATGGCAAGCCTTATGTTCCTCTGTCTTATTATCAGGTCAGTGAAAATAGCCCGGTAACCCATAAAGGCTTTTTCCTCAGCAGGATCATTGCTGGCATGCTGGAAAACTGTGACTTCAGGGAGTATTACAGAATAATTATCAAAGCAAGAAAACTGCGCAGGGTCGCCACTCATGTTTGAGTTCCTGAGCAAGGCATTTTCCCATATCCCCGGCCTGCTGCTGATCCTCATCGGCGCGGGGGTACTGTGGTGGGTGTTCTACCTGTGGTATGCCGTTATGTCCGATAAGATGGGGGCCGATAAGTCTATTTATCTGCCCTACTGCTGCTATGCCTTTTCCATAGCAGGCTGGATATATTCCAATGCCTATTTTCAGTCTGATCTGCTGATCACCTACGATAAGCAAACGGCGATCACCATGGCGATCGCCGCCAACCTGTTCTGTGCATCGGCGATGTTTTTTGCCTACCTGTTTTCCTGCAAGATGATCTCCACCAGGCCGAGAAAAAGGGTCAGAAAACATCAGCTCGTTATCTCCGGCACACTGATCAGTCACGCTTTCGTGGTCAATATGATCCCCGGTGAAACCGTGGCGGATATTGATATCTATGCCGCAGGCAACTTTACCCTTCATTTTGGTGACTCGAATAATTTATTCTTTATCTCAGCACCTATTCTGATAATGCTGACCTGTATTAACTTCTTTAAAGCGCGAAACAGTGCGCAAAAGCTGAGGCAGGTTAAGTTCAACTACATGATGGCAGGCGTCACCACCTTTATGGTGTCGACACTGTTTGCGCTGGTGGTTGTGCCGCTTCTCTACCAGGATTTTTCGCTGGTCTGGCTGCCACCCGCGCTGTCTGTTATCGAAGCCCTGTTAATCGGCTATGCCCTGATGCACAGCCGGTTTTACTCGCTCAGGTACAGCCTGCTGCTGGCCGGCAGTTTTGTTCTCAATGCCATCATCTACCTGACGCCGATGCTCATTATTGCCTCTTATGGCAACAGCCCGGGCGTGCTTATCGTGCTGGCGATATGGATGCTCCTCTCCGGTGTTCTGTATCAGAAAACCCTCTCGGCAATACGCAACGTTATCAAGCAGATGCTTTATGACGAGGATGAATACCCGATAGATAACATCTGTAATCTGATTGGCGAGTTCCGCTACTCCAGCGATCAGGCGATCGTCAAACTCAACCAGGTACTGAACGTCAAAAAGGGCTACATTCAGCGGGCCGATGAACAGTCCAGCAATGTGTTTCTGAAGTACTTCCGCGGGGACAGACGGGTTCTGGTCAAAGAGGAGCTGGACTATGCCCTGAGCCACCACAACAAGGAAGACAGTACCGAGATAAAGACGCTGACTGAGGCGATGGATAATACCGGCACTTCGCTGGTATTACCCATTACCGATCATTCCGGTCACGTATCCCATCTTTACATGGTGTCCAAAGACAACAATGAAGCCCTGTTCTCCAGTGAGGAGATCCTGGGGCTTCAGGCTCTGTTTGACGAAGCGAACAAGTGGATCGTCACCGAGGACAAAGTCAGAAAAGCTCAGGTACTGGCCGGGTCCATTGCACATGAGATCCGCAACCCGTTCAGCAAGCTGAACTACCACTTTGAGCGCATCGATGCCGATATGTTTGGCTCCCAGCCGGTTACCCTGGAGCACTTCGCCTCAGACAACATGAAAAAGCTCTATCAGGAGCTGACCGAAAGCAAGAAAGCCGTGATGCTGGGCACCCGTTTCATTGATGCCATTCTGGCAGAGATCAACGGCAACGGTATCAACTCAGAGCAGTTTTCTTACCATCCGGGTAAAGAGCTGACGGTCCGCGCCCTGAATGATTTCTGCTTCGCGCGTGAAGAGCACCGGGAGCGGGTCACCCTGAAAGCCGAACACGACTTCATGTTCTTCGGCTGTGAAACCCTGTTCAGTTTTGTGATCTATAACCTGCTCAAAAACGCGGCCTGCTATTTTGACTCCCACCCACACAGCCGGATAGAGGTCCGGCTCTTCCGGGACGGTGAACAGAACAAACTGACGATCACCGATACCGGTCCGGGTATATCAGAAGCCAACCAGATCCGGATCTTTGATGACTTCTTTACCCACAACAAACAGCACGGAACTGGCCTTGGGCTCTCGTACTGCAAACGGGTAATGGAATCGTTCGGCGGCTCGATTGAGTGTCTCTCACGTGAGGGCGAGTTCACCGAGTTCACACTGACGTTTCCGCAGGTTGATGAACAGAAATACAGCCACCAGCTTCACGCATCACTGGCGGGCTTTCTGGACAGAAAACATGTCCTGATAGCGGGGCCAGAGCAGGCCTGCGAGACACTGTCAGGCTATCTGCTGCCGGACTTTGATCTCAGGTTGTCGGTACTGAACCACTCTTTCGATACAGATCAGGACAGCGCTGATTTTGTGCTTATCACAGGCTGCACATTCCCGCAGGCGATCGATATTGCCAAAATGCTGCGTACCACTCCGGCTGTGCGCCTTCTGCCCATCCTGTATTGCCAGTCCGGCAAATCAGGGATACCGGAGCAATACGCCGGCAGTGAACTGTTTCAGGGCTGCATAACCGGGCATGATAAACACAGCTTCTGGCGCTCGTTCTCCCGCCTGGCAAAAACCGGTGCACTGAACAAACTGGGCAGCGTGGCCGGAAAACGGGTGCTGGTCGTCGATGATATGCAGGTCAACCGTTATCTGGTTCAGGGCTACCTGAGCCGGGAAGGCGTCGAAGTTACTCAGGCTGCTTCAGGGCCAGAGGCAATAGAGCTGGTAAAAAGCACCTCTTTCGACCTGATCTTTATGGATATCCACATGCCGCACATGGATGGCCTGCAAACCACACGTGAGATCCGCAGGCTGACGCCTTCAGTCCCGGTGATCTCACTCACCGGCGAGTACAGCCCGGATGTTCTCCAGGAAGCGGAAAAACTGATGGATGATCACCTGGCCAAACCCGTGACCAAAAACCAGTTAATCGCCATGCTGCTCAAGTGGAGCACTGCGCAGAGTGGGGACTATCCGGCAACCGAAATCGGCGAACCAGCGGCGGGATAACCCCTCCACAAAACCCAAAAACCGCATATTTTTCAGATAATTATTCACACCCACCCAATCCCAAATATGTGATCGGTAAATAAACAATTCTTTAATTCACTGGTTACACTCAGGCTTACCATTCTCACCGAATGACAATAAAAACAAATAACAGCAAATACAACTGACGTGAACTTCGGTTCTTTCTCATTTCAAATGTGGAGAATTCAGATGAAAACATGGTCTGTATCTTTTTTGGCTGCTGCAGTGGCGGTTGCGCTGAGTGGTAACGCCATCGCCTGTACCGGATTGATTGTTGGCAAAGGAGCCTCCAGCGATGGCAGTATTATGATTGCCCGCAACGAAGACTTCGGCGTTAACAACTGGAACAAACACCTCGCCTATCGCCCGGCGCAGGACAACGAAGCCGGCGACTGGAAACTGGGCAACGGCCTGGTGGTGCCTATGCCCAAACACTTCTTTGCTTACTCAGCAATACCGGACTGGGATGCCAGTACCGTCGACAGCGCGGGCAAGTTCTATGAAGAGCGCGGCATTAACCAGCACAATGTCGCCATCTCCGCGACCACCAGCGCCGAAGTCAACGACAAGGCAGCCAAAGCCGATCCCCTGGTGGATAACGGCGTGATTGAGGCCATCATCCCAACCCTTATTCTCCCTCAGGCAGAGAACGCCAGACAGGGCGTGGAACTTCTGGGTCACTACATTGAGACGTACGGCGCCGGTGAAGGTAACAGCCTGTATATCGCCGATACCAAAGAAGCCTGGCTGTTTGAAATTGGCTCCGGCCACCACTGGATTGCGGTCAAAGTGCCGGACAACAGCTACTCGATGATCGCCAACGGGCTGCGCATTCATGGCGTGAACCTGAAAAGTGAAGACGTACTGCACTCCAAAGGACTGGCGAAGTTTGTTAAGCAGCACAAACTGCTGGATAAGCCGGACACCACCTCGTTCAACTTTGCCAAAGCCTTTGGTGTGATCGCTGATGAGTACAACATCGACCGTGAATGGCTGGGCCAGAAGATGCTTACCCCATCGAAGCAGCAAAAAACCAGACTGGCACAATATCCGCTGTTTATGCAGCCGGATGAAAAGATCACCGTGGAAGACGTGGCCGAAGTGCTCAGCGCCACGTATGAAGGTACCGCGCTGGAAGGCAAGTCCAAACGCCCTATCCGGGTTGACCGTCAGCTGGAGTCGCACATTATTCAGATGCGTCCTGACATGCCACACGAGCTGCAGGGCCTGATCTGGCAGAGCTTTGGCGTGTTACCTGAATCTGTGCTGGTGCCGCTCTACTCTACCCTGCACGAATACCCGAAAGCATTCAGCACCGGGGATGACAGCTACAGCGACGATTCCGCCTACTGGCAGTTCCGCAGCCTGACCGCGCTGGCCGCCGCCAATCCGGACAAGTACCTGCCGGTTCTTAAAGAGACCTGGGATAAGGAAGAAACCAAGCTGTACAAGCAGGTCAGCCACCTGGATCAGACGCTGAGCGATATGTACAAAACCGACAAACAGGCCGCGCTGAACATGGCTTCTGACTACTCCAGCGGCCAGCTTAAGCGCACCCTGAGTATGGCGACCCAGCTCAGATACAAAATGATGACAGACCTGACCAAGAGCACTGAGAAGAAGTACTCAGAGGAAGAGTTTAAGAAGATCCTGAGTCTGTAACGTACAAAATCAAAGGGCCGGCATTTCGCACCGGCCCTTTTTATTAGCGAAGAATCTCCTCCCTATTTCTTCCGCAACTCGACCACATTACTGTAGTCGGATACTTCACCGTCTTTGTAAGCCTGTACCCGGTAACTCCAGTTACCTGTTGCCAGACCACTGGTGTCGTAGCTGAATGTGGTAATGTCTGCGCCAACCACACCAATCCGGCTGTACTGAACTCTGCCTTTCACTTTCAGGCCGCTTTCAATGTAGAAGCCGAGCTCATCAGATGAATTATCAGTCCAGTTCAGGGTGACAATATTGCCACTCTGGGTACCGGTCAGGTTGGTTGGTGCCGCAAGGGTACCAGGATCCGGATCCGGGTCAGGCGAGGTGGTATCCACTGTGACTTTAATAGTCTCAGACACGGCTTCGTTCACTGCATTGACTGCTTTCACCCGGTAGCTGTATTCACCGGTTTCCGGCACGGTATCCACATAACTGGTGGTATTGGCACCAAGAGTCACAACTTCTGCAAAGCGTACTCTGCCGCGGTATTTCACGCCGCGTTCAACCACAAAGTTGTCCTCATTAGCGCTGTTATCCTGCCAGGTCAGGGTGACATCCAGTCCATCAACCACACCCGCCAGTCCGGATGGCGCATTAAGTACAAACGGATCCACCACGGTCACATCAACGCTGGTGCTGTTCATGCCACCGGCATTATCGGTAACAGTCAGGGTAACGGTATAGTCCCCTGCAACCGGATAGGCATAGTTCACATCCGCACCGGAATCGCTCTGACCATTGCCAAAGTCCCAGTCATAATCTGTGATGGTGCCGTCCGCATCGGTGGAGTTTGAGCCACTGAAGTAGATGGTTTCACCGATGTCATAGCTGACCGCAGGATTGCCAATCTCAATCACGGCCACCGGCAGTTCATTGGTCACCTGAACTGTAGTGGTATCCGTATTTGTCAGACCATCATTGTCGGTTACTGTCAGGCTGACCTGGTAACTGCCCGCCGCACCGTAAGTATGGCTGAGCTGAACCAGCCCGGAAGTGGTACCGTCACCCAGATCCCAGGCGTATGACACGATAGTGCCATCAGAATCAGAAGATCCACCCGCATCAAAGGTCACCGCGGTACCAAACGGTACAGAGTTACTGCTCACATCAATCTGAGCCACAGGAGCGACGTAGTTACCCAGGTTCAGGGCGTAATCAACCGCGGCCTGAGCGTTCACCAGACCATGGCCGAACACGTTATCATCCCCCACCGCGCCAATATCAACGGCAGTAGAGAACAGCCCGGTTTCGATTTCAGCAGGCGTGATATTTGGGTTCGCCGCTACCATCAGCGCCGCAATACCCGCAGTCAGAGGTGATGAAAACGAAGTGCCGCTGTAGTAGACATAGCTGTTGTCCGGATAAGTGGTGAGAATGCTCACGCCAGGTGCGGTCACATCCACATAGGTACCCCAGCTTGAGAAGCTGGCTTTATCATCGTTCTGGTCGGTTGCACCTACACCAACAAAGCTGGTGTAATCAGGATAAGTCGGATGTTCCTGTCCGCTGTTACCGGCCGACATAAACAACAGGCCATTACGGGCACGCAGATACTGAGCCGCCGCATCAATGGTGGAGTACTCAATACCGCCGTAACTCAGGTTTACTACCCGGGCACCGTTATCTGCAGCATACTCAATACAGACCGCCATGGTTGAGATATAGGCGGAGCTGTTCTGATCACTGATTGCGATCCGCACCGGAATAATATCCACATTCCAGTTTGCACCAGCAACACCGATGCCATTGTTACCTACGGCACCTAATGTACCCGCAGTACCGGTACCATGGCCGTTGGCATCATAGATATAAGTTGAACCGTCCTGAGCATTGTAAGCCAGGTCGGTACGAAGATTCGGCCCGAGATCCGGGTGATTAACATCAAAACCAGTATCACAAACCCCAACCAGTACCGAGCTGCTGCCGGTAGTAATATCCCACGCCTGCTGGCTGTTTACGTTGGTGTGGTGCCACTGGGAACCAAAGTGAGGATCATTTGGAGCCAGGGTTGGCTGGACGATGTAGTCCGGCTCTGCAAACTCAACATAGCCGCTGCTGCGGAGAATATTAGAGACAGCCAGCTCACGTCCCGGATGGTCAAACGTAGCAATGATGATCTGGCTGCCTTCCAGGGTACGCTCTGATACCAGCCCGTGACTTTTCAAAAGTGCATTCAGCCCTTTTAAGTCACTCGTTGAGGCATTAGCGTCGATCTTGTAGATCACCGTTGCGGGACGGAAGCCATCCCCCTCATCCGGTGCTGCGATAACTCCCGCTGCCAGTGGCAGCATGCACGCTACCAGTAACCACGTCAGTGGCGACTTCATCAGTTCAACCCGGCACATACTCTGTCTCCAGTCCATTTATAAACCCACTAATAATAGTTTGGTCAATAGAGTGCCGTATGTAAAATGCCTTCCCGTTAAACCCGGTCATAATGAGTCTTGCGCCTGACTCTCCCTCCCGGGCTTCTCAGAACCGATAAACAGCTGCAAACTCAAATGCTAACTGCGTTCTGAACCATATCCCCCTGTTTACTCCGCCTATATCCAGACGGGTAATCCATGCTTTACGTCATACCAACGCTGCTTTGTTGCTGAATTTTCAGTTTTTTCTCAGGCTGTTCATTTTATGAACTTTTTATGACAACCAGACCAGTTTCGACTTTCAGGCACTTTTTCGGGTAAATCCTGCCCGGTTCCATTTGTTGCATAGCGTACAGGGACAGACAACAACATCCACCGTATCGCGGGGCAAAGCCGGAATGTGGCCTGTCAGGTCAGCAAGGCAGGGGTCGCCTCAGCCAGGCAGACCAGGCGGCGGGAAGCCACCTGCAATATACCGGCTTTCGATTTCGCTCATAAACACTCAAATGACCGAATTCGAAACCGGCCAGAGCGCCCGGAATACCTCTGATTTCGTTTTCGAAAACATGTCATGTCCGATATCGCTCATCTGAGTCTGTACTTAAAGGGGGGAATAATGAACGTGACCAACATTAGCCATTGATAATATTTAACTTTTATTCATATTGCTTTCTGGTATGTTGAGAGGAAACAGCAGTCAGATCTGAATGAATTAGAGGTTTTAATGGCGACCATTTCCGATGTATCCCGTATGGCTGGCGTCTCCAAAGCGACAGTTTCACGGGTGATCAATGGCACGGGGCAGGTAAAAGAAAGCACTCGACAACTGGTTGAGTCAGTCATGCAAGAACTGAACTACAAACCCAGTTCTGTGGCACAGGCTCTGGCCACCCGCAGCGGTAACAGCATCGGTCTCGTTTTATCTGACTTTACCGGCGGTTATTTTGGTTTTCTGCTTAAACAAGCTTCCGTCAGCGCCGACCGTATGGGGAAGCAGCTGCTGATCGCTGACGGTCACAATCAGGCAGAGAGTGAACTTCACGCAGTGCACTCGCTGATCGAAAAAAAGTGCGATGTGGTTATTCTGTACAGCCGCATGCTGTCCGAAGAGCAGTTAATCGCTCTCAATCAGTCCACTGATGTGCCGGTTATAAACGTAGGACGCCACCTTCCGCCCTCAGCTGGATTTTCGGTTACCTTTGATCAACAGCATGCCGTGGAAATGGCCGTTGGCCACCTGATAGACCTTGGCCACAAACGCATTACCTATGTCGGCCCCTCTCCCCTGACCCCGACTTCTGTTTCAAGGCTCGAGGCTTTCAATGCCGTCATTGCTCACTATCAACCACAGTGTATTACAGGAAACCATGTTGCCTGTGATTTTGAATATGCTGACGGCTACGCGGCTGCACGGCAACTGCTGAGCTCAGGCTCACTCCCGCCTGCAATTCTGACAGCTTCAGATGATATTGCGATTGGCTGTATCAAAGCGTTCAATGAGCAGGGGATCAGTGTACCCGGTGATGTCTCTATCGTCAGTATTGATAATGACCCGTGCAGTGAATTCATCACCCCTTCCCTGACGACTGTTGATCTGCCTATTCAGGCAATTACTGAACGGGCTATGGAAGTAGCGCAGCTGCTGATCGAAGGAGAGCACGCCCCCGTCGCTGAGGTGATAAAAGGAACCCTGATACAAAGGGATTCAGCCAGACAAGCTGGCCGCTGACTGTTTACGGTTTCATATTGAGATCCGGTATGAAGCCTCTCTCACTCCACTCCTCTCTGAACCTGTACTTAATCGTCACTTAACCACACTACACCTCAGTCTTAAACGCTCAAAAAACAGACATAGGTTACATATTTCATATTCTTTCCCCTGCTTATATTCCGTTTAAGGTATAAATGTAACCGGTTACTGAAACCGGTTACATTTTGACAATGGAAGCAGTCAACGGAGAGACGAAATGAAAGTTTTTTTATGTTGTGCGGCCGGCATGTCCACCAGCATGCTCGTCACTAAGATGGAACAATCCGCAAAAGAAAAGGGGCTGGAATGTGAGATTTCAGCCCACTCGATAGCAGAATTTAACGACTGCCTGGCCTGGAGTGACGTGTGCCTTGTCGCCCCACAGGTCCGGTTTAAATACGAGGAATTCAAACAGGCAGCCAGCAAACAGGGAAAAGGGTGCGGGCTGATAGATATGATGAACTATGGCTTATTGAATGGTGAAGCAGTACTTGAGCAAGCGATAGCACTTTTTAATGCACACAGTACAACAATGGAGAGCTGACCCATGGGATTTTTCGATAAGGTACTTAGTTTCGTGGAAAACGTCGTCGCGCCGATGGCCGGGAAAATATCTGCCCAGCGCCACATCAACGCAATCAAAGACGGCTTTGTTTCCACCATGCCGTTTCTGATTGTCGGCTCACTGCTTCTGGTACTGGCTTTTCCCCCTTCAGAAGGAAACCTCTTCTTTGATGGCTGGCACGGCCTGATAAAAGCTATAGGCAAAGACAATATACTGGCACCGTTTTCACTGAGCATGGGGATTTTTGCCCTGTATGCGACCTTTGGGATCGCTTTCAGCCTTGCTGAAGCCTATAAGCTGCGCGCAATGAACACGGGTATGCTTGCTATGTTTGCCTTCCTGCTGGCCGTTGCCCCGATGGTCACTGTCGACATCGGCGGCGTATTGCCCGGCGCATTCCTTGGTGGTACCGGAGCCTTTACCGCTATCCTGTGCGGCCTGCTGGTACCGGAAATGCAGCGCCTGCTGATAAAATACAACATCCGTATCAAAATGCCGGATGCCGTTCCGCCCAAGATCTCCGCTTCCTTTGACCTGCTGATCCCGATTGTATTTATCTCCGTGATCATCATGTCCATAAACGTGTTCCTTGCCCAGTACGGCCTGAAAATTCCATCTGCCATCATGCAGCTCTTCCAGCCTCTTGTTCTGGCGTCAGACAGCTACATTGCCTGTCTGATCGCGGTGCTGGTCATTCAGGTTCTCTGGTTCAGTGGCATCCACGGCGGCTCGGTGGTTGGTGGCATAATCGGACCTATGCTGCTGATAAACCTGGGACTGAACCAGGATGCCCTGGCCGCAGGCGAACCTCTGCCAGCCATATTCATCAACCCTGTGATGGACTTCTTCATCTTTGTTGGGGGCGCAGGCGGAACCTGGGGACTGGTTGTACTGATGATGCGTTCAAAAGCCACCCAGCTCAAAACCATCGGTAAAATGTCGATTGTCCCCGGCACCTTCAACATCAATGAACCGGTGATCTTTGGCACCCCAATCGTTATGAACCCGATCTACTTCATTCCGTGGCTGCTGGCACCTGCAATCAACACATCAATTGTCTGGCTGGCATTTAAAACCGGGTTTGTTGCCAAAATCATAGCCATTCCGCCATGGACTATGCCAGCTCCTGTAGGCGCCATCATTGCCACCAATTCAGGAACAGCAGCCATCGTTGTGGCCAGCAGCGTTGTCGTCAGTGCTCTCATTTTCTATCCGTTCCTCAGAATCCATGAGAGACAACTGCTGGCAGAAGAAAATGCACTCAATGAAGCTGAAGTCACGGATGTTGATACTGCAACGGGAGAGCTGGCCCGATGATCACTGAAATCCAGACTCCTGAAGATATAACTGAAGAATTTCTGATGATGTTGCTGTGCCAGGTGGGGGAAGCCCGCTCTGCCTGCATGGAAGCGATAACTCTTGCCCGCCAGGATAAGTTCAGCAAAGCCGGAGAAAGCCTGCGTGCAGCCGATGAAGCACTGATTGCTGTTCACCAGTCACAGACATCGTTAATCGGCTTCGATGAAGGAAAAGGAAAAGTTCCGATGACCCTGATACTGACTCACATTCAGGATCACATCATGACCACCATGTTGTGCCGGGAACTGGCAGACGAACTGATTGCAATTCACAGAAAACTGGAAAAGGTAACCCAACATGAAAAAGCGTATCTTTGACTACACCAGCGCAGACTTTAAGGCGGCAACCCGCAGGCAGATAGTCGACAGCATCCGTCTTTCAGAAGGACGCACCCTGATGGTGGAAAATGTGGTCTCCCTGACTCCCCCGCTGGACGTGGTCTCCGGCGCGGAAATCGCAGCAGCCTTCGGCGCAGACATGATCACCCTGAACTGCCTGGATGTAATGAACCCTGCAATCCGGATTCTGTCGGATAATCCGGATGAGTGCCTGTCAGTCGCAGATATTAAAAAACAGACCGGGCGCCTGATCGGATGTAACCTGGAGCCGGTACCGGACAATGTCAAACACATTGATGCAGGACGAACGGTAACCCGGGAGAGCGTTGAGAGAGCTGCAGAGCTGGGGCTGGATTATGTGATGCTGACCGGCAACCCAGGGAACTGTGTCACCCAGGAAAGCATTCTTGATGCCATCTCACTGGTCCGCAGTGTTTCTCAGGATCTCATCGTAGTTGCAGGCAAAATGCACGCTGGCGGTGTGGGTAATGACTACAGCCTGAGTATCGTTCCTGCCTTTGCCGAAGCCGGTGCCGATATCATGATGTTCCCGGCTCCCTACACCACACCAGGTGTCACCCCTGCGCTGGCTCATGACATGATGTCAGCCGTACACAGTGCAGGGATGCTCGGTATGCTGGCCATCGGTACCTCTCAGGAAGGTGCTGACGAATCCTATATAGAACAGGTTGCCCTTGCAGCCAAAGCAGCAGGGGCAGATGTGGTACATATAGGGGACGGAGGCTACAGCGGCATTGCTCCACCGGAGAACATCATGAAGCTGGGGATCACCCTGCGCGGACGACGCCATCAATACAAACGTATGGCTAACCGCCGCTAAAAAACTCAAAACAAAAGCCAGCCTGATTTCCCCCCGGGCTGGCTTTACTCATTTCTCCGCCGGTCTCACAACTCCCATACGACTTTAGTCTGACCTTCATTAAAACTTGATTCAGATCATTTTTATTCCGGCCGGATGCGTGAGATTGTTAATCATGCGTTAACGGAGAAATCAGAGAGGTACTCAATGGAATTGAAACAAGACCCACGATGCTACACCGACGTATGCGTAAACGGTAAGTGGTTCCATCATGACCACGGAACGGAAACAGCCTATATGCTCAAAGGTGGCGCGTCACCCAGTGTTGACCTGGCCAGAATGCCAACCACGGAAAACGAACTGATCGATCTTATTAACCAGGCGCTGTATTAACTTTTTAACAACCCTTTTATCAGCGCATAATACAAACCGGCCTCAACAGGCCGGTTTTTCTTTGGGACAGAGCTTGTACCCGTCAGGGTCAGTTACCCGGCGACAGGTAATTCTCACGGATCGCCTCTAACCGGCCACTGGCCTTTATCTCTTCAAAACCTTTACTCAGTATCGAGCGCAGCTGATCTTCTTTCGGGGAGCCTTTGCCGTACATGACATTGAAGTGTTTCACCATCAGCGGCTCAGGGGAGTTAGTGATCATCATGCTGTGCGCCCGGGGGAACTGACTCAGCACGTAATAACCAACGTGGAACGACAGCGGAAAATAATCGATCCGGCCGCGCAGCAGCTTTTTGAAGTTCTGCTCATCGGTAGTCACCCACTCCACTTTGCCCGCCTTATCCAGCCGGTCAAAAAGCTCACCGTAGTAGTAACCGAGTGAGGCGCCGAACCGGTACGGAGACATTCCCTCTTCACTGATGGTGATCCCGGGCCGGCTGACCAGGTGAAACAGTACGGTTTCTGTTTTCAGTGGCATAGGGATAAAGCTGAGCGTTTTTTCCCGCTCTTCACTCGACACATACGGAAAAGTGATGTCGTATTCACCGGTTGCGACCAGCCGCTCAGCCCGGCTCCATGGATAGCAGGTGATCTCGGCCCCCACTCCCTGACTTTTCAGTGCCGAGACTACTATCTCAGTGGCCATATTGGCCGGGATCTCACCGGAGGCTTTATTGCTGCACAGGGTAAATGGCGGGTAATCCCCTATCGCAATCTTTACGGTTTGCAGCTTCTCTTCGCCAAAAACGCTTGAGCTCAGTACTGCCAGACTGAGCAGGGTTATCAGTCGCAACATAGCCTTTCCTTTTTAATTGTTGGCTATATGCAAGTATAGACATGCAGCCTGAAATTTAAGGTGCCCGGTCAGAAATTACTTTGCCATCTTTTATGGTGATCACCCGCCGGGTACGCGCGGCCAGTGCGTTATCGTGGGTCACGATGATCAGCGTCCTGCCCTCTGCATGAAGCTGGTTAAACAGGGCTTCGATCTCCGCACCGGATTTGGAATCCAGCGCCCCGGTCGGTTCGTCCGCCAGAATGATCTGCGGGTCATTGACCAGAGCGCGGGCAATCGCGACCCGCTGCTTCTGACCGCCGGAAAGCTGGTTGGGTTTATGGTCGAGACGATCCCCCAGGCCGACCTGCTCAAGCAGCGCCGCGGCACGTCTGCGACGCTCTTTGGCTTTTACCCCGGAATAAACCAGCGGCAGCGCGACGTTATCCAGCGCGGTAGCGTATTCAAGCAGGTTAAAGCTCTGGAAGACAAAACCGATTTTCTGATTGCGGATCGCCGCCAGCGCATTAGGCGTCATGGAGGATACGTCCCTGGCATCGAGGTGATACTCACCGTGGGTCGGTTTATCCAGACAACCCAGCATGTTCATCAGGGTCGACTTACCCGAGCCGGACGGGCCGAGGATAGAGAGGTATTCCCCTTTGGATATACAAAGGTCTACCCCGTCCAGCGCCCGGACCTCAGTCTCACCACTGGCGTAGTATTTACAGATGTTCTCTAACTGAACCAAAGGCTTCTCTGACACCTTAACCGTCCTTCTTTTCAAATCATTCACTTTGCAGCGCCTCCAGTGGCGTCACGCCCGCCGCCCGGTTAGCAGGCAGCCAGGCCGCCGCAACACCAATCACCACCAGGGTCGCGATCACTATGGCCACCACCACCAGAGAGAGCTCCGGTACCGGTTTGCCCAGCTCCTCGTAAAGCCCGTTACCCTCCAGGTTAACCGAGCCAATCAGACTCACCAGGCCATAAGTCACCGCCAGCCCCAGCAGGCCACCGAGCATCATGGTCATCATGGACTGAACCAGGTAGTGAAGCCGGATCGCCATGGGCGTTGCCCCGACGGCCATCCTGACCCCAATATCCCGGGTCGAACGTTTCACGGTAGCGTACATAACATTGGCGATCCCCACCCCGGCCACCGCCAGGGTGACAAAGCCAATTATGCCAAGAAAGCTCTGCAGGCCGACCAGAAACTGCTGCATACTCTTTTGTCTGAGGAACATATCCTGGACCTGCACCACCTGCTTGTCTGAGACAGCGGCGCCGTGCTTACGGGCGATGATCTGACGCAGCATCTCCGCCAGTTTCACCCTGTCCACGTCCGCCTCGGGCTGAATATTGATTGCCCCGATATCCCCGTTCTGAAAAAAGCGCTTCCAGGTCGCCAGCGGCACAAAGCTGGAGTAATTAATCGGGCTGCCCTGCTCTATCCGGGCGCCATTTTTGGCCAGCACCCCCACCACGGTAAACTCCTCAGCGCCTATCTTTACCTTTTTGCCGACCGGATCGGCCTTCAGTTCAACCGGTCCAAACCAGCTGAAATCCTCCTGAGCATTGAACAGATCAGCGGCCACCGCGTAACCGAGTACGATTACTTTGCGTTTCTCTTTCTGGTCCAGCGGGTTAAACCAGCGGCTGCCGGGCAGAAGCTTAAGCCCGGTCATCGCATTGAACTCTGGTGTCACCGCCAGCGGTTTACGCCAGGTAAAGCGGTCCTTCACCGACAGGCTCTCGTTCCACTCCACCGTCGGGAGTGCAGCTTTAACGCCGGGCAGCGCCGCAAGGGCCTGGCTGTCTTCCACTTTGAGTTTCAGAAACTGTCCCTGATGAAAGACCCCGTTATCCACCGTCGCCATTCCGCCGGTCAGGTAAATCAGGTTACCGTTGCCGTTCTGGGCGGTTCTGATCACTCCCTGGCGGATCCCTTCACCCACTGCCAGCATGGCCGCGATACAGAGCGTCGCCCAGGCCACTGCCAGGATGGTCAGGCCAAGGCGCAGTTTCTCTGCCGCCATCTCCTGAAAAATCTGTCTGATTGGTAGCAACATGGTTATACCCTCGCGCTCAGTGCAATAACCGGCGTCAGGCGGGATGCCCTGCGCGCGGGAAAATAGGAAGCCATCAGCGCCAGTACCGCGGTCACCAGCAGCGAGAGTGCCACAGAGCTGAGAGTAATAACCGGCACCCCAATCCAGTCTGGCAGGGCCAGCTGACCAAGCAGGGCGACCAGCCCGTATGACGCCAGAAGCCCGGACGCGGTACCGAGTGATACCAGCACCAGCCCTTCAGCCAGAAACTGACCCAGAATCGCTCCCGGCGTTGCACCGATAGCCAGCCGCACACCGATCTCCCGGGTACGCTCTGTCACCGACAGGAACATAATATTGGCCACGCCCAGCGCACCTACCGCCATGGTCATCGCGCCGCTGGCACCGAGGAAAGTCTGAATGCCACGCAATATGCCGTTAATCATGGCTGCACCGTCACTTAAGTCCGGCAGCTCAATCGCATCCCGGTCAGTCGGGTCAAAGTGCATCTGGCGGGCAAAAAAGTGCAGTATGCTCTGCCTGAGCTGAGGGCCATTTACGCCATCAGCCGGTTTCACCAGCATCATATTCGGCTTACCCTGCCAGATATCACGATAAGTGGTTTTGGGGATCAGGACTTTTCGGCTGTCACCAAAGAAGCTCATGTTGTCTTCATCGCTGAGCAGGCCGATCACGTAAAACGGGATACCGTTCACTTTCACACTGTCGCCAACCGCGATCCCCCCCATCTGCGCCACTTCAGCACCAAGAATGGCCACCCGGGTATGGCTGGCGATATCACTTGGTGAGATGTTACGTGAGCCCGGCTGAAACCTCAGCAGCGCCAGTGAAAAATAAGCATCATCAATACCGGCGACAAACGAGGTCAGCGACTGGCCTTTAATATTGGTCACCGAGGCATCCCACTTCTCATACACCAGAGCCATCGCCTTGACAAAACCGGACTGAGCCAGCAGCTGCGCTTTATCCTCCGGGATCTGCAAAACCCGGCGTGCGGGCAAGCCTTTCCACGGCTTACCGGTCTGAGAGGGAAACACCATCTGAGTATCACTGACCAGCATGGCAAACGACTCGCTCTGGCGCTGATAAAATCCCTCGCCCAGCGCCACCAGCACCACGATAGATAACACGCCCCATGCAACGGCGATCACCGCCAGGGCGCTCTTCATCCGGTGTGCGGTCAGGGTCTGCCAGGTCTGGATTAAAACCGGACTCATGCTCCCAGTGCTCCGGAGATAAGCTTAATGGTGTCATCATCGAGCTTACCTGCGGTCTGTAGCAGGCCGATACGCTGACGCCAGTAGTTATACAGATTCGCCTGCAGGCTGTTACGGGCGCTGAAAAGCAGGTTGTGGGCATCAATCACATCAGAAGCTTCCGACATACCCGCGTTGTACAGAGTCTGTTTACTTTTCAGTACCCGCTCACGGTAGTCCACCAGCTCTCTGGCCATCAGGACCTGTTGCCAGTTAATACCGACCTGGGAGTAGCGCTGCTGCACCTGCTTCTGAATCTCAATTTCAACCTTGCGCAGTTCCTGCTGCGCATTGCGGATCTTAAGGGAAGCTTCATCCACCTTAGCCTGTGTGGAACCATTGAGGTCGATCGGCACGCTAAGAACCAGCCCGGCGTTAAACTCACCTTCGTTCATGTTACTGCCGTCGCTGTAGCCGAGGCTGCCTTTTACCGTCGGGTAGTAACCGCCTTTGGCTGCGTCTTTCGCATATTCACTGACTTTTACCCTCTGGATGGCTGCCAAAAGCTCCGGACTGTTATCTTTGGCCAGCTTCAGCCAGGCCTGCTGAGAGTCCACCAGCATTGCGGGCTCGTTCAGATTGTCGGTACGGATCTGATCGACCTGGTCCGGTAACTGGTTAATAAGCGCGGCCAGCTCTGATCGTTTCTCTTCCAGTCTGGACTGAGCCTGTAAAATTCCGCTCTTTTCTGACAACTGGTTGACGCGCATATCTTCCACGTCGATGGATTTCACTTTGCCGGCTTTATAGCGCTTTTCGGTGATCGTCAGCAGCTTATCACCCTCTTCGAGTTTGCTCTGGGCCAGTGCCAGGTCACCCTGTGCGCTGGCAAGGTCCAGATACGCAGAGATAAGCCGCCGGGCCAGCTCGTTATGAGCCTTTGACATCTCCAGCTGAGCGACAACCAGACCTGCCTCGGCCTGATCCAGCCCGGACCAGAGGCGGCTGTCCCAGATGGTCTGATTAAGGTCGGCGCCATAGCTGTTGCCGGTACCGGATTTATCACTCCATGTGGCACCAGCACGGGCGCCAAGAGATGGCAACAGCTCACTGCGGCTGGACACAATACCGTTTTGCCCCAGCTCAACACCAATCTGAGCCTGTTCCCAGGCCGGATCATACTGTTTGGCCGCCAGCCATGCCTGCTCAATCGAGATCGCCTGCGCCGGAAAACTCAGCGCGGCAACCACAGCGCAACCCAGCACACTCAGCATTTTGTTAGCCATGGAGCGCTCCCATCATGCTGTTGTCGATGATCTCTGCATCCGCTTCAATGCCCTCAAGTACCTCAACATTAATACCGTCAGAAAGGCCGAGTTTCACCGGCTGGGTGTGAAAGCCCTGTTCCGACTGATCCGGAATAAGCACCATCGGGGTCTCACCTTCAAACTTCAGCGCCCGCTCCGGCAGGGTCAGTACATTCTCTGATTTTTTCAGCGTAATTTGTGCGGTAGAAGAGAAACCCGAACGCAGATGAACATCTTCCGGGATCACCAGTTCACCCACTTCGACTTCAAAGCCGTTGTCAAAGCTCCTGGAGCCGGCATCTGTCGGCGAGTTAAGAATTTCAGACTGAATCGCAACCTTGGTCAGCACGCCCTGAATTTCGGTTTCAGGATAAGGGGCAACGGTGAGAATCACCGGCATTCCCGGGCTCAGCTGCGCCGCATCATGTTCGCTGACGCTGCCTTTGAAAATCATGGCTTTCATATCGGCCAGCGACATCATCTCCGTCGCCGCCTGACTTGATTCGGTGGAGATAATTGGTTCACCGACTTCAACTTTGCGATTCAGTACCGTGCCGTCGATAGGCGCATAGATGGTTGACGTCAGGCGGGCGTCACCGATAGAGGCTTCACCACTGCGGATCAGCTCCAGATTCTGACGCTTTTGCAGCACCTCAGCGTCAGCGGATTTCACCAGCGAGCGGGCACTGACATATTCATCGTAATTTGACGGAATGATCTCCTGCTTAACCAGACTCTCAAGGTTCGCCAGCTTCTGTCTGGCTGACTCAAGATCCGCTTCAGCACGCATCAGCGCTGTAGAAGCATCGGTCAGGGCCTGCGGCGTCGGATTAGGCCGGACTTTGATCAGCGGCTGGCCCTGCTTTACTTTCTCGCCGACATTGGCGTAGATCTCCCCAACGATGCCGTTGATCTGAGACTTAATCGACACCGAATGTGCCGGTACCATCTTGCCCACCGCGACCGCTCTCTTCTCGATCGTGCCCTGCTCAACGGCCAGGGTTGGAAAAGCGGCCGGTTCACTCTCCGGGCTAAAGTAAAAATACGCGCCACCACCGACAAGTGCTGCGGCAACAGCGGACAGGACCCAACGCTTGGTCATACATCACTTCCGTTTCTTTAAAATTTCATGGTCATCTGACTGGGTGATGATTATAAAGTTCCGAAGATAAAAAACAGTGTCCAAATCTCAGTTGGTCTGTAATGGTTTGTATGGATTTGTATACAAATAGGAGCATATCGTTGCAATAACACAGGTTATGCCAGAGGTAACCACATCATTTATAAGAATAATTTCTCACGAAAAAACTTTTTGTCTCCACGACAAAAAACCTGATTAGGTCAGCAAAGGCATCGCTGATTTAATAACGCGGTTGTTATATGCCACTCGTTAACTATTAAGGTATTGGAATGTTCGCAATTGATGATCTGGTCGTGGCGACCAAAGGTGTGGATTTTGGTCAGATGGTGGTTACCGGTCTGAGCAGCGGCGGCTTCTACGTGCACGTAAAAGCAGGTGAAGTCACCCTGACTTACCCGGCGCGCGATCTGAAGAAAGCGTAAGGACAGCGCATAAAAAAGGCAGGCCATCTTTAAGCCTGCCTTTTTACTGTCCGCTGTCGTTTAGTTCGACATGCCGGTCATGGTAAATGCACCAGAGAAGATGCTGCCATGGGTATCTGAATTACCCAGACCTGTACTGTTAAACTCAGCATTCTGGATAAAGCCTTTCAGGGCAAAAGACTGCTCGTGATAGTTATAGTTGGTCATCACCAGGGTCTCTTTGGCGTTCAGCACCTGAGCCGCATTGGGCAGACTGATCTGATCGATCACGATATTACCTTCTGAGAAACCCCAGCGTCCGATATACACCGTCTCACCATTTGAACTCAGGCGTACCGACTGACTGCCATCTGATGTGGTATAGAAAACATATTTCTCATGATCATTTTCCAGCATAAATGAGCGTGATGCACGGTTCCAGAGCTGATTATTGATCTGGTCTTCCAGCTTACCGAGATCTTTAACCTTGCAGCCCTCTGTTACCTCATTAAACTGAGCCTGGGTTGACAGGGAAGTTGGCGTGTCTGTCGATTCATTCCAGCTGTCATCACCCGCAGTGCATGACTGAACCTCGTCATAACGCATTGAGTAATAGATCTGAGGCATTTTGCCTTTGTAGTCTTCGGCAATATCTGTACTGAAGCTGTAAATCGTATTATCAACCAGGTTCTCTTCAAACATGCCACTCAGATCGTTGAAAACAATACGGGCACCATTTTCCTGATCGAACACACACTCATTTGAAATCTTGGTTGCGCCATTACTGCTGTTACTCAGATAGAAGTTCGAGAAACGCGGCAGAATGTCACGACAGGCATAGTCCGGACCAAAACCGATTGAGGCAATTGGTTTGTTGTTCAGCTTCGAGTGACCATTAAGGGTAATAGTGACCCCGGTATCCTGATACCCCTGCTCGGTATAGAACAGGTAGCGGTAGGTCATTGTCGAATTGAAATTAGTCGAACTGGCGGTGCTGAGCAGCGATTCCGCTACCGACTTATCACTATAAAACGTAAGCAGCCACTCCTCTGGTGTGTACTGATTTGCACGAACCAGTACCATTCCAGCTTTATCGGCATTCGCTGCAATTTCCAGGTTATCAGTACTTGTCTGACCGTTTTCCGTCACTGTTGCAGTAAGCGCGCTGCCATTTACTTTATAAGTACCGCGCTCGATGGTTGGTTCAGGACAGGTTGTTCCTGTGCCTTCCCCGAAGTATACCGCGCCACTTTGCATCTTAACTGACTTACAGCTCAGCTTCGGATGCTCACCGACGTGTTCATTCTCAATAAAGTACAGAACTTTGTCTTCCAGTGGGTGCGTATCGCCCGGACCAGAAGGTACGTCTTTGACCTTAACGGCAAAGTCTGCCCTGGCTGCCTCTGCGTTGACCGCATCCTTAGCGGTAATCGTCAGGGTGAACTCACCGTCAAACTCCGGCATACCGGAGAACTCGAGTTGCTGATCTTTGATCACCAGACTAAAGCCCTGCAGGTCAGTGGAAGCAGCCAGTGTCAGCGAAGCCGGATCTTCATCATCAAACAGCCCGCTGAGGTCAAATACCTGCTTATCAACAGCAGTGCCTTCGGTAATTTCCAGCTGGCTGATTACTGCCTGTAACTGCGATTTTGCTTTCGCATTTACAGTCGGCGCTGCATCTGGCGAAGTAACAGAGACCTGAAACTCTGCCGGATAGGAATCGGCGCCATGGCTGTCGGTCGCAAAAATGTAGAAAACAAAGGTGCCGGCCCGGTCCAGCTTAACTCCCTGGAGCACACCCTGAGGGGTGATCGACACACCAGACTGATGATCCGAATCACTCTCAACACTCAGGGTATAAGTATCGCCACTGTCTTTATCAGACACTGAGAAACCGAACCGTGCGGCCAGGTCTACTTCCAGCAGATTGCCTTCAGACAACATCGTCTCAATCCCAACATTGTTATTGAGTTTGATCACCGGGCGGTGATTTACCTGAATGTCCGGCACAACCCCGTCTTCACCGATATCACCAATGACCGGACTGAAGTCTTCCAGATCCTGCTCTGAGACTTTATCTTTAACCTTACTGACCACCTGCTTAACAATATTCTGCTTAGCGTCCGGAGTGATATTCGCTTTGCCTTCACTGTCGACCAGCACCTCTCCGATAATCTCCAGCTGCTTGCTCTGAAGCTTACTTTCAGGGGTTCCCTCATCCAGCAGGTAGTCACCAAATATATCGTCTTCACTGACTTCCAGGCCGCTGTCTGTGATTTCCTTCAGCACTTCCGCTTTAGCCAGTTTTACAGCCTCTGCATCAAACTTGCTGCTTTGCTCCAGCTTCTCCATAACCAGGTCAGTCAGCGGGTTAACCACGTCAGAGCCTGCCGGCGCTTTCAGTTCGTAGGCTTTCTTCACCAGACCCCGGGTCTGATCCACCGTCACATTGGCAACGGTGTTAATACAGATCACCGAATCTTTATGTGCCACCGGAACCTGATATTTACCCTGTTCACTGGTTTCACCCAGAAACTTATCACACGCACCATCACCATCGGTATCGACCGAAACCCTGGCCTTATGAAGGTAACCATCCAGTGCGGTCACTGCGAAACTGGTCGGTTGTGGGTTGGCTGAAGGCGACTCATCTGAACCTCCGCCTCCACATCCTGTGATTAAAAGAGAGCCTATCGCAGAAGCGAGTAATGTCTTATTGGCTGAGAACCAGCGAGCTGTCATCGTATCTGTCCTTAATGCTTATAACGTACTGTATTTAAAAGATGCAATTTATTGACTATGCAAGTGCATGTTATTCATAAGTACAGGCAATAACCATCAGGGTTTTATATAAGTATGAGCTCAATCAATAAATTTATAGAATAATTAGTAAGCCATTCTGATCGGGATCAGTTCACGTACTATTTCCTGCAGACATAAAAAACGGAGGTGACTTTCCTGTCACCTCCGTCTGAACAGCGAGCTTCAGTTTCGGCGCCTTACTTCACCAGCCCTTTCAGGTAGTTAATCCAGGCCAGGACGTTGTCCGACGGCTGCTGCTGATAGGCCTGCTGTGCATGCTTCAGCGCGGCCTGTGGCTGACCCAGCTTATGATACGCCAGAGTCATAGCCAGTTGCTGGTCCGCAGTGGGATTTGGGATTACTTTCAGTTCGCTCAGGGCCTGCGCAGGCTCCCCTTCCTGAAGCAGCAGTTGTGCCAGTGGCCAGCGATGAGCCGGATCCAGCTTTGCCGCTTTTTGCCAGGTGGTGATGGCCTGTTGCCACTCTTTGGCCATCTGCCAGTAACGGGCCTGCTCAGCAAGAAGCTGTGCTGTTTTATCCTCAGTCAAACCACCGCCACTCAGCACCTTTTCCATCTGACGGGCGGCGCGTTCCGGCATCCCCTGGCTGGCATAAAGCTGCGCCAGGGTGCGCTGATTGTCACGGGTCAGTGCCACACCCTGACGCTGCGCCAGTGCAAGAACCGTAAGCGCTTTTTGCGGCTTACCGAGCTGCATACAGAGCCCGGCCTGCTGCTGCCACCAGGCGAGCTTATCCGGTTCGATCAGGAGCAGCTGGTCCAGGGTTTTGACAGCGTTACTGAGCTTTTTCTGTTCCAGTTGAGCGGCGAGTTTCAGAGACAGGACCTGACTGGTCCAGGCCGCACCGCTGTGGTGAAAATCATCGGCAGCTTTGACGACCTCAGGCCACTGCTTAAGCTGGAAATGCGCCTGGGTGATGCGCAGCCAGAGTTCACTTTTCTGCTCCGCCTCCGGGGCACTTTTCAGCAATGCGTAGTAGTGGTTAAGCGCTGGCTGATACTGGTGATCATTGAGGTAAAGGTCGGCCAGCATCCGCTCTGTCTGCCAGGCGTACTGGTCTGTCAGCACGCCTGCGCTGACCGCTCTGTCAAGTTGAGTAAGTGCACGCTTACTGTCGCCAGCCTGGCAGTAATAAACGCCCAGCATACGGGCGACAAAAGCCTGATCATAGCTGCGGCCCGGCTCCAGTTTTTCCAGCAGCGTAATGGCCTGAGCCAGTTTATCCTGCTGTTCAAGCTGCTGGGCGTGCTGCACCTTACCGGCCACATACTGGCTGAGCTCTGCCGCGCTGACCGTCAGCGGACTCAGGGCAAATGCGAGAATCAAAAGAGATCTGAGCGGCTTCATTTGTCTATCTTAAACTCCAGTTTGAGCGTCTGGCCCGGCTGGGGTACGGCCCTGCCGTCGACCACTTTGGCCTGGTATTTCCAGCGTGCCAGCGCCTTTTTCGCTTCCCGCTCAAACAGGCGGCGTGGTTTGGCTTCGATCACTTCGATATCGGTCGGGCGTCCCTGAGCATCGATGGTAAAGGAAAGTACCACATACCCCTGGGCACCACGCTTGAGCGCTTTTTGCGGATAACGGGGCTCAACCCGGTAGAGCGGCATCGCCTGCTGGTTACCTGCCAGCTGGCCAAACTCAGGGGCGGCGATCTCAAGGCCACTGATGGCAGTATCCAGGTTCAGTGCCAGCGTCTGCGGCGCAACGGGAGCCTGGCTGGTTTGTGCCTGAACCGGCACAGCCTGCGCAGGTGCCACCGGGCGTTCTGGCTTTGGTGGTGCCTGACGGATCTTACGCGCAGTGGCCGAATCCGGCTCGGTGAGCAGCATATCAAACGCCAGCGGAGGCTGACTTTGCGGCGGTGCCTGAGTATTTCCGCCCACCATCCAGGCCATCAGGCTGAACAGGCTGAAAACCGTCAGCAACGCCAGCGGCACGGCAAGCAGCAGGCGGGCCATTTACGGTGCCTCCGTTGCCAGCGAAATCTTCACAATTCCCGCCTCTTTAGCGCCGTCCATCACCTGAACCACGGTACCGTTGTAAGCGTGCTTATCTGCCTGGATCACCAGCGCAGCATCAGGCTTGTCCAGCGTCAGGTGCTCAAGGGTCGCAGCGACGCGCTCGATATCGACCCGGCGCTTATCGATAAACACTTCGTTAGCAGCGGTAACGGCAACAAAGATGCTGGCGTCTTTCTGGCTGGTCGCGTGGGCAGCCTGAGGACGGTTCACTTCCACCCCGGACTCGCGCACAAACGAGCTGGTGACGATAAAAAAGATCAGCATGATAAATACGATATCCAGCATAGACGTCAGGTCTACCTGGGCTTCATCACGCTGCGCAGAGCGTCGGCCTAATCTCACTGTCGGCTCCTTAATTGCTTTTCAAGCTGGTGCTGCCGGCTACGGCAGGCTTTTACCAGACGTGCGTGGGCAAACATACCCGCCAGAGCGGCGACCATACCTGCCAGTGTGGGAATGGTGGCAAGGGAAATACCCGCCGCCATCAGTTTGGGTTCGCTGCTGCCCTGAGTCGCCATTACATCAAACACAGAGATCATCCCGGTAACGGTACCAAGCAAACCCAGCATAGGGCAGATGGCAACCAGGGCTTTGATAAGGCTCAGCCCCTGATTTAGCCTGAGTTCTGCACTCGCCAGCCAGCCATCACGTATTGCACGGGCGCACCAGCTGGCGTGATCAGCCCTGGCCTGCCAGCTTTCAATCCAGCGCCGCTGCAGCCCCGGAAAGCTGTAGCCAAGAAACAGCAGCCGCTCGAAGATAAGCACCCAGCACAGCGCAACGACACCGGCCAGCCACCACAATACGGTGCCGCCACGGGCCATAAACTGTTCCAGTGCCTGCCACCAGATACTGATTTCAGCCAGCGGTGCCAGTGAGACCTCCATCAGGCTACCCGCTCCTGTTTCACCGGAAACGACTCAGACTCAGGTTCTGAGTCCAGTCTGGCGGCAACCAGAGCAATGCCCTGCTTTTCCAGGATCAGGCGGATAGCTTCAGCCTGACTTGAAAGCAGGTTATGACCGATCAGCAGTGGCATCGCGGCGACAAGACCGAGTACCGTGGTCACCAGCGCCATAGAGATGCCGCCAGCCATGATTTTTGGGTCACCGTTGCCAAACTGGGTAATGGTCTGGAAGGTTTCAATCATCCCAGTTACCGTACCGAGCAGGCCGAGCATAGGCGCCAGTGCGGCCATCAGCTTGAGCATGGAGAGGCCTTTTTCCAGCCCCTGCTGCTCATCGACAATCGACTCAAGCAGGCGCATCTCCAGCGCTTCTGCGCTCTGACTGCGCACTTTCTCTGCCGCGGCCATCACCCGTCCCAGAGGATTATTCTCCAGCACAGATTCGGATTTGATCTGGGCAAAGACCTGAGCCCGGGTGCGCAGCAGCGAAGCGCCGCGAACCAGCACGATAAGCAGGCCACCCGCCAAGAGTGCCAGGATGATTTTTCCGACTACGCCGCCCTGTGCGATACGTTCTTTAAGGTCCGGTGTCAGCGCCAGCTGGCTAATCAGCTGACCACGGGAAGGGTCGAGTGCGACCTGGCCTGAGCCTGAAACCAGAGCGGATATCGTTGGTGCATTAAGAGGCTGAACCAGATACGGACGTGCCAGCTCAGAGGCCGGGTTCCACTCCAGATAGCCCTGGTCACCAATCAGGCCAAATCCGCCAAGACGCACGCCACTCATGGTTTGGCGAACACCATCGCCGCCGACATAAGGCACATCGACCGCCGCGATTTCCGCGCTGGCATCAATCTGCTCCTGCAGCGCCAGCCACATCTGCTGAAGCTGGCTCAGTGATGGCAGGGTTTTGGCTTTAGCGATCTCACTAACCACTTCGCGGTGCTGCTGACGGTCAATCCGGGTGACCGAATCATCGAGCTCCAGTTTGAGTTCTTTGGCTCCCTGGCGCACCACGCCAAACAGCTCGCCGAGGCTGCCGGTCTCAAGACGCAGCTTCTCTTCCAGCCCCGCCAGCTTGTGTTCATTCTCTGAAAAAGTGGTGCTCAGCGCATTGGTTTCGGCTTCCAGCGCGGCGCGGCGGGTTTTCAGCTCCGCCAGTTTGTTCGCGGCCTGCGCCTCTGTCAGTGCAAAAGCGCTTTCACGGTTCTGGTTGTGGCTGGCTTCCTGGGCCGCTGCCTGTTTGGTTTCAGCCAGCAGTTCACTGTTTGCCTGACTGAATGGTGCAGCAGCTACAGCAGCAAGGCAGAGAAGATGGGAAAGTCTCATTGTGTCACCTCCGCAGAAACCGACAGCGACAGGGTAAGAATACGCGGCGCCACCTGCTTGTGAGCCAGCGCGTACGCCTGATTAATATCATCGGCCTGCGTGCTTTCCAGCGGCTGCCATTCTCCTGCCTGCTGCTGCCACAGCCAGAAGTGTTGTCCGTCGAGGCTGCGTGCCACCAGTGACAGGCGGCCAAAATTCAGCAGCTCAGCTTCGATCTTCTCACCACCAGCCAGAGTGATCGGCTGCTGATAGGCGGCGAGTTTCGTGCCGTAATCGAGCTCAACCTGATACGCCTCCAGGATCTGGCGGTACTTTTCTGCATCGCTGACATCGGCGCGGCTCATCAGAGCCTCTAACCGGGCCAGCCTTGCCTGGCGCTGAGGCTGTTTCAGGGGAAGGTCCTGATCAATATGGCGTTTTAAACCATCGATCATGTGATACATCAGCGGCACCACGCCCTGGCGGGTCTGTTTGATCTCTCCGATCTGGGTGTTCAGACTCGTCATCTCCTGCTGCTGGCTTGTCACCAGGCCTTTGAGGTGGTCGCGATAGAGCTCAAGGTCGGCGATCTCCTGCTCCAGCTGCGCCATCTCTGCGCGGGCATCGAGCACTTTGTCTGCGCTTTTATCAATGCGCTTCTGACTGGCGACAGCCGCCTGGTTACTGCGCTGCTCTGTCGCTTTGCTCTGGGCTATGGTATTGGCCGCCACCGGACCGCAAACGGCCGCAGCCACGAGTGCCAAACAGGAAAGTATCTGAGTCTTCATTGAGTTGTCTTAATTCTTTTAGGGCAAACCTTACCAAGAGTACATGAGTTCCCCGGTGAACAAAAACAACGCTTCAGGTTTATTTGGACCGGGCCGCTGTTCAGTCATGCTCCACCCGGTTACGCCCGCGGGACTTGGCCCGGTACAGCGCAGTATCAGCACGGCGTACCGCATCAAAAAATCCCGGTATGCCCATGGTGTAAGCCACACCAAAGCTGGCGGTGATGGTGAACTCCGGGCTGAACGGATGCAGTTCAATTTCACTGCGCAGGCTGCCTGACCGCTCGAAAGCACTTTCTTCGGATGTATTCTCAAGGATGATAAGAAACTCCTCCCCGCCCCAGCGACAAACGATGTCACCCTCGCGGCAATGGGTTTTCAGTACCCGGGCAAACTCCTGCAGCACTTCATCGCCCACGTCATGGCCAAAGTTATCGTTAATGCGTTTAAACAGATCAATATCGATCAGGATAACGGAAAACGGGCGCAGTTCGTGTTCCAGCTTTTCAACATAGCGCATCAGATAACGGCGGTTATAAACCATGGTAAGCGGGTCAACCGAAGCACACTGCACCAGGTTATCCAGGCTTTGCTGCAGACTGGACTCCTGCTGATAGTTCTGAATCAGATTTCCGTTTCCGGGTTCTTCAAACAGCATCGCCATGGCTTTGCTCAGGGTGCTTTGCAGGCTGAGCAGGGAAAGATGCTTAATGGTCAGCTTGATATGATTTTTCTGAGTATCGGTGAGAGGCGGGGTTCGTTCAACGATCACCGTAAACTGTTCAGAACGAAACGCATACAACTCGCCGCGGGCGACCTGGAGCGACAGCTCATCCCGCTTTTTGAGCTGCAGACCAACGATCTGCACGGTATGATCGCTCAGGTTGTCCGCCAGCACCTGGGTATCCTCTTTCAGAACTCCAAACTGCTGGGTGTCACCGACGAAACCCGCCAGATTCTGGCACAGGGCCAGCTCAAAACTCTCTTCTGAACCCTTTTCGATGATGGCTTCGAAATCCCGCTTCAGGGTTGAGTATTTGAGGGTCAAATCCGCCACTTTATCAAGAGTGGAGAAACTCCCGTCCAGGGTTTCACGGATGTTCAGCAACTGCTGGGGAGAGAGGGCCGGGCTGAGAGCACAGTAGATCCCGGCCCCTGGCAGGGGCAGAAGTTTTTGATCTGCCGGGAGTTTATCCGGGGTGTCACTCAGTGACACCACCCCGGCTTCACGGATGGCAGACAGAAGCTTATCGCGGTCATTCTGGTCCACCGGCACTGGTTACTATCCTGACAAACGCATCCCGGTCGAGCTCGGCCTGGTAGTAGCCATCCTGGATCAGATCCTCAAACGCCACCCGGGTGATCAGCCGGTCAAACCTGACTGTCATTTCCGGCAGGATCCGCTTCAGTACCTCAACGTCATGCTGGTTATACATAAAAGAAGGCACATGCGACACCTCTGTTGCCAGTGTCTCAATTGGTGTGACTTCCATAGGAAAGAAATAGGTCGCAATCGACATCACGCAGCCGCCGGGGCGAACATAGCCCGGGGCCTGCTCAAACGCCTGACTGTCATGGTAAATATCTTTACCGGCCGCATCCATGACGACATCGAATACCCGTTGCGGAACATCATCATGAACAAGTGCCGGAATACCGCATTCCTGCACGGCCCGAAGACGGTTGGGAAGATAATCACACAGGGTAACGTCACACTGGCCCAGTTGCCGCCAGACCGCTGCGCAGGCAATCCCAATGGCCCCGGCCCCCATGATCAGTACCTTTTTGCCATCAAGGGAGTGCCCATAACGGTGATACGCGTGCACGCCAACCAGAAGAGGTTCGATAAATGTCAGCAGATCGGGCCTGTCCGGACTGACTTCCAGCAGGTTCGATTCATTCACCACCGAATACTCACAAAACCCGCCATGGTTACCCACCAGGCCGTGATAGGTCAACTCCGGGCACTGATTGACCTGACCCGCACGGCAAAACTCACACTCTCCACAATACGTCAGCGGCAATACCGCCACGGTTTTACCCAGCCACTTGGGATCCACGCCTGCGCCCAGCTTCACTACCTCGCCCCCGTACTCCTGACTGGGAATGATCGGCACACCAATACCGGTTTTGGGATGGGGATTATTACTGATGATAAAGGGGCCTTCGATGAACTCGTTGACCTGGGTCTGGCTGAGGCCGGCTTCGGTGACCCGAATCTGAACCTCGTTTTCTCCGGGATCAGGAACAGGGGTTTCTTCCAGGCGGATATCCCGTCTCGCGTAGAACTGTAGTGACTTCATCAGGGGCTCCTGCGCTTGTACCGGGCTTAGTAACAAAACCCTCACTTAAAAAATAGCACAGTAGCCGGTAAACCATTACAGCAGGTAGTGTTATCACCTGATGGAAAGCACGCCCCCACAGCCTGGCATGACCTGAAGGCAGAGAAGACGGGGCTCCCTGGCACCTGTCTCACAGATAAGACAGGCAACCAACAGTGGAGAACGGCCTTATTAAGCCGCTTCCGGGCTTTGCTTCAGATAACCCGGACAACCTATATAAATCAATCACCTAAAGTTTTCTGTACTGAGTGTGTGATCGTATTAGTTCTTATTAATATAAAGAACCATTACTCTGTCGGCCTTTTTACAGGTACAGACAATGCGTAACCCCGCTATCCCCCTGACTAAGACGGTAATTGCTTTTTTACTGCTGAGCATACTGACGGTGGTGGCCTGGCCGCAGTTTTTCTCACCGCAACGAGACAGCCGGATCGCAGTGATGGAAAATCTGAGCAGCGCTATTATCAGCATCAATGAACTGGTTTACGCCAGAGCTTCGCAGGAACACAGGGAAGAACTGTCCCACGCTCGGGTTTTTCTTCACATGAGCGATATGGAAGCGATTTCTGTTCACTACGGCTACCCGGACTGGAGAGAAGATCAGGTCGAACTGTTAATCAGTCTGGATAAAAAAAAGTGGCGCTGGGGCAGGATCCTGACCGGCCAGGGTGACTACGAAATGCGCATCGGTCTGCGTCAGTTCTACCGCTCAGCCTTTCAGATGCTGACCCAGGATGCCAGACACTGCTATATCTCCATCAGTCATGTCGGTAAAGAGGTAGTAACCAGGCTAAGAAAAGATGACTGCTAACCCTTAATATACAGTCACTTAAATATAAATTAAGCTTTTGTGTATCCTTGTTAGATTTTGTTTTTTGTCTGAATCAGGTCCGGGCGCTTAGCATGCAGTGGTGACCCCAAAGCACATCACAGCGCGCCAAAGGGTCTTTTGCTGGTCAGCTGTTTTCATGCCAGCCTGATACTTCTTAAGTACAGCAGTTTATTGATAGGTCCATCAAAAATTTTCGGGTGTCCCCCATCATCTGACAACCAACAGGGCACCCGCTTTTTTGATGAAATTGTACCCACTCCCTGATATTATCCACGCCCTTTATAATTGCTCCCGGACCCATAAAACAACGCCAGATGAACAGGATTCTTAGCCAAGCCAAAGAGAAAAACTGCCTGATAGCTATCGGGCCACTGAAGTACGACCCGGTCACCCAGCACCTGTATGCCGGTGAGAAACAGATCGAGCTGGAGCCACGCAGTGCCGAACTGCTGGATGTACTGCTTGACCACGTCGGTGCACCACTTAGCGCCGATGAAATCATCGAATCTGTCTGGCAAAGCAAGTTTATCTCCCGTAACGTACTGACCAACCGCATCAGTACGCTGCGCGCTGTTTTTAAGCAATACGCACCGGATATGGATGCCAGCCGGGTGCTGATTACCTATCCCAAAAAAGGTTACTTCTTTAACCAGGATAAAGTGCGCCTGCTTGAGCCGCCGGAGCTGCCGGTCACCACAGAAAAGCCTGAACCAAAGACCACAGCCAAAAAACCACTCTGGCTTGCCGCCGTGGCGGGGATGATCGCTCTTGCTGCAATCATCGGCTTCTACTCATTCCATCAGCAGGCAAGGCAAGAGCTGCACCAGAACACTCAGGTCCCGGTAGTTGAACTGCTGCTTAACCGCATCAAGGCTGCCGATCCACATTCCAGGAAGTACCTGCGGTCGATTAAGATGCTGCTGCTCTCAGAACAGGTCAAACACCCTTATACTTCACTGGTAAATCAGGATGCACCGAGCTACTTCCTCGCTCCCATCGATAACAGCCGCTACTGGCCTGGGGCAACCAGTATCCTGAGCAGCGATTACAAACTGGATATGGATCTGAGTTCCAGCCAGACAGACCAGAGCCTGATGGCGGTGGTGAAGCTGAAACACTACAAGAGCGAAAAGCGGGTTTATCAGGCAGAGTATGTGCTCAATCCAAGTTCGCTGGAAGCCGATATCCACGCCCTCAACCAGGACCTGGTCGACTTCTTTAAACTGCCGGAATGCGAAGACCTGAGCAGTAACAGCCTTCGCACCGAAGAGCTGGTCAATATGACTGTCGACCAGGCAATGGATCAGGCCATCATCCGCGGACAGGTTAACGAGGTGGAAGCGGGCTTTATCTCACGCGCTCTGCTTGGTTCTAAAGACATTAACCAGGAGAAACTGAAAGCGTTTCTTACCGTGGTTGAAAACAGTTTCCGCTATCACAGTGAGGAAACGGGGATCTGGCTGGGTCTGCTCTACTACCGGATGGAAGATTTTGATACCGCCCATGAATATCTGGTCAAAACCCACTTTAACAGCCAGGTAGATAACGCTTTCCTTTATCTGGTGCTGTCCGATATTGCGCTGGAACAAAAGCAGGCTGACGATTTCAGAATTAACTACCTGAAGTCGATGGTCGCCCTGACACGCACCATTCCTTCAGAGCAGATCTTTAAACGTCTGTCGCAGTCAGAAAGCCGCGACACCTGTCTCGAACCCTGGGAGCAGATGGTAAAAGACGCGAAGGTTCAGGAACAGCTCAGCCCCTGGCTTAACCGCTTTACCGGTTACTGCCAGCAGGCGGGAGATTATCTGAAGTAACCAGACATTCATCTGCAGGCCGAATACAACTCTGTATTCGGCCATTTCAACCAGAAAATGCGGCCTGTAATGGCCCCCCCCCCCCCCCCGAAACCTCGTTACTGCTCATCCAGAAAAAACCGACTTTCTAAAGTGCAGGAAACAAGTTATCCCCTTGTATCCCCGATACCCTCGTTATCCGGGTTAGTTTGACTTGATACTCATTAGGGCATCAAACAGCAGTTCCTTATCTTCATAGCTTACATGCTTAACTGAAATGGCTTTTTCAAATGCATTAAACTGCTCTTTTGAAAATCGCCCTTCCACCTCGATATACCCGGCTATTTCCTTGTTTATTTCATTACCAAGTTTAATTAACGATGGGCGTACCTCTTTAACCAAATCCCGTGGCTGCCTGCTGGCAGGATTGGATGCCCAATCATTGAAATACCGGTATTGTATATTTTTAGCGATATCAATTTGTGCACGATAAAAAACTTTCGTACTATCCGGATTTAACCCAAACTTAGCTGCCGACTCCACAGCCTTACTAACTACAACCTTTTCTCTGGCAACATCTTCTATTTCAGCCCCATAATTAAACTTGTATAATGCAACATCCTCCATAAAAGAAAGTCGATCGTTTATTTTTAAAAAGATTCTTTCACCCACCCTATTCTTATGATTATCACTTGCGTAAGCCATCGTAGAGCTCATCATTAAAATAAATAAAAACGGTATAACACGCATAAGTACTCCATACTATATAACCCGCTCAATAAATAACATCTTAAACTCACACTGCACTAAGCTTTTTATCGCCAGCACTATCTTTCTTCTTTGTATCTACGACTTTTATCACTTTATCTACAGAATAATCCTTAACTTCCCCTAAAAACTCCCCTCCGGGCTCTATACTTAAATTATTACTCATAATTGTCCCACTAACTTTCCCCGGTTTTAAAATGCTTAAAAACTCCACACAACACTCTCCCTTCACTATCCCACTGGCTAACAACGTACGTGCGCTTATCTCTCCTTTTACCCGTCCTGAAGGACTGACCGTTAAGACTCCGGCTACATTCAGCTTTCCATCAACAACCCCATCAACCTGCATATCACTCTCAACGTCCAACTGACCCTTTATTACACATCCTTCACTAATAATAGAAACTGAACTATTTGTATTTTTTACTTTTCTCAACACTTCTGCCCCTCCATCAAGGTGCTCCATACAACACAGTTAACACCGGAAACTCTTATATCCGTACAAAGGAAGAATGTACTTATAGACTATCCACTCCGGCAAATTTTTCCCCACCCTCATCTGCAACAGGTAGTAATGAGCAACATTAAACCGGCCTTCCATACCTTCACCTCAAAACACCCAAGAAAAATATAAACAAGAAACAACTAAGAGATTCTTAATTATTATCAAACCCGTGAGGAACTATGGTATAAAAAGGCCACTCATACACTTTTAGGGGGGCATATAAGTGGCAAACACCATAACTTACATCACTTTACTGATATATATTCAGACGGAGATTTAGGTGGCTTTTTAATGTCTAAACTAAGCTGCATTGCAGCTAATGCTGCCAGTGCTTTTGTCGAAACACCTCCGCTGTATAATGACTCTCCATTTGGCAGGACTGCCTTAGTTTCCGATGGATTCCACCGTTTAAAATAGTCAGTCAGGTCGTACCCCGAAAGATATGAAAGACAAACTGCCAGCAAATCTCCCTGAGTTAACCCTGTATCACTCTGTGAGCAGTAATTAATGCCCAGATCTCCAACAGAGTCACCACGAGCCTTACGGTGTGCAAGTTTGAACAAGTTCCAGCCCTCATCATCACCAAATACGCCTGGACGCCTGGTTTCAGCACCATACCACTTGCTTATCCTGAAATGTTCTTCAGCCCAGAGCTTAAGCTGCCCAAACATAGCCAGGCGCATTCCAGCCCCTGCTTCACTCCATGCATGGCCATCGTGGCGATCCAGCCAGTACGGCACCTTTTTCACATCCCATTCGATACGCTCCATATAAGGCTTGTTCATTCGTTGTTCCTGCATGTAGAGTGCAAGAATATTGTTAGTCACTTCCGTTGAACCAGCCATTGTAAAAGGCGCAGATGCCAGATTGTGGCCTACTTCATGCCACAGCAACCAATCATCGAGTGGCGTGGTGGGTATCGAGTCAGAAGCAGTATCAAAGCTACTACTTTGCACCGGATAACCTGAGTGGGCAGCCCCAACAGAAATCTGAACATCATTTACAAAGCGGTGACGATGCTCAGCCAGACCGTCATAGGTAAAACGGCGATGAGTACCAATCTCACTGTCTGAGCCCCGTCCATAGAAATCGCTGGCATGATTGGCAAACGCATTCATTTCAGTCGCAAAACGTTTCAGGTCTGTTCCCTGCAGATTTTTTACCGGAGTTGTGTAAACTAAGTGACCTGTATCAACTTCAGCCAATGGGACATCAAGGTTTAAAGGGTTAACCCAATCACCTTGCTTCCACCACGAAGCTCTTAGCACTCCTTCAAACTGAAATGATGCAACATTCTCAGAACTCTCTTCGATTGGCTGAACATAGATAAGACCACCATAAGGAACCTTAAAGGTCAGCTGTGTACCATCATACTGAAATGTTTTCTGCACCCGGGGAGGCCTTTTCAGGTTCATTTCATGCCCGGCTAACCCCGTAAGATCATCGACCAGTGCGACAATGATTGAAGCTTTAACTCCGCCTCTCACAGTAACCGACTCAAGTTGTGGCGCCCACAAACCTGTTGACTGCATATTACCTGCTGTTCCGACAACGGCATGCCCCTTCGTATAGATTTTGACCGAAGCCACAGAGCCACTCTCAGAAGGCCGACCCGGGTAAGCGCTGGTATCCACTTTGATATCCAGGTCCCAGAATGACCGGCCTAACATGATTCGCGTCAAAGGCTTTTCCATCCAGTTCAGAGGATAGGAAGGATTCAACTCTCCGGATGAAGTCAGCATTGCCCATTGCAGCAGCAACGCTCTGGTCTGGGAAGGACAAATGCGACCACCTTGATGATTGTTACCTGTGTAACAGTTAAGCAGCTCAACTGCACGCTTAAAGCCAAGTTCGTCCTGAACGTTCGGCTTGTATTGGAACTGTTCATCATTCCACATCCATACCGATAAATTATCGTATGCAGAGCTTAACTCCGCTTTTGACAGCCGGTGACCGATCACGCCTTTGCTTCGGTAATACAGCTCATGAGATAGCAACTTGTCCAGATTGCCGCCAAGATTAGCCGCTGTAACCATGCTATCTACCACTTCCATACTCATTGGATAGCGAGTGAAATCCGGCCGGTTATAATTACCCCGGCTTGGAATACCGTGCCCGGAACGGACCTCAATACAGTTCACCTCATACTGATACAGATCTTTACACTCAGGAACGCCCTTAAAGTGCTGTTGTATTTCGTTAATAGCCTTACGCTTTTCCAGTTCATCGCTTACAAAATGGAAGGCATAGACGCTCTGCTTTTTACCATTTACTTCCACTTCATAACGAGGAATCTCAAGCTCTGGCATATCAACAGAACCTGGCTCGGGCCAGGATACCGAGCCATCTGAACTAATGCCCATATTGCTTGTATCTGCATATCGCTCATAGACGACCAGATCAAGTTCACCCAGAGCATGTAGATTTGGCTGATTGATTCCTGATGAATCGTGGCACCAGAAACTCTCACCACAATAGGACTGGAGCGTACGGGCCTGGTTCGCCCCTCCAACAGAGACACCAGCAGCATCAGCAAGGCGGGCTATCGGCTCCGGGTTACTCTGTTCCAGCGCATCAAAAAAAATGATATTGCCTCCGGCATCTACATAATTAATAAGCGCTGTAATATCTTCTTTACTTAACTTAGGTTTCGATACATCAGAAATGACAGATTTGGTTTCATAACCATTTACTTTCACATCGTACGACTGAAGTAAAAGCAGTGGCGTAGTATCTGGACGCAACGAGTTAAACTGGCTACTTCCAATCTGTGTCACATCTTCCAGTTGATAAGATGAATCTACAAAGAAATCGTAAATCCTCCCTTCTTTCCGGGCCGTATAAAAGGCATGTCCTTTACTGATATTCGTTGCCACAGAAATCGGTTGTGAACCGTTACTGTATTGCGGAACCAGCCAACCAATCAGGTTACGAAAGAAAGTATGCATGCTGCCACCGTCATTACGGGTATCCTGTTGCTGAGCACTACTGCTATCTTTCCCGTCAGACAAGCGGTACAAACATTTCATTTTTTGTGGATCTATACTGAGCTGTTTGTTCGCCCAATAGTTATCCGGACATGAAAGTATGGATGTATACATGGCGTTTCCCAGAAACACGACTTTTCCCTGTCCTATCATCCCGGCCGCCATGGTTGGCAAACTAAAAGTTGCGTTCTGTTTTGAAATGACCGGGGGACGTTGCATTGTGACCAATGAGCTCTTGTCCAACGTAGCTGCATCAACAAAAAAGGCTTTTTTATCGGTACCATTTCCACGACTCCAAGCTGCTTCTTCGCCAAACTTCAACCAGTAGTTATTATCATTTCTGAGCATCAGTACAGGAAACGCCGCATTGGTTAAGTTAAGGTTTCGCATTGCCCGGGCCCAACCAGAAGCCCCCCATGACTGGTTATCATGAAAGACATGCAGAGTATCGACATCTCGATAGATCCGCCGCAGAGATTCGGTTACATAGCGCCCTTCGGCCGGTACAGCTTTACGCTCAACTGGTGCAGCATACGCAGAAAACCGTACCCTAAGCGGCCGCTTTAGTTCATTATCAATCAACCGGGTTAGCCCCTGACCAAACTGCTCATCAAACTCATTAGGAGTCTGAATTTGACTGCCCTCAATAGGAGAACCATTTGGCAGACGCAGGTTAATCAGCTCATTGACAACATTTGGATATCTGGCAAAGACATCATGTACCCTTTCGCTAACAGTCACCACTTCTCCATCAGAGTCTCCATAACGCTTGAAGAGCGCTTCCAGGTTCTGCTGCACAGTTTTGTTGCTGTTTAAATTGGCCAGCGAATAGGTCACCTTATTCCCTTTGACCTGGCCCAACGTAAACGTATCAATACCAAAAATAAGCTCTTCGCCCCACAGATATTCAAACTCACCACTGCTGTCTGTTACGCCTTTTGCTGACTGACTGAAGTAATTGACTCCAGCCACAGGCTTCCCCTCGGAGGTAGTCAGTTTACCTCGGGTCAGAACCCGGTTTTCTTTGCTGGGGATGTACTCATAAGCAGCTTCGGCATTGGCTGCTACAAAAGAGTCACCAAGATTACTGCTTGCTCCTGAAGTCACCGCAGGTTTTAGCAAAGGATCCGTATGAGTTGTCGGACGTTTGCCTTCCTCCACACTGACTGGCTTTGGATTCAGGAACTGCTCAATAGCACTCTGGTCATCAGAGCCATAATATGGCTGAATATCAACACTGTTTATTTCATCAAGACAGAACTGAGAACTCTGTGTTGGACAACTGTCTATTTTATTAAGCAAATGCATAGCATTATCTGCATGCTTACCCAGTATCATACTAAGATCGAAGTGAATTGCAGATTCTGACTTGGCCTCTGCTGGCGGCTCAAAATCAAATATACCCAGCACCACACCACCGAAATCACATTGCAAGTCGCTAACATCACTTGTAAATGAGAAAGTGCCTCCGGTCCCTATACTCTCCCCGTTACATTGAACGTCTCCGGTAATCTGACGTGTCTGAATAAATAGCTTCCCCTGATAACTAACCACCTCTGGTTCTGGTGTTAGTTTTGGAGGAGTAACTTCCTGAGCCTCCTCCTTACATCCTAATAATACTGTTATGAACAACAAGCTTGCTGAGAGTCTATACATATAATGACCTGAAAAAACGAAGAATACCCGGAAGTAAAAGAAGGGCATAAGTAATAACTATTAACTACAAAAAAACAGATATAGTAATTAGTTATCCCCCTGAACTAATTAATAAAAATCAGAGGCGACGTTCGAAAATGTTAACTACTAACCTCATGTACTCTAATTGAGCTCGTAATGCCTCTTTAGCGAGATCACCACCAACATCCGTCATCTCAGCCTCGTTAAGCTTTAATATCGAGTGTTGAATCAATTGAACTGTAACATCTGAAGACTTTCTCATTGCAGTAAAATCGTTATAACAACCAAACTCGCTGGCTAACCGGTCAAATTTCAAATCTGCATTCTGTCTTGCCTCTTCACACTCAAGAATGCCCGCCCACCCATTTTCCAGTATGTTAGACAGCAACTTTGCCTGGTTTTTTGACACACTAAACATCATCTTTACTTGTCTCCTAATTAGCCAGGACCACGATTCTATCTACATCTATTTTGGTTCCCAGAATACTTTTATCCAACTCACCATTTATATGTACTTTCGTGTTCGGTGTTGCCGATTGACCAAGCCATTTTTCATGGTCAATTTCGACTGCTATCTCACACTCCCCATCAGTAAAAAGGTACATTTCTCCGCCTAGTGCAGACTTAATATAGCCAACAAAGGAGACAGGTAAATCATTACCAAAAAGGTTTGTATCCAGTGCCTGCCTGACAGTAGTAATCCCGTGGAAGGGGCCGGAAAAACCAAAACCACTGGTGCCATAATTCCTGCCACTGGTAATCTCTGCCTTCTTATCCAACTTAACTTCATTGGCATACCCTAAACCAGGCAACAGGGTTAAGAAAAACAAAGGCACTAACTTAACTAACAATGTTCGTATACCGGATGTCACAATCCTCTCCTTGTTCCATTAATTAACTAACTATAATTAAGGGGAATACGTCCCCAAATACACTTGATTACTCTACAGGTGAATCTTCTACGATGGCTGTTTTTCCATGTTCCTCTCCTGATGAACCTAAAATTAATTCCAACACTACCTTTTTTTTTAAGTTATCATTGCCCTCATAGAGATAATTCTCTAAAATTTTCGCCTTCTCCACTCCCGCCGCTCCTTCTGCTTTAGCTCTGTGAATGACAGCTTTGCTTTCCTCGATAGTAATTCTGTTGTTCCATTCAGCCCTGCGTAATGCAGCAATACCATCCATCTCTTGCTTATAAAGTGTATATCTGGGCCAAGCAACGATGGCAATAATGAGAAAAACGACGAAAACAATAGCTACTGAAATCCCCTGATAGCTCACGTACCGGTCCATACTCCCCTCAAAAAAAATCAATACCAACATTTAGTAAAAGCTACAACATTAATAAGTTCACCAACAGTAATTTAAATTAACAATTTATAAGAGAAGTACACGAAAGTCTTTTAAAGGGAGAGTAGGTGACTCATCAGGCAACCCATATTTCAGGTATCAAAAAAGTTACTCCTATCCAGGAGGAGAGAAATAATACCCCTGATAAAATGTCTCTTCCCCGCCTTTATAAGTATCATATTGAATCTTACTTTCTATCCCTTCAACTATAATAAAACATGCCTTTTCAATACATATACTTCGTATGGCGTCCATAACCTTAACATCTGAGGCGCCAACATTTTTCACAAAAATTTTATCCAGTTTAACAAAATCAGGCCTGACTTTTTCCAAAAGTGAAATATTATTATTTCCGGTTCCAAAATCATCCAGAGCTATCGCAATTCCCTTTTCCCTAAACCTCAATATATTATTAATCAACTTCCCTTCAAAAAACACCCCAGAATTCTCGGTTATCTCAATAAGCTTTACATTTTTACTTCGGTTCATAATAAAGATAATTAACTCCAATTTAATACCACATAAGATTGACGGACAAATATTCACGCCAAACTTATGTGGGCTATCTATTTTTGATACCCTATATATCTGAACAAGTGTATGCAGTAACAAAAAACCTTCAGTACGAAGCATATCTATGACAACAACTGGACTTAATTGGGAACGGAATCTGGACAAAACCTCCAAATATAATATAGGCCCGTTCCTTCTTACCATTATAGATTGATGTTTATACTCACACCAAACAATCAACCTCAATATAATAGCAACCTTCGTGACCGGGACTATAGCCATTAGCAATATCAATATTGATATGTCTGATGACTTTTCACCAAAGAAACCGTAATATCTCACTAAAAACGATGATGAAGAAATAAGAAAAAACAGATCAATGGACTTAATACCAAATGAAAACAGATTTAAGAAACGCATCTTAGTCCCTCTTACTGAGCAAAGCTATTACTAAGCATCATTATCGAAAGATATATCCATACAGCAAAAACAGAAATTACAATCGTTGCTGTCGTCTTCAACTTTGAAGCTAATGTTTCTAACTTACTTTTTAAGTGTGATTGTGAACTAAGAAAGATTTTGTCAGCAGCAAGTGACAAATCAGCAGATTCAGCATACAGAGCCAGTTTGGAAACTAACTGGATTGGCAGAAATCCTGTATTGAGTACATCACCTAATGGTAATCCCTCCGCTTGTTTTTCCTGCATTTTTTTCATATGCTTTTGTATCCATCGCGATTGCGTTGTCGACCTAAAGTTTGAGAATGTGTGTCCAACAGGTACATTTAAACGGATCATTAATGAAAGTACCCCAAGAAAAACTGATGCATACTTCAAGGTCATAATGGATACTACTGGAAAGTTGGTAAATTTTTCTCTAAAAGATCCAATCCCGTTTTTTAAATACCAGTTAAATGATATTATCGAAATGACAATAGATAATATACAGAGAGGAAACATCAGGCTAAAAATAAACTTTCCCAGTTCATAAAGAGATGACGAAGCACCGGGCCATGATTCTACAGGCAGTACAGACTCAAACTCAGGAAAAACTTTAACTGAATAGCCTCCAATCAACATTAATACAAGAAAGATCATAATTACTGGACCTAAAAGTGCCGATACCATTTTATCCATAGCCTGTTTCTTCAGTTCACAGATGTTTTTAGCACGCTCTATTCCAACTATCAGGTCTCCTGCTTCAGATGAAAGGTCTATTATTAACATCTCATCATCAGGTACCTTATCATCCAAAAGAAGCACCAAGTCACCTTTTATACTGTATAACTCATATAACTCCTGATACAGTTTTTGCATTTCCTTATTTTTAATACTCTTGTTCACCTGGATGTTATTCTCAAGAAAACTGGTAATTGAGACATTGTTTTTCAGGCAATCTATAAAAGCGTCATAGATCTCTACTCTCAACCTTGTATTATACATTTAGTTAACTCCATATATTCTTTCAAACTCCTGCGGACAAAGCTTACCTTCTAATACTTTTCTAAAGGCATTCTCAGACATGGTATAACCACTGACACCTTCACTATTTTCTCGCCATTTAGTGAACATCTCTCTGGTACCGACTACGTCTATAACATCATTATATGGAAAAAGAAATTCGACACATATTTGCCTTCCTTTATATCCGGAAAATCCGCACAACTCACATCCACTATCGCTTGCAGCATAGATGGTTGCGTTACTATCCTTTAATTTGTCGTAGAGTGTTCTGGAAAATCTTAGCTGAGAGTAGTCCAGTTCCAATGACAGCTCCTCCTTACAGTTTTGGCACGTTCTCCGAAGAAGCTTCTGTACAATTATTCCGGCCCAGAAGTCATATGATCGTAGCTTATCCATTTCAATGCCAAGAGAATTGAGGCGTGATATAACACCTGACACGCTACTTGCGTGCAGCGTTGTTACAGCAAGGTGGCCACTCTCAACAACATCCGTTAATGCCTTGGCTGTCGCGGGATCCCGGGTTTCTCCTATCAACAACACATCAGGGTCCCGCCTCATTGCTGAGTAGATATACTTCATAAAAGGGTTAGTATCATCACCCTTTGTTTCATTTCTTTTTACGTTTGTCTGGATAGCTCCACGTATATTGTATTCAACCGGGTCCTCTACCGTGAGAACAGAAATAGACTCTCTGTGAAAGCTCAAGTACAACCACTCAAGAAAACCCTTGATTGTTGTCGATTTTCCCGATCCCGTCGTACCTGCCACAATTACCAAACCAAATGGCCGACTCACCATTCGCTTGATTAAATCAGACTCGTCAGAAGAGAAGCCCAGATCTGTCAGGTCAGAAATCTCACCTACCCCGGCGTCTTGCAATACCCTGAATACCGCGTGATAACCTTTCTCTGATCTTGTTTTTAACGGAGAGTGTGCGTAACGGAGATTGAGTATTTTCCCTTTTCTGGTTGGAATTGGGCCCATGGCATCCTGAGGCACCTTACGGTTCCATGAACTCCCTTTACTTATTGCTTCCACATTATAAAAAGTAGAAATTGCAGCATCACTACTGTCTGTATCAATCACCTTATACAGATTCTTATTGCCATCGACCCTGAAAAATATCTCACACTTTCTGTCACCTCTGCAGAAATGAATATCACTGGCTCCGTGCTCACTTGCGTCAGAGAATATAGAAACCAATAACTGTTTTGCCTCTGTTGAGTCAACATTCAAGACATCTTGAGAAAGTAATGACTCCAACTCTATAAATACTTCAATTGGAACAATATAGCTATAATCAAATTTTTTGCGCTTCAGGAACTCGTTAAGCTCAGTAAAATAATTAGGTTTACTTACGCTACCTTTATTGATAAACAGGTAATTCTGCTTCGATTTTGAAAGCGTACATATATAAGCAGCCTTCTCATAATTGCCCAGATCCGTTGAAGAGACTGAAAGATCCTCCCTTTGCAGTAATTCTTTATAAGGAAGTATAATATCTGTTGTCATTTTCTATACCTCAACTCAACCAGGCCATTGACTACTCTGTAAGAATATTTACCTGCAAAACGCTCTCCCGGAGTAATTCCTTTGTATTCCCCACCGTTAGTTTTGTCGACAAAGTCGGCATAAATATCACCTTCAACTTCGTACATCGAAATTAATTGAATCTTATTTTTATTTAAATCTGTTTTACTACTTGACGTTTTTACTGGTTGACCGGTTTTAACTCTGTGGGTGTTAGTCTGGCGATCCGCCTTACTTTTATTACTTTTTACGGACTGTAACTCTGCATCTAACTTTGCTTTCTGAATTAACAATGAATCAAGTTCAATTTTTTTCTCAAGTTCCCTTTTCCTTATTTCATACTCGACCGATCTTTCCCTGTAAGATTGAAGCCTCTCTTCCAAAGACTCACTATCATTTCTGTTTTTAGAAACAACTTCATCAGCGACTTTTTCATTTTTAGATTCTATAGGGATTTCAGTGTTAGCTAAGGCGTCCATAGATAAACAAGACAATGAAAAAATCGCGATCAGATTAACGTTTAGGGCTAGTAACTTCATAAACAATACTTATATTAGATTCGTACTTTTCATTAGTGTAAATCAATTTTTCAAAAACAACATGAGCACCATCAGGAAATAACATCAATAGGTTATACAAATCAAAAAAATCACCTTTATGCTCTAACTTAAGTATGTAAAACAACCTCCCACCGAAGTCATAAATCTTTTCTGGATCACCTTTTATTTTTATCAATTGATTAGGTCTGGATACCTTATAAAACTCGGACCAGTTCCCCAAATCCTTAATGAAACCTTCAAAACTAAAAGCATCATCTGACTGACCAATATTACTAACACTGTGGACCCCGTTTTTGACATGCGCAATATCCACATAGAATTCTGCTCTTGTTGAATTATTAGTAAAAGTAATACCATCCGCTAAATCAGAAAATCCATACTGACTGAACTTATTAAAAACATACTCAGGGTAGAACGCCTCCTGCTCAGAACCACCAGTATACTTTATGCTGGATTTTGGGGGTTTTTTAGAGTCTACTCCATACGAGATTGCCTCTAATTTCCACCCCCCAATCTCCATCTCTGTCGATAAATCAACGTACAATTTGAAATCATTTAAAACCTGTTTTGCCGAATTTAAATTTATATATGTCAGCAAAGCCTGTTGCTGTTTATTACTTCGTTCGATTTCTATGCGGTTTTTTTCCTCAAGCATCATTGCCATATTTTTCTCAGTGTAAGCAATGTAAGTGTCATATGATAAGTATCCAATAAATACAATCATGACCACTGATAATAGAGCAATAGCCACATTCAAGTTCAGAACTCTGTTCATATCAAAGACCTGAATACATAAAGAGCTGTCAAAATTAGAAACAATAATACTGATAAAATGACCAATTTTCCATTTATCAAACTTACCTTTGATAGCCTAATTGAACCTGACAATTTATCCGATATATCTTCAATAATGACCAACTCGGCGTCAAAGCTTATAGCTAAGTCTTTTATCTTACTAACATTCTCATCTGTAAACAAAAAGGGCTGAGATAAAAAACCAGATGTATTAAGGAATACGCCGCTCTTCATAACTGAAATATAGCCACCTTTCTTATCCTCATACAGCCCAAGAAATGTCGCGTTCTTATCTGTTCCTTCAAGAGAATCTAACTTTCTTACAAGCTCCAGATCAAGATTCATATTACTATCTTGCTTACACAGGTATTTGGCTTTCTTATTTAACCAATCAACTCCAACCAACCGGTAGATACCAGTAAAAAGCTTTCTCTCTGATTTTGTCAGCCTTGAGGATGTCCAATATCCCAAATCCATCATATTACCTTCGGTGAGATCAGGATAGCTATCTTCCTGTTCGCCTTCTTTCTTTCCTTGTTGCCACCAAGAAGAAAAGTTCCGGGAACAGTAGAGCCATCACTGTTATTATATCTGTTTTCTTCAAATCCTGTTAAAACAAGAGTGTCACCAGACTGAAGTTTCATTCTTTGAAAAGATGAGTTTTCTGTAGTTTCCGGAAGTTGAATGTTTTCATACTTTTCTAATTTTAATAACTCCTTTTGCTTGATCATGATAGTCATATCAATATTATCTATCTCATCTATAGTAGGAAGAATCATGAGTTCAAGCCCTGAATCGACGCTATCCACATCATAAGTTCTCTTTTCTGTATTTTTATCTTTGTCATACTCGGTTGTTATTGACTTAACATAGTTCCGTTTAGTGGATATATTAAATGGCAATGGAGAGCTGTTAATGCCTACTAAATTAATGCTGCTGGCAATAGATACATTTTTGTTGGCATAAAGACTCTGAAGCAGTAACTCACTTCCTCCGAAATTTCCCGATATGACTTTACCAATCACACTTGTTGCAGAGTCAGCAGATACCTTAGGCACTTCTATGCCAGTTTGGAAATTATTATCCTGATATCCTATTTTCCCGGACATGTTAAAAACAGAGCTCTCATCACCGGAGTACTGAACGATACGAACATCAATTGATACTTGTTTTGCTTGATTCTCAATTAACCTGGTCAGAAATGCCTTTACACCATCAACTGTTTTAGGACGACTTACAATACGTATATGTCCGGTTCTGTCTGAGAAAACCACTTCCCCCATTTCCCCAACCATCGACCTTACAGTACTCACCACAGACTCTACCGTGTCCTGTTTTTGAGTGCCTGATATTGGAGCACTGTCTATAACGTCTACTGACATAGACATATTTGATGAAAAGATAGTTCCTGGCAACTGCGTGGTATAAGTGGTACATTGGTTAAGAATAACGCTGTTTCCCCTGTTCACAGGTTCATAGTTATACTTTCTTTTCAGGTAGTTTAGATATCCATCAACGGTTCCTTGATACTCAATCACTTTATCTTCACCATTTCTGTCATTGATGGAGAAAAAACAGTTATTATTGATTTCAACAGAGATACCATGAGTTCTGACAGGTCTGATCGCATCTGATATTGATACAGGTCTTAATGAAAAGAAAGACATCTTTCTTTCCTTCAAAAAACCTCTCCTGTCTAATTTAACTCTGTCGCCCGCAATATATAGTTCCTGACGAAATTCAATATTGTTTTTTTCCCTGGTTCTTGTGTGTGACTCCAGCCTGTCTATTTTTTCTGAAACCTTTTTAACTTCATCGCTTGAGTCTACTGGCTTTGTGTTAGTACAAGCAGACATACTTATTACTATAAAACTAGTTATCAATAACTTCCAAAACATTGTTCTTCTCATAAAAAGTAAACTTGTACTGGCTAAAATAGGATGACAGCTCTTTGATTGAAACACCAAAGTCTGTATCAAATCTAACATCTGACTCAATCAAACTATCAAATTCAGATGACCATTTGAGCTTTCCTCGTTTTTTTTTCATCCAATCCTGGAGGTTGTCATATAGTGTCTTATCTTTGCTTAAGACATAATAAGAAGTATTGACATGCTCTCCTGCAGCTTCGTCGTTATATCTTAATTTACCTGATTGGACACCGTTATATGATTTTGTAAAACCACAACCAAATCCTTCGAGGTCAATTTTTTCAGATATATTTGAAGGCAGTTTATATGTACAGTTAAGTTCTACCAACCCATTATCACCCCTTTTATCACCTGCACTAGTTACATGGGCGTCATTCACCATGACATTTTTGACCCGGTATTTACCAACAATCAAAGATTGGCTACTTTGACTATACGAACCAGAAGTACAGCGAGGGTCATTAACAAATGGTATCGTTATTTTTTGCCCGATTATTAGCTTATTTTCATCTGATAAATTATTGAGTACCCTTGTGCACCGTGAGTATACGGCCAGATTAGCCAATATCCCTTGCTTCCTTAAAAGACTATATATTGTATCTCCTTTTACTACAGTCACCTGACTTGCCAGAGCAAGTGCTGGACAAAAAAACACTCCTAAAACGAACACTACGCTTTTATTTAGTGACATCTTCAGCAACCTTAACTTTCACACCAAACCTGAGCGAGTGCCAGAACATCAGACTTTGTATATCCTGCAGGCACCACTACATTTATTACCCACTTAGGCTTACCTCCTGATCTGTCCGTATTCCACCCTAATCCAATTCCACTATCCACAGCCCCTGATCCCGTTTTTATTCCCGGGACAAAATTGTCATCACTTGGTTTGACTGATGAGATTCCTGTCCCAAAACTGGCTAATGACAAAGCGATACTTGGATTTAGTCCTGCAGGGCAATCAGGTTTAACTATTCTGTCTCCATCTCTTACTAATGAACTGCTTACACCAGTAAACTCTCCCGAACCGCCATTCTTGGGAGTAATAACATACATGGCTTTCAGGTTTTTCTTGTCACCCGTAGATTTATCTATGATCGAAATTGAGTTATCATCGCCTTCATTCTGCAGACAGATCTTAGTTTTGCTTTTACTTTCCCAACACAATTTCACCGATTGTTCAAAGTCAGAATCCTTGCCTGTTGATATAAAATATTGAACTTCCTTATTGATTACCAGTTGCCCTTTACCCGCTCCAACTTTATTAACCTTAAAGTCAATATTCTTTTGATTAACATTATACCCATGATTTTTTAATCCTTCTTCCATCCCAGCTCTGATAGATGCAATAGCAAATTTCTCTGAAAGAAGTCTCGGTGACCTATACTCGTAATCAATTACAACTTCAATATCACCACTTGTTTTTCTTTCAACCGACCAACTTGTTATTGCAACAGTTCTATTGATAGAAAATGTTGTGTTGCAGTTTACCCCCCGCCAGGGATTAGGTCGTAAACCAGGGGGGGTACACTTAGTAGCGCTTTTAAGCTCCTTTAACTCAGAATTAGTTGAAGAATATTTTCCAGAACTAAACGTTCCCGGCTCATTCGAAAATTGGTATATATAGTATGATATTGATGCCAGACTAATGCCCCCATCTTCATACCTGCTCTGCTCCACCTGATGTATCATATAAACAGAACTACCTATCAAAGCTACAGTAGCAACGGAAATAGCCAGAATAGTCTCCAGTAATGCAAACCCTCGGTTACTTGACACTTTCATTGCACCTCACCTCAGCGAGCAGTGATGGTCTGCATAAATAATGCAGACCATACTTATATAATATTAAAGTTGACTCAACCAAAGTCCATCTTTAATTTTAACAGGAGCACAACCAGCTTTAATATTTGCTGCTGTTTCACCAACAAGGCTAGTTGATTTAGTTATTGCAGACGGAGCTGAACCTGCAATACCATGTGCAAAACTAGAACCTATTGACTGTATCAACTCAATACACATTTTTTCATCCAGCCCTTTTATCCCAATCGAAAATGCATCATCCACAGCAGTACCATCTGAAGACGTAGCCTTAACTTCCAGATCTGTGCCAAAAGGATTATTCTTCGCAGTGTCACTAAGAATTGCATTACTGATACCAGTATAGTTTGACGCATTTGAATATGATTTCTGCACCTGGACAACTGCTTGTGAAATATTAGCAATTAGATCTTTTTTCTTTTGCTCTTCAAATGCAGAACCCGAAAGGGCAACTACTGCGGCCGTAATAATTCCTATAATTCCTATAGCGATGATCATTTCCAACAAAGCAATACCTTTTTGGTTTTGCTTGTTAGCTGTTTTTGCTTTTCTTGAAAACTTCATTAAAACTCCTAGATTATATATTTAACTCGCAAATGCCTTGTTAAGGCGATTTTATGGTGACATTGAGATACTGCTCTATATACGAACCAGATTGGGTGCTTTAACTCATTGATTGGTTTTCCTCATTTCCTTCATATTCAACCCCAAGCACAATACCCCACCAACCAGGCTCATGACATAAATATTAATAAACATTAGTAAACAAAACCAAACAACAAATAACCATAACTAACAGTTATATAACCAATGCTAATCATTTAACACCAATCCAAATCATGTGAGCCAGATCGCTTTTAGACTCAGATTCAATCAACAACAATGGATTTCCATTCATCTAATTACTCAAAAATAGAATGACAAAGGAAGCCCCATGAGAAACGTATTGGAAGAAGCCATTTGTAACAACTGTGATATAATGCTAGCTGACATTAAGTATAATCCTGTTGATAAAACCCTCCACAATAAGGAGGACAAAGTTATATCTATCGACCAACGTTCAATCGAGGTTTTAGAGTTATTACTCTCGAATGTTGGGACTCCCGTAGGAATAGAGACCATGTTGACAAGCATCTGGAGAAATAAGTTCATTTCTAAAAATGTTGTCTCAAATAAAGTATGCCTGATTCGATCTGTTGTAAGAAATAACTCAAACAATATCGAGCCAAGAGACCTTCTTAAGACTTACCCCAAAAAAGGATACTACCTGGTACCGTCCTATATAAAACTGGATAACAGCCTTGAACATAAAAATAAATCCGTTGATAGCAACCATGTGAGCAACAGATATAAAAGCTTATCAGTAATATTGCTTTTTATGGCTATCCTATTTCTTGGAGTAAAGCTATTGTGATTTAAGTTTATTTAACTCTGCTGGAATTCAGACTAAGAAAGACTTTATTGAACAGCTCTATTGCAGATGAGAATTCGAGCTACAGCTCAATTAATACATTGAATAGTAATAGAGCTGAGAACCTATCCATTGCATATTTTTGTGTTATTATTGCCACATAAGAAATCTTAACGCTACCAGCCAGTCGTCATGGTTAATTATTTAAAAAAAGCTAAATTAGAAAGAGCGAAAGTAACGATAGGCAACCTTCAATATGATCCTGCTTTAAGAGAGCTTAGCAGCAATAACTCTGTCGTGCACCTTGAACCAAAAACACAGGAAGTTTTGGAACTATTACTTAGAAATGTTGGAACTCCAATATCGACAAGCAAAATACTGGATCTGGTTTGGGAAAGTGACTTCATATCCAAGAATGTCATTTCAAACAGAATTGGAGACATCCGTTCTTTGGTTAAAAAGCATGATACTGTCAGCGATCCATACAAAGTACTAGTGACATACCCAAGGAAAGGTTACTACTTTAGCCTTGACTATGTCTCCACCTCTGGACCAATACTAAAAAATGGGAAATATCGAGATAAGAGTTACCTATCAAGCTCAACTTTACGTACAATTATAGCAGCCCTAATGTTATCCTTGATTATTTGCTTGTCTATTCTTAAAAATCCACTTTATGGCGAAAACCAGTCAATTTCATCCACCATAAAGCCCCATTTATTGCTAAATGAGATTTCGGCTCTTGACGATTTTTCAAAGCAGCATTTAATTCCAATCAAGGCTTCAATTCTCAATTTTCAACTAAACAATGATAGCGTATATTTATCTAACCTGGATTCACCATTATATTTCATGCAGGTAATTCGTGATGATGAGTATTGGCCAGGTGCACACAATAATAGCAATGGTGACTACATACTGAACATTCAGCTGCATCAGGTTAATAACACAAGGAGAATTCGTTTAGAGTTTGAGGTATTTGACTCGCTTAGGAATACCATAGCTAACAAATCAACCGTTATCATTGATACCGATAATTTTGCATTATCTATCGACAACTTAATTAATACCATCGACAGGCTATTTGGTAATCGCTGCCACGCTTCACACCACTCGTCAAAAAGCCTGTCTACGCTGTTAAACAACAACGTTCAACAATCGATAAGTGATATTATAAGAAAAGGATATGCTACTGACCTGGAGTTGGCATATTTTTCGCCTTTTGTTGTATCTTTACCTGGTATTAGCGACAGGCAGATTAATAAATGGATCTCCGTAATAGAAGAAAGTAAATCATCCTCACTGCAGGTTAGAAACATCTGGCTAGCATTGTTTAACTATAGGCTGGATAGATTTAAAAAATCAAATATGTACTTTTCGAAGTCCATCCTGAGTGGCGTACCAAATAATGCATTTCTTTATTTGGTAAGATCTAACGTGTCACTGCATTTGGGAGATAAAAAAGGGTTTATAGACGATTATTTGCGTTCAATATCCTCTTTAACAAAAGTTCTCCCTCCTCGTTTCATATATTCTCGACTATCCGAATTAAATACAACCGAGAACTGTCTCTCTCCATGGGTTGAGTTGATTGATGGCCTGTCCCTTGAAGACATAAATACATTCTGGACAAATTCTTTCTCTGACTATTGTGAACGTGCGCACGAACATTTATCTGACTACCCAAATGCAATTGCAGAAGGTAATATTTCTAATGATTCTGAATATAGCTCCTCGATACAATAATGTAGCCTGACAATCAGAATGTCACCTCCATGATGTTAATTATTATATGAGAAAGTATTCCTTATAGTTCTCCTGCTCTACAAAAATAGAACACCCTACATGCTCACCTTTACCATTGACTATATTTACTTCTATCCATGCACTTCCACAGCTTTTAACATTGGCTTTCATGAGGATTTTATTCCTATAAATCATTCTATATATCTGAGCTAACTCAAATAAGCATGAAGATGGATTGTATACAGAACTTCTTATTTCCTTTGGAATACAGGTAAGTTGAATCAACGTCTTTACATTTTCCAATGAGTTATTCCTTACGTATGAGTTTTGTCACAGATGCTATTTTATTGAATGCAGGCCTTGTACGCTAACTGCAAAGTGATGATTTTTAATTTTGTGTGATTTTGTTATCCTCTACCAGCTTTGTTTCTGAAAATCAGGTGAAATTAACCAGAAAAACAGCGCGTTACTACACAAATTTTTGTCATTTTTCGACCCGTATAGCCAAACCATCTTTAACGAAAGCAAATGGAAGCAGTATAAGCAAGCCTTTATCAGCAGGTGTGCTCTCATTTTTGTGAAAAAGGAAGCCGTCAACAAAACGACACCGTGACCGACTAAGTCAGGAAACGGGAAGTTTTAGCCACCAACTGATTTCAGGGTCAAAGCCAGATAGTCCATACAACAAAACATGACCTGGTAAGCTCCGGAAGCTCCAAACTGTGCAGTTCGGGCGCGGTATTTCCCGCTCATTAGTACAATTAACGGGTTGTGGGATTATTGATGAAGAGTTTCTTTTTACTTAACTTTTAAATGATATCAGTGTGAAAAATCAGAACAGAAAAGTGCGGATATCCGCAACACTGCACCCGGGTTACCAAGTCAGCAGCTTACTTTGTCAGAGACATCAATCCATGCCCGCTCAGGTTCACCGGATAATCACTGAAAACACTGAGTTCATACGGGTCAATGAAGTGGTTTACAGCCAATTGGCTCTCCGTTAGCGTTTGCAACCAGCGCCAGTGAGAATGCGTGTTCATTTTCGGTGAAATGGCGGATCAGCTTTTCGCGCTCTGAGTCCGTTTTATCCGCCCACAGAGTAATCAGCTTAGCCCGGCAGTCTGCTGCGAACCGGCCGTTCATCTTCTCCGCTTCAAATATCCAGACATTGTTCTTTGCGTGAATACCGTTTGCAGCGATGTGACAACTTCCGTCAATATGTGTGTTCAGGGTAATAACGTCCTGCTGATCCAGATTTTTGCCCAGTTAGTTCAGCTGATACGAACTGTAATACCCAAGATACTTGCTGGGCTGGGAGGCTTCCCACACCGCACCGGCACGGCCGGCCAGAAACTCGACTACAGGAACCGTTTCAACCGCCTGCAACACCAGGGATAACTGGCCATCTCCGGTCTTTTTCTGCCAGGCCACTCCGGCAGGCTTGAGCCCCTCTGAACTCAGCTTAGTCCCCCATTGCTGAGTCAGTAACAGAGACACTTTTTCCGGCATGACCTGCTGCAGTGCCAGCACCGAAAGCAGGTCACTTTCACCCGGGGCTTTATCCCAAAACAGAAACTGACTGGTTTCCGTGCCGTCCTGCACCTCTTTCTTTGCCATAAAGGTAAGGTTATGGCGCACAGTCTCAGAAGGAGCTGCTGCTGCCATGCAGCATAGTCGTCTTCACTCCCTTTTCTGAGCCGGACAGTAGTGTCGCGACTCCGGCAAAACGGGCATCTGAAGAAGCCGTGCGCAGGATGTCCTGACCGTCACTAAGCGTGGTCAGATAGATTCCGATGGACATACCGGCCTCAGGTATGAGTTTACCTGTATCCACGCCAGAGCTGTCACCACCACCGCCACACGCGGTCAGCGCTGTACATACAGACAAAGAGATCAGTCGTTATTTCATGTTTATTTCCATCAGGATGATTGATGAATAACATGCTAAAGGGTGGCGATTGAACGGGCTAAAAACAAAAGATAACAGGAGAAAAGGAAAACTTAATTTATGTTTACCCCTTTGTTTTTATTGTACTAAAAGTATCACTCTCCAAATAAAACACCGTGCCTCTCTTCAGGTAAAAGTGCCATAAATTAGTAAGAGTGGATCCCATACTCCCGTAACCGCCCGGGCAGCACCTCATCAAGGCGCTCCATTTCATGGTATTCCACTTCGATCAGAGCAAACTCATGCTGGCGATACACCTCGCGGAGTTTCTCTTTTTTCTTTTCATCGGCAGCCCCGGCGTCACTGCCCCAGAACTGGAGATAAACCCGGCCCTGTGGCAGGTAGAAATCCCCCAGCACGTCCTCTTCAATGGGCAACTGACGGTCGCAGGCGTGCACAATACCGTTCATGTAGAGCCAGTTGTCGATCAGCAGCTCGCCTTTTGAGCGGACATAGTGCCCGTCCAGAGTGCGGTGTCTGGCAATAAACTTCTGACGAAAGCTTGAGAGGGATTTGTCGGTCGCGTGGGCTTCGGCGTCCTGGCCGCGGAACTCATTTACGGACTGTTTCAGCCGTTTATTTCTCACCAGCGAATCGTGCCAGACCACAAACTGATTGCCACTGGCTTTGTCTTCGCGCTGATAACCACCCACTACCAGCCCGGATGCTGTGACCTGCCAGCCCGTCTCATCACGTGAGAGCCAGCCAAGCTCACTAAGCAGCTGATTGATTTTCTTTGCACTGAGGGAGAGCCGCTCACCGAGCTGGGTCGCGGTCAGGGTTTTGCCGCTGGTCGCAACCAGATCCACCAGCAGATTTTCCGGCCAGACAATAAAGCGGCCGTATTTGGGGTGGCTAGCATACTCACCGCCAAACTTGGTTCCCAGCTCCGTCAGCACCCAGCCCTCTTCCCCCCGGTTAATATACCCGGCGGTTTTCAGCTCGCTGAACAGCGCTTTGGCCTCCATCTCCCGCTTTTTGGCCAGCGCTGTAGTGGACAGTTTTTCGGACATGGTCACTCCTGAACAAAGGCTTACCCTGTTATCTGTATTCATTGTCAGCCTCAATTTCAAGTCAGTTCGTTTGTCAAAACCGGCTTCGGTTCAAAAAACCGACAAAAATCGACTCAGGTTATTTCTCCAGCCTCGAAGCAAGCTCTGAGCAGTGCTACCATGCGCATACAAAATTAATAATAATGCATACTTTTGTGTGCACTTATCCGCGTCAAGGCAGGAAAACGTGAACTTACCTCTATCTGAATGTCATTCAGCGAACAGGGATGCTGCAACTCACAACTGGAAACAGGCTTTATTCAGTGACCTTAAAAATCAAATCCATCTTACCGGTAACACCAGCTTTGAAGGGCTTGTTCGTGCCCGTGAACAGGTACTGCGCAATGCTCTTCCCTGGCTGAGTGGGTGCAATCTGGCAACGCTGTTTTCACACCCGGAGAGCGCCAGAATCACACAGAAAACCCCGCTTTCTGCACCCTATGATGCCTTTCATACTATTGAACTGCGTGCCATTGAACACTTTGGCCACCTGCTGAAATGCTGGGCACAATACGAACGTTACTGGCTGTGTACGCAATATGGGGATGACGGAGATAACCGGCCTCCGCAGGCATTACCGCAATCAGAAGAACAGTATGACTCCACCGTAGTTTCAGCCATCGAAGACGATCCCCGTCTGTTTATGACGCTGCACTCGAACCACCCGATGAAGCTCAAAGACTGCATTACCCTGATAAACCTGGATGTATTTGTAATCGAGCAGGAATGGTATGAGATCCTTTACTGCCTGGAGCTGTCAAAAGCCGGCTGTCACTATATTCTCTGCTATCAGGGAACCGGACATTATCCGACCATCGTATCCAGCGTACTTCTGCAACCATGGCAATCACACACGACATGGCTCAGTCTGGATCCGTTTTTTACCGGCCCGGAATGGCAACCCGACCACAGCCCTGATTTTGCGACACACCTGTATCAAACCGGTGTTTTTCATCCCTCGGTCCTGAGCCGTCCCTTTTTCAACCACCACAGTGAGATAGAAACGCTGCTGACCAAACCTGAGTCGGTCTGGGAAGCGCTTCGCCTGACTCTCAGTGGCACCCGGAGTTACCGGGCTTTCCTGCTGTTTCTGAGCCAGAAACATGTTGTAAGACAGATGCTCAATCATGGTATTGAAGTCACTTTTACCATCATTGAACTGCCTGTCATGTTCAGCTTTTATGCCGGTTTGGACAAAACCTGCTATCTCAGTTACTCCCGCCGGGATATTTGTGGCGATGGCCACGATACATGCCGGGGATTCTGGCTGAACCGGGCTCTCTTTAATCAAATTAAAGACTTCGATTACAGGCAATATCGCCAGCTTCTGCTGAAACAACGTCGCAGCAAACAGGAGCCTGAGCATGCTTAGTTCCCTCATTGAGCACTTTGCCTACCCAAAAGCAATTTTACTCGGCGGTTCAGCACTTTTCGTACTTGGCTGGATAGGTTACTTTGTCCGCTGTGTTGTTAATCAGGGTGGCCGGGCACTGACGAGCCTCTATTACCCATATGTGCTGTACTCCATCTGCATTATGCTGTGGGTATTTTTTAATGCCTATTTCCACACCGGCTACCTGGTCCGCTTCTCTGCAGAAACCACTGTACTGGTCGCGAAGCTGGCTAACGTTTCCTCTTATCTGGCATTTGCTTTTGCCTATCACTTCTCCTGTCGCCTGAGCTCGGAAGATCCCCGGCGGAGACTGAACAGATGGCAACTGACCCTGCTGGTGACACTGAGCGCATTCTCTGTTATTGCCAATATCATCCCTGGCCTGACGGTACAATCCGTTGCGATCCGCGCACCAAGTGACTTCAATATCATCTTTGGCCCACTTACCCCGTGGTTCTTCGCTACCGGGATAGCGCTGGCTTTTCTCACCCTTTCGAATTTTCTGAAGATGAGAAAGAGTGAAGACCGGCTCAGAAAACTGAAGTCCAGTTACATGGTGATGGGGATCGTAATCTTTATGGTTTCCACAGCGGTACTGCATACCTTTGTTACTCTGTTTTTTGACAACTTCGCCATGACCTGGCTGCCACCGGCTCTTTCCATGAGCGAAATGCTTCTGATGGGTTATGCGGTGATCTGCCACCGCTTCTACAGCTGGCGCTACCTTCATTACCTCAGTATCAGTTTTATCTGCCGCGGCACCGTATTTCTGCTGCCACTACTGTGGCTGCGCAGCTATGGCGACAGCGATGGTACTTTTACTGCCGGCGTCCTGTGGTGCGTGCTGTTTGGTATCAGCTACCCGGCGATCCGCCGTGGCTGCCGCCTGCTCGCTTCTCACTTTGTTTACGGAGAAGCGCAGTCACCCGTGGATAAAATCCTCCAGTTGAAGGAAGAGTTTCAGAACTCAGCCCAGCAGGCCATGGTAAAGCTGGCTGATCTGCTGCAACTGCAGCAGGGCAACGCCATTCTGGTGTCTGATGCCCACACCCATAAGCTGTTTGCGACCTATCTGGAAAAAAACAATTCAGTGCTGCTGCTCGAAGAGGTAGAGCACCACGTCAGTAATACCCCGGATCAACGCCTGACGATGATCCGCGATAAAATGCAGGACAATAATTCCGCCATGGTCCTGCCACTGTTTGATCAGCACAACTGTGTCTCGCATCTGCTTATCTCACCGCGCAAAACCGACGGCACTCTCTATTCCAATGAGGAAGTCTCTGCGCTGCAAAGTCTGCTTAAAAAAGTGCAGCCTTATATTCAAAGCGAACGTAAAGTGCTGCAGGCCCAGGCAATGGCCAAGTCCATCGCCCACGAGATGCGCAATCCTCTGGCTCAGATCCAGCTGCACCTGGAAAAGCTCGATAACATGCTCCCAAAATCCGTCCGGCAGGATGCGATAAGCGAAGAGATCGAGCTGGGCAAAAATGCCATCTACCGGGGCTCGCAACTGATCGACATCATTCTGCGCCAGGTCAGTCAGTCAGAGCGGCCAGAAGAGTCGGCCCGGGTTTACTCTGTTTCAGAGCTGATTGAGCGGGCGAAAAAACAGTATGGCTATGAACAGGAGTCATTTGCAGGGCGTATCCACTTTAAGGCGGACAACGACTTTAAAGTAAAAGTAAACGACACTCTGTTTGGCTTCGTGCTTTTTAACCTGATGCGCAATTCACTGTACTACTTTGGCGAGTATCCGGATAACCGGATTGAAATCACCCTGGAACACAGCCTGAAACACAACCGGCTGCGTTTCCGGGATTACGGACCTGGAATTGAACCCCAGATCATCCCGCGGATATTTGATGATTTCTTTACCTACAACAAAACCGGTGGCAGCGGTCTGGGGCTGAGCTATTGCCGCCGGGTAATGCGGGTATTTGGTGGCAGCATTGCCTGTCACTCTGAGTTTGGCAGTTATACCGAGTTTACGCTCAAGTTCCCGGTTTACCCGGCACTGGGGGATACGCCACAGGAAGAACTCCCGGCACCGGCGCAGATTATCCGCACCGCTTCGCCTAAGCTCGAACCAAAACTGCACAACCCGGATGTTCAGGTGCTGATCGCCGATGACAACCCGGCCCAGCGCGCGCTGGTGAAAATCTACCTGACCCAGCTCGGCGCCAAAGTGATCGAAGCAGAAAACGGCCGCCAGGCGATGGACATCGTCAGTCAGCATCCGGTCGATATGGTGCTGATGGATATTCAGATGCCGGTAGTCGACGGCTTTGAAGCCGCCGAGCGTATTAAGAATATCCGTCCGGATCTGCCGGTGATCGCCCTGTCCGGTGAGTCAGGAGAACAGGAAGTGGCAAGGATCACCAGCCTGATGGACGGGCGGCTTATCAAACCGACCACCAAACTGCTGCTCGCAGAAACCATTAACAAGTGGCAGCGAAGCAAACCGGCCTCCCGGGATCAGCACACCAGCGGCGCTGATGAATCCCTGACCAGTTAAACACCCAAAAGGCCGGATAATCAGTGTTTTTCACCCCTGTCTCTTCATTACCCGCCCTGTTCAGGCTACTATGGCTGAGTATTCTCAGGGCGGGGCGCAATTCCCCACCGGCGGTAAGCCAGCATGGCAAGCCCGCGAGCGCCTGCAACGATACTTTGCGTATGGTTACAGGGTCAGCAGATCTGGTGTGAATCCAGAGCCGACGGTAATAGTCCGGATGGAAGAGGATAAATAACCATCAGCTGAATGGCGTATTCGCGCGCAGCTGTGATGGCTCTGTTTGTATGGAAAACCGCCAGGTTTTCTCCCTTCAGTCTGCCCTGATTCTGGTATGAGTTTTTTAATGAGGTTTACCATGAATCAGAACCAAACATCTCTTTTGGCCGAATTCGGCAATCCAATTGAACGCGTTGAAGCGGCGCTTGAAGCGATCAAAGCAGGCAGAGGCGTGATCCTGCTTGACGATGAAGACCGTGAAAACGAAGGCGATATCATCTATTCTGCCGAGCACCTGACCCCGGCGCAGATGGCGCTGATGATCCGCGAGTGCAGTGGCATCGTCTGCCTGTGTCTGACCGATGAGCAGGCCAACCAGCTGGAACTGCCGCCTATGGTTGAAAATAACAACAGTGCCAACCAGACCGCGTTTACCGTGTCGATTGAAGCCAAAGTGGGCGTGACTACCGGCGTTTCTGCCGCTGACCGCGTCACCACCATCAAAACCGCAATCAACCCGGATGCCAAACCGTCTGACCTGGCGCGCCCTGGTCATGTATTCCCGCTGCGCGCACGCCCGGGCGGCGTTCTGACCCGCCGCGGCCACACCGAAGGCACCACCGACCTGATGCAGATGGCGGGCCTGTCTCCGTCAGGCGTACTGTGTGAAGTAACCAACCCGGACGGCACCATGGCCAAAACCCCGGAGCTGGTAGCATTCAGCAAACTGCACAACATGCCGATCCTGACCATCGAAGACATGGTTCAGTACCGCCTGCAAATGGCAGAAAAGACCGCGTAAACCGCGCTTTTAACTGAAACAAAAAAAGCATTTGGATCATGGGTGACCAAATGCTTTTTTTATTTGTTAATCAGAATATTAAAGGCCATGAGAGAAAAAAGATCATGGCAACCCAATTACTCTTCCCTTAGTGCTTTTATCAGCGCTTCCACTCCGGCCTGAAGCTTCTCTTTCGGGCAGCCCACATTCAGGCGCAGGCAGTTCTCGCCCTCCGGCCCGTAGGTATCCCCGCGCATGATCGCGACTTTGTGCTTTTCAATCAGACGCTTCTGGAGCCGGTCCATGTCCACGTTCAGCGGACTGAGGTCAATCCAGGCCAGATAGGTTCCCTCCGGCACCTGATAATCGAGCTGCGGGAAAGCCTGATTAAGCGTATCGGCCACGTATTGCAGATTCTTCTGCAGGTACTGCTTTAATGCTTCCAGCCAGGCTTCTCCCTGGTTATACGCCGCCATGTGGGCAATCACCGACAGGATAGCCGGAGAGGAGAGCCCGTGCGCCGCTTTAAGCTGATGCAGGTAGCGCGCCCTGCTCTCTTCCCCGGCAATAAAGGCATAAGCCCCGGTCAGCGCGGGAATATTGAATGACTTGGAGCCGGAGCTGACCAGCGCCCAGTTATCATCTGCAGCAACCTGACTCCAGGGAATATAAGGGTAATAGGCCATGTCCATGTGAATATCATCGGAGATCACTTTGACCCCGTAGTCATGGCACAATTTGGCCATACGCTGCAGCTCATCCCGGCGCCATACCCGGCCGGTCGGGTTATGGGGACTGCACAGCAGCAGAATCCGGCATTCTGGCCTGGCTATCTGCTGCTCAAACTGCTCCCAGTCAATCCGGTAGCCATCACTGGTATGCAGCAACGGACTGCGCAGCATCCGGCGCTGATTGGCTTCGATCATGTTGGCAAACGCATCGTAGGCCGGAGTATGAACCAGCACCCCCTCACCAGGCGCACTCCACATGGTTATCAGCTGAGAAACGATATAGATCACCGACGGACCGTACACCAGACTGGCGGGCTCCATCTGGCTGTCATAGCGGCGGGCAAACCAGCCGCACACCGCCTGCTTAAAATCATCGTGGTTCCAGCGGCTGTAACCCAGCACGCCGTGGGTCATACGCGTTTCCAGCGCCTGACGAACCGCCGGTGCAGTTTCAAAGTCCATATCTGAAATGGTAAAAGGCAGCAGATCCGGCTGGCCAAAACGGTCTTCGACATAATCCCACTGGGTACAGTAGGTCCCGTGCCGGTCAACCGGAGTGGAAAAATCAAACATAGTCACCTCTGGAAAAAAGAGCGCCCGCAGGCGCTCCTGTCATTGTTACAGGACCGGATCACGCCGGCATCAGGCTCTGAATCTCATTTTTCACCATGTGAACCTGAGGCCCAATCACCACCTGCAGGTTATGGTCATCGAGTTTCACCACACCCAGTGCACCGTTGGCTTTCAGGGTGTCGTCATCCACCAGCGACATATCTTTGACCGACAGACGCAGGCGGGTGATGCAGTTGTCCAGTGCAAGGATATTGTCACTGCCGCCCAGTGCCGCGAGGATGATGTCACCTTTGTAGCCAGCGACTTTCTCACCCACGGTTTCAATCACTTCCTGGCGGGTATCCACTTCACGGCCCGGTGTTTTCAGGTTGAATTTGGTGATCGCAAAGCGGAACACGCTGTAGTACACCGCAAACCAGACACCGGCCACCAGAGGAACCAGATACCACTTGGTTGCCGTACCCTGCAGCACACCGAAGATCAGCAGGTCAATGATGTTGCCATCGGTATTACCTACGGTCACATCCAGCAGGCCCATCAGCATAAAGCCAAGACCGGTCAGGATTGCGTGGATCAGATACAGTGCAGGCGCGATAAACAGGAACAGGAATTCCAGCGGCTCGGTGATACCACCCACGGTACAGGCGACCACACCGGAGATAAGCAGAGCTTTGATCTTATGACGGTTTTCCGGACGGGCACAATGGTACATCGCCAGCGCTGCGCCAGGCAGGCCACCAAGGAAAGTCGGCATTTTACCCTGCGACAGGAAAGCGGTCGCAGAAGATGAGAAGCCATCGGTTGCCGGACACGCCACTTCGGCGTAGAAGATGTTCAGCGCGCCGCTCACCGGCTCACCACACACTTCCAGGGTACCACCGGCTTCGGTAAAGCGGATCAGCGCCACCAGAATATGGTGCAGACCAAACGGCAGCAGCAGACGCTCACCGGCACCGAACATAAACGGACCGGCCGGGCCAGCGTGAGAAATCGCAGTACCCACACCGTTGATCGCCGCAGCAAAGTAAGGCCAGAACAGAGGCACAACCAGGCCCACCACGCCCAGCACGACTGTGGTTACGATAGGCACAAAGCGCGCACCACCGAAGAACGCCAGTGCATCCGGCAGTTTATGGGTATAAAAACGGGCATGCAGGCGGGCAACGATGATACCGACGATCACCGCACCCAGAATACCGGTATCAATCGACTGAATACCCAGTACCGACTTCACGCCGTAGGCCGCTTCCTGCTCTGCGTTACCCAGTACGCCGTTAACCGACAGGTAGAAGTTAATCGACAGGTTAAGCGCAGCAAAGCCGACAAAACCGGCAAACGCCGCCACGCCTTTCTCTTCCCGCGCCAGACCAAGCGGAATCGCCACCGCAAACATCACCGGCAGGTAGATAAAGGCCACCAGACCGATTTTGGTCATCCACATAAACAGGAACTGCAGTACGCTGTTATCCAGCAGTGGCAGGCTCTCTTTTACCGCTCCACTCGACAGCGAGCTGCCGACACCGAGCAGAATACCGGAGAATGCCAGCAGGGCCACGGGGAGCATGAAGGTCTTGCCGAGGCTCTGGAAAAACTCCCATAAGGTCGTTTTGTTTGATGGTTGGGACATAATGATATCCTTGTTTCACTTATCAGATAAAACGTTTTATCTAACTGTTATTAAAAAACGCCAACAATATCGGGGGGATTCCACTGCTGACGCTCAATTTATTCTTTACCACTGAAGAGTAAAACGTTTTATCACCCGGATGTTATGGCGGGGATCACAGATCCGCTGTGGATCCTGTCAATACCGGTCAATTCTGTGAGCCAGACACGCCTTTTTCGCCTCTGATAAAACGTTTTACTTTCAGCTGGAGTATAGTGACCCTGCAACTCACCGCAGTAAGACGTCCATGAGCAAGAAAAAAGTAAAAATAAACGATGTCGCTGAGTACGCAGGGGTCTCGGTTTCCACCGTTTCACTGGTATTGAGCAGTAAAGGCCGGATATCCAAAGCAACCATTGATAAAGTCAATCAGGCGATTGAAGCGCTGGGCTACGTGCGTAACCGCGCGGCAGCGAACCTGCGCTCCCATCAGTCCAATCTGATCGGGCTTATTGTGCGTGATATTACCGACCCGTTTTACGCTCAGATCGTCTCCGGCCTGTCAGAGGTACTGGAAGAAAAAGGCTATATGCTGTTTCTTGCCCAGTGCGGGAAAGAGGCAGAAAAGCTGACTCACTGCGTCCAGTCCATGCTGCAGCAGGGCGTGGCCGGCATCGCCTACAGCCCGTTGCGCGGTGCCAACCAGCAGCTGTTAAAAATGGCGGCAGACGCCGGAGTACCTGCGGTTTGCGTTTCAAGGGCGACCGTCTCCGACCAGGTCGACCATATCTGTCCGGACAACACCCTCGCCGCCCAGATGGCTACCCGTCACCTGATAGAGCAGGGCCACCGCCATATCGCGTATATCGGTGGCAGCAGTGACTCCCTGACCCGCGCGGAACGTATTGGAGGCTACTGCACTACCCTTATCCAGTATGGCCTGATGTTTAAAAACGAATGGGTACTGGAGTGCGATCACAGCCAGCAGCAGGCTGCCGATACGGTCGAACAGCTGCTGCATGCCAACCCAAAAATCACAGCTATTCTCTGCCACCGGGCCAAAACTGCAATAGGTGCCCTGTATGGCGTGCAGCGGGCCAACCGCAGCGTGGGTAAGGATCAGTACATCGACCAGCAGGTATCGCTGATCGGTTTTGACGATGTGGATGAAGCCAGTCTGTGTCAGCCGGCCCTGACGTTCACCTCTTCCCCGGCGTATGAGATAGGCCAACAGGCGGGCCGCCGCCTGCTGGCAAGGCTTGCCAATCCGGTACAGGAAGTACAGAAAATCGTGGTGCCGCCTAAGCTGCTGCTGCGTGACTCAGCCTGAATGACAAAAATGTCAGCATAATCCAGGCAATCTCACTGACCCGGTTCTAACCTTATAGAACCGAGTCAAACAGTGAGGCCTCTCTATGTCCATCGTCCAGCGTACCATCGCCGGGTTTGCGGTGATGTTTGTACTGTTGCTGCTGGTTGCCGCAGTCAACTACAGCAATACCAGCGGGATGCACACCCGTCTCAACGAAATCACCCAGCACTCCACCCCTATGGTGATCGCCACTTTCAGTCTTCAGTCGATTGTTCAGGACAGCCAGCAGGTGTTGTCTGACTACAAATCCGCTACCGACCCCGGACGTTTGCCCGCACTGAAAAGCGCCTTTCAGGACACCAACAGCGAGTTCAGCGCAGCCAGTGAAAAGCTGAAAACCTTCTCTCCGACCCAGCAGGAACAGCGTAAGCTCAATGAAGTGCTCTCGGCTGCTAACCAGTTTTATCAGCTGGCCATGCAGAGCATGGAAATGCACAGCCAGGTGCTGCAAACCCGGCAGAAACTGGGCACGCTGGAAGAAGAGTTCCTTCACCTTGAAGACACCTACAGCTGGGCCGCGACCCTCCTGCTGCAGCGCTCTGCGGTCAGCCGTTCACTGCAAAACCGCGCCGAGCTGATTACCAGTGGTCTGAACCGGGATCTGAAAAATATCCGCCGGATCAACCAGATTACCGATTTAAAAGAACTCAGACAAACCCTGACCGATGATATCCGGGTTGCCCGCCAGCGGATGGAAACCATCCAAATTGAAGCGGACGTCAAACAGCGCTTCCTGCGCAACGTAGAGCGGCTGGAAAAACTGGCACTGGCAGACGATGGTCTGCTGGCCCTGTTTGCCACAGAACATCAGCAAATAGCAGAGCAGACCCGCCTCTCCGCCCAGGCATCCCAGCAGATCAATATCGCCCAGCAGAAACTGCACGAAATGGTCGACCTGGTTCAAAAGTCAGCCAGTGAAAGCGCCACTGCGGCCGAGGAAGCAGCCAATGAATCCACCGCCACTACCCTGGTGATGGCCCTGATTTCCGCGCTGGTCGCAGCCGTGGTCGGGTATACCGTCGCAGTGAGCATCAAGAAACCACTGGAGAAAATCAGCCCGGTTCTGCTCAACATGTCCCGCGGCGATATGACCGGACGTACCGGCTACCAGAGTAAAACCGAGTTTGGAGTACTGGCTGGCGCCATCGACGAGCTGGCTTCTCATACCTCTTCACTGCTGGCTGACATTGGCCAGGGCTCTGAGCATCTGGTTCAGGAAGCATCGAAAACCGCCCAAATCAGTGAACGTACCATGGAGCAGGTCGAAGCGCAGAAAACCCAGACCGAGATGGTCGCCACCGCTATTTCACAAATGGAAGTCAGCGCAGGTGAAGTCTCCCGATCAACCGAAAACACCCTGAATGAAATCGAAGCGGCCAACCACGCGACTCAGGACGGACGTAACAAGGTTATCCAGAACCGCTCTATCACAGAAAAACTTGCCGAAGACATCCAGGAAGCCGTGGCCTGCTCAGAGCAGCTTGGTCAGTTCAGCTCCGCAATTGATAACGTGCTGGATGTGATCCGCGGCATTGCCGAGCAGACCAACCTGCTGGCGCTGAACGCTGCTATCGAAGCTGCCCGGGCCGGTGAAGCCGGACGCGGATTTGCCGTAGTGGCCGATGAAGTGCGGGCGCTGGCCAACCGCTCTCAGGAGTCCACTGAAGAGATCCAGCGCATGATTGAAAATCTGCAAAACAGCTCGAAACAGATCATCGAAGTGATGGCCCGCAGCCAGCAGCAGACCCATGACTGTGTGGAACAAACCCGGCTGACCGAAGAGGCGCTGGAAGCCATCACCAGCCGGATGCAGGAGATATCAGAAATGTCGTCTCAGATCTCCTCTGCCACGCAGGAACAGATCGCGGTAAGTAAAGATGTCGCCAAACACATCAACGGCATCGCCGACGCTGCACGTCAGACCGAACAGGAGGCGCGCCAGTCCGCTTCCAGCAGTGATATTCTGGCCGATCTGGCTCAGAAGCAGCAGCAACTGATCAACCGCTTTAAAGTGTAGGAGGCAGCAATGAAACTCAGAACCATACTTACTGTGAGCTGCGCGCTGCTCGCTCCTGCCAGCCAGGCTGTTACCCTGACCATAGATACCTGGGGGGAGGAAGACACGCTGTGGCAGAAAAGCATTATCCCGGCGTTTAAAAAACACCACCCGGATATCGATATTAAGTTTAATAAAATCGTTAACTCTCAGTATTTTGATACAGTGAGCAACGCGCTGGAAAACGGCACTGCCGCCGATCTGGTGATCTGCCGTCCGTTCGATATCTCTCTTGGCTGGTTTCAGCAGGGTCACCTGGTGGAAATCACCGAAATGAAAGGAATGGAGAACTTCCCGAGCTTCGCCCAGTCTCCCTGGCAAACCGACTCCGGCGCGCAGACGTTCTGCCTGCCAATGGGGGCGGTGATCCACGGCTTTTTCTATAACAAAGAGATTTTCCGCCAGCTGGGGCTGAATGAGCCAAAAACCGAGTCCGAGTTTTTTGCCCTGCTCGACCGGGTAAAAGCCGATGGCCGCTATCTGCCACTGGCGTTTGGCACCAAAGACAAGTGGGAGTCATCCGAAGTCGGCTACCAGAACATCGGCCCGAACTACTGGCGCGGGGAAGACGGCAGACTCGGACTGCTCAAAGGCAGCGAACGGGTTGATGAAGCGCATTACCGCGATGCCTTTGCCACCCTGGCGCGCTGGCCTGACTACATGGGCGCAGACTACCGTCAGCGCAGTTATACCGACAGCTGGGATCTGTTCAAACAGGGTAAGGCTGCGGTAAGCCCGGCGGGCTCATGGGAGATCGTCAACGTACGCGATAAAGTCGAGCTGGGCGTATTCGCCCCGCCGGTACCGGACGGTCAGCAGGGCTGCTTTTTCAACGACCATACCGATAAAGGTATTGGCATCAACAAAGCCAGCCCGAACCGGGAGGCCGCGATGAAACTGCTGCGCTGGATGACCACCAAAGAGTTCGCCCAGCTGTTTACCGAGTCCGAACCGGGATTTTTCTCGCTGTCGAATCACTTCTTTGACATCAGTGATCCTACTGCCCGCACCATGGCAGGGTGGCGTAACGAGTGTGACTCCACCATCCGCAGCTTTGTTCAGGTGCTGTCACGCGGTGAGCCCAACTTTGGCTCAGAAATGATGGAAGTGAGCGCTGAAGTGCTGAACGGCACCCTCTCCCCGGCGGCGGCCACCAGGCGTCTTCAGCAGGGTCTGGACAACTGGTACCCACCCCAGCAACAGGCGCTCAAGCAGCTGAAAGAGCTGGAAAAAGCCAGCCAGTGTGACTGCGCTTCCCTGTCTCTGTCCGGTGAATAAATCAAACGGCTGCCGGACAGGTCCGGCCGCCTTTTTATATGGCGCTTTATCCGATATGAACTATGTTTAAAGGATAATCGTCAGTGGCAGACAACAGAATGAACAGGAACAATCAGGTCGTCATTATCGATGACTCGCACGCAATACTGCTGGTGATGCGCAGCATGCTGGCTGAACTTGGCTACCATAACATTGTGGCATCAGCGAATCCTGCTGCCGCCATTGAACATATCCGCAAATCACCCGAGCGATACAGCGCCGTATTTACCGATCTCAACATGCCGGAAATGGACGGGATGGCGGTGGTCAAAGCGCTGGGTGAACTCGGCTATCAGGGCGGAGTGTGTATCATCTCTGAAATGGATAACCGGATCCTGAAACTGGCTGCCGACATCGCCCGCAAACACAAGGTCAACCTGCTGGGTAACATTCCAAAACCCATTCCTATCAACGATCTCAAACGCATGATGACCAAACTGGAACAGCAGACGTTGCGACGTGCCAGCAAGGCTGATTGTCTGTCCCGGGAAGAGCTCGAAGAGTGTCTGGATAAAGGCTGTCTTCAGCCTTACTACCAGCCCAAAGTGAACCTGGCGAAACGTGAAATCGAAGGCGTTGAGGTACTGGCCAGGATCGTACGGCCGGGAGAGACTGATGCTGTCTTGCCCGGGCGCTTCATTCCCACTGCTATTGAATGTGGTCTGCTCAACAGACTGACTCAGATGCTGCTGAAACTTTCTCTTGATGACCTTCCCCGTTTAACCAGCGAATTTGGTGAAAACGTCAAGCTCAGCATCAACCTCTCCCCCTGCCAGCTGACGGATCAAACCTATCCGGATCAGCTGATGACTCAGATAGAGAAGCACCAGGTCAGCCATAAGCATATCACCCTTGAGATCACCGAAGATTTTGCGCTGGAGAACACAGCACAACTGGAATCGATCAACCGGTTCCGGATGCGTGGCTTTGGTCTGTCGCTGGATGATTTTGGTACCGGTTTTACCAATGTCCAGCAACTGCGTTCGCTGCCATTTACCGAAATCAAAATCGACCGTACCCTGATCAGTAACATTCACCGTGACCGGTTTAATCAGGTAGTGGTGAACTCACTGGCCGAGCTGTCACAAAAGCTCGATGTATCACTGATAGCAGAAGGGCTGGAGCACTTTGAAGACCTGAACTATATGGAAAGCAACCATCTCAACATGAATGTTCAGGGCTTTTTGATCTGTAAACCCAAACCACTCGACAGCCTGGTGCGCTGGTATCACAGTTGGGTGAAGTATCCGTTGTAGATACGGGATTGCGAGAGAGCAGATGAGAGAGACGGGATAGTTCGCAGCTTCGGTTCTAAGTTCTAGGTTCTAAGTTCTAGGTTCTAGGTTCTAGGTTCTAGGTTCTAGGTTCTCAAGCATAGACAGAGCGGGCATAAATGCCCGCTCTTTTGTTACTTTATCTGCAAACCAGGATGGCTTCGGCGTCTCCGCCGGACTGGCCGACACCGGCAATGTACTGGTCGTCAGCAGCCTGAGACTTGTAGATACCCGGCGCCCAGTCACCGCCTTTGGTGCTGAGACGGTTGTCGCCACTGTTAAACCACAGGGTCTGGCACTGATCGCCGAGAGGCTTGCTGGCTTTGGCGCACAGTACGCCACTGGTGCCCCAGCTGCGGCTGGATACACCCGAAACGTAGTAGCCCAGAGGACACTCGTATTTGGTCAGGCCATGTGCCCAATCGGTACCGCGTGGCTGCGTTTCAGAGGTAACGGTAACGGTCGCCTTGTCCTCAGCCCACAGTGGTCCGTAATTCAGGTCAGAGCACAGCACTCTGTCCCATTCCGCCACGCCAATAACGCGCATGCCGTCCACACAGGTGCCTTTGGAGGCGCCGCTGTCCCAGTCACCCAGAGTGACAGACTGATTGTTATCATGGCCCTGGAAGTTCACCAGACGCAGTTCCGGATGAGGGGCTACCGGACCGGTTTTTCCATCGGATGCCAGCAGGCGGTCAATGTGCTCGAAACGCCAGTCAGTACGGAACTGACTCCAGTCTTCGCTCAACAGGGCGTAGTCATCCAGCTTAATTGTCTGCTGTACCCGGGTAGCGTTCAGCGGCCACCAGGCGAAGCTGTAGTCTTTTTCGATCAGCAGGTCGATGATATTGGCCAGCCAGGCTTTTTCCAGCGCATCCGCGTCCGGCTTGAAGTTCGCGCCAAACTCACTCAGCCAGATGGGTGCGGTATAGATACGCTCCAGCTCAGAGACAAAAGCAAACTCATCTTCGATCACCTGACGCAGCTCGTCTTTGGTCATATCCTGATATTTTTTACCGTTGCCGTACCAGATACTGTCTGCGCCCATGTGCTCAGGCCCGGTATAGGAGTAGTTGTGCGCTCCGTAGACCAGTTTGTTGGTCACATTCAGGTTTACCGGGTTGGTTTTGGCTCCTTTAATATGCGGACGCGAGCCACCCAGTGACGGAAGAGCTCCCTGCCAGTTGATTCCTTCGACAATCACCAGCATGTCCGGGTTCTCGGCCACTACGGCATTACCACCACGCTCAGCAGTCCAGCGCCAGTCATTTCTGTCTCCTCCTCCCCAGTTCGGATAATGCAGGCTGCTGCCGGTACGGACCTCGTTACGCAGATCAGCCCCCACGACGGCTTTATTATCTTTATAGCGCCGGGCCAGCATCGCCCAGTCTTCTACCCAACGGTCTGTCGTGTACTCACCGTCATACCACAGGCCGTTCGCATCCAGGCCACAGCACCACTCAGAATAGGTGGTGTGGTTGTTCAGGATCACTGCAATGCCCTGAGAGGTCAGGGATTCGATCACGGCGTCATACACCTCTAACGGTGTCAGGCCGGCCAGATCCGGGTTTGCGGCAATTTGCCACTGCGCTACCGGTGCCGTCACTCTCAGCATTTCATTGGAGAATGGCAACCTGACAGAGTTAAATCCCTTTTCTTTGAGCAGGGTAACTATCGTGTCACGGTGCTGAAAACGCAGCCCTCCGGGAATATGTCCCTCATCACTGGCACCAAACCAGTTGACCGATTTCAGTTTGAAGCGATCGCCACATCCGTCAACGATGTAGCGTCCCTGAGTTGATAGTGGAAACGTTGAACATACTTGTGCTTCCGTGGTTTGTTCTGAGGGAGAAGCCATCACGGATTGCGCGCTGAAAGTCAGTCCCATCAACGCCACTGCCTGCACAATTTTGCGGGTTATCATATTGTTCATTCCTTGTGCTTTTTATTGGATTGTCTGAATTTATTACCACCGATTCAGTTTACAGACCAAAAAATAACCAGGTCATTCGTATTCTGGCACGAAAATGACCCTATCCGCCAACCGGCAGGGAGGAGTCTTAGTCAAAGTGTGATAACGTTTACACAAAGGCAGGCAAATTGTGAACAAAGATCACACAATCATGAAAGAGGAAGAGAATATACACAAAGGCCCGCAGGACGCGGGCCTGACAAACAGGATTACTTACGCAGCAGGATCACCTGGGTGCGCAGTGCATCGGGGGAGACTTTCTCCGGATCATCAATATAGAGCTCAATGCCCAACGGCCTGCGTTTCACCCTGATTTTGTTGTGCCGGGCTGCCATCATCGCCAGTGACCAGGCGTTACCGAGGAACTGATATTCCCCCTTGTGCTCCACCATATAAGTGGTGGTTTTTGGCAGGGTGCCACAGATATAAGGGGCTGGCTCTTTCACCGGCGCGCTGAGCGGATAACAAACCCAGTACTCAAAATACTCCCGCTCCATATCCATACTGCGGTAATAAGTAAACAGAGGACCAACCGGGAGAATGCCATGCTCAGCAAGATGTACTTTTAACTGCTCTACAAGCCTGGCCATCTCTTCGCCAATATCTTCCGTCGTCCCGCCCCCGGCGAGACCGATAAAGTGAGTGGAAGGCCAGTCAGTCAGCCCTTTGTCACTCAGATGACTGATAACCTTTCCGGTTTCAAGCCGGCTTTTGAGCATACGCAGCCCGCGCTGATAATCCATGCTTATCATGGACTTCATCATTTTTTTAAGGAAAAACAGAAACCAGGGAAGGTGGCCGTACATGTGCCATACCACTTCAGTGCCATTATCGACGGTCGCTTCCGCCTCAAACACCACTCTGGCGCGTGATTTAAACGGCCTGGTAAAGGTCAGTGCCATTTCCAGCCGCTGGGTTTCAGCTGCGGTAGTACGCATGCTCCCCGCTCCCACCAGTTCACCATCCCAGTGATACTCACTGTCCACCTCACCAGCTTCACCGCGATACTCAAGCTGGCAACCAGGGTCGAGAACAAGCCAGGGGGACCACTCCGGCCAGTTGTGAAAGTCGGACAAAAATGCCACGACTTCATAAACAGGTTTGTCGATCACAACGGATCGGCTGACGTGATATTCCGGCATATTATGATTATCCTTTTTATGGCCAGCGGGCCAGCAGCCCGCTCATATCCACCATCAGCGCGTCATTTTTTTCACAAACACCACCACAAACAGAGCCATGGTAAAACTGCCGACAAAAGCTTCTGCTGCCGCGATAAAGCGGGCTACCCCTATCGGGGATATATCACCATAGCCCAAGGTGGTAAACGTAACGACGCTGAAATACAGGGCATTAAAAAATTCAAGAACATAGCTCATCGCACCGTGCTCCTGATAAGTATAGGTATTGCTCGCGGTAGTACCGAGAAAAAAGTAGGCCACAGAGCAGAGCCAGATCAAAAAGATCGAGAATAACACCACCCGGATGGGTGACTCACCGTAACCACAAAACAGGTCTACACAACGGGAGAAAATCCGCCTGGTGCTGTATCTGGGCATCTGATAACGACGAAAGACCATCTCTTTTTTGAAGAAAGTACCGGCAGTTTCAAACAGGCCTTCTTTTTCGCACTGCTTGCGGATCGAACGCGCCACTTCCTCAGACTCCTGATAGAGCTGTTTGGCCAGTTTTTCATTTCCCAGCGACAGGGCTTCACAGGCGCGCTCTTCCTGAGCCAGAGCCTGCCCCCAGTCCACGTTTTCCAGCCGAGCTCTGCCAAGGTGGGTACCGAGCAAATTGCACCCTTCCAGCCTGGCGCAATGCAGGTTAGCCGAGTAAAGATTGGCCTTCATCAGCGAGGAGCCGCGCAAATCCAGCCCGAAGCAGTGAGCATAAGAAAGATCTGCCCGGTAAAGGTCGGCATCCCGGCAGGAATAACCATGTTTGCTTCCGCGGTTAACCAGATAAACGTCACTGAGCTGGGTTCTGGCCAGCTGGAAACCATCCAGCGGTTTTCCTTCTGCTACCCATTTCTCCAGCGCCTGCTTTATATCATGCTGACTTTTGTCGACTTTGGGGTCATGCCAGTAACACAGTCCGGATTCCCCGGCCTGCTGATCACATTCCCAGCCGTCGGGACTGCGATAACTGCAACAACTGTGCTGCTGATTTTCCATCACGCTCTCCTTCTGCCCTTTTCAGTGTAGGAGCCGTCAAACCGTTTGTCACAAAAGCCGCTTTGCGGAACTTATCACTGGTAACCTCACGGTTATTAGCAGAACAATCCAACCCACCAGCGGCATCTGCAACAAATATTTAACTACACATCCGCAATTGAATAAGCATTTAATCTTCAATAAACACAGCAAACCCGCACACAATCTTAAATCTGATGTTTTGTGTTTCCGCTCACGTGGCGACAAATCCACCGATTTTGTTGTTAACAATACCATTACAAACAGATTAATATCCCAAGCCGGAGAACAATAAACACAGGGAATGACTCATGCAATCTATGGTCGATTTTTTAAACGGAATTATATGGAGCCCGGCACTGATCTATCTGTGCCTAGGGGCAGGTTTGTTTTATTCGGTGCTGACCCGCTTTGTGCAGATCCGCCACTTCTTTGAAATGTGGCGTCTGCTGATGTCAGGCAAGAGCTCAGCTAAGGGGATCTCCTCTTTCCAGGCACTGGCCGTGTCGCTGTCCGGCCGTGTAGGTACCGGTAACATCGCGGGCGTAGCCGCAGCGATTGGATTTGGTGGCCCGGGCGCGGTGTTCTGGATGTGGGTAGTGGCATTTTTTGGTGCTGCGACCGCTTATGCAGAATCCACCCTGGCTCAGATCTATAAAGAAGAAGACGAAGGCGAGTTTCGTGGTGGTCCGGCTTACTACATTGAAAAAGCCATGGGCCAGAAATGGTATGCGTGGATCTTCGCGGTTGCGACCATTTTTGCCTGTGGTGTGCTGCTGCCTGGCGTTCAGTCGAACAGTATAGGTAACGCAGTCGAAGCGGCGTTTGGCAGCGGGGATATGATTGAAACAGCGGTCGGCACCTTTAGCTTTGCCAAAATTTTCACCGGTACGCTGATCTCAATTATTCTTGGCTTTATCATCTTTGGTGGCGTAAAGCGTATCGCGCACTTCACCCAGGTGGTAGTACCGTTTATGGCGCTGGCTTACATCATCATCGCCTTTGTGATCATTCTGCTGAACGTAGGCGAAATCCCGCGTATCGTAGGTATGATCGTCGGTGATGCCTTTACGCCAATGGCAGGTGTCGGCGCGGCGATCGGTTGGGGGGTTAAGCGTGGCGTTTACTCTAACGAAGCCGGTCAGGGAACCGGTCCTCACGCGGCGGCGGCGGCGAACGTTCAGCACCCGGCTCAGCAGGGTCTGGTTCAGTCATTCTCGATCTATATCGATACCCTGCTGGTCTGCTCGGCAACGGCGTTTATGATCCTTATCACCGGTACGTATAACGTTCACGGCGGCGCAGAGGGCGCTTTCCTGGTGCAGAATATCTCAGCAGAGATCGGTGCCAACGGTCCGGTATTCACCCAGATGGCAATTGAAAGTGCCCTGCCAGGCATCGGCAAACCGTTTATCGCGTTTGCGCTGTTCTTCTTCGCCTTTACCACCATTCTGGCTTACTACTACATCGCTGAGACCAATATCGCCTATATCCGCCGCAGCTTTAAAGTTAACGGGCTGATGTTTGTACTGAAACTGGTCCTGATGTCGGCGGTGTTCTACGGCACGGTGAAAACCGCTAACCTCGCCTGGGCGCTGGGTGATGTGGGCGTAGGCCTGATGGCATGGCTGAACATCGTCGGTATCGTGATTATCTTCTTCCTGTCCAAACCGGCGATTAAAGCGCTGAAGGACTACGAAGCGCAGCAGGCACAGGGCGTGGAAGAGTACACCTTTAACCCGGTGGCGCTGGGGATCAAAGGCGCGGATTACTGGGAAGAGAAATATAAACGCAGAACCAAACCGGTTCAGGCCAAACCGGAACAGGACGAAGACGCTGTCGAGCTGCCTTCAACCTGATAGCCTACAAGCAGAAAAGAGAAAGGGGTTGGCCCGTAAGAGCCAACCCCTTTTCTGTTCCCAATTCTTTTGCTTACGCAGCTACTGCCTGAGCGTTTGCTGCCGGTGCTTTTTTCTTATCACCGATTGGCAGTACAGTGCGGCCGTACTCTGCATTCAGAACCTGAGCCATTGCGAAGTAGATTGCGCTTGCGCCACAGAAGATACCTTCGAAACCAGCGATAGTACCGATCAGCTGGCTGCCGGTGAAGTCACGGATTGCCAGCAGGGCAAACAGTACTGTCAGAGAACCGAATACAACCTGTTTTGCTTTCGGGTAGCACAGTGAGCCGAAGAACATGAAGCCAGTGAAGATACCCCACAGAGCCAGGTACCAGCCCATGAACGGAGCCGGGCTCTTAGGCAGGCCCATGTAAGGCATTACGATGCAGCCAACCAGAGTCAGCCAGAACAGACCGTAAGAAGTAAACGCAGTAGTACCGAAAGTGTCGCCACGCTTAAAACACATGATGCCAACGATAACCTGGCTCAGACCGCCGTAGAAAATACCCATCGCCAGAATCATAGAGTCGATTGGGAAAAAACCTGCGTTGTGGATGTTCAGCAGGATGGTGGTCATACCAAAACCCATCAGGCCAAGTGGCGCCGGGTTAGCCAGTTTAGTTGACATGTGTAATACCTTAAAATTAAAAAAGAGCTGCAAAGTTTGTAAGAAAATTTTAATACGGGTTGACGATTCAGAGGATAGCTATAAGCAAAAAATAAGATTTCACTTTTGATCCATATCGTACCATAAGCTTACATAAGCATTTGTTTAGATGTAAAAAAAGCCAGCATAACGCTGGCTTCTTAATCAAGGCAGTATAAAAATTATTCCCACTCGATGGTCGCTGGTGGCTTACCAGAGATGTCGTAAACCACTCGGGAGATGCCATCTACTTCGTTGATGATGCGGTTTGAAACCTTACCCAGGAAGTCGTATGGCAGGTGTGCCCAGTGTGCGGTCATAAAGTCGATGGTTTCTACCGCACGCAGCGATACAACCCAGTCGTATTTACGGCCGTCACCCATTACGCCTACCGAGCGAACCGGCAGGAATACGGTGAACGCCTGAGATACCTTGTTGTACAGGTCAGCGTTGTGCAGCTCTTCGATGAAGATAGCATCCGCGCGACGCAGCAGATCACAGTACTCTTTCTTGATCTCGCCCAGTACGCGAACACCCAGACCAGGACCCGGGAACGGGTGACGGTACAGCATGTTGTACGGCAGACCCAGCTCAAGGCCGATCTTACGCACTTCATCTTTAAACAGTTCACGCAGTGGTTCAACCAGGCCCATTTCCATATCGTCCGGCAGACCGCCAACGTTATGGTGAGACTTGATCACGTGTGCTTTACCTGTCTTGGACGCTGCAGACTCGATCACATCCGGGTAGATAGTACCCTGTGCCAGCCACTTGGCGTTTTTCAGCTTCTTCGACTCTTCGTCGAACACGTCAATGAACACGTGACCGATGGTCTTACGCTTCTCTTCAGGGTCAGACTTGCCTTCCAGCGCACTCAGGAATCGCTCTTCTGCGTCAACGTGAACGATGTTCAGACCGAAGTGGTCGCCGAACATTTCCAGTACCTGATCCGCTTCGTTCAGACGCAGCAGGCCGTTGTCGACAAATACACAGGTCAGCTTGTCACCGATAGCGCGGTGAACCAGCATTGCAACTACAGATGAATCCACACCGCCAGACAGGCCCAGGATCACTTCATCGTCACCTACCTGCTCTTTGATGCGGGCTACTGCGTCGTCGATGATTGACTGAGAGGTCCACAGCTTTTCACAGCCACAGATGTTCAGTACGAAGTTTTCCAGCATACGCTTGCCCTGACGGGTGTGCGTTACTTCCGGGTGGAACTGAACGCCGTAGAAGCGTTTCTCTTCGTTCGCCATTGCTGCGTAAGGACAGGTGTCCGTTTCAGCGATTTTGGTGAAGTCAGACGGGATTTCCACAACTTTGTCGCCGTGGCTCATCCATACGTCCAGCAGTGCGTTACCGTCAGCTGCCAGTGCGTCTTCGATGTTCTTAAACAGTTCACACTGCTTAACTACTTCTACCTGAGCGTAGCCAAACTCACGCTCATTTGAGCCAGCGACTTTACCGCCCAGCTGCTCAGACATGGTCTGCATGCCGTAACAAACGCCAAGAACAGGAACGCCTGCGTTAAATACATATTCAGGAGCGCGTGGAGAGTTCTCTTCCGTTACGCTTTCCGGGCCACCTGACAGGATGATGCCGTTCGGGTTGAACTCGCGGATGTCTGCTTCTTCTACATCCCAGCTCCACAGTTCACAGTAAACACCGATTTCACGGATACGGCGTGCGATAAGCTGAGTGTACTGAGATCCGAAGTCCAGGATCAGAATACGTTGGTCATGAATGTTCTTAGTCATTGTTTCTTCTCGGGGAATGCTGTTGGACATAATATTCACCGGGCGAAAATTGCCCGGTGACTGTCTTATTTATTACTGGCCGGTACGGTAGTTTGGCGCTTCTTTGGTGATCGCTACGTCGTGAACGTGCGACTCTTTCATACCTGCGCCAGAGATGCGTACGAACTCAGCTTTGGTGCGCAGCGTTTCAATGGTGCCACAACCGGTCAGACCCATACATGAACGCAGACCGCCCATTTGCTGGTGAATGATCTCTTTCAGGCGGCCTTTATATGCGATACGGCCTTCGATACCTTCAGGAACCAGCTTGTCAGCTGCGTTATCAGACTGGAAGTAGCGGTCAGAAGAACCTTTAGACATCGCGCCCAGAGAACCCATGCCGCGGTAAGATTTGTATGCACGGCCCTGGTACAGTTCAACTTCACCCGGTGCTTCTTCAGTACCTGCGAACATTGATCCAACCATTACACAGGATGCACCGGCTGCGATTGCTTTAGCGATGTCACCTGAGAAACGGATACCGCCGTCAGCGATAACAGGAACGCCGTACTCTGCCGCTGCTGCTGCTGCGTCAGAAATAGCGGTGATCTGAGGAACACCAACACCGGTTACGATACGGGTAGTACAGATTGAGCCAGGGCCGATGCCCACTTTTACAGCGCTTACGCCTGCTTCAATCAGAGCTTTCGCACCAGCAGCCGTTGCTACGTTACCACCGATAATCTGCAGATCCGGGTAAGCTGCACGGGTTTCGCGGATACGGTTCAGTACACCTTCAGAGTGACCGTGAGAAGAGTCGATCAGCAGTACATCTACGCCCGCTTCAACCAGCGCTTTAACACGCTCTTCGTTGCCGGCACCAGCGCCCACTGCCGCACCTACACGCAGGCGACCCTGAGCATCTTTACATGCGTTTGGTTTACGCTCTGCTTTGTGGAAGTCTTTTGCAGTGATCATACCGCGCAGCTGGAACTCTTCGTTCACTACCAGTACTTTCTCAACGCGGCGTTCCTGCATTACCTGCTGAACTTCTTCGCGTGATGCGCCTTCTTTAACCGCAGCCAGGCGGTCTTTAGGCGTCATTACCTTCTCAACTTTCTTGGTCAGGTCAGTAACGAAACGAACGTCACGGCCAGTGATGATACCTACCAGCTCGTTGTTATCAGTAACAACCGGGTAGCCGGCAAAGCCGTTTTCCTCGGTCAGGGCTTTAACGTCAGCGATGGTTGCGTCCGGAGTTACGGTTACCGGAGCGGTTACAACGCCAGCTTCAAAGATCTTAACCAGGTGCACCTGATGAGCCTGCTGCTCAATCGACATGTTTTTGTGGATAAAGCCAATGCCACCCTCCTGCGCCAGGGCGATCGCCAGGCGTGCTTCCGTTACTGTGTCCATAGACGCAGAAATCATCGGAATATTAAGAGAGATGTCTTTGGTCAGCTGAGTGTGAAGTTCAGCTGTATTTGGGAGAACGGTGGAGTGTGCTGGCACAAGTAGTACGTCATCGAATGTCAGCGCTTCTTTGGCAATTCTTAGCATTTGCAATATCTCACAACAAGGTTTGTAAAAAAGAGTCCAATTGATTTGGATTTGATATTGCGGAGGGATTATACGGCCAAGGCAATCGCTTGACCACACATTTTTTTGAATTTTTTCTTGCAATTACCCCTTTGCTATGTATTATATTGCCGCTAATTTCCATACTCACGTCTCCGGAATTAGCGTGCCCTCTCTCAGTCACCAAAACAGCAACCCAAACATCTTTACTGTTTCCCGCCTGAACGCCGAAGTTCGTCTTCTGCTGGAAAACGAGATGGGTATTGTCTGGCTGGTTGGTGAATTGTCTAACTTCTCTGCGCCGGTATCCGGTCACTGGTACTTTACCCTTAAAGACAGCCGTGCCCAGGTTAAGTGCGCCATGTTCCGCGGCAACAACCGCCGGGTCACGTTTAAGCCGCAAAACGGCAACCAGGTTCTGGTTAAAGCACGTCTTTCCCTTTACGAACCACGCGGTGACTACCAGCTGATCGTCGAAAGCATGCAGCCGGAAGGCGACGGACGCCTGCAACAGCAGTTCGAGCAGCTGAAAATGTCGCTCGCCGCTGAAGGCCTGTTTGCCCAGAGCAGCAAAATGCCTCTTCCGGAACACCCGAAACGGGTCGGCATTATCACCTCCAAAACCGGCGCAGCGCTGCATGATATTCTCAACGTACTGAAAAGACGCGATCCCGGCCTGCCAGTGGTCATCTACCCGACCATGGTTCAGGGCGAAGGCGCGGCGATTTCCATCGCTCAGGCGATCGGACGGGCCAACAGTCGTGATGAGTGTGATGTACTGATTGTCGGACGTGGTGGCGGCTCGCTGGAAGATCTGTGGTGCTTTAACGAAGAGATCGTTGCCCGCACCATCGCTGCCAGCCAGATCCCGGTAGTGTCAGCGGTTGGCCACGAAGTGGATGTGACTATCGCAGACTTTGTTGCCGATGTGCGCGCGCCAACCCCATCGGCGGCAGCCGAACTGATCAGCCGCGACCACAGTCACCAGCTGCAGGGCCTGATGCAACGCCGCCAGCGCCTTGCTTATGCTGCGGAACGTTATCTGGGCGGTTTTGTCCACCGGCTGCAGCTGCTGGAAAAACGCCTTGCCCATCAGCACCCGCAATACCGGCTGCAACAGCAGTCCCAGCAGCTTGATGAGCTGAGCCTGCGCCTTGAACGGGCAATGCAGGACAGACTGGCACTTTCAGCAGCGAAAACTGAACGGCTCGAGCACCGTCTTGCGCTCTCCAGCCCGGCCCGTCAGCTGGCAGCACGCCAGAATCATCTGACCCGCAGTCACCAGAAACTGCTTGATGCAATGGACAGAAAGCTGCTGCTCACCCGTCACCAGCTGTCACTGGCAGCAGAAAAGCTCGATACCGTCAGCCCGCTGGCGACCCTGAAACGTGGTTACAGCATTACCCAGACAGAGAAAGGGGATGTGGTGACCAGCGCAGACCAGCTGCAGAGCGGGGATACCCTGGTTACGCGACTGGCTGACGGAGAAGTCCGCTCAGTAGTTAACTGAGCGAATAGCCGGATCAAACCTTCTGAAATTCAAAGCGGATTTTTGACTTCGATTTAAGCTCATTGCAGCTGTTACAGAAGTAGTTCGCCGCGCCACAGGCCTGCAGCTTCTCCAGCTTATCGCCGCACTCCGGACAGAAACCAACTTTGCGATAAGCGACCGAACAGAAATCACAGCGGTAGTTGCCACCATCCCACTCCAGGTCGCTTTTGCATTCAGGGCACTGATTCTCGCTCATTATTTCACTCCTGTTATTTATAAGCCGCTCCACTATGTCACAGCGGATCCGTTGCAAACCATGACACAGATCACACCTAATACCACTTTGGCACAGCTAAGCTGCTGATAGATAACCTTCTGCCTGCTATTCTGACTGTGCGGGATCTTTATCGGATCGTCTGCCATAACACAAATGATCAGCGATCTCCCCCGAAAAGAATTTTTATATAACCACACCCCGAAAGCATAAGTTACATGTTCTGCATTTGGATTTTAAACAGATAAAAACTCCAGAAGTGACATTTCAGCCAGCACTTTGCGATATTTACTATTCGATCTTACTTTCTTACACAAGTGTGCATTTCAATATGCTGTAAATCAACTTCACTCAGTGTAATTTCAACTTCGCCCAGCTCTGACAGATGACTGACGTGAGTGCCGCCACAGGGTGTTACAACCTGACTGTCGAGCTGACAACGCCAGTAACGCGAGTCGGTCAGCGCTTCACCCTGACATTCCAGTTCAACCGGGCCAGGGTTTGCCAGCCACTGTGCAACCTGCTGGTTAGCACGCTGTGTAATCTGATTCAGCTCCTTCACCACATCTGCGCTGTTAAGGCCACGCTTACGCAGGGTTTTACCCAGACGGTAAACATCATGACAACGGTCCGGCGTCACCACACTGCTCACCTGAGCGTAGCTGTTGAAATCCGGCCAGCCGAGCGGGTCCTTACGGTCTGCCTCTTTACGCCAGTAGCCCTCACCCAGAACTTTATTCAGTGCCAGGTAGGCAATGTGCCCGGCACTGTGGCCGCGACTGAGGCTGTCCTGGTAGTCCTTATCCACCAGCAGACGGACTGAGTCACCAGTGGCCGGAGCATCTGACTCTTCTGCCAGCCGGTGTACTACCACAAACACCCAGCCTTCGCTGTCGCGTTTTACGGGGATCTGCTCCCCGACATACAGCTCACCACTGGCCAGCTCCACCGCCCCGGTCAGGCAGTCAGTCACCTCACTGCGCTGGCCGTTAAACTCCATCCAGCCTTTGTCCGCCGGATGATCCGGCCAGATATGGCTGACCGGGTGAAACGGTGTCTGCTCTGTTACCACATCGCGGCCTGAGACCAGTAATACCCTGGCGTCGCTCTCTGCCACGCCTTTCGAAAACAATACTTTGGTTGGCTGCATCTTAGTTCTCTTGTTTATCGTGCATTAAAAAAGGCGCCCTGAGGCGCCTTTCCGGTATTTAGTTTTTACGCCCTTTCATCATAGACATCAGACGTTTACGCTTACGCTCCTGAGACAGGGTCAGCTTGTTGGTCTTACCCTCGAACGGGTTATCGCTGCTCTGGAACTGGATACGGATTGGGGTACCCATGATTTCCAGTGAACGGCGGTAGTAGTTCATCAGGTAACGTTTGTAGGAATCCGGCAGTTCGTGTACCAGGTTTCCGTGAACCACTATGATTGGCGGGTTGTAACCACCGGCGTGCGCGTATTTCAGCTTCACACGGCGGCCACGAACCATTGGCGGCTGGTGGTCTTCCTGTGCCATCTTCATGATACGGGTCAGTACCGAGGTACCCACACGGGTAGTCGCGGACTTGTACGCTTCTTCCACTGATTCAAACAGGTGACCTACACCGGTACCGTGCAGGGCTGAAATAAAGTGGATACGGGCAAAGTCCACAAAGCCAAGACGACGGTCCAGCTCTTTCTTCACCGCTTCTTTTACGTCAGTGTCCAGACCATCCCACTTGTTTACCGCAATCACGATAGAACGGCCGGCATTCAGGGCAAAGCCCAGCAGGCTAAGGTCCTGGTCAGAGATGTTTTCACGCGCGTCGATAACCAGCATCACCACGTTGGCATCTTCAATCGCTTTCAGGGTTTTAACCACTGAGAACTTCTCTACGGTCTCATTGATACGGGTACGGCGACGAACACCGGCGGTATCAATCAGAACGTATTCACGCTCGTCACGCTGCATCGGGATGTAGATAGAGTCACGGGTTGTGCCTGGCATATCGTAAACCACGACGCGCTCTTCACCCAGAATACGGTTAGTCAGGGTAGATTTGCCCACGTTCGGACGACCGATGATAGCCAGCTTGATTGGCTGGTCCTGAAGACGCTTGAATTCTGCTTCCGCTTCTTCTTCGGTGTAATCCAGCTTCTCTTCCTGGTCTTCAAACTCAGTCAGGTCTTCGATACCGCCCTGCTCTGCTGCCATCTGCTCAGCGATTGGGTTCAGTGCGCGGTCAATCAGCGCCGCAACACCACGGCCGTGAGCCGCAGCAATCTGATACATCTGGTCCACACCCAGCTGCCAGAAATCGGCACAGGCCGAGTCAGCGTCGATACCGTCGATCTTGTTAACCACCAGCATGGATGTTTTTTCAAGCTTACGCAGGTGATCGGCGATCGCACGGTCGGCCGGGTTCAGGCCCGCACGGCCATCTACCATAAACAGCACTACGTCGGCTTCATCAATCGCCGCCAGCGACTGCTCAGCCATCTTGGTTTCTACGCCCTCTTCGGAGCCGTCGATACCGCCGGTATCGATAACGATAAATTCATGTTCACCCAGCTGAGCCTGGCCATATTTACGGTCCCGGGTCAGGCCTGGGAAATCCGCTACCAGTGCGTCACGCGTGCGGGTCAGGCGGTTAAACAACGTTGATTTACCAACGTTCGGGCGCCCAACCAGAGCAACAACAGGAATCATATCTACCTCTGTAATCTAGAAATTCTGATGTAGTTATAGGTAAGCTTTCCGGGCTTACCTATAACTACACGTTAGCAATAAAACGGCTCCTGGCTGAAGTTCAGCAAGGAGCCGATTGTGAATTGTATCACACCGATTAACGGTGTGCTATTGACGGCTAGTTCAGCTTCTGCTTGAGCACTCTACCTGAACGGGTCATCAGCACGTAGCCATCGTCAACCTGGATCGGAGCTACCGCCAGACCGCTGCTGTCAATCAGTTGCTGGGAAACAAACTCGCCGCTTTCGGTATCCAGCCAGTGCAGATAGCCCTGACTGTCACCGACCACCAGCTTGCCACCGATGATCGCCGGAGCTGTCAGCTGACGGTACTGAAGCTGGTCATTACTCCAGATTTCGGTTCCGCTGCGGGCATCGACAGCAACCAGGTGATCTTTGTCGGTCACCAGGTAAATCTGGCTGTCATCGGTCGCCATATCGGTCGCCGAAGAGTAAGTACGTTTCCAGGTCGGCGCACCTGAGCGCAGGTCAATCGCGACCAGCTGACCATTGATACCAACGGTGTACAGCATGCCGCCAATCAGAAGCGGAGACGCATCTACGTCAACCAGACGGTCGATCTCAGTTGAGCCTTTCGGGTTACCTACCGGCTGCTGCCAGATAAGCTGGCCACGCTGCGCAATCGCTGCGGCAAGACGACCATTCGCCGTTCCCCAGAACACACCACCCGAGATAGTCACAGGTGCACTGTCACCACGCAGGGTCAGCGCCGGAACTTCACTGCTGATGGTCCAGACCTGGTCGCCGTTTTCAGGGTCCAGTGCTTCCATCACGCCGCGGCTGGTATGAACCATCACCAGGTTCACATCGGTTGCCGGTGCAGCAAGCACTTCGCCTTCCACGTCAGTGCGCCACTGCTCTTCACCGGTTTCTTCATCCAGTGCGAGCACCTGGCCGTTCTCACTGCCGATAAACAGTTTACCGTAGGAAGCAGTAATACCGCCGGACAGACGGGCACTGCTCTCTTTACCGAGGTTCTGGCTCCAGATGGTTTTACCCGTTTGCGGATCAAGCGCTTTCACCACGCCATCACGGCTGGCAACAAACACTTTGTCGTAAGCGTAAGCTGGTTTCAGCCGGGAGAAATAATGCCCAACACCCTCACCAACAGCGGCACTCCATTCTCCGGAAGGAGTGAACTGACTGTTAACCTGAGGCAGTGGCGACATCACTATGGTGTCTTCCTCGCTGGCGCAACCAACTACGCCGCCCAGTACGACGGCACACATCAGTGCTCTGCTGAGCATTTTTTTCATCTGTTACACCTTACCTGGCAAGATCGTCCAATTTCATTTTCAGCAGCGGGTTTTCACCGGCTGTCTGTGCCTGCTCGGCTTCAGTGTAAGCGGTGTAAGCACCCGCTTTGTCACCCTGACGCAGCAGGATGTCGCCACGCAGTTCAGCCACGCGCGCTTTCCACGCTTCAGCCTTAATCGCGTCCAGCGAAGCAAATGCCTTGTCAAACTGCTCAAGCTCTGCCTGAACGCGGGCAATACGGAAACGGATCAGAGATTCTGCCGCCACATCCTGGTTGGACGCCTGCGCCCACTCCAGCTGCTTCAGGGCCGCTTCCAGTTCACCTGCCTGAGCCTGAGCTTTGGCCAGCTGCAGTGCAGCCAGAACCGAATACTGAGAGTCCTTGTTAGCGTCGATGAAAGCCTGAGTGCTCTCTGCGCTGTCAGCACCCTGCTGCACAATCGCAGCCAGCGCCTGAGTGTATGCCTTTGAAGCTGCTTCCTGAGCTGCTACCTGGCTGTCCTGGTAATAACGCCAGCCGAAGATACCGCCAAGGCCCACAACCGCGCCCAGAATGACCGCTTTACCGTTTTCCTTCCACCACTCTTTGATGGCTTCTACCTGTTGTTCTTCAGTATCGTAGAGTTCCACGTCCTGTCCTCTTTAAATCAAATGCTTAAGCGAAGCGGCGACATCCGCCTGCGCTACGGTGGTTTGTTCGCCACCGGTCAGGTCCTTCACTACAACAGTACCGTCAGCGACTTCATTTTCGCCCAGTACCAGTGCGGTTACCGCGCCAACTTTGTCGGCACGTTTAAATTGTTTCTTAAAGCCGCCGCCACCGAAGTGACTCATGATGCGGATACCCGGCAGGGCTTCACGCAGCTGCTCGGCCAGCTTCATACCAGCCAGGGTAGTACCCTCACCAGCGGTTACCATGTACACGTCTACTGCGCGGCGGGTCTGAGCCAGGTCCAGCTCTTCCAGCATCAGTACCAGACGCTCAAGGCCCATCGCAAAACCTACTGCCGGAGTGGCTTTACCACCCAGCTGCTCAACCAGACCATCATAGCGGCCACCGCCACAAACGGTACCCTGGGCACCCAGGCTTTCGGTGATCCACTCAAAAACAGTACGGTTATAGTAATCCAGACCACGTACCAGACGCTGGTTTACCTGATATTCGATACCTGCCGCGTCCAGAAGTTCACACAGACCGGCAAAGTGAGCTTTCGACTCTTCGTCCAGGTAGTCCTGAAGCTGAGGTGCATCTGCCAGAACCGCCTGAATGTCCTGGTTCTTGGTGTCCAGAACGCGCAGCGGGTTGGTGTGCATACGACGCTTGCAGTCTTCATCCAGAATGTCGATGTGCTGCTCCAGGAAGGCGATCAGCGCGGTGCGGTAGTTCGCGCGCGCTTCAAGAGAACCGATCGAGTTCAGCTCCAGACGCACGTGCTTGTCGATGCCCAGCTCACGCCACAGGCGCGCGGTCATCATGATAAGCTCAGCGTCCACATCCGGACCGTCGATACCAAACACTTCCACACCACACTGGTGGAACTGACGGTAACGGCCTTTCTGAGGGCGCTCGTGACGGAACATCGGGCCCATGTACCACAGGCGCTGCTCCTGGTTGTACAGCAGACCGTTTTCGATACCGGCGCGCACACAACCCGCGGTGCCTTCCGGACGCAGGGTCAGGCTGTCGCCGTTACGGTCATCAAAGGTGTACATCTCTTTCTCAACCACGTCGGTCACTTCACCGATAGCGCGGCTGAACAGATGGGTCATCTCAACGATTGGCATGCGTACTTCGCTGTAACCGTACGCACTGATCACATGTTTCACCGTGTTCTCTACTTTTTGCCAAAGTGGAGATTGTGTTGGGAGGCAGTCGTTCATGCCCCGGATTGCTTGAATAGTCTTTGCCACAGTTTTTACCGTTGAGATTAGTTGTTTTCTGTCTGTTGAACGTCGATGCGGTTGTTTTCATCCAGCATCGATGCTTTAGCGCGGATCTTCGCTTCCAGCTGGTTCACCAGATCGTCGTTATCAAAGCGCTCTTTCTGACGTTTACCGTCTTCGTAGAAAGCGCTCTTCTTGTTACCGCCGGCGATCCCCATGTGAGAGACCTCGGCTTCGCCCGGACCATTTACCACACAACCGATGATGGATACGTCCATCGGGGTGATGATGTCTTCCAGGCGCTCTTCCAGCGCATTCACCGTACCGATCACATCAAATTCCTGACGTGAACAGCTTGGGCAGGCAATAAAGTTGATCCCGCGCGAGCGAATACGCAGTGATTTCAGAATATCAAAACCGACTTTGATCTCTTCTACCGGATCAGCCGCCAGTGAAACACGCAGGGTGTCACCGATGCCTTCGGCCAGCAACATGCCAAGACCGACCGCCGATTTCACTGCACCTGCACGGGCGCCACCGGCTTCGGTGATCCCAAGGTGCAGTGGCTGATCGATCTTCTGAGCCAGCAAACGGTATGAGTCTACGGCCAGGAAGACGTCTGACGCTTTTACGCTCACTTTGAACTGATCAAAGTTCAGGCGGTCCAGGATGTCCACGTGGCGCATCGCCGATTCCACCAGCGCTTCCGGCGTTGGTTCACCATATTTCATCTGGATGTCTTTTTCCAGCGAACCGCCGTTCACCCCGATACGGATCGGGATGTTCTTGTCACGGGCACAGTCTACCACCGCGCGAATACGGTCTTCTTTGCCGATATTGCCCGGGTTAATGCGCAGACAGTCCACACCGTATTCCGCCACTTTCAGCGCGATTCGGTAATCAAAGTGAATGTCCGCCACCAGTGGTACTGAAACCTGCTGTTTGATCTGCTTAAACGCTTCCGCAGCATCCATAGTCGGTACAGAAACGCGTACGATATCCGCGCCCACTTTTTCCAGTGCACGGATCTGCGCTACGGTCGCATCGACATCGGTAGTGCGGGTGTTGGTCATTGACTGCACCGCAATAGGGGCGCCGTCACCGATTGGCACGTCACCCACGTAAATTCGAGTCGATGGGCGACGTTTAATTGGAGATTCGTGTTGCATAATTGCTTCTAGGGTAATTTGAATTTCGCGACTTTGCCTGCAGTATACCCAGAAAGGTCTACCGCTTCATCGGCTAATCTCATGGTGACGCCTTCCGGTGCACCAAGTACTACGTTATAAGGGAGCTTGCCCTGAAGAGACAAAGACTGACCTGACTTCTTCACCCCGGTAGACAGGGTTTTGCCGGTCGCATCTTTGATAAGGATCCAGCAGTCTGAACTGAATGACATTTCCAGCTGGTTAGCCGCAACTGCTGGCTTTTGCTCAGCCGGCGCAGGCTTCACTGGCGCTTCCGGCTTCGCTTCAGCCTTCGGCTCCTCAGTGGTTACTTCAGGCTCAACAGACGATTCAGGAACAGTATCTTTGACTGGCTCATCGACAGTTTCAGCGACGGCCACTTCAGCTTCCGGCACTTCAACCACCGGGGAGTCAAGCAGCGCGCTGTCGACCACCACTTCCGGGGCCTGCTCTGTCACCGCCTGAGACTCAAGCTCAGCGACAGACAGCGTGTCTTTTTCCTGGTTCTGCCACCACCAAACTGATGAGATACCGGCCAGTACCAGCATGATGCCCCAGGTCAGCAGCATAATACGGCTGTCGCTCTTCTCCCGCTTGGTTTTACGGGAAAAGCTCTGCATTTTGTGGTTTTCCTGCTCCTGCTGGCCATACTGCTGGTCGAATACCGCCAGGATATGTTCTTCGTCCAGCCCAACCAGCCGGGCATAAGATCGCAAATAGCCACGTGTAAAAGTGGCTACCTGGTTGGACTTTATATTGTCTTCTTCGATGCTCTCAATCACCGCGACGCGGAGACGGAGACGATCGGCTATCTCTTTTTGTGACCAGCCAAGAGATTCGCGCTGCTGGCGGAGCATCGTGCCGGGTTTGAGGCGCGGTGCTTCACTTTCTGCATTGGTGTTCTCAGTGTTTTCCGTATTCATTTGCGACATATTCTTGATACTGGATAGAGTCCGGATATTTCTGCGCCAAAATTTCGCGATAACGCTCTGCTACCGCAGCATTGCCCGCTTTTTGTTCTAGTTCAATCAGCAACCCTAAGCTTGCCGCTCTGTATCCGAACTGGTGGTGAAACTTAATCAGTCTGACCCTTGCCTGCCTTAACTCCTGAGCTTCAATTTCCAGCTGGGCCAGTTGCAAAATAGCAACCGTCCGGTTGGGCTCGTGGTCAAGCGCACGGCTGAAATAGTAACGTGCTTTATCCTTATCCCCGCTCTTCAGGGCACACATCGCCGCGTTCTGATAGCTGGCAGAGATAAGATAGTAATAAGGAACTTCAATGGCCTGGTTAAAGAATGCATCGGCGCGTTCATACTCGCCGTGTTTACACAAAAAGGCCCCGTAGTTATTAAGCACGTCCCCGTTATCGGGTGACTCCCTCAATGCCTTCTGATAGGTTTCGCGCGCCTTCTCAGACTCACTGACTTTATCGTAGTAGTGAGCCATAGCGATCAGACCGCGGTAGTAATCCGGTGCATAACTCAGCGCGACCTGGAAGTTCTCTTTGGCTTTGACCATGTCATCAGAAGCCATGTAGCTCAATCCCAGGTTAATCCGCGCTTCAGCGGCGCGCACCCTGTCAAAAGACGAATCTGTTCGATCGTCTGTAACTGTAACACAACCTGACAACAAACTAAGCAGAATTATGTATACAAACCTTGCGAACATCACACTCCCCCAACGAGCTGGGGAAGTGGACCGGAACGAACATCACATCAGATACTGGTTACCGGGATTGGTTCCCCATTTTGTTTGTTTTTAGTACGTTTGGTGCGGTCAATCACATCCCCCACCAACTGGCCACACGCAGCATCGATATCATCGCCACGGGTTTTACGAACGGTGACCGTGTAATCGTACTGCATCAAAGCTTTCATAAAACGATCGATGCGTGAATTACTCGGCTTACCGTATGGTGAACCAGGATATGGGTTGAATGGAATCAAATTGATCTTCGCCGGGGTATCTTTCAGCAATTCTGCGAGCTGCCTTGCATGATCCATATCGTCGTTGACATGATCAAGCAGCACATACTCGACGGTTACCTTACCGCGGTTGGCATTGGAAGACGCGATATAGCGGCGTACTGAAGCCAGGAAATCATCGATGTTCCAGCGGTCGTTGATTGGCATGATCTGGCTGCGCAGCTCGTCGTTCGGCGCGTGCAGGGAAATCGCCAGCGCGACGTCGATGTTGCCTGTCATCTGGTCAAGGCCAGAAACCACACCAGAAGTCGATACCGTTACGCGGCGCTTGGACAGGCCAAAACCCAGGTCATCAAGCATGATTTCCAGCGCAGGGATCAGGTTCTTCATGTTCAGCAGCGGCTCACCCATGCCCATCATCACCACGTTGGTGATCGGACGGCGGCCGGTCTCTTTCTCAAGCCCGACTTCACGTGCTGCACGCCACACCTGACCAATGATTTCCGACACTTTCAGGTTACGGTTAAAGCCCTGCTGAGCAGTCGAACAGAACTTACACTCCAGCGCACAGCCCACCTGAGAAGAGACGCACAGGGTCGCACGGTCGTCTTCCGGGATGTACACGGTTTCCACGTCCTGGTCACCTACGCGCATCGCCCACTTGATGGTGCCGTCTGAAGAGTGCTGCGCTTCAGAAACATACGGGGCACGGATTTCAGCCACGCGCTGCAGTTTTTCACGCAGTTTCTTGTTGATGTTGGTCATCTGTTCGAAGTCATCACAACCAAAATGGTAGATCCACTTCATTATCTGATCGGCGCGAAACGGTTTTTCGCCGAGCTCTTCCGCAAAATATTTGCGCAGCCCTTTACGATCAAAATCGAGTAGATTGACTTTAGCTGTGGTCATGGTGCCTCTCAATGACGGAACAAGAATTAAGGGCGCGAATTGTACAGCCTTTACCCAGTAACAACAAGGGGTAGCGGGAAGGGTTATTGGGAAGGGGTTGAAATTGAACTGATTAAATTTTAACCAGAAGAGCAAAGTTTGAAGGAAGTGAGCAACGGCCCTGGGTTACTGGGTCCTGGGTTTCGGGAAAAGCCCCCGGAGCCCAGGTCCCCTGAGCGAAGCGCCCCAGGACCTGAAAAACCTGCAGCGCTCCTTAACCCTTATCGCAACTCTTAATCTTCCGTACGCGGGCAGATCTCAGAGTGCGGGAAGAAGTATTCAATTTCGCGTGCAGCCGAAACCGGGCTGTCGCTGCCGTGGACTGAGTTATAGCGCAGGCTCAGTGCGTAGTCGGCGCGGATGGTGCCGCAGGCGGCTTCTTCCGGGTTAGTCTTACCCATCAGCTCGCGGTAGCGGGCGATGGCGCCTTCACCTTCCAGAACCTGAACCATAATTGGGCCTGAGGTCATAAAGGCTTTCAGTTCGCCAAAAAACGGCTTCCCTTCGTGCTCGGCATAGAAGCCGGCGGCTTGTTCTTCGGTCAGGTGAACCATTTTGGCAGCAATCACACGCAGACCTGCTCTTTCGATACGGTGGTAGATTTCACCAATCAGGTTTCGCTTTACCGCATCAGGTTTAACAATTGAAAAAGTTCTTTCCAGAGCCATAAGATGTCCTTTACTTCTGCTTTATAAACGGCGGGAGTACCTGCCCCCGCCCAAAATTATTATTTTGCCTGTTCAGTCAAAAGACGGGCCAGGGTACGGATACCCATACCGGTTGCACCGGCGGACCACATGTCTGAAGCAGCTTTACGGTAAGTACCGGCGCAGTCAAAGTGCAGCCAGCCTTTTTTGTAATCGTCAACAAAGTAAGACAGGAATGCTGCAGCTGTGCTGGCACCCGGCGAATACTGACCGCTGCTGATGTTAGAAAGGTCAGCAAAGTTTGACGGTAGCATACTGCGGTGGAAGTCAGCCAGAGGCAGAGGCCACAAACCTTCACTTTCCTCACGGGCACAGCTCAGTGCCTGGTGAGACAGCTCATCGTCAAACGACAGCAGCGCGTGGTAATCATTGCCCAGCGCATTCTTCGCCGCACCGGTCAGGGTAGCGCAGTCGATGATAAGCTCCGGGCTCTGCTCGTTGGCATACAGCAGACCATCAGCCAGCACCAGGCGGCCTTCAGCGTCAGTGTTCATCACTTCAACCGTCTTACCGTTCTTATATTTGATCACATCGCCCAGTTTCAGCGCGCGACCCGATACCATGTTCTCCGCACAGCACAGGACAAGCTTCACACGCTTGTTCAGGCCGCGCATTACCGCCAGAGCCATACCACCGGTGATGATGCCAGAACCGCCCATGTCCGCTTTCATCGCGTCCATAAAGTTCGATGGTTTCAGGCTGTAACCGCCCGAATCAAAGGTGATGCCCTTACCCACCAGACACGCAAATACCGGTGCATTCTCATCGCCGGTCGGGTTGTAGTCCAGCTGAAGCATCGCTGAAGTGCGCTCAGAGCCACGGCCAACCGCGTAGATCCCTGTCCAGCCTTCGGTCAGCAGATCTTTGTCTTTAACGATGCGGTAGCTGACGTGCTCCGGAGCCAGAGACTTGATGAACTCTCCGGCCATGGTGGCAAGCTGACGCGGCGCGACTTCTTCCGCGCTCTTGTTGATAATATCGCGAACCCAGTCACCGGCTTTAATGCGCGCTTTCAGCTCAGCTTCTGCTTCGCCTTCAAGCTCACTCCACTCTACCTTGCTGGTGTTCTTCTGATTGCGGAAGCCCTGGTAAAACGCCCAGATGGTTTCCAGACCCCAACCGTCGCCCTGAAGGCATACGTTTTTGATCCCCTGGCCGTCCAGCTTGCGCGCTGCGCGCTGTACTGACTCCAGTTCGTTATCGGTTACATGAATCGTTGCGCCCTGTTCGCCAAAAGAGAGCAGCGCTTTGTCACCCCAGTGAGGCTGCGCTGCCTGGCGTGAAATCGCTACAGGCATTTGTTGTGACATGTATTCTCCTTAGTAAGCGGCTCCTGTGCCGCTCAGAAAACTGATTGCACCGAAGATGTTAGCACTATGCTGATAGGAAAATACAATTTGATAAAAAAAACGGACCATCTGGTCCGTTTTTTGTGGGCTGGATTCACTGATCCGGTGAATAGTCAGTCTGTTTCGTCCATCCAGCACAGGATAATGGCTTCGAGGATTTTTTCATTCGATCGGTTGGGCTCGTCATCAAACTCCTCCAGCTCACAAATCCACTGGTGCAGATCGGTGAAACGTACCGTTTTCGGATCCGTCTCCGGAAAGCGGTCACACAGCTCGATCGCGATGTCGCGCGAATCTGTCCATTTTAAGCTCATACTCTCATTCCTTCGTCATTCGTGGTACGTGGTACGTGGTACGTGGTACGTGGTACGTGGTACGTGGTACGTGGTACGTGGTACGTGGTAAAAAGCCTGTTACTGCTCCGGGCTGGTGTCAATCCAGCTTATTAATGATCTTCTGACGCGTGGTTCAGGGTATATTTCGGGATCTCAACCACCAAGTCTTCGTCCGCTACTTTCGCCTGACAACCAAGGCGTGATTCCGGCTCAAGACCCCAGGCTTTATCCAGCATGTCATCTTCCAGCTCGTCGCTCTCTTCCAGCGAATCAAAGCCTTCACGGATGATCACGTGACAGGTGGTACAGGCACACGACTTCTCACAGGCGTGCTCGATACCGATACCGTTTTTCAGCGCCACGTCCAGTACGGTTTCACCGCTGTCGGCTTCCAGTACCGCCCCTTCCGGGCACAACTCTTCATGAGGCAAGACTACGATTTTTGGCATGATTACTTTCTACCTGTTCAGATTAAATATTATCAACCGACTGGCCTGACAGCGCAGCGCGGATAGATTTGTCCATACGGCGCGAGGCAAATTCCTGACTGGCCGCATCGGTGGCTTTAATGCCCTGTTCAATGGCATCGGCGTCATCGCCGTTGCGCAATGCGATAAGCTGCTCGATCGACTGCAGCAGTTCGCTGCGTTCGCTTTCAGACAACAGATCATCCCCGTCTGCCTGCATCGCAGCGATAAGCCCTTCGATCACCCGATCAGCTTCCACGCGCTGCTCGGCCAGCGCACGCGCCAGCATGTCTTCTTTGGCATAAGCCATCGAGTCTTTCAGCATGTTGGCCACTTCGTCATCGCTCAGGCCGTAAGATGGTTTCACCTGGATCTCCGCCTGAACGCCGGTGCTTTTCTCCATCGCGGTAACGGAAAGCAGGCCATCCGCATCCACCTGATAGGTCACACGGATATGTGCTGCACCTGCCGCCATCGGCGGAATGCCTTTCAGGCTGAAACGCGCCAGAGAGCGGCAGTCATCGACCATTTCACGCTCGCCCTGAACGACGTGAACCAGCATGCCGGTCTGGCCATCTTTAAAGGTAGTAAATTCCTGAGCGCGGGCAACCGGGATGGTGGTGTTACGCGGAACGATCTTCTCGACCAGGCCACCCATGGTTTCGATACCCAGAGAAAGCGGGATCACGTCCAGCAGCACCATCTCAGAGTCTGGCTTGTTACCCACCAGAATATCCGCCTGAATACCGGCGCCAATCGCGACCACTTCATCCGGGTTGATGCTGGTCAGTGGCTCACGGGCAAAGAACTCACCCACCATTTCACGTACCAGCAGTGTGCGGGTTGAGCCACCCACCATCACCACTTCATGTACTTCATCCTGGCTCACGCCAGCGTCTTTCAGTGCGCGGCGGCATGACATCAGGGTTTTCTTCACCAGCGGGCGAATAAGCGCCTCGAACGTATCGCGGGTTACTTCACCCTGCCAGCCCAGCACGTCGATCTGAGCCGTCTGCTCTGCAGAGAGGGCAATTTTGGCTTCGGTCGCCGCATCAAGCAGCGCGCGGCTCTGCGCCGGGGTCAGTTCGCCTTCAAGGCCGATCTGCTGCTGAATATGATCCGCCAGCAGATGGTCGAAGTCATCACCACCAAGCGCGGAATCACCGCCTGTGGCCAGCACTTCAAACACCCCTTTGGAGAGGCGCAAAATGGAGATATCAAACGTACCGCCACCCAGGTCATAGACGGCGATTACGCCTTCCTGACCCGAATCCAGACCGTAAGCGATCGCCGCTGCGGTTGGCTCGTTTAACAGGCGCAGTACGTGCAGACCCGCCAGTTGCGCAGCATCTTTGGTGCCGGCACGCTGGGCGTCATCAAAGTAAGCCGGTACGGTGATCACCACGCCATTGAGCTCACCGCCCAGAGTTTTCTCTGCGCGCTGAGCCAGGGATTTGAGGATCTCTGCTGAAACCTGCACCGGGTTTACCGCCCCCTGAGCGGTGTTGATCAGCGGCAGGCCATTATCGCTGGCCGAAAAACGGTATGGCAGGCTCGGGTAGCGCGACTGAATGTCTTCCAGAGAGCGGCCCAGCAGGCGCTTGGCTGAAATAATGGTCTGCTCTGGTTCGCTCTGGGCGTGCGCACGGGCCTGACGACCGGTTTTGATCTCTTCACCGCCGTAATAAACCACGGAAGGCAGAATATTGTCGCCCTGCTCATCCTCAAGCGGTCTGGCTTCGCCACTGCGAACTGCCGCTACCAGAGAGTTGGTTGTGCCGAGATCGATACCGACAGCCAGCTTTTGTTCATGAGGAGCAGAGCTCTGTCCTGGCTCTGCGATCTGAAGTAGTGCCATTAAATATCCTTGCTTAGCCGAGCAGGCGTTCTTCGAGCTGCTCGATTTCGTTGTTTAGTTTGGCGATAAATTTGAGTTTACGAATACCGCTGGCTGCTGCCTGCAGCTCTTTGGCTTCCAGCGCTTCGGCCAGCTCAGCCATGTGCGCTTTATAGATCTTACTTACCCGCGCCTCAAAACCGAACAGTTCATCTTCCGGATCAGCCGAGTTCTCTATCGCTTCAAGCTCTTCACGCAGCTCCATCTGCTCCATCAGAAACATAGGATCCTGCATGGTGTTCTGCTCGTTACGGATATCGACGCCAAGTTCGGCAAGCAGATACTCTGCACGGGAAAGCGGCGCTTTTAACACCTGATAGGCATCGTTGATCTGAGCGGCTTTCTGCACGGCAAGCAGGCGATCACGCTCTGACGCGGCGGCAAATTTGTCCGGGTGGAAGCGGCGCTGAAGCTCGCGAAACTGGTCTGATAAAAGATGGGTGTCGAGTTCAAACTGCGTTGGCAGGCCAAATAGTTCGAAATGATTCATGGGTATTTGTTCTCACCGAAAAAAACAGGCGGAAGGACTGGGGTCAAAGCGCAGCGGACTGCGCTTTTTGGTTACTATACGTTAAAGCTCTCTCCACAACCACACTCGCCTTTTGCGTTCGGGTTGTTGAATTCAAAGCCTTCATTCAGGCCTTCTTTAACGAAGTCCAGCTCAGTACCGTCCAGGTAGACCATGCTCTTTGAGTCGATGATCACTTTTACACCTTTGTGTTCAAACACCTGGTCTTCTTCGTTCAGTTCGTCAACAAACTCCAGAACATAAGCCATGCCAGAACAGCCGGTGGTTTTCACGCCCAGTCTCAGGCCAATCCCTTTTCCGCGATTATCCAGGAAAGCTTTCACACGGCTGGCAGCCGCATCTGTCATAGTGATGGCCATGGTACAACCTTAAGTTAACTCGTATCTTGGGACTAAAGGGGGCAAATGCCCCCTGAATTATTTGGTGTTATTCCTGGTGCTTCTTTTTGTAATCAGACACCGCGGCTTTGATTGCATCTTCAGCCAGGATGGAACAGTGTACCTTAACTGGCGGAAGTTCCAACTCTTCTGCAATCTCAGAGTTCTTAATCTCTGCTGCTTCGTCCAGGCTCTTGCCTTTTACCCACTCGGTTACCAGTGAGCTGGACGCGATCGCACTGCCACAGCCGTATGTTTTAAACTTCGCGTCTTCAATGATACCTTCCGGAGATACCTTGATCTGAAGCTTCATTACGTCGCCACACGCAGGTGCGCCAACCATACCACTGCCCACATTCGGATCTTCTTTATCGAAAGAGCCAACGTTGCGCGGGTTTTCGTAGTGGTCAATTACTTTTTCACTGTATGCCATAATTCTTGTCCTCTATTGTGCCGGGATTAGTGATGAGCCCACTCAACGGTGCTCAGGTCAACCCCTTCTTTGTACATATCCCATAGAGGTGACATGTCGCGTAGTTTTGCTACTGCAGTAAGAATTTGCTCTACCGCATAGTCGATCTCTTCTTCGGTAGTAAAACGGCCGAAAGAGAATCGAATTGAACTGTGTGCCAGCTCGTCATCCAGACCCAGCGCGCGCAGCACATAAGATGGCTCCAGACTGGCTGAAGTACAGGCTGAACCAGACGATACCGCCAGGTCTTTCAGCGCCATCAGCAGTGACTCACCTTCAACAAACGCAAAGCTGATGTTGAGGTTAGTCGGAGTGCGGTGCTCCAGGTCGCCATTGATGGTCAGCGCTTCCATTCCTTCCAGGCCTTTCAGCATGCGCTCACGCATCGCCAGCGCATGGTCGTAATCTTTTTGCATCTCTTCTTTGGCGATGCGGAACGCTTCGCCCATGCCCACGATCTGGTGCGTCGCCAGGGTACCGGAGCGGAAACCACGCTCGTGACCGCCACCGTGCATCTGCGCTTCAAGGCGGATACGTGGCTTACGGCGAACGTAAAGTGCACCAATACCTTTAGGGCCGTAAATCTTGTGAGCAGACAGGGAAATTAGGTCCACTTTCATGCTCTGCACGTCGATAGGCAATTTGCCTGCGCTCTGTGCAGCATCCACGTGGAAGACAATCTTACGTGAACGGCACAGTTCGCCGATCGCTTCGATATCCTGAATAACACCGATTTCGTTGTTCACGTGCATGATGGAAACAACCACAGTGTCTTCACGCATCGCCGCTTCCAGCTTAGCCAGATCGATCAGGCCATTGGATTCAGGCTCAAGGTAGGTAACCTCAAAACCTTCACGCTCAAGCTGACGGCAGGTATCAAGAACCGCTTTGTGCTCGGTCTTGCAGGTAATGATGTGTTTACCTTTCTTCGAGTAAAAATGCGCCGCACCTTTAATCGCCAGGTTATCAGACTCTGTCGCACCAGAGGTAAATACGATTTCACGCGGGTCCGCATTCAGCAGGTCAGCGATTTGCTCACGCGCCGTATCCACTGCCTCTTCTGCCTGCCAACCAAAACGGTGTGACCGTGACGCCGGGTTACCAAAGGTACCGTCCATCGTCAGATACTGAACCATCTTTTCAGCAACGCGCGGATCGACCGGACAGGTTGCTGAATAGTCAAAATAAATAGGCAGTTTCATTCTTTACTCCAAATGTGCGAAAGGCGCCTCGCTTACGAGCGGGCATTGACACCTATTGTTGTGGTGTTCGGGTTATTATTTCCAAAACCGTGATTGATCGCCAGGTCGATATCCTGACGGTCAGAAATTTCCAGTACTTCGTTATCCGCCATCAGCTCGCCGAGCGTGATATTGTTAAGAAAACCACTGATTCTATCACTTAAATCACGCCAAAGGGTATGGGTCAGACAGCGGGTTCCGCCCTGACAACCGCCTTTACCCTGGCATTTAGTGGCATCGACAGATTCATCAACCGCAGCGATCACCATGCCAACCGCGATCTGGTCTGCTTCTGCGCCCAGGCGATAACCGCCACCGGGTCCGCGTACACTGGAAACCAGGCCAGCTTTACGCAGCTTGGAAAACAGCTGCTCAAGATAAGAGAGAGAAATTCCCTGGCGCTCGGAAATGTCGGCCAGCGGAACCGGGGTCTGTTGTGAATGCAGCGCAACGTCCAACATGGCAGTGACTGCATATCTTCCTTTAGATGTAAGTCTCATATCACACCGTATCCACAGTAAGTATGTGGAAGAAGTTTCCCATACCCGACTAAACCGGTCAAGTATTTATTTGACTAAATTAGTCAGGTATTTAACCCCGAACCAAAAGCGGTTATTTTTCACCCTGCTTTTCAACCGAAGTCAGGATACCGCGCAGGATATTGAGCTCCTGTTTTTCAGGGCGTGCGCGGCTGAACAGACGCTTGAGCTTGTTCATTACCTGGCCCTGGCCGTCCTCTTCTATAAACTGGGTCTGCACCAGTACCTTTTCAAGGTGCTGATAGAATAGCTCCAGCTCTTTGTGACGCGGGTACGCTTCCTGCTCCGCCTGAGGGTGCTGGTTTTCCAGCTGATTCAGGTGTGCGACGCGGATTTCATACGCCAGGGTCTGAACCGCCATCGCCAGGTTCAGCGAGCTGTACTCCGGATTCGCCGGAATGCAGACATGATAATGACAGGTCTGCAGCTCTTCGTTGGTCAGGCCGGTACGCTCACGGCCAAACACCAGTGCGACCGGATGCTTCTGACCTTCCAGGGCAAACTTCTCACCACATTCACGTGGCTCAAGCATTGGCCACTCAAGGGTGCGCGAACGGGCGCTGGAGCCGACTACCAGACCACACTCTTCCACCGCTTCGGCAAGGGTGCTCACTACTTGTGCATTCAGGGCAATATCGCTGGCCCCTGCTGCCAGGGCGATCGCCTGGGCATCCACCTCACACTGAGGGTCCACCAGCACCATCTGGCTCAGGCCCATCACTTTCATGGCGCGTGCGGCGCTGCCGATATTACCGGAATGGGAAGTGCCAACGAGAACGACTTTCACCTGGTCTAACATGAGTATCCACAACTGCTGATAAATAACCGCAGAATTTTATCACAGCCACGGGACAAATGGATAAACGCCTGCCAGACCAGCCGCTCAAAAGTTCAAAAAATCACCACTTCCATTTCATTCAAACTCTGTTATACTCCCCGCCGCTTTATATCGTTCTTTAACATCCGTTGGGAAAATCGTATGCATCCTATGCTTAATATTGCTATTCGCGCAGCGCGAAAAGCAGGCAATCATATTGCTAAATCACTAGAAACTGCTGACAGAATCGAATCTACTCAAAAAGGCAGTAATGACTTTGTTACGAACGTAGACAAAGAAGCAGAAGCCCTGATTATCGACACGATCAAGAGCTCTTACCCTGAGCACAGCATCGTGGCTGAAGAAGGCGGTCTTATCGAAGGTAAAGATAAAGACGTACAATGGATCATCGACCCACTGGATGGCACCACCAACTTTGTAAAAGGTCTTCCACACTTCTCTGTATCTATCGCCGTTCGCATGAAAGGCAAGACAGAGGTTGCGTGTGTTTACGACCCAATCCGTAACGAACTGTTCACCGCACAGCGCGGCTCTGGCGCTCAGCTGAACAGCGCACGTATCCGTGTAAACCAGCTGAAAGACCTGCAGGGTTCAATCCTGGCAACTGGTTTCCCGTTCAAGCAGAAGCAGCACTCTGAGTCTTACATCAAGATCGTATCTTCTCTGTTCACTGAGTGTGCTGACTTCCGTCGCACCGGCTCTGCTGCTCTTGACCTGTGCTACCTGGCTGCCGGCCGCGTAGACGGTTTCTTCGAGCTGGGCCTGAAACCATGGGACATGGCTGCAGGTGAACTGATCGCACGTGAAGCAGGCGCAATCCTGACTGACTTCGCTGGCGGCACCAACTACATGCAGTCTGGCAACGTAGTAGGTTCAAGCCCACGCGGTGTGAAAGCAATGCTGAAACACATCCGCGAGAACGGTAACGAAGCGATTATCAAATAATTCGAAGAATTATTAAAAAAACCAGCCTCAACGGCTGGTTTTTTGTTTATTGGGTGCTGGGTGCTGGGTGCTGGGTGCTGGGTGCTGGGTGCTGGGTGCTGGGTGCTGGGTGCTGGGTGCTGGGTGCTGGGTGCTGGGTGCTGCAAGATTGTGTCTCTTACATACTATGAATCAAGCACCTCTCTCAATGTATGTTCAAGACTCACAACATACTCCCCCAGAGCCTAGAGCCTAGAGCCCAGAACCCAGGGCCAAAAAAACCGCCCGAAGGCGGTTTTTTTATTTAAGGCATCTCATCAAACTCAGCGCCTTCCTTATCAACCTGCAGTGGCATCAGGTGTTCGCGCTGGATACCCAGTTTCAGGGCCAGTGCGGATGCAACGTAGATTGACGAGTAAGTACCGACCGTGATACCCAGCAGCAATGCTGTCGCAAAGCCGTGGATCATTGCGCCACCGTTGGTGAACAGGGCAACAACCACGAACAATGTGGTACCCGAGGTGATCAGGGTACGGCTCAGGGTCTGGGTGATCGAGCTGTTCATCACTTCAGCCGACTCACCTTTACGCATCTTACGGAAGTTTTCACGGATACGGTCGAATACAACGATGGTATCGTTGAGCGAGTAACCTACAACCGTCAGCAGTGCCGCTACGATGGTCAGGTCCACTTCGATCTGCATCAGGGAGAAAATACCCAGAGTGATGATAACGTCGTGTGCCAGTGCCATAACCGCACCTGCTGCCAGACGCCATTCAAAACGCATCGACACGTAGATCAGGATACAGATCAGTGACACCAGGATAGCCAGGCCACCCGCTTCGGTCAGTTCGTCACCCACGTTTGGACCAACGAACTCGATTCGGCGCATTTCGATGTTTTCACCGGTACCTTCACGCAGCGCGTTAAGGATTTGGTTACCCAGCTTTTCACCCTGGATATCCTCACGCGGACGCAGGCGAACCATCACGTCACGGGAAGAACCGAAGTTCTGTACCGTTGCATCACCAAAGCCTTTCGCTTCCAGAGCCGCACGAACCTCTTCAAGGTGTGCCGGCTGCTCAAAGCCCACTTCAATCAGCGTACCGCCGGTGAAATCCAGGCCCCAGTTCAGCCACTTGGTGGACAGGGTGAACAGCGATGCTGCAATCATAACGATCGACAGGGCAAAGGCCCCTTTCGACCAGCGCATAAAGTCGATCGTTTTGTCTGTTTTCAATATCTGAAACATGGTACTTCCTTAGATCGACAGTTTATCAATGCGCTTACCACCGTACAGCAGGTTCACGATACAGCGTGTACCAATGATGGCAGTAAACATTGAGGTGATAATACCGATAGACAGCGTTACCGCGAAGCCTTTGATCGCACCGGTACCTACCGCAAACAGAATGATTGCAGTGATAAGGGTGGTGATGTTGGCATCGGCGATGGTGCTGAATGCGTTGGCGTAGCCCTGGTGAATCGCCTGCTGAGGGTTACGCCCTTCACGCAGCTCTTCACGGATACGCTCAAAGATAAGCACGTTGGCATCGACCGCCATACCTACTGTCAGTACAATACCGGCGATACCTGGCAGGGTCATGGTCGCCCCCGGGATCATCGACATCACACCCACAATCAGGATGATGTTGGCAGCCAGTGCAAGGTTGGCAAAAATACCAAACTTACGGTAGTAAACCAGACAGAACAGCATTACCGCGGCAAGACCGATCACACACGCCTGAATACCCATATCGATATTCTGCTGACCCATAGACGGGCCAATGGTGCGCTCTTCCACAATCGAGATAGGAGCGATCAGTGCACCGGCACGCAGCAGCAGCGCCAGGTTGTGCGCTTCAGCAGCAGAGTCGATACCGGTAATACGGAAGCTGCGGCCAAGGGCAGACTGAATCGTTGCCTGGTTGATCACTTCTTCATGCTTGTTCAGGATAACCTTGCCTTCCGGCGTACGGCGGCCACTGTCTTTGTACTCAGCAAACACGGTAGCCATCAGCTTACCCACGTTCTTCTTCGAGTAGGCAGACATCTTGTTGCCACCTTCGCTGTCAAGCGAGATGTTTACCTGAGGACGGCCGTATTCATCGGTACTTGAACTCGCATCTGTGATGCTTGAACCACCAAGGATAACGCGCTTCTTCAGTACAACAGGACGACCGTCACGGTCACGCTTCAGCTCACTGCCGGCAGGAACGCGGCCCTGCGCTGCAGCAGCCAGGTCAGCTTTGTCGTTCACTTCGCGGAATTCCAGGGTTGCGGTTGCACCCAGGATTTCTTTCGCACGCGCAGTGTCCTGAACACCAGGCAGCTCAACCACGATACGGCTGGCGCCCTGACGCTGAACCAGCGGTTCGGCAACACCCAGTTCGTTTACACGGTTACGCAGGATAGTGATGTTCTGCTCAACCGCATAGTTGCGGATTTCCTGCAGACGCGCTTCAGTGAAAGTCGCGGTCAGCATAAAGTTGCTGCCGTTATCGCTTTCGGTAAACACCATGTCCTGGTGCTTGCTGCTCAGCACGCGTTTGGCCTCGGCCTGTTGCTCAGCATCACGCAGTACGACTTCCACGCCGTTACTTCCGGCTTTGCGGATAGCGCGGTAGCGAAGGCGTTCTTCACGCAGCTCGGTACGGAATGCGTCTTCCTGCTGGGAAAGCAGTTTGTCCATCGCGGAGTCCATATCCACTTCCATCAGGAAGTGCACGCCGCCACGCAGGTCAAGACCGAGCTTCATCGGCGCAGCACCGATCGCATCCAGCCAGTCAGGCGTAGAGGCGGCCAGGTTAAGCGCGACAATCACGTCTTTACCAAGGGCTTCGCTGATCACGTCACGGGCACTCAGCTGAGTGTCGGTATCGTTGAAACGAACAAGGATGGATCCATCTTCGAGAGCGATGGATTTATGAGAAAGTTGCTCTTTATCAAGAGCGGCGGTGACAGAATCCAGCGTTGACATATCGACTGAGGCACCACGTGCCCCAGTAACCTGAATAGCCGGATCTTCACCGTATAGATTCGGAAGGGCGTAAAGCGCACTGATGGCAATCACAAAGATAACCATCAGATACTTCCATAACGGATAGCGGTTAAGCACAGCGAGGATCCTTTAGCTGTATTACAGAGATTTCAGCGTACCTTTTGGCAGTACTGCAGTAACGAAGTCTTTCTTGATGGTCACTTCGTTGTTGTCGTTCAGAGCGATAACGATGTAGTCGTTGCCTTCTGCGATCTTGGTGATTTTACCTACCAGGCCGCCATTGGTCAGAACTTCGTCACCTTTTGACATGCCAGCCATCAGGTTCTTGTGCTCTTTAGCACGCTTAGCCTGTGGGCGGTAGATCATGAAGTAAAAGATCACCGCGAACATGCCCAGCATGATCAACATTTCAAAACCACCACCCTGTGGTGCACCTTCGCCTGCTGCGTGAGCTACAGAAATCAAACTCATTGAAAACATCCTCTATGTAATGAATTTAGTATTATTCGTTGTCTATTGGGCTGCGCCACTTAACTTTCAAGGGCTAAGTGGCGCAGTTGGTTATTTATTAAGTGGTGGCACTTCACGATTGCGAAGCGCGTAGAATTCTTCCACGTACTCATCGAAGCGATCTTCGTCGATGGCCTTGCGAATGCCTTCCATCACGCGCTGGTAGTAACGCAGGTTGTGGATGGTGTTCAGACGTGCACCCAGGATTTCGTTACAGCGATCCAGGTGGTGCAGGTACGACTTCGAGTAATTCTGACAAGTGTAACAGTCACAGTGCGGATCCAGTGGGCTTGTATCCGTTTTATGTTTCGCATTACGGATCTTGATCACACCGCCGGTCACAAACAGGTGGCCGTTACGCGCGTTTCGGGTCGGCATTACACAGTCAAACATGTCGATACCGCGACGAACGCCTTCTACCAGGTCTTCTGGTTTGCCCACGCCCATCAGGTAACGTGGTTTATCTTCAGGCAACTGAGGACAGGTATGCTCCAGAATACGGTGCATATCTTCCTTAGGTTCACCTACTGCCAGACCGCCGACTGCGTAACCGTCAAAACCGATCTCAGTCAGGCCTTTCACCGATACGTCACGCAGGTCTTCGTACACGCTGCCCTGAACGATACCAAACAGTGAGTTCGGGTTTTCCAGCTTGTCGAAGTGGTCACGGCTGCGTTGTGCCCAGCGCAGTGACATTTCCATCGACTTCTTAGCTTCGTCGTGGGTTGCCGGGTACGGAGTACACTCGTCGAAAATCATGACGATGTCTGAACCCAGGTCTTTCTGGATTTCCATCGATTTTTCGGCGTCCATAAAGATCTTGTCGCCGTTTACCGGGTTACGGAAATGTACGCCCTCTTCGGTGATCTTACGGATGTCACCCAGGCTGAATACCTGGAAACCGCCTGAATCGGTCAGAATAGGACCATGCCAGTGCATGAAGTCGTGCAGGTCACCGTGCATTTTCATGATTTCCTGACCCGGGCGCAGCCACAGGTGGAAAGTGTTACCCAGCAGGATTTCAGCACCCGTGCCTTTCACCTCTTCCGGGGTCATGCCTTTTACCGTACCGTAAGTACCAACAGGCATAAATGCAGGAGTTTGTACCGTGCCACGTTCAAAGGTCAGCTGACCACGACGGGCGTTACCATTAGTTTTTTTCAGTTCGTATTTCAGTTTCACGAAGCCTCCGGTCGCCAGAGAAACAATCTGACGTTCATTTTATTTCACGCCAGTAAGCGTTAGCTCACCGCGCACCACTATACCGGACACTCTCCGGTACAGGTTGGGTTTCCTTACCTTTTATTTCACTGGCTCCCTGAGTGAAAATATAAATTAAGGCGCTGGGCGCTGGGCGCTGGGCGCTGGGCGCTGGGCGCTGGGCGCTGGGCGCTGGGCGCTGGGCGCTGGGCGCTGGGCGCTGCAAGATTTTTTCTCTTGCTGACTACCAGTCAAGCTCTGATCTCAACATTTCTGCGTGGAGCTTTCGACGTACTCCCCCAGGGCCCAGAGCCCCGTGCCCAGAGCCTCCAAAAAGCTTACAGCTTTTTGGTAATAAACATCGCATCCCCATAACTGAAGAAGCGGTACTTCTCAGCTACAGCGTGATGGTAAGCGGCCATTACATTATCATATCCGGCAAATGCACTCACCAGCATAATCAGGGTCGATTCCGGCAGGTGGAAGTTGGTTATCAGGCAGTCCACCAGCTGGTACTCGTAGCCCGGGTAGATAAAGATTTCGGTGTCGCCAAAGAAAGGTACCAGTTCTGTGCCTTTTTTCAGTGCGTCCTGAGCGGCGCTCTCCAGCGAACGTACCGAGGTGGTACCCACCGCAATAACCCGGCCGCCGCGCGCTTTGGTTGCCGCGATTGCTTCAACTACTTCTTCCGGTACTTCCACGTACTCAGCGTGCATGTGGTGGTCGTGGATGTTGTCCACGCGAACCGGCTGGAACGTACCGGCGCCAACGTGCAGGGTTACATAAGCAAACTCAGCGCCTTTGGCTTTGATCTGCTCAAGCAGGGTCTCGTCAAAATGCAGACCTGCTGTTGGTGCGGCTACTGCGCCCGGCTTCTCGTTGTAAACGGTCTGGTAACGCTCTTTGTCTGCGTCTTCGTCCGGACGGTCAATGTATGGTGGAAGCGGCATGTGGCCAACCTGATTGAGGATTTCCAGCACCGTCAGCTCTGAGTTAAAGCGAATCTCAAACAGGGCGTCGTGACGGGCCACCATTTCAGCGCTGAACTCGTCGTTCTCACCCAGGAACAGTTCGTTACCTGGCTTTGGCGACTTGGAGCAGCGCACGTGCGCCAGAATCGACTTGTCATCGAGCATACGCTCAACCAGCACTTCCAGCTTACCGCCGGAGGCTTTACGGCCGAACAGGCGCGCCGGGATAACACGGGTGTTGTTAAACACCAGCAGATCGCCGGCCTGAACCTGATCGAGCACGTTCTTAAAAGTGCCGTCTTTGAGTTCGCCGGTATTGCCGTCAAGCTGAAGTAAACGGCTGGCGGTACGTTCCGGCTGTGGGTAACGAGCGATCAGCTCGTCTGGTAGGTCAAAATGAAAATCGGATACTTGCATGATTACCGTCTGCTGGTGAGTAAATTTTTTGCAGCTCGCTAGTATAGATGGCGTGGGGTCAATAGCAAGCCCGGACTGATGCTTTGTTACACACAGAACCAGTGTGTGTGGTATTGGCCACATTATGTAACACAAATCGCTGTGGCCAATAAACAAAAGAGGAGTTATCTCTCAGTTAAAGCGCCGGGATCAAACTATAGTAAAAGTAACAGGGAGATAACGCCCCACTTTCAGCTTTTGGGCGTAACTGCCACCGCAAAACGGCAGTCCGGATTTTGACTCCCTGCGACAGGCAAAGATGAAGGAGGCCGGGATGATCAAAGTGGAAGACATGATGACTCGCAAGCCCTATACGCTGATGCGGTCACACTCGGTTCAGGATGCCAGGAACCTGATGCAGGAGCACGATATCCGCCACATCCCGGTTGTGGATGGCGACGACAAGCTGCTTGGTCTGGTGACCCAGCGGGACGTGCTGGCCATTCAGGAGTCCATCCTGACTAAAAAAGCCAACGAAGACTCTTATACTCTGACCACACCGCTGGATAAAGTGATGGCGCACGGCCTGATGACCGTATCACCCAAAGCGGGTCTGAAAGAGAGCGCTCTGTATATGCAAAAACATAAAGTCGGCTGCCTGCCGGTACTCGATCACGGCAGGCTGGTTGGTATCATCACCGAAACCGACTTTATCTCGATTGCAATCAGCCTGCTCGAACTCCAGGAAGACGCCGAGCCGGAAGTACTCGACTTCGACTGACGGTTTACAGCAGGTCTGACACCACACCCGCCAGCTTCTGGAAAGTCTCCTGGCGGGATGAGCTCGGACGCCATACCAGGCCAATGTCACGATAGGCCTTTTGACCCGGAGGCTCGACCACGATCAGGTTCTGATTGTGCAGCAGCCCGTGATCAATTGCCATTTGCGGAATAAAGGTGGTACCAAGGCCATTGGCAACCATCTGCACCAGGGTGTGCAGACTGGTGGCGGTAAACGGGTTTATCTTCTCTTTCTTAGTCAGCTTACACGCCGAGACCGCGTGCTCGGTCAGACAGTGCTCATTTTCCAGCAGAAATACGAACTCATCCGGCAGATCGTCATAACGGATAGGAACCCGGATACTGTTCGCCCGGTCCTGGCTTATCACCATCTTGAACGGATCATGACCCACGACCTGACTCTCCATGTTACCGATCTCTACCGGCAGGGCGAGGATCAGTACGTCGAGCTGGCCGTGACGCAACGCGTCTAAAAGATTACTGGTAGTGTCTTCACGCAGCAGCAGGTTCAGCTTGGGAAAGCGCTGGTTAACTTCCTGTACCAGGTCACACAAAAGGAAAGGGGCAATCGTTGGAATACAGCCCAGACGCAGTTCACCCTGCATGCTGTCACCGTGAGCCAGCGAGCCCAGCTCAACCAGGTCCTGGCCTTTGGCCAGCAGGTCGCGGCCGCGCTCAACCACTTTCTCACCTACCGGGGTAAACACCAGCGGGCTCTTTTTATCTTTCTTTTCATAAAGAGGACAACCAATCAACTCTTCCAGATTCTGGATGCCCTTACTCAGGGTCGACTGACTGACAAAACAACGCTCAGCAGCATCACTGAAATGGCGGGTCTCGTGCAGAGTCACCAGGTAGTGCAGCTGTTTAAGGCTTGGCCACTTGTTCATAAAATTATCAACATTTATTAAATGGTTAGTGATTGTTGGCTGACGGCAGCGTTATCGTTTTTTTCGATTGTATCAATCTATTTAATTCGCTTTTTTCTATCCTACGACATGTACTATAGTTTGTCTTGTCGAAACACGGAGCGAACCGAAAACGGTTTGCAACTTCCCCTGATTTTTAGGAGCAAAAAAATGGTACTGGTAGGTCGTCAAGCCCCTGACTTTACTGCTGCAGCAGTTCTTGGTAACGGTGAAATCGTTGATAACTTCAACTTTGCAGAGTACACCAAAGGTAAAAAAGCAGTTGTTTTCTTCTACCCGCTGGACTTCACTTTCGTTTGCCCATCTGAACTGATTGCATTCGACAAGCGTTTCGAAGACTTCCAGGCGAAAGGCGTTGAAGTAATCGGTGTATCTATCGATTCTCAGTTCTCTCACAACGCATGGCGTAACACTGCTATCGAAGATGGCGGTATCGGTCAGGTGAAATACCCTCTGATCGCAGACGTTAAACACGAAATCTGTAAAGCATACGACGTAGAGCACCCTGAAGAAGGCGTAGCTTTCCGTGGTTCTTTCCTGATTGATGAAGACGGTCTTGTACGTCACCAGGTAGTAAACGACCTGCCTCTGGGCCGTAACATCGATGAGATGCTGCGTATGGTTGACGCTCTGAACTTCCACCAGCAGCACGGCGAAGTATGTCCTGCACAGTGGGAAGAAGGTAAATCTGGTATGGACGCATCTCCAAAAGGCGTTGCAGCATACCTGTCTGAGCACACTGCAGACCTGGAAAAATAACAAGCCACTTAGTCCATACCGAGCTCAACGGTATGTGTGGCTGGAATCAAAAAATATAGCGAAAAATCGCAACCAACAGCCAATTCATTAAGTCGTAGTTAGCCAAAATCAAAGCCCGTTACTCATGTAACGGGCTTTTTGTTTGTCTGCTGACACAGCCTGGCCGCAGTGATATAAGATGGCTCAATCGCCTCTTATGGAATCCGCCCATGACGTATGAAATTGAAGTCTGTATCGATAACCTGGAATCCCTGCCCCTCGCCATTCAAGGTGGCGCAACCCGGATAGAACTCTGCTCTTCACTGGCCCTTGGCGGCCTGACGCCATCTCCCGGCATGATGAAGCAGGCTGCCCGCCTCTCTTCCGTCCCAGTCTATGCCATGATCCGCCCGCGTCAGGGGGATTTTCTCTTCTCCGGACAGGATCTGGCCTGCATGCTCGATGATATTGACGCAGCAAAGGCTGCCGGTCTGGATGGGGTCGTGATCGGTGCCCTGACCGCAGGCGGTGAAGTCGATACCGCTTTATGTCGTCAGCTGGCTGAAAGAGCCGCACCGCTGGGCATCACTTTCCACCGCGCCATCGACCAGTGCGCTGATCCTGAGCAGGCGCTGGAAGCCATTATCGAAATGGGCTGTGAGCGTGTACTTACTTCCGGCCTCGCTGCGAACGCTCTGGCGGGTGCAGAGCAGATCAAACGAATGACTGAGCAGGCCAATGGCCGGATTGGCATCATGGCCGGCGCAGGCGTGACCCCGGATAACGCCACAGAGATTGTGCAGCTAACCGGCGTGACCCAGTTGCACCTTTCCGGCAAGTCGACCCGCGCCAGCCAGATGCGCTATATTTCTGATGAGGCGCACATGGGCTCAAAAGATAATGACGACTTCGAAATCCCGGTGACCAGCAGCGAAACCATCGCCAGACTGGCCCGGGCAGTAGGCAATACGCCTTAAATGGTGATACCAACTTCCTTTGCTATGCTTACAAAAAGCATGACAACCAGACGGTTGAAGCCTGAGTGGCAGCTGCCGTCCGGGCAAAGGAGGCCTCATGAGCAAAAAACTCTCCAAAGAGCGCTATGAAAAAGAGCTGAAGAAACTCCAGGTTGAGCTGGTCAAGCTTCAGGAGTGGGTTAAGCAGGAAGGACTGCGGATCGTGGTAGTGTTCGAAGGCCGGGATGCGGCCGGTAAAGGCGGCACCATCAAGCGGATCATCGAAAAGCTCAATCCCCGCGTCTGCCGTATCGCCGCACTGGCGGCCCCGACTGAGCGGGAGAAGACTCAGTGGTACTTTCAGCGCTACGTCGCTCACCTTCCTTCTGCCGGAGAGATAGTGCTGTTTGACCGCAGCTGGTACAACCGCGCTGGTGTGGAAAAGGTCATGGGTTTCTGCAGCGACGACGAGTACGACGAGTTCCTGCGCTCCTGTCCGGAGTTCGAGCGTATGCTGATCCGCTCCGGGATCATCCTGCTCAAATACTGGTTCTCCGTCTCTGATGAAGAGCAGGAGCGCCGTTTCCTGGAACGGATTCATACCCCGGTCAAACGCTGGAAGTTCAGCCCGATGGATCTCGAATCCCGTAACCGCTGGATCGCCTACTCCAAAGCCAAAGACAAGATGTTCGCTTATACCGATACCAAACAGTGCCCCTGGTGGGTAGTGCCATCAGACCATAAACGCACCGCCCGGCTGAACTGTATCGCTCACCTGCTCAGCCAGATTGACTATCACGAAGTGCTGCACCCACCGATCGAGCTGCCGGAGATCAATAAGGAAGGCTATATCCGCGTGCCGGTGGAAGAGCAGTCATTTGTGCCCAATGTTTACGAACCGGATTACAAACAGAAAGACGCCAGTCACTGAGCCTGTTTATAACCAGGATAAGGACAGCAAAAAAACAAAGGGCGGTAATTACCGCCCTTCGCCTTATGATTTGATGATGTCGTCGAGATCTTCGTCGCTGCTGAGATGGCGCACATCGCGCCCTTTGACGAAGTAAATGATGTACTCACAGATATTCTGACAGCGATCCCCCACCCGCTCGATAGCGCGGGCAGACCACATCACCTGAAGCACATTGGGAATACAGCGCGGGTCTTCCATCATGTAGGTCATCAGCTGGCGGATCACCGCTTCGTACTCCGCATCCAGCTTATCATCAAGCTTATACACTTCACCCGCTGCATCCACATCCATACGGGCAAACGCATCGAGTACCTGATGCAGCATCTGAATCGCCTGACGGCACAGAGGCTCAAGCGATACCTGAAATACCCGGTCACGGCCGGAGTCAGACTCAATCGCCACCCGGGCGATCCGGGTCGCCACATCACCAATCCGCTCAAGGTCGGTAATGGTCTTGATGATCGCCATGATAAGGCGAAGGTCTTTGGCGGTCGGCTGACGCTTGGCGATGATCCGGGTACAGGCCTCATCGATCGCCACTTCCATCGAGTTGACCTTGTGGTCTTCGGCAACCACTTTACGCGCCAGCTCCAGGTCCTGCTTGTTCAGTGCCTGCATGGCAAAAGAGAGCTGCTGCTCTACCAGCCCTCCCATGGTCAGAACATGAGTACGGATGGATTCCAGCTCCGCGTTAAACTGGCCTGAAATATGGCGCCCAAAGTGCATAAGATTCCTTTATTTTGCAGTTAATCAGCCGTAGCGGCCGGTAATGTAATCTTCTGTCTGTTTTCTTACCGGTGAAGTAAACACCGAGTCGGTATCACCGTATTCAATAAGCCGGCCAAGGTGGATAAACGCCGTATGGTCACTCACCCTCGCCGCCTGTTGCATGTTATGGGTAACGATAACCACAGTGTACTTCGTTTTCAGCTCGTTGATCAGCTCTTCGACCGTCAGGGTCGAGATCGGGTCCAGCGCCGAAGTCGGTTCATCGAGCAGCAGAACCTCAGGCTCAATTGCAATCGCCCTTGCAATCACCAGACGCTGCTGCTGACCACCGGAAAGGCCAAAGGCGTTCTCATGCAGGCGGTCTTTGACCTCATCCCACAGCGCGGCAGCGCGCAGCGCACGCTCGGCTGAGTCATCCAGGGTACGGCTGTTTTTCACCCCCTGCAAACGCAGTCCATAGACCACGTTCTCATACACCGACTTAGGAAACGGGTTCGGGCGCTGAAACACCATGCCCACCCGGCGGCGCAGGGTCGGCACGTCCACCGACGGGTCATACACATTCTGACCGTGGATTTTGACCTTACCTTCCACCCGGCAGCCTTCCACCAGATCATTCATCCGGTTAATGCAGCGCAGCAGGGTCGATTTTCCACACCCGGACGGGCCGATAAAAGCCGTCACCTGACCTTTTGGAATACGCATAGAAATATCATGCAAAGCCTGGCTCTGCTGATAAAACAGATTCAGCCCGCTGATCTCAATCGCGGTATCCCTGTCGCTCAGGTTGTTGACATCCAGTGGCCTGTCCAGCCCAAGGGTTGAATTAATGGATAACATGTTAATCCTGTCCAAATGTACGGTACTTCTCGCGCAGGCGGTTACGAATGTTGATTGCCGTCAGGTTCAGCCCGACGATCACCGTCACCAGCAAAAATGAGGTCGCGTAGACCAGCGGCCGGGCCGCTTCGATATTCGGTGACTGGAAGCCAACGTCGTAAATATGAAAGCCCAGATGCATGAACTTACGTTCGAGGTGGATGAACGGAAACTCAGCATCCACCGGCAGATTGGGCGCCAGCTTAACCACGCCTACCAGCATCAGCGGGGCTACTTCCCCTGCCGCCCTGGCCACTGCCAGGATAAGACCGGTAATGATCGCCGGACTCGCCATTGGTAACACGATTCGCCACCAGGTTTCAAACTGAGTCGCTCCCAGAGCAAGTGAACCGTGACGCAGCGACGAAGGAATGCGCTGCAGACCCTCTTCGGTCGCCACAATCACCACCGGCAGTGTCAGCAGTGCCAGGGTCAGCGAAGACCACAGCAGGCCAGGTGTACCAAACGTCGGCGCAGGCAGACTGTCGGCATAAAACAGCCTGTCGATTGAGCCACCCAGGGTATAAACGAAAAAGCCCAGGCCAAACACCCCGTAAACGATCGAGGGTACGCCGGCAAGGTTGATCACTGCAATACGGATCACCCGGGTCAGGGCGTTATCTTTGGCGTACTCACTCAAATAGACTGCTGCCACAACGCCAAGTGGCATCACTACCACCGACATCAGCATTACCAGGAAGACAGTACCGAAAATAGCCGGGAACACGCCACCTTCTGAGTTACCTTCACGCGGGTCTTCACTTAAAAACCGGCCGACCTGACCAAACCAGTGGCCCAGTTTCTGCGCCAGACTCATATCATTCGGATACCAGACCGCATAGACCTCACTCAAAGGAATGCTGAACCGGTCGCCGTGCATGTCTTCCACGATCAGAACATCAGCGGCAAACTGACTGTCGAGCTCAGCCAGACGCTGCTCTGCTGACGCAAGGTTGTTCTCAAGTGCCTGCTTCTGGCGCTGATAGTCCTGCTGCCACTCCGCTGTGGCGTCCTGATTCAGCTCACGGCGCTGATGCTCTCTGTTAAGAGTGCGGATATCCAGACTGATACGGCGAATATGCTCTTCGACCAGCTCCGCTCTTTCATCACGCAACGCGTCCATCCGTACCAGTGCGGCCGGCAGCAGCTTATTAAGATCATGACTGAGAAGTTGATCATTTCGCTTCAGGCCCGCCGGGCGGCCAAAGAAGTCACCGTTATGAGCACGCTCTATCACTGCCCATCCTTTAGGCTGAACCGGCTCACCCAGTTCACTTGCCAGCACAGAAACGAAATCCACCCCGTATTTATCACGGTTGGCGACTTTGATGTTATAGCGTTTAACCGACTTCTCACCCGCCAGAGTATCCGCCAGTTCAGGGTTACTCTGAACAAGCCGTTCGACAGGTACCGAATCTGACTGCCAGAGCTGGCCCACCAGCTTCTGCTGGTCACTGTCCTGCCACTGATACAGTGGCGCCGGCCAGAAGTAACTCAGCCCTTTCCAGCCGATCAGAAGCAGCACGCCAAGCACGGCGATCAGGCTGAGGCTGACCGCACCAGAGGTCAGCCATATCCATGGGGAGCCGGAACCGGCCCACTGTTTCCACTTCACCGGCTCTCTCCTGCAAATCTGTTACAGCGCACTGTATTTTTCCCTCAGCCTTTGTCTGACCCACTCTGCCAGTGAGTTAACCAAAAACGTAAACATAAACAAAATCAACGCCGCTAAAAACAGCAGCCGGTAGTGTGAACTGCCGACTTCTGACTCCGGCAACTCAATGGCGATAGTGGCAGAGAGAGAACGCATGCCTTCAAACATGTTCCACTCCATCAGCGGGGTATTACCGGTCGCCATCAACACGATCATGGTCTCGCCCACCGCCCGGCCAAGGCCCATCATCACTGCCGAGAAAATACCCGGACTGGCTGTCAGCAACACCACCCGGGTCAGGGTTTGCCAATGGGTCGCCCCAAGTGCCAGCGAACCGTCGGTGAGGTGTTTGGGCACCGAGAAAATCGCATCTTCTGCGATGGAGAAAATGGTCGGGATCACCGCAAAGCCCATCGCAATGCCGACCACCAGCGCGTTACGCTGGTCAAAATCAATACCCTTATCCGCCAGATAAACCCGGATGTCGCCGCCAAACCAGAGTTGCTCAACACTGGCGCTGAAATGGATCGCCAGCATGCTTACCCCAAGCAGCGCCGGGATCAGAATAATGCTGTGCCAGCCGTTCGGAATGCCCGACACCCAGTCACGCGGCAGTGCATGCCACATTGCGCCGACCAGCACTGTGGTCAGTGGCAGAAGCAGCATCAGAAGCAATACCGCCGGGAGATGGTTTTCCACTATCGGCGCCAGCCATAAACCGGCCAGAAAACCGATGATGACCGTTGGCAGGGCTTCCATAAACTCAATCGCCGGTTTCACAACCCGGCGCATCGGCGCAGACATGAAGTAGGCCGTATAAACCGCTGCCAGCACCGCTACCGGCATGGCGAACAGCATGGCATACATCGCCGCTTTAATCGTGCCGAAGGTGATCGGCACCAGGCTGAATTTCTCTTCGAAATCATCGCTGGCGGAAGTGGACTGCCACACGTATTGTGGCTCCGGATACCCTTCGTACCAGACTTTACGCCACAGCGAACGCAGGGAGATTTCCTGGTGAGGAATGTCCGCCTTAAACCGGAGCAGCCTGCCGTCACTGTATGCCAGCAGCACATCTTCATTGGCAGATACAGCGGTCACCGACGGCGCTTTGGTCAGCAGGTTGTTCTGGTGTAAGTGACTGTCGCTGGTGGTGTGGAAGCTGGTTATCGCACCGCCGGACTCAAACAGATAAAACCCTTTGCGATAGTAGCCGGGCAGCAACAACCCCTGTGAAGTATCAAAACTGCGGATCCGGGTCAGGCTGCGTTTTCCGTCATTCAGCACATCGAACCACTGGGAAACCTGATTATCTTCATGAGTGATAAGCAGAGACTGGGCCCCGGGCAGCAGCGCCAGCTGGCGGCCGGGCTGAGTGGTCAGGTCGATAAACTCGCGCACCTGAAAACGGCCGGACTGAAGTACCGATACCCAAAGTCCTTCACCAGTCAAAATCAATGCCTGACTGGCATCGGGCGTCATCACCACAGAGCGCACATCCCCGATACGGGCTCCCCAGTGATCACGGACTACCCGGCCGTCACGCTCTGTCCGGCTGTGAATTGTGCCATTCTGATCCACTCCCAGAAAAGCGCTGTCCTGGTCATGAATGGCAAAGGCAAACTGTTTGATCACGCTGCCCTGATTGCCAAGCGCCACAGGACTGCCCGCGTTGAAATAAGTCAGTTTAGGCGAAACGACCCGCCCCTGGTCACCATAACGCGCCGCAAACTCCGGACGAAGGGCGCTTATCTGGCCGTTACTGTCGGTAAAAGCGATCCAGCCACTGCTGAGCGGCATCTGAGCCATCGCCACCTGCTCACTGGCAGGCATTGCCACGGTTTTACGCTTTCCGCTGGCCAGTTCAATGAAGTCCACTTCGCCGTTGCCGCTGATCGCGAAGGCGTATTCGCCATAATCGTCCACCCGGAGTGCTGCGGGCGTATTACTCAGTTCTGACGCCCCTTCGGAGCGAATCGTGCCGGAAGAAAAAATCGGTGCCACTTCAATCAGCAGGTAGAAAAATATCAGTCCCAGCGCTGCCAGCACACTCAGGCCACCGGTGGTAACCGCCAGCCTGGCAAACCTGTCTTTCAGCAGGCGGGCCCGGTCCCTGGGATGCAATGTAAATGGCTTGTGTGACATGTAAAATTTTCTACCTTTTTCCAGCTATTGGCATATTATTTCATTAAGGTGACAGATTTATTGCAGCGCGCGATAAACATCTGAATTTTACCTGTTATCTCATCACTCCAACAGCAATTGAAATATAACTGTAATAATAACATTCTACTGTCAATCTGCTTCAAATTGGCAGAATCATCAGCAGGTTAATAAGAATATGAGTACGGATAAACTCTATACGGACAAAGAGCTCAGCTGGCTTTCCTTTAACGAGCGGGTTTTGCAGGAGGCCGCAGACCCCGCCGTGCCTCTGATTGAGCGGATCCGCTTCCTCGGGATCTTCTCCAATAACCTCGACGAATTTTACAAAGTCCGCTTTGCCGATGTTAAACGCCGTATTCTGATCAACCAGGAGCGGGGGCGGGATGACGGTGCCAAAGAACTGCTGAGCAAAATGCAGTCCAAAGCCCTCAAACTGAACTACGCCTTTGAAGAGCTCTACAGTGAGCTGCTGCTGGAAATGGCCCGGCGGCGGATCTTCCTGGTCAACGAACATCAGCTGACCGAAAAACAGCAGAAATGGGTACGCAAGTTCTTCCACCAGCAGGTTCTCCCTCATATCACCCCTATTCTGATGAACGAACAGATCGATGTTCTGCAGTTTCTCAAGGATGAATACGCTTACCTGAGCGTGGAGATGAAAAACGGCGATGAGGTGACCTACTCACTGGTGGAGATCCCAACCGACCAGCTGCCACGTTTTGTAATGGTGCCGGAACAAAAAGGCCAGCGTAAAAAAACCATCATCCTGCTCGATAACATTATCCGTTACTGCCTGGACGATATTTTCCGCGGCTTCTTTCAGTACGAAGAGCTCAACTGTTATGCGATGAAGATGACCCGTGACGCGGAGTACGACCTGATAAGCGAAGTGGAACACAGTCTGCTGGAACAGATGTCTGAGAGCCTGGATCAGCGCCTCACCGCTATGCCGGTACGCTTTGTTTACGAACACGAAATGCCCGATGCCATGCTGCATTTCCTGTGTGAAAAACTGCAGATTTCCAGCTATGACAGCCTGATGCCGGGCGGGCGCTATCACAACTTTAAGGATTTTATCGGCTTCCCTAATGTGGGCCGTGAGTACCTGGAAAACAAGCCTCTGCCGCCGATCAGAAGCGCCGATTTTGACCACTGTGACAACGTGTTCGATGCGATCAGAAACCGCGATATCCTGCTCCACTACCCGTACCACACCTTTGATCACATGGCAGAGTTTGTCCGTCAGGCTTCTTTTGACCCGAAAGTACTCAGCATCAAGATCAACATCTACCGGGTGGCCAAAAACTCCCGGCTGATGAACTCGCTGATCGACGCGGTCTACAACGGCAAGCGCGTTACCGTGGTGGTCGAGCTGCAGGCACGCTTTGATGAAGAAGCCAATATCGAATGGTCCCGGGTACTGACCGAAGCCGGGGTACGGGTGATCTTCGGCGCCCCAGGCCTCAAGATCCACTCCAAGCTGCTGATGGTTGCCCGCCGTGAAGACGACCGGATAGCCCGTTACGTTCACATAGGTACCGGTAACTTCCACGAGAAAACCGCCCGGATCTACACCGACTTCGCCCTGTTTACCGCCAACCCCGAACTGTCGAACGAAGTGCGCAACGTTTTCGACTACATCGAAAACCCATACCGGCCGGTGAAATTCAATCAGCTGATCGTCTCGCCGCGTAACTCGCGCCAGCGTCTCTACCGGATTATCGATAACGAAATCGCAAACGCCAAAATGGGTAAAAAGGCCGCTATAACCCTCAAAGTGAACAACCTGGTGGATAAAGGGCTGATCAGCAAGTTGTACGGTGCCAGCAACGCCGGGGTCAAAATCCGGATGATCATCCGCGGCATGTGCTCTCTGGTTCCCGGGATTGAAGGCGTCAGTGACAACATCTCGATCATCAGTATCGTTGACCGCTTCCTTGAACACCCAAGGGTGCTGATCACCGAAAATGACGGCGACCCTCAGGTGTACATCTCCTCGGCTGACTGGATGACCCGCAATATCGACAACCGCATTGAGGTCGGCGCGCCGATACTGGATCCGCGTCTGAAGCAACGCATCATCGACATTACCGAAGTGCACTTTACCGATACGGTCAAAGCGCGGATCATCGATCAGGAGATGAGCAACCAGTATGTCAAACGGGGTAACCGCAAAAAAATCCGTTCCCAGGTTGCGATTTACGACCTTATCAAGCACATTGAAAAACAACAGCGGAAACAATTACAGCAGGGTGAATGATGGATACTTCCCCACGTTATATCGCGGCTATCGACCTTGGCTCCAACAGCTTTCACATGGTGGTGGCCAAAGTCACCGGCCCGGATCTGCAACTGGTCAGCAGACACAAACAGCGGGTCCGTCTCGCTTCCGGACTGGATAAACACGGCAACCTCGACCATGCCTCCATGCAACGCGGGCTGGACTGCCTGAGCATGTTCGCCGAGCGCCTGTCCGGCTTTGAACCCGGCAGTGTCCGTATCGCTGCGACCCACACCCTGCGCCAGGCCAAAAATGCTCACCTGTTTTTGCAGCGCGCACTGGAAGTGCTGCCCTATCCCATCGAAGTCATTTCCGGTGTCGAAGAAGGACGCCTGATCTTTGTCGGCGTGGCCCACACTCAGCCAGAATCTGAGAAAAAACTGGTGATCGACATCGGCGGCGGAAGTACCGAAATGATCATCGGCAGTGGCTTTGAGCCATCGCTGGTCAACAGCAAACGCATGGGCTGTGTCAGCTACACCAACAGGTATTTCGCTAACGGAAAACTCAGCAGCAATAACTTCACCAAAGCGGATATGGCCGCGCGTCAGAAGCTGGAATCAATAGAGAAAAGCTACCGTAAGGCCGGCTGGGATGCGGCGCTGGGCTCATCCGGCACCATCAAAGCCATCCGTGAAGTGCTGATCGGACTCGGTTTTGAAGACGGGGTGATCACCACCAAACGGCTGAAAAAACTGATCGAAGAGTTGTGCCGCTTCAGCAATATCGATGAGATCGAACTGGAGGGGCTGGCACCGGAACGCAAACCTGTGTTCGCTGCCGGGGTAGCGATACTCAATGCCGTTCTCACCGCCTTTAAAGTCAGTGAACTGCACTATTCCGATGGCGCGCTGCGCGAAGGTCTTTTATATGAAATGGAAGACCGCTTTGCCCGCAGCGACATCCGGATGCGCACCACAGAAAACCTGGCGCAGAAGCACCACGTGGACCTCGGCCATGCAGCCAGGGTTCGCGACCAGGCTGAAGCCTTTTATGGCCAGCTGAGCGCAGAACTGGAAATCAAAAAAGAACAGGAACTCGGCACCCTGCTCGGCTGGGCGTCACTGCTGCATGAGGTAGGCCTGAGCATCAGTTATCAGGCTTTTCACCGCCATTCTGAGTACATTTTGCGCCACACCAATATGCCCGGCTTCAACCAGGAGCAGCAGCTGGTGCTCGCGACTCTGGCGCGTTTTCAGCGCAAGGCGCTCAAACTCAAGGAGATGCCGGACTTCAGCCTGTTTAAGTCCCGTCATATCATCAGCCTGATCCGCATTCTGCGCCTCTCTATTCTGCTGCACGGTCAGCGCAACGATGAGCCCCTGCCGGAACTGAAGCTGGAGATCCTGGCCAAAGACCACTGGCACCTCAGTTGCCGTAATCAGGAAGAGTGGCTGGAGCAAAACAGGCTGCTGCAGGCCGACCTTGTTACCGAACAGGAGCAGTGGCAAAGCGCCGGATGGCAACTGGAATTCTGAAAGCTTTCCTGTTTTGCGTTAAAGCTGAAAGCGACAAGGTAGTGCGATATTTCAGGGCGTTCCTGCCAGGGATGGCAGGTTCGAGCTACAGGGATTGTATCTATGCGTCCCTGTAATATTGTGCTGCCTTGACGCAGTGCGACATAAGTCTCCGGGAAAACTGAACGGTATCAACTATCTGAAACCAACGGCCTCACTGTTCTTTTTATGCCTTCTGTTACAACCCTACTTTTGCCAGCTCCCGGCGGGCAAGCTCAGATGAAACCGGCACATAGCCTTCCCTTTCCACCAGCTTCTGCCCGTCAGCGGAAAAAACAAAACGCAGGAACTCCGCTTCCAGCTTACTGAGTGGTTTCACCGGGTGTTTGTTGATGTAAATATACAGATAACGCGAGAGCGGATAGGCACCGGAAATTACGTTGGCTTTGGTTGGTTCAATGTAGTCATCGCCCTCTGCCGCGATTGGCAGCAGTTTGGCGTCTGAGACGCGAAACCCTATCCCGGAATAGCCGACAGAGTTAACCGATGACGCCACCGACTGAACCACAGATGCCGAGCCCGGCTGCTCATTAACGTTGCGGCGAAAATCCCCGTTACACAGGGCAACCTGCTTGAAAAAGCCATAAGTGCCGGATACCGAGTTACGCCCGAACAGCTGCATGCGCCGCTCTCCCCAGCTCTGCTCCACACCAAGCTGCTGCCATCTCGTCACCGGCTGGCTGGCTCCGCAGCGCAGGGTGACCGAAAAAATGCTGTCTATCTGGCTGAAATTCAGCCCTTTTATCGGATTATCTTTATGAACAAAAATACCGATGGCATCGATGGCCACTTTCAGCTCGACAGGCTTATAACCATGCCGGCGCTCAAAAGCTTCAACTTCCCGGGCACGCATCGGGCGGCTCATCGGGCCGATTTGTGCGGTCCCTTCGGTAAGAGCCGGCGCAGCAGCGGATGAGCCGGTAGCCTGCACCTGCATATTCACGGTGGGATAATGGCGGGTAAATGCTTCTGCCCAAAGCGTGACCAGGCTGCCAAACGTATCAGAGCCCATCGAAGAGAGGTTCCCGGAAATCCGTCCCACACTCTGATAATCCTCATGCCCGGGGCGGGCCTGAGCGAGAGGCGATAACAGAAGGCTCAGCACCAGCCACCAGCGGATCATCGCACCACCAGACGTTTGGGCAGAACAAAGGAGAAACGGCTGCCTTTGCCGACTTCACTCTCGATATCCAGATGAGAGTCATGGTGAGTCAGGGCGTGCTTCACAATCGCCAGCCCCAGGCCACTGCCACCGGTTTCCCGCGAGCGGGCCCGGTCAACCCGGTAGAATCGCTCAGTCAGGCGGTGAATATGCTGTGGCTCGATACCTTCGCCGGTATCCTCCACCGACAGGAGTGCCCCTTCCGGAGTCTCGCTCCAGCGCACGGTGACTGTCGCCTCTGGCGGCGTGTATTTCACCGCGTTATACACCAGGTTGGAAATCGCGCTGCGCAGCTGGTCTTCATCGCCATAAGTTTTCAGCGAATGGTCAATATCAAACACCAGCTGGTGCCGGTTTTCGCCGCTCAGCGTCGCGGCCTCTTTCTCCAGAACCTCAAGCATAGCCGGAATGTTCACCACCTCTTCAAGGTCATGGTTCGGCGACGCTTCAATCTTCGACAGGGTCAGCAGCTGGTTCACCAGGCTGTTCATCCGGTTAAGCTGCTCGGTCATCACACCGTGCGCTTTGGTCCACATCGGACCCACCAGCATATCCGGGTCTTCGGTCATCTCCATGTAGCCCTGCAGTACCGTCATCGGAGTGCGCAGCTCGTGGGAGACGTTGGCGAAGAAGTTACGTCTCATCCCCTCCAGCTGTTTCAGCTGAGTCACGTCACGCACCACCATCAGGTGTTCACCTTCGGTATAAGGCACGATACGCAGTTCCAGCATACGTTCAACGTTCAGCGGAGAGTGCATCTCAAGCGGGTCGGAGAAGTTGCCTTTGGCCAGATACTTGATGAAGTCCGGGGTACGGATAAGGTTGGAGATGGGTTGTCCGGCGTCATCCGGCCAGCGGAATCCAAGCAGATGCTGAGCCAGTTTGTTACACCAGACGATGTTCCCTTCAGCACGGAACACCACTACCGCATCGGGCAGGGATTCAGCACCGTTACGGAAACGGCGGATAAGATTAGTCAGCTCTTTGCGCTTTTTACGCTGGCGCTGCTGAATGCGGTAGATACCGTTAAACAGCGATTCCCACTGACTGCTGCCGGATGGCGGCGTCAGGCGCTTGTCGTCCCACAGCCAGGTCGAAAGGCGTACCTGGTTATGCAGTTGCCAGAAAAGCTGCAAAGCCGTGGCGATCAACAGTGTCCACGGCAGTACATCGAAGATGATCCCACAGGCGACCCATGGGGTGTAGAAAAAAGCCAGCGACCACGCCAGCCTCTTCCAGGTTAATCGCTCAATCATCGAATTTGCGGAAAGCCTCCGTTAAGCACGGGTTGAGAAGCGGTAACCGGCACCACGTACGGTCTGGATTAACTTATCGTGTCCGGCACCTTCCAGCGCTTTGCGCAGGCGACGGATATGTACGTCAACGGTACGGTCTTCCACGTACACATTGGTGCCCCAGACGTTGTTCAGCAGCTGCTCGCGGCTGTAAACCCGCTCCTGATGCGTCATAAAGAAGTGCAGCATCTTAAACTCGGTCGGGCCCATATCTACCGGAGCGTCATTGGCCATTACACGGTGAGAGACAGGATCCAGTTTCAGGCCCTGCACATCGATCACCTCTTCCAGTGCAGTTGGTGTCACCCGGCGGATCACCGCTTTCAGACGCGCCACCAGCTCTTTCGGTGAAAAAGGTTTGGTAATGTAATCATCGGCACCGGCTTCCAGGCCACGAACCTTGTCTTCTTCTTCACCACGTGCGGTCAGCATGACCACAGGAATATTGCGGGTCAGCTCTTCACGTTTCAGGTGTTTGATAAAGTTGATACCGGAGCCGCCAGGCAGCATCCAGTCCAGCAGGATCAGATCCGGGTAAGGTTCGCACAGCTTGCTGATGCCGGTGTCGTAATCTTCCGCTTCTACAGCCTGATAACCTTTCTGTTCGAGAACAAAGCACAACATCTCCCTGATTGGCGCTTCGTCTTCAACCACCAGAATCCTTCTAGACATAATTGAATTACCTTTAGTGTGAGTCTACGCAAGCATTATCGTATTCAATTATGACACTTTTGTGACCTTTGAAAACAATTATTCACAGAACTTTCTCGGGGCATTCATCGGCTTTTTTTAGCTGTGCACTAGGCATCTGCCCACCAGATCCCCTATTATTCTGCCTTTAATAATTCAGATTAAGAGTAGCGATATGTGGTTTAAGAATTGCCTGGTTTACCGCTTTAACCGAGACATCGAGTTTAATGCAGACAAACTGGAAGAGCAGCTGCAGGAGTTCAGCTTCACCCCTTGTGGCAGTCAGGACAAACAGAAGTTTGGCTGGACCACGGCAATGGGCCGGCACGGGGACATGATGACCCACGTATCTGAAAACCGCATTCTGCTGTGCGCAAAGAAAGAAGAAAAAATGCTGCCGGCGTCAGTGATCAAAGAGTCTCTGGGTGCCAAAGTGGATGCGATGGAAGCACAGGAAGGGCGTCCTCTTAAGAAGAAAGAGAAAGACACCCTGAAAGAAGAGATCATCATCGATCTGCTGCCACGTGCGTTCAGCCGCAGCAGCACCACTCAGGTACTGATCCTGCCAAAAGACGGCTTTATCCTGGTCGATGCCAGCAGCTTTAAGAAAGCCGAAGACGTACTGGCTCTGCTGCGTAAAACCATGGGCAGCCTGCCGGTCGTTCCTGCCATTCCTGAGCAGGCAGTAGAAAACACCCTGACCGAGTGGGTGAAAAGCGGCAATACCCCAACCGGCTTTACCCTGCTCGATGAAGCCGAGCTGAAATCAGTCATGGAAGAAGGCGGTATCATCCGCTGTAAGAAGCAGGAGCTGAGCGCGGAAGAGATCCTGTCTCATATCGAAGCCAACAAGGTGGTGACCAAACTGGCCCTGAACTGGCAGGACCGTATTGAGTTCATCCTGGCTGAAGACGGCAGCATCAAGCGCCTGAAATTCAGCGATGAACTGAAAGATCAGAACGAAGACATTCCACGTGAAGATCAGGCGGCCCGTTTCGACGCCGACTTCTCCCTGATGTGCGGTGAAGTCAGCGCCCTGCTGCCGGATCTGTACCAGGCGCTGGGCGGTCTGCCACACGCTGAGCAGTAATCTCTGTCAGGCGGCTTCGTGCCGCCTGTTCTTATCTCCCGCCCCGCTTCTCTTCTCCGTCTTTCTCTGACACTCGCATCTTGACGCTATTTGGCGTAAAATCCCCGACCCGCTCCCATCAGGTGGGACCGGCCTGACTTGTGATCAGATATAAGAGAATGAAGCAATGACAACCCAAACCCCATTTGTACCAGAACTATTATCGCCAGCCGGCAGCCTGAAGAACATGCGCTACGCGTTCGCCTACGGTGCCGACGCGGTATACGCTGGTCAGCCACGCTACAGCCTGCGTGTGCGTAACAACGAGTTCAACCACGAGAACCTGAAAATCGGTATCGATGAAGCTCATGCCCTTGGCAAGAAGCTGTACGTGGTATGTAACATCCAGCCGCACAACTCCAAGCTGAAAACCTTTATCCGAGACCTGAAACCTGTGGTTGAAATGGGCCCGGACGCGCTGATCATGTCTGACCCAGGCCTTATCATGATGGTTCGTGAAGCATTCCCTGAAATGCCGATTCACCTGTCAGTACAGGCGAACGCGGTAAACTGGGCGACCGTTAAGTTCTGGGCGGCAAATGGTGTTGAGCGGGTTATCGTTTCCCGTGAACTGTCTCTGGAAGAGATCGAAGAGATCCGCCAGCAGTGTCCGGAAACCGAAATCGAAGTCTTTGTCCACGGCGCACTGTGCATGGCCTACTCCGGCCGCTGCCTGCTTTCCGGCTACATCAACAAGCGTGACCCTAACCAGGGCACCTGCACCAACGCCTGTCGCTGGGAATACAAAGTTGAGCAGGGCAAAGAGAACGACGCCGGCCAGATCGTAGAGAAATACGAACCAGAAGCTCAGACTGTTGAAGTGCAGGATGAGCGCCCGGAAACCACCATTGGCCGTGGCAAGCCTACCGATGAAGTGGTTCTGCTGTCTGAAAGCCACCGCCCGGAAGAAAAAATGGCGGCGTTTGAAGATGAGCACGGCACCTACATCATGAACTCCAAAGACCTGCGCGCTATCCAGCACGTTGAGCGTCTGACCAAAATGGGCGTGCACTCGCTGAAGATCGAAGGCCGTACCAAGTCGTTCTACTACTGTGCGCGTACCGCTCAGGTTTACCGTAAAGCGATCGATGATGCAGTAGCGGGCAAACCATTCGATGAAAGCCTGATGACTACCCTGGAGAGCCTGGCTCACCGTGGTTACACCGAAGGCTTCCTGCGCCGCCACACCCACGACAGCTACCAGAACTACGACTACGGCTACTCTGTGTCTGACGCCCAGCAGTTTGTCGGTGAATTCACCGGTAAGCGCCGCGGCGAGCTGGCTGAAGTGGAAGTGAAAAACAAATTCGTTGTTGGCGACACCCTGGAGCTGATGACACCACAGGGCAACGTTATCTTCACCCTGGAGCAGATGGAAAACCGTAAATCAGAAGTGATTGACGATGCCAAAGGCAACGGCCACTTCGTATTTATCCCGGTACCAGAAGATGTAGAGCTGGATTACGCCCTGCTGATGCGTAACCTGAACGCCGGCCAGGACACACGCAACCCTACCGGCAAATAACTGCCACTTCGCAAAATCATTTTCAAAAGCGCCCGCATTTTGCAGGCGCTTTTTGTTTTCTGACGATTTTCATATTAATAGTCACACAATTTCATACTAAATCAGAAATTGCTTCTATAATTAGAACATAAGCTTATACAACGTCAGTTGGCTAACACCAACAGCATGCGCTTCGACAAAAAAACGTCATCAGAACGGTATTAAATATGCATGCTTTACACTACAGGATTTTCGAGCGGGTATGAGTCCTAAGGTGGCGCTTATGAGCGAGATCTACAAAATCGAGACTTACAGTGAAGTCTGTGCCCAACTGATCGCCGGCTGCATTCACCGTGCCGGGGGCCGCGCTATCGTACGCGGCTGGGCAATCATCACCGACCACGAGTTCACCCATCAGCAGACGTGTTACATTATCTCCATGGTGTCTAAAACCAGTGGTGACATCAGTGACGATGACATAAAAGTATGGATGAGTATTGTCCAGCTGGTTGCCTGACCAGAGGCACTGGTCGTTGGGCTGGCTGTTATGATACACTTCGCGCCTTGTTAATTTTCCAGGCGTGTGGCGGAGCCACAATCACCGGCAGAACGGGACGTTCGCGTGACTTGCTGAGGTATGTAACCCGATGGCTTTACTGATTACTGACACTTGTATCAACTGCGACATGTGTGACCCTGAGTGCCCGAACGGCGCGATCAGCATGGGCGACTCTATCTACCAGATTGACCCAAACCTCTGCACCGAGTGTAAAGGCCATTACGATGCGCCTACCTGTCAGTCGGTCTGTCCTATAACCAAGTGCATCATCACCGACCCGCAGCATGTTGAAACTGAAGAAGAACTGCTGGAAAAATTCGTTGTGATCCAAGGCCTTGCCTGAGAAACCCCGCTAAGCGCCACCGGAAGGTGGCGTTTTTGTATCTGCCACACTCTGCTCCAGCAGAACCTGACACTGCTGCGGCATCACCTTTGGCTTCTTTTTCTTTGCCGGTTTTTTACTGACACTTTTCGGCTTTGGCTGCGGCCGCCAGCTCGCCAACTCTGCACCACAGCCATCTCCCGGAGGTGGCGAAGCCTGAGGCTTACAGTACTGACTTCCCTGAGGGCAATCCAGCCTGACGTGCATGTGGTAGTGGTGCCCCCACCAGGGACGCACTTTTCGAAGCCAGCGACGATCACTGCTGCTTTCGCTGTCACACAACTGCTGCTTGATCACAGGATGAACAAAGATCCTCGCAACCTCCGGATAACCGGCAGCCATTTTGATCAGCTCAAAGTGCTGCTTTGTCCAGTTTTTGCCGGTAAGACGATAGCGGTTGAGGTCAACCATGCTGAGGGGAGAAGGTTTTGAGAGTTCGGCTCCGGCCAGTGGCTTATCCGTCAGGCGCAGCCAGATATCGATATCCAGCCCGGTCTGGTGACTGGAGTGACCGGAAGAAAACAGCCCGCCCTGAGGAAGGGAAAGATCACCGACCAGCAGAGACACTCCCAATTGCTGAGACACATTCCAGGCCAGCTTCTCAACGTAACCAACAGTATCCGGGTGGGCGTAATAACGACCACGCTCACTTCGGATCACCTGATAGCCCGGCCCATTAAGAGGCAGAGAAGCCGCACCGGACAGGCAGCCATTAGCATAACTGCCTATCGCGGCAGCCTCCCCGGAAGAGGGCTGCTGAAGCTTCTCCCAGGGCGTCGCAGAAAGAGAAAATGTCCCGAATAAACAGCTCAGCAGTATCCACCGGTTCATCATCTCCTCCTCTGTTTATCAGTAGTGCTGGCCGTTGTCGTAGTACTCTGACGGATTAAGCGCTGTGAAGATCACCGCTACATCCAGATCCCGGCCAATCACCGAACGAACCTGCCCGGTAATAACTTCAGCGACCTTATCCTGGGTTTCCTGACCGCGGTTAAACCACAGCACTTCCACAAACGGATAAGCCTCGCTCACTTCACCTTCATGAAAGAAAGTAGTGTGAACATGTTCAAAAGTGAAGTCTTCACGCGGACAATCCATCAGAGGCTGAAGATCATCAATAAGCGGCTTTGACAGGGTTTTCACGGTTTGTGCTTCAACAGCACGAAAACGTAAGTGAGGCATAGTTTGACTCCTGATTAAATTCACAGCTAAGAATAGCAAAAACCGGCCGATTTTGAAGGTCAGGATCACAGATTGTGCTGACGCCTTAAATTGGCGTACTGAAGCACATCAGTTACCCACTCAGAGACCTGGGTCAACTCCCGACCAGCACGGTTACAGTACAGCGTGCACACTGTGTGAGTGTGCTGCCGATTGCATAAATTAAGCGTTGCTGGTGAGATTTCACGCCCTGATAATTACACCGCTGTCAAAATAGCCACTCAATAAAACAAACAGCATTTCCCCCCTCAGCAGCACCAAAGCAAGAAGAAGCGCTAACAACTTTTACAGGATCGTAAATATGAAATTAGCTAGACCTTTTTCCACCGCAGTGATGGTTGCGGGAATCGGCCTGGGTGCAATCGCTCAGGCTCAGGCAACACCACGAACGGCATTTGTTCACCTGTTTGAATGGGGGTGGGATGATATCGCTACCGAGTGTGAAACATTTCTCGGGCCAAAAGGCTTTGCCGCTGTGCAAGTCTCCCCGCCAAACAAAACCATAGATGGCGGACAGTGGTGGACACGCTACCAGCCCGTCAGCTACGTCTTTGAAAGCCGCAGTGGCAACCGTGAGCAGTTCAAAAGCATGGTGCAACGCTGTAAAGCAGCAGGCGTTGATATCTATCTGGATGCCGTTATCAACCACATGGCGGCCTGGAACCGCAGCTTTCCGGAGGTCCCTTACGGCGGGAACGACTTCCACAACTGCACCAGTAATATCGACTACTCCAACCGCTGGCAGGTACAAAACTGCGACCTGTCCGGCCTGAACGATCTGGCGACCGAATCGGAATATGTACGCCAGAAAATCGCAGACTATATGAATGATGCGATTAGCATGGGCGTCGCCGGTTTTCGTATTGACGCCGCCAAACATATCCCTGCCGGTGATATCGCTGCGATTAAATCCAAACTGAACGGCTCGCCTTATATCTTCCAGGAAGTGATCGAAGGCAATGGAGAACCCGTTCGTCCGACCGAATACACCTACAATGGTGACGTTACTGAGTTTGGCTTTGCCCGCAAACTGGGTCCGGCATTTCGCGACAGCAACATCGCCTGGCTGAAAGATCTGGACAGCAACATGGAACTCGGCAGCGCCGATGCCGTCACCTTTGTGACCAACCATGATGAAGAGCGCCATAATCCAAATGGCCCCATCTGGCATGGCGTATCCGGAGACGGTTACTTCCTGGCGAACATCTTTATGCTCGCCTATCCCTACGGCTACCCGAAAATCATGTCCGGCTACTACTTCAACGGCGATTTTGACGCCGGCCCTCCGGCTTCCGGAGTGCACAGCGGCAATGCCTGTGGCTTTAACGGCGGCAGCTGGGTATGTGAGCACAAGTGGCGTGGTATCGCCAATATGGTGGCATTCAGGAACCATACCGCCGAACAGTGGCGCATCACCGACTGGTGGCTGAACGGTAATGACCAGATCGCTTTCGGCCGTGGCGGTAAAGGTTTTGTGGTGATCAACAAACGCTATGGCAGCACGCTGAGCACACAACTCGATACGGGTATGCCTGACGGAGTTTACTGCAACATCATCGAAGCGGACTTTAACGAAGCTACCGGTGCCTGCACCGATGCTGGTGATGCCAAAGGCCCGGTGACGATCACCGTCAGTGGCGGAAAAGCTGACTTCCGGGTTTCCGGCGACAACGCAGCCGCTATTCACGTCGGTGCTATTGTTGATAATCCCTGCACCGGAGACGACTGCCCTTGTACAGACTGTGATATCGATGAGACCCAGCCTGTCGCTGCAACTGAAATCTGTTATGACAATGCTGCCGGTTTCAGTTCTCCGTCCATCTACTACTGGAGCGCCACGCCTGCCGGAGCAGTTGAAAATGCAACCTGGCCAGGCCCTTCAATGTATAAGAACGGTGGTTTCTACTGTCACGACATGGGCACTGAGCTGACCGGACTGAATGTCATCTTCAGCGACAGCGGTACTGACCAGGGTGCCGATCTGACCAGCACCGGATCTGGCTGTTATCAGGGTGGCAGCTGGAAAACACTGCAGGAGTGTGGTTTCACCATCAAAGATGATGAGCCTCAGCCTGTCGGTGAAAGCAAAGTCTGTTACGACAATGCCGCCAGCTACTCTGAACCGACGCTTTACTACTGGAATGTCAGCGCAGAGACCACGGTGGCCAATGCGACCTGGCCAGGCGTCGCCCTGACAGAGCAGGATGGCTACTATTGTCATGACTTCGCCACCGGACTGAGCAGCCTGAACATCATCTTCAGCGATCAGGGTGCGAACCAGAGCGATGACCTGACTGCCCAGGCCGGCGCACTCTGCTTCAGCAACGGCAGCTGGATTGCCCTTACGAACTGCCTGAGCGGAAACAATAATCAGGGAGACGAAAACTGGTATTTCCGCGGAACACCGAACGGGTGGCAGACAAGCAAACTGGATTACGATGCAGACAGCGGACTCTACTATACCGTGCAAAGCTTTAACGGCGAGGAAAGCCCAGCACGCTTTAAGATAGACGACGGAAACTGGACAGAGTCTTACCCGGCGGCAGACTATCAGGTCAGCGACTACGCCACTTACCGAATCACCTTTGACAGCAGCTCGAAACAGATAGCGGTCACTCAGCAGTAACCTCCTTACTGCGCTTCTTCCCGGCCCGGGGTATTCCCGGGCCGGCTTTCTATATGCTTAACCAGTGGTTCTGTGGTTCTGTGGAGAGCTTGCAACAGAGACTGGTGGAACACCATAGCACCATAGCACCATAGCACCATAGCACCATAGCACCACCATATCCCCTCGTACCACGAAGCGAAGCGCCCACGCACCGCGAACCAATACCCCGGAACCAACTGAAAACACAAAAGTTACAGACGCAAAAAAGCCCCAGCATTTCTGCTGAGGCTTTCGAATGATGGCAGGGGTGGAGAGATTCGAACTCCCAACACGCGGATTTGGAATCCGCTGCTCTGCCAATTGGAGCTACACCCCTGTTGTCTCAGTTTTTAAGAGCTGAAACTCTGAATAAGTGGCGGAGCGGACGGGACTCGAACCCGCGACCCCCGGCGTGACAGGCCGGTATTCTAACCAACTGAACTACCGCTCCGCAGCGGTAAACACGTCTTTACACGTGGTTCCTAAATTTAAAGCCTGGCGATGTCCTACTCTCACATGGGGAAGCCCCACACTACCATCGGCGCTATTGCGTTTCACTTCTGAGTTCGGCAAGGAATCAGGTGGGTCCACAACGCTATGGTCGCCAAGCAAATTCTTTAATTCGGAAAGCTGTTTCGTTCTACACTACATTCAATGTTCTTTTTGAGTCCGTAACAAAACCCCTTGGGTGTTGTATGGTTAAGCCTCACGGGCAATTAGTACAGGTTAGCTCAACGCCTCACAACGCTTACACACCCTGCCTATCAACGTTCTAGTCTCGAACAACCCTTCAGGACACTTA